>DATJAP010000001.1:0-255151 GCA_035516155.1 Nitrospirota bacterium
CTTCCCTCGGGAGAACGTGACCGCCGCGCTGGAGTATGGTGACTTCGCTCCCCATGCGGACAAAAGCCTGCCCAAGCTCGCAGCCGATGGGACCGCCGCCGATAACCGCGATCCTCTTTGGAAGGTGCGTCAGCCAGAAGACGTTTTCATTGGTCACGAAGCCTGTTTCTTCTATGCCCGGGATAGGCGGCGCGGATGCGCGTGCGCCGGTGCAAAGCGCCGCCTTTTTAAACCGCAGGCGGTTGCCATCGACATCGATGCTGTCCGAACCGGTGAATTTCGCGCTGCCAAAGAAAAGGTCTACGCCGAGTTCTTTGCTAAAACGCTCCGCCGAGTCATGGGCGCTGATCCCGGCTCTGATCCGTCGCATACGTTCCATAGCCTTGCCGAAATCGATGGGGACATCCTCGCCGTACCCGATACCGAACTGGGCCGCCGTTCTGACGTCGTAGGCGGCGCGGCTTGCCCTGATGATCCCCTTAGAGGGGACGCACCCGACATTGAGGCAGTCGCCTCCAAGCATATGACGCTCGATGAGCGCAACCTTTGCGCCGAGCCCCGCAGCTCCCGCAGCCGTGACCAAGCCGGCAGTTCCCGCACCGACCACAACGAGATTGTACGTCGGAGCGGGTTCCGGGTTCTTCCACTCAGCAGGGTGGACGTTCTCAATAAGGATCTTGTTGTTCTCGTCTTGAGGAAGTACCAAGGTACGTGTTTCCATGCGTAAGGGCCTCTCCGCTTCATTCGCGACATATCATTCACAGACTCATCTCATATTTAATAAATGCCAGACAATCGCTGGCTGTCAGTCTACCGATGGCATTGCTGGTGTATACGGCGTTCTCGATCTTGCCTTCCGGGCTAACAACAAACCCGGCCGCATGAAGGAAGTTTTTTTCAGGATGAAAGAATGCTCCGGTGATTGCCGATACCTCGGTTGGGATGAGACCGTATCCCACGGAAAAGGTCAATCCATATTTATCGACTGTCTTGCCCGCTTCCTCCTTGGTGTCGGATGATGCCGCAATGATCCTGATATTATTTTTTTCAAACTCGGCTATGCTTCTTTGGAAGTCCAGCAACTGCTGGCGGCAGAACGGTCACCAGTGACCGCGATAGATAAGAAATACGTTCCAGTGTCTGTTGAAATCTTTTGGAAGATAGACCATATCGCCGCGCACGACAGGAAACTCCATCTGAGGGAAAGAATCACCAGTATCCAATAGCTTACAGAGGTCGCTTCTCATGGATGCTCCCTTTGATTCATTCTTAAATGCAGCAACTTAATTTTAAAATATCATTCGTAAAAGATAGTGCAGCGAGTTTGATCGACTCGGACAGAGTTGAAAACATGGGAGGTGACTTTACAAAGTTATCGAAGGTATTCTTGTTCTTTACAAGCGCCATTGCCCCGGTTATGAGTTACCCCGCATAAGGAGACAGAATATATACCGATTGCTGATACCGAAGCTAGCTCCACCTTTCTGACGTCCACAATGCTTTTTCCTTCCACCGCACCCATGTTAATGACGTTAATTAATACCTATGATTGTTGAATCTGAGATGCCATCCAGTGCTGCGGAGATGCTACAATAACCTCTCGATACTGCTAGTGCCTGTCCCTTTGAGTCTGGTGCGTTACTAATGGTTGCAATTGATGGATCAGATGAGGTCCAGACCACCATCGTTGTTAAATCCTGCACGGAATTGTCCGAGAAATAGCCCTTCGCGCTAAAGTGGAGCTGTTCTCCAGAGTCGGTATCCAGATGATTGCTCGGCGTAATGCAAATAGTCCTCAGAACCGCTATCCTTCCGTTGACTTCGCCAACTGGCTGATTCCTGTATCGCTCGGAGGTGAGCCTCCACCTTCTCCTCCACAAGAGATCAGTGTCAACGTTAGACTCACCAGTATATACATTAGTGCTCTTATGAATCTGTCGTTCCTCATGCTTCCTTCTCTTTTGTCACGCTGTTGATCGTATGCCAAATAATAATGCCTAGCTCACCCAAAGGCATCATCCCTCCACAGCTCGGCTGTCTTGGTTTTTTTAAGGCCACTAGCTTTCGCATGAGAAATGGTAATCAACATGGAACATGAAATTTGTGAAATAGTAAACCTTGATGGTTTCGGTTCACATTCTCTCTTGAAAATATCACTGCTGTATTTCGGTCTGCCATCCCGGAGAGGTAAGTGACCTCTAACTATACGAACGTATAAGCCTCGCTCCGGGCATCACCCCCTTGACAACCGCATCGGCTATGTTTCCCAGGGCATGAATTCCCCGGAGACGCCTTCTTATTTTCTTACATTCACACTCACAGCATGAAGACCTTTTGCACCATCAGGAAATGAACGTAACAATTTTCCTAAAAGAGATGGAGACTCCTGGACTTTGCCCTCTCTGTCAATTCCGCGAACCGTTATCGTATATTCCCCCTCCTTAGAGGGTTTCCAGTCGTATGTCCAGATCACCCATGACCACTTCGAAAGCGGCGGCTTAAGTGCGGCATCATGCCATGTCCTCTTATTGTCGATAGAGATTTGAACTTTGCTTATTCCGTACCGTCCGCCAAATGCAACTCCGCCGATGACATAATTACCGAGCGGCACCATTTTCCCCTCCATCGGCATCAGGATTTGCGACCGATTGGGAATGATTGCGTCATCTGACCATTCTTTCTTCTCCCAGTACCCCTTGAAATCGTAATTAGCGAGTTCTATCTTCGAAAGCCATTTGACGTGTTTCATTCCATAAATGCCGGGGACTATCGCCCTCAAAGGATAGCCGTGCTTCCTGGGTAAAGGTTCTCCATTCATCCTGTATGCAAGAAATACGTCATCTGAGAGTGATAAGGCATACGGGATGCTGTCGCTGTAACCCTCCTCCGCATAAAACACAGTTTTCACGATCCCTTCCTTGGGGACGGCCCTGTCTATGATTTTTTTGAGCGTCACGCCATCCCAGAGGGCGTTACTGATGGCATCTCCCCCAACGGGGTTACCAATACACTCGAGTGTGACAAATTCCGTCTTGTCCTTCATCTCTTCCAGTTCTTGCAGGTTGAGCGTATAAGGTCTTTCGACGAGGCCCTCGATTCTTAAAGTAAATTTTTTGGGGTCAATAGTCGGCACCGTATCCGAATAGGTTGTGATATAGAATTCATCATTAGGAGTAATCTCTTTGGCCATAAACCCCATAAAATTAACTGAGCCTTTCATAAGGAGGGAGTGTTTTTCCTCTTCGGTAACTGCCTCGGCATACTGATATATCCCGTCAAAAACTGAAACACCAAACCCTAATCCGACAGCTCCTACGCCGGCCCTCCTAAAAAAATCTCTCCTACTCAGTGAGTCTTTCATGGCATACTCTCCTCCCTGGGATTCATGATATTAATTATACTCTCGGTGAGCGGGTTCTGTAACATTGGATCACTTTATTTCATCATGCCTTCCTTCCTCTTCTTGCCTTCATCCATCGTCATCTGCCTGTTCTACATCATCGTATCGCCCCGTTTCATCATCATATCACTGCCCATTATCTTTTCTTCCTCAGTGAGTGCGCCCTGCCGAGTGCACTAATAGAAGGGGACGTATCATCATCCGATACGTCCCCCTAACTGCGATATCCACTTCAGCGGGCAGCGATACCTTGCGCAAAAATGGAGAGTCCCCCCTAGGGACTGTGCCCAAATTGATCAAGCTGCCGTGGCATTGGATTTTTAGCTTATCTATTTTCAGTTCTATTCGATGCATTGCATTACGAGTCTCTCAACCACTCCGTTTGTTGAACGAGAGAGGCTGCTAATCAGCTGGTCCAGCGCCAGTGGTAAAAAACGTAATGCCATTCTTGCCTGCCTCTTTCATCTTACTGCCTGATTTCATCATCTTATCGCCCTCTTTCATCATCATATCTTTATCCATTTTACCTTCCATCATCATCTTTCCGTTTTCCATCATCATCTTTCCGTTGTGCATCAACATATTGCCCTGTTTCGACATAACGTCGCCCTCTTTCATCATCATGTCGCCATCTTTCATCATCATGTCACCCTGTTTCATCATCGTGTCTTTATCCATCGTGCCTTTTTTCATCATCATGCCCACGTCATGTATCATCTGTCCCTTATCCATGACCATATTGCATGACTTAGTCATCACTTCTTGCTCCTCTGGCGGAAAGACCGTTACACCATTTCCTTGCGCTTGAGCGAAATTGACCCCAATAGAGAGCATCAGGACTATGGTGGAGATAGCGGCTGTAACTAATACAAATATCTTTTTCATGGTAAATCCTCCTTTTTTCAATTTATCATATTTTTAAGGCCTATTTAAATAATGTATCCCCGACAGATATTCCGGAAGATAACTCTTCCCACTTTATCATGGCATCCCTGGTCGTTCTTGACCTCTTAGGCTACATTCTCACCTCTCTGCCGATTACTTGAGGAAAATATCTTTACTACTCTATCAGAAGTTTTGTCAAATAGGTTCGCTTGAGAATGCGGGACTTAAAGGTAACAAAATAAACAGAAGACTGCCATGATAAGCATTGTCTAACGGTATTCTTTTCGTTTCTCCTTAAAATGGTACTGACATCATTTTGCCCCCACTTACTACTCAAAAATTTCTTGTGGGATCATTATATCAAACACTAGAGATTGTTGGCGTTTTTCTTTACTATTTTACTGTTTCAACATAAGTCCCCGCCTTCTTCAAGGCCAGTTCCATTTCCTCGATGGTAATCGTCTTTGGATCATAATAAACAGTGTTTATTTCTTTAAAATAGCGAAATCCTGTATCAACTCTCTTCACTCCCTTCAGCCCTTCCAGGGCCTCCTTTCCAACATCAAATCATTTAACATAAAAGACGACCTTGGATTCTACACGCTCTTGCGAAAAAGAAACCTTATATCCTGAAAATATAAACAAAAAAATCAAAACGGTAAAAGCTAAATAGGTAGCGCTTTGGTTCTTCATGGTCATCCCCTTCCACTCGTTCTTCTCTTCATCTCTTGTCTCTGCCTTTAAAGATGCTCTGGAGAGATCGAGCCTCCTCACAAAAAGACCGCAATTTCATTACATTATTTTCGGTGAGAGACGGGGGGCGTGTCATCATTCGGCACGTTCCCATCAAGAACGACCAGTATTACATTGTCCCGCTGCATGATGTTGCCAGGTCCATTCAGAGCGGATCCACTACAGTTAATCAATGTCCGCACCGAAAATCTTTGCTGTCGGCAGCAGACCTCCTACGGGAGTGAAAATCACCGGACAGTTCACGACGATATTCGTCTTCACAATTGTTACCATGCCGTCTGCCTTGGCTGCCAGCACCTCCTCTTCCGATTTCAGCGTGTAGGGTGTCGTGCCCGGGTTCCAAGTTACCAGACTGACCTGCCAAAGTGGAGAGTAAGGGGGGGAATTTGCGTTGTTTGGGCCAGCCGGGATCGGCGCCGAAGGTATCACATTCCCCTGCTTGAAATTGGTGACAGCATAGATATCATCCACAGCCCCCCCCGGACCCGGAGCATTGATCGTATTGGCCAGCTGCGGTACATAGTTCACGCCCTGCTGCGCGGCAACGCCTGGATCGGATGCCTCCGTTTGGATGTAATAGGCCACCTGACCCTTGTACCAGCAATGCACCAACGGGAGTCGAACGGTGGCGATCCTTACGCTGTCGTGTGTATCTTCTGCTAAGGCTGCACCTGTGGAGATCATCAGCATTGCTGCAGATAAAACTGCCACTAACATTTTTTTATTCATTGCTTCCTCCAATTCGTTGTTGGAAAGTACCTCGGGGGCCCTATTGCCCAATTAGAAATTAGAAATGCATTAGATTCGACCTCATGCTCTCTCTATTATTCAGCATCCCTCCTTTCGCGCATACTCATTATGGCACGTGTGCAATGACACACATGAAGCAGGACGATTAATAAACCGCATCGTTATATTCTTCGTGGTTACCAACGCGAGAATACTTAACATATATGCGATCAATGAAACGACGGATCAAGAAAGGTCAATTAATGCCGCGACAAAAACCAGGCTGATAATAATTTTTCTTATTTATTTAAATCGGTGAGCACAGAATGTCGTATCGTTTCAACTCTTTGCATTCTGTCTTAAAAGTAAGTATAGCTTACGAATGTCACGAAATCATCACGGTAGGGTAAAATCTTGGTCACGAAAAAGAGTAATTCTAAAGGCTGAGTTTCTCAAGCTCGATCGTGTGGGATTATGATCGAGTTCTATAAACAGGCAGGGTGAACGTAAAGGTAGTGCCGACATTGACGGCGCTATTCACCTGAATATCGCTCCCGTGGAGTTCCAGGATTCTCTTGACGATGACCAGACCTAGCCCGGCCCTCTCTGCGTCCTTCGGATGTTCTCTCTTCAGCCAAGAAGAGCGGTCAAATAGCTGCGTAATATCCTTCGGCCGGATGCCAGAGCCGGTATCCGACACCTGCATTTCCATTCGTTCGTCTTTGAGAACAGCACTAACGCTTATAGATCCGTCTTCCCCAGTATATCGGATTGCGTTTTCGATCAGATTTTCAAGGACGCGTTCGCATAACCCTATATCAGCGAGCGCCAGGGGAAGGGATTCCGCCGCGTTCGCGTGAAGAGTGATTTTTTTCTTCTCGGCATCGAGCTGGAACTTCTGTAAAACATCCTGAATAAGTTCGCCGATAGAGAACTGCTCGAAGCTGACCTGTACATCGGGAGAATCCAGTTTTGCGAGTTCGAAGAGTTCGGAAACGAGTTTTCCTAATTGCTCGGAACGCTTGATGGCAATCGTGAGATAGTTCTGATGTTCCTCAGGCGTCAACCCTCCTTCCTTAATGAGCAGGGTCTCGAGATAGCCCTGAAGCGAGGTCAGCGGCGTTCGAAGATCATGCGCAATATTCGTAACTAACTCCCGCCGAAGCGCATCGGCCTCTCTAAGTTCCTTTATCTGGTGAACGATACGATCCGCCATGTACGTAAAAATCGTACCGAGGCGGTCGATTTCATTTCTTGAACCGGTTCGAAACCGGCTCAGAGGATCGGGAGGCTCTGAGAAATCACTCCGCCGGAAGGTTTCCATGGTCGCTGTAAGACTCTGGAGCCTGCGAGTCATCCAGTTGAAGAGAAGAAGCGCGGTCAGTAAGGCGAACAACAAGACTCCTGCCACAGCCCACACACTGAGCCGGAGGATGTAGCTGCCTTGGAGCATCTGGGCGATTGTGTCAAATTCCTCGCCACCCAGAATAACGTAAACATATCCTTGCATGCTGCCTTTCAGAGAGATTGGTGAAACGGAGAATATTTTCTTATGTGTGAGGTCGCGCGGATCGTCACCCATGATGGGTAAAGAGGATGTTCCGTTCAGCAGCTGTTTTATGGGATTTAATGATACCGTTTGCCGTTTCATCTTTCCAGGAGGCGCGGAGAACGCCAGTATGGTGCCGTTCGGATCGAGGAGATAAACCTCGATGCCGGGGTTCACAACCATCATCATGCGAAAGATATCCTGAAGGGCTTCTTGATTGACCCGACCGTCTTTTATTAAGATTTCTTCCATCGCTAAATTCTGCGCCAGCGAACGGTTGAGCTTCTGGTTCACCTCCTGAAAATACATCTGGGTAGTGTAGAGCGTAAGCAAAATGTAAAGTACTCCTATCAGACAGAATATCCCCACGAGCACAGCGGCCAGTTTGAAGTAAAGGGTTTTAAACATAAGCTTATACCTTCAATAATTCTTCGGGACCGGAGAACTTGTAGCCGACTCTAAAAACGCACAAAATGTAGAACGGCTGGCCAGGGTTGTCTTCTGCTTTGACCCTCAGACAGTTGACATGAGAATTGACCGTGTGTTTGCTGCCCTTGTGCCCTGATTTGAGAATACCTTAGCATTGGTCACAAAACCATCACGGCAATATAACATGTTGGTCACAGGAAAAGGGCCGACTAAAGGCTGAATCGCTCAATACCGGTCATGTACGTATGACACTCAGTGTTGTAAACCGGCATGCTAAACGTGGAGGTTGGTCCGACATTAACCGAACTGCTGACCTCGATGCAGCTCTCATGGAGCTCGAGGATTCTCTTGGTGTATACAGCCGGGTGGGGTAGGGCGTGAGCAGGATGTTCAGGACGGCGGCCAGTCTGTTGTAAAGATTTTTGAATACTACGCTACCCCTTGGCCAAATCTGCTGAATCGGAAAGCTTATAGCCGATCCCCCTCACACTCAAAATGTATCGGGGTTGGGCTGGGTTTTCCTCTATTTTGGCCCTGAGGCGGTTGATATGGGAATTGACCGTGTGCTCGTAGCCCTCATACCCGTAACCCCAGACTAAATTCAGCAACTCCTTACGTGTACACACCTTTCCGGGGCAATTCATGAAATGGAGTAGTAGGTCGAACTCTTTGGCTGTCAACATCAAGGGATTTCCCCGGAGCGTAACCTTCCGCTTTTCAACGTCAACCACCAGATCACCTGTCTGGATCGTTTCGTGCGATTGATGCGCCGTCTCCAACTTAAGCACCTCCACGCGACGGAATAGAGCCTTAACTCGCGCCAGAAGTTCCCGAATGCCGAATGGTTTTGTCAGGTAATCGTCTGCTCCGATCTCCAGGCCGAGAACCCGGTCAAACTCGGTAGACCTTGAGGTCAGCATTATGATGGGAGTGTAGGTGGCTGCGGCTCTCAAGCGCCGGCAGATCTCCAGCCCGTCCACGCCCGGCAGCATCAGATCCAGAATAATAAGGTCGTGGATTTTCGAGAGGGCTTGCTCGATACCAGCATTGCCGTCAAAGGCCAAGCTTACTTCGTATCCAGCATCTCTCAGATGAAGCTCCAAAAGACGGGCGATATCTTTATCGTCTTCAATTATAAGGACTCTGCGAGGCATGCGTTTCTGCTCCCTCAGCATTCATGTATTGCTCATAATCATAATGGGCATATCATAAAATTGATAAGAAACTTTCCCGCGACCATGACGCAATATCTTATTTATCTATATATATTGATAACTTACAAATAAACACTTTGCCAAAGCAGAGCTTAGTCATTCAACAACCCGAATTGCGGGCTGGCCGATTTATTAGTGGATCAATTGATTTCATAAATGTCATTAATTGCAGGGACATAGATATATTATAGCTATTTGCGCTGCATTTAGCGAGTAAACCTATTATTACTCGATCATAATTCAAGCTATGCAATAAGTACTCCACCTTTTGTGTTCAAAATTAAACTCAGGTCACAAAAAGATATGAGAGAAATATGCCTTTATAAACAAATCATTAAACATCCCTTAGTACCAAAAAAATTATTTTATAATATTATATTTACATGTTGTTCTGGAACTAAAATTGTGTTTCCTAAAAAAAATGGTGAGGAAATAACCATACATTCGGGTATTTCCCCGTTGTTTAAATTTATCCCCATCAAGACAACCCCTTTCATATAGAATTGAGGTCTGTAAATGTATGTCAGTTGAATAGCGCGGTTTCCTGCGGTTTATCAAGGCAAGCTAAGGGCAAAAAATCAGGTATGCATTTGATAGACCGACGTGACATGATAGGGTCTTCACGGCTTGCAGGTTACAACCCGCTATTTTACACCATCGTCATATTATTGGCATTCCACACTTTTAGGTGATCCCTGGCGAGACAGGACAACAAGGAAGATGAAGAATTCCGTTTGAAGTTTTTAATCAATGCTCCTGCCCGGTTCTTTTGTAGTTAATGCCAACTCCGGATAGAGCCACCTGATCACTATAGTCTGTCCGCTGGTTTCTTCTTATGGCCATAAAACCATTCTTCATTTTTGCGTGGCTTATCGTGATTTTCCTTCTTGAAGGAGTGTTCCCGCACTACAAGAACCGTGCTCACCGGATTAAACACGCCATTCCCCATATCCTTACTGCCCTGTTAGACGGCATGCTTGCCAGTCTACTGCTTGCTGGCCTAACCATCACGACAATCGGCTGGGCCGACCGGTTTTCCCTCGGGCTTACGCACAGGATTCCGTTAACTGCGTATTCGAAAACGGTGCTTATTTTTATTCTCTTTGATATCTGGATGTACTTCTGGCATATGGCGAACCATCGCATTTCGTTTTTCTGGCTGTTTCATCGTGCCCATCATGCTGATACGGACATGGACACGACGACGGCGCTCCGCTTTCATCCTGGCGAACTGGTTCTCTCGACAGTCATCCGGCTTCCCGTAGTAATTCTCCTCGGCATGAGCTTTGCCGAGGTACTTTTGTTCGAAACCATGTTAAATATTTCGACGCTCTTTCATCACAGCAACCTGGCGATCCCTGAAAAGTGGGATCGCATACTTCGTGCTGTTATTGTCACGCCGAATATGCACCGTGTCCATCATTCGGTCGAACTATTCGAAACGAATTCGAACTACACGAGCCTGCTTTCGGTCTGGGATCGTCTGTTCCGGTCATTGAGAAAGAGAGAAGATACGTAGACGATTACGATAGGGCTACCGAGATTCCGCGAGGAAAAATGGCAGCTGCTCCGCGGTTTCCTCCTTACGCCGTTCGTAGGTTCAGAGCGCTAGCCGAAGATATCCTTGGGACCTTGTCGGATTGCTGCCTCTGACGTGCTCTTTGCGCATCTACTTCGCGCAAGCGCATGAAACGCATATCAATTGAGCGATAATAATGCAATCGTTGACAGGTCTCGATTTTAAAGAGAGCTAAAGCCATCACCCCTTTGGGCGTTTCGGTACGAGAATAAACGCTATCCAGCCAGAACTCCTCCTTTTTTTATCTATTTAAGGAATGTTCAGTATTTGCAAACAATTCTTGATATTTATATAAAAGTATAATAATATCTGAATATATTTATGCAATATAGTCTGCGCATAAGATAGTCCCGTCCTTAACATAAGGAGAACGAGCCATATGATCCCGGTAGAGAAAAGGATAGATCTCCTCAAAGTAATTGCCCACCCCATTCGCATCAAGATACTCGAAGAACTTATACATGGTGTGAAATGCGTGAGCGACTTCGAGGAATCTCTCGACATCAGCCAGCCTAACGTATCACAACATTTGACCCTTCTACGGACGAATGGAATTGTCGATTTCTTCGTTGAC
This sequence comes from Nitrospirota bacterium, assembly GCA_035516155.1. Lineage (GTDB taxonomy): Bacteria > Nitrospirota > UBA9217 > UBA9217 > UBA9217 > JAJYKN01. The sequence continues at coordinate 11,113 of DATJAP010000001.1, forward strand.
GGCAGGCTCAAGTGCTACTTCCTGAAAGAACCTCTTATCCCCGACCTCCTCGAAATTCTCAAAAAACAGTATGAAGAAGATATCCCCGCTCCTGCTTGCTGTCCGGTAACGAAAAAAGGTACCTACCCCGGTGAAAGGAGACGATAATCTTTATGAAGAAACACTCCATTGCTTTTAATGGAAAAATATTCGCCTGCAGCACCTGCCTCAAGCGTCGCAATACAGGGCAGACAGATATCTGTCCCCTGGCGGGGCTCAAAAAAGCGACAGGGTCTTGACATATTAATTTCATTGAGGAGGCCAACATGCAAAAAGAGATTGTAATGTTTCTTTCCACGACTCCCTACACCTTTGAGAATACGCATACTATTTTCAAACTGGCGGAAGCTGCTCTGAAGAAGGGGCACCGGGCCAGACTTATTGCCACGGGTGACGGCGTTTTCTCCATTGTGAAAGGACAGGTCCCTCAGGCGCTTTCAACGCTGGTAGACCTTGTGGGAAAGGGCCTTAAGGTTGATATCTGAACAGGCTGCATGAAAAGCCGCGGTCTTGCGGCTGATGATTCTATTGAGGGCGGTGAGATGAGTTCGCTAAAAGGGCTTTTTAATGTTGTGAAGTCAAAGCCCGTATTTTTAAATTTCGGCATCTAAGGAGGCGATTATGGGCAGCATAAGCATCATTTTAAGAAGGCCACCGTACGGGACCGTCGACGCCTCGGAGGCGATCCGCCATGCACTGGGGGGAGTGACCGACGACATGGAGGTAAAGTTTTTGCTTGTTGATGGCGGAGTACATGCGGCAAGAAAGGGACAGGACGTATCCCAGACAAAATATCTGAATGCGGGCGATGGCATTCAGGATTGCATTGACATGGGTGTTGCGGTCTATGCTGATGAAACGTCGTTGAAAAGGGAACAAATCGCTAATGATTGTATAATCGAGGGGGTCACGATTACAAATAGCACAGAAATCGCCAATATCATCGGCAAAACAGATACAACAATGGTTTTTTAAGGAGACTATCATGCTTGTAATCATCAAAAGCGCACCGGATACGACTGATGGAGCACGAGGCTTGACCCTTGCGAAAGATGGCGGTGCCGATCTTATCCTGCTGCAAAACGGGGTCTATTTAGCGCAGAAGGGCCGGCTTGGATCTTTTCCCAGCGCGGTGTATGTGGTGGATGACGACAAGAGGCTCCGAGGTCTCAAGGATTCGGAACTAGATGTCCGAGCTAAAATCATCGACTATGACAAACTTACGGACATTATTACGGCTGGAGGTAAGGTTGTCGGTATGTTCTAACTTTTGAAGTACAAGGGGGGAACTATGGCGAGAATCGTTGTTTTAGGGGGATCGTTCGGGGGATTGACAGCTGCCTTAGAGCTGAAGCGACTGCTTGGCAAGAACGCAGACGTAACAGCAGTGAGCGACGATGACCGGTTTGTGTTCCTCCCGTCGCTGCCTTGGCTCATCATGGGCTGGAGGAAGCCGGATGACATCACGCTCAAGGTTAGTGAGATCCTGAAACCGAAGGGAATCGACTTTGTTCATGATGCTGCAAAACAGATTGATGCTGATGCATCGAAGGTTATTACTTCCAAAGGGAGAGAACTTCTTTATGATCATCTCGTCATATCCACCGGCCCCTATCTCTCCTTTGACGAGATCCCCGGCCTTGGACCTGACAAGGGGTATACAGCCTGCACCTTCACTCTCGATCATGCGGTGAAGACCGGAGAGACGTGGAAGCGTGTCCTCGAAAATCCCGGGCCGATAGTTCTCGGCTCATCGCAGATGGTGAGCTGCTTCGGCCCGTCTTACGAGCTCGCGTTCGAAATGGACGCCGAACTGAGACGGCGAAAGATGCGACACAAAGTCCCCATCATCTATCTCACATCGGAACCCTATCTCGGGCACATGGGCGTCGGCGGGCTCGGCAATTCAAAAACCTTCATAGAGTACGAGTTCGCTGAGCGGGACATTAAACCCATCGTGAGCCAGGCCATCGAGGAAGTCACGCCGGGAGAGATTAAATTAAAAGACGGGACGAAGCTCCCGTTCAAGCTTGCCATGATAGCGCCGCCATTCAAGGGGGTATCAGCTGTCGCACCACTCGGGAATCCGCGAGGCTTCATCCCCGTGGACAAGAATTACCGGCATACGAAACATAAGAATATATTTGCCATCGGTGTTGCCATAGCGATTGCGCCGCCGGAGGTTACGCCTGTGCCGACGGGTGTTCCAAAGACCGGTTTCATGACGGTCAAGATGGCGAAGATTGCTGCCGCGACCATTGCGTCCGATGTTGCCGGGAAAACCCCACCCATCGCTGATGAGCTTGGTGTGGTTTGTCTCATGGATATGGGTAATACTGCCGCACTGATGAAGGCGTATCCGGTGCTCCCGCCGAGGCAGAGTTCCTATATGAAGAAGGCGATCTGGGCAAAATGGATGAAACTCGGATTCGAGAAGTATTTCTTATGGAAGATGAAAATGGGGTTGAGCAATCTACCATGAATAGTGTGAAATGGATTAACTTGCACAGCTCTGATATGAGGGATTTACTAAATGTGTCAGGAAAAAGTGATAATTTGGGGATTACAAGTTATAACCAGTAGTCTTTGCCTTTGTCACAATATTGACAATGCAACCTTGTAGGTGGAGTTGAGTTTCATATAATATTAACTAAGGTGCAGCATTCATTTTGTATCATGCATTTTGTGATAAAGATTTCTATCAGTAACAACCTTCCTCTTCTAAGGCAGTTGCATAACTTGGAAATTGCGGAATACATCTTGAATTCATCATCATATCCCCCCAAAACACCCATATGACGACATTGTCATAAAATTGAGGAATATATAGCAAGCTAAGGTCGTATTTGTTGAAAAAAGATATGGGTTGCTGGCTCAACGACTTTTGTGATGAGCAATTTTCGTGTAGTTTTTACACGTCCCTCATGCCCTCTTCCGTCATACTCTTTATTTCAGCCTAAAAAAGCAACTTGAGATGACTTGATATACAGAAATTGATTTTGACAACCGCAGCAACGAGTGCTATAGATTAAATAGAAATAAGCAAAGTTGCCCACCAAAACAAAATCCTTCGAGAGAAGGTTGGGAAAGCGAAGAGTCTTTCCTTGGAGGAGAAGGCCGAGCTGCCGAAGGATTCAACCTTGGGTGAGCCCGGCCTTTTTTTTCACTAACGCACAAGGACATAACGCAGATGTTCACTTCTATAACGGCCGCTCAAGTGCTACGTACGAAAGGCAAATGGTTTATCGCAATCGGTTCCAATGCCTCGGCGTTTGATGCTCCGAGATCATGGAGGCAAAGAACCTCGGCGCGCTGCTTGTTGTGGAGAACGGGACGCTCGCCGGCGTGTTTTCCAAACGGGATTGTGTCCGGAAGGTAATCCTTAAGGAGAGGTCATCGAAGAATACCCTGGTGAGGGAGATCGTGAGTGAATCGCCGATCTTTGTCAGCCCATCGAAGTCGCTGCGGGACTGTATGGTGCTCATGGCGGACAAGCACATGCGCCCATTTGCCGTCAAAAAACAATGGCGTGATTCTGGGTATTGCAAGCAGGCGTGATATAGTGAACGCGATCGTCACTGAACAGGAAGCTACGATTGAAGGGCATGAGGTATATATCGCCGGGACCGGGTGAGGGGTATAGACTGCGATATTACAGACGAAGTTCTTTTTACGATAGGGCATGGTCATAACTACCATAAGCGAGAGCGGCTTTAGTCTTTCGTTATGAAAGGACAGGAAAACAGCGGGAATGACGATTCTTATCACGCGTGAAGTATTATCAAAGGGGCACTATATGAATACCCTTGAAATGGTTCTGAGTAATCAAATCAACAGAGAAGGGGAAATATGGATGAGAGGCTGCTCATAATCGAAGACGAAGATACGCTCTGTACATCTTTGCAGAGAGTATTATCTCGTGAAGGTTACGAGGTTGACATCGCAGACAGCGCCGAATCAGCATTCAAACTTCTCGAACACAAATCCTACGACCTCATCATCACCGACATCATCCTCCCTAGCATCAGCGGCATCGAGCTTCTGGCAAAATACCGTAAGATCAATCCTGCGCAAAAAGTTATTGTTATCACAGCATTTGCCTCCCTGACGACGGCTGTAGAATCAAGCAAGGTAGGGGCCTGCGATTTCATTGTAAAGCCTCTTATGCATGATGAGATGAAGAGGGCCGTAAGAAAAGCCCTTGAAATATCGGGTTGACAGCATCCGTTTCAAGATAACTCTTGGACATGTACTATGATGATTGATGACGTACGCATGTTCCTCAAACAAACACCTCCCTTCAACTTCGTTGATGACACGGTCCTCGCTAACATCATGAAGGACGTGTCGACGGCGTTTCATCCCCGGGGACAGGTTATTCTCCGCCAGAACGGTCCTGCGGCGGAACACCTCACAATTATCCGGAGCGGTGCGGTCAAGGTATTCGTCAGGACGAAGGAGGGTGAGGAGGTGCTGGTAGATAGACGGACTGCTGGTGAATTTTACGGCATGCGCTCCTTTTTGTTTGGCGAAATCTCGATGGACACAATCGTTGCTTCGGAAGACACCTCTGTCTACTTGGTGCACAAGGAGACGGTTCTTGGGCTGCTGAAATCGAATGCGGAATTTTCTGAATTCTGTCTCATGTCCTTATTAAAAAGGCTCATTCATATGGCCTATAAGGAGATGAACGACCGTACGCTGCTGTACGGTGGCGGGGACAAGCTCCTGTTCACAAACGTCTTGGGCGACCTGGCCACCAGGAAGGTGGTCACTGCGTTGGAGGACGTGTCCATTGGGCAGGCGGCGGAGATCATGGCAAACCATAGTATCAGTTCACTGGTCCTGCTCGATGAACGCGGTCTGCCGTCGGGAGTGATCACGGATAGGGACCTCAGGAACAAGGTAGTTTCCCGGGGTACGGACATAACCGGGCGAGTGGGAGATATCATGAGCGTTACTCTCATCAAAGCGGAAGTCCGGGACTACTGCTATGAGGCCCTTCTGAAGATGATGCGATATAATATTCACCACCTCCTCGTGGTCGGCAATGGCGAGTTGAAAGGGATACTGACCAGTCACGACCTCATGATGTTGCAGGGCATGTCGCCGCTGTCCTTGGCACGGGAGATAGAAAGCCAGGACACACTTGACGGGCTCGTACTTGCAGCAACAAAGATCAACCGGACCATTATTCTCCTGATCAAAGAAGGGGCCAAGTCAAGCACCATAGCCAGGATCATCACCGAGATCAACGATCGGCTGTTGAAAAGTGTCCTCAAGATCACCGAGTCTCGAATGGGGCCGCCGCCCGTGGGCTACTGCTGGATTGTCTTCGGTAGTGAGGGGAGAAAAGAACAGACCTTCAAAACGGACCAAGACAACGCAATTATCTATGAGGATCAGGGTACTAGGGTAGACGCTGCTGCGAGATATTTTGGCGAGTTCTCCATCCAAATGCAGCAGGCACTAGCTCGGTGCGGGTTCCCCCCGTGCAGTGCCGGCTACATGGCGAGCAACCCGATGTGGTGCCAGCCGCTCAGTGTCTGGAAGAAGTATTTTTCGAACTGGATCAACATCCCCACGGCTGAAGCGATTCTCCGGTCCCTGATCTTCTTTGATTTCCGGCCAGTGCACGGGAATACCCTGCTTGCCGAAAAGCTCAGGGCTTTCCTGGGGTATGAGATCAAGGACAAGATACCTTTCTTCGCTAATATGGCAAGTGCCTTGGTAAGTAAAAGACTTCCCATAGATGTCTTCGGAAAATTCAAATGCGAAAAGAAAGGTGTCCACAAAGGAACATTCAATATCAAGACCACGGGACTCAGCCCTATCGTCGATGCCGCACGGCTCTCCGCATTGGAACTGAAAGCGTACTATACCTCCACGGTGGAGCGGCTTGCAGAAGGGAAGGACCGCTCATGTATAGCAGGCCAATTTTCCGGTGAACTCGAACAGGCCTTCGAGTTCCTTATGTCGCTGAGGCTCAGGCACCAGTACGAGCAAATCAAGGAAGGGTCGTCACCGGATAATTTCATCAATCCCCAATGCCTTGGCACGATGGAGAGAACAATGCTGAAAGAGTCTTTTAAACTGATCAAAACAGTCCAGGAAATGGCCAGGAAGCAATACGGCTCTTTACTGGTGTAGTCGCGTTTATGAATCGTTCATTTTTCGAAAATTATCATCCGACTTCCAACAAGGCCCCATCAAATTTTCCCTGTACTTAGCCTCGTCCAATATAATTTTAGAGTAATTGCAGGGGGAAACCCGTATGGTAAAATATTCAAAGGCATTGTTTTCGTGATTTTTTGACGGCATAGTTCCCCGTGACGAAGAAACTATTGTTTAGCTCTCTATCCGTGGCAGGTGGGATTAAGCGCAGTACAACTCGACTTTATTCTATCCGCTTTTCTTCATCTTCTCACTTTACAGGAGGGCATCGAGGAGCTTCACGATCTGCTTCCACTTCTTCGCGGGAGCTTTTACACCTGATCAGTGAGATAGGGGCATTCGTCCGAAAGTCCTTTGAGAGTGCGACTATGAAGTGAGCTCAACCGACTAGCGAATAACGCTCATATGCAAATTTCCAACGGGCTTCTGCAGAAGTTTATCCGGACCAATCCTGCTCTGCGAAGGACGAGGAGGACGCCATGAAAAAGCTGAATTGCTGGGAATACATGAAATGCGGACGACAACCCGGAGGAGAGAAGGAGGGGGAGCTCGGAATCTGCCCGGTGACCCTCAACGAAGACCTGGACGGCGCCCATGGGGGGATTGGAGCGGGGAGAGCATGCTGGGCGGTGGTGGGCACGTTCTGCGGCGGTACGGTCCAGGGCACTTACGCGAAAAAGCTGAAGGACTGCACGAAGTGCGATTTCATGGCCCTTGTCAAGCGGGAGGAATCACTGGACCCCCTCGGCTTTTCTACCGCTCGAAGCGATATCGAAAAAATACACAAGAAGAAAAAACGCAACACCTCTTCGGAATAGGCCGCTATCGTGCACAATAAGGTCATAATCATAGACAAAGAGACGGTCATAACATAAGAGGAGGCCACTATGAAACGGTTATCGAGCATTTTGATTCTGGTTCTTTCGACTGCGGTTCTGGTCGTTTCCAGCGGTGGCGGTGCTCTTACCGGTCTCTGGGCCTTCGTGGACGGAAATGGCCCGAACGGCATCAATAAGGACACCACACAACGCGCCATTGCGCCTCAATTGACCGTATTCGGAAGCAAGCTTTATGCGACGTGGTGGGAAAACACCAGCACCCCCGCAGTCTCAGCAACCCAGATTCGCGTGGCGGTATATAACGGCAATCACTCATCATCCTCGTGGACCTTCGTGGACGGAAACGGCATGAGCGGCATCAACAAGAACACCACACGAAACGCCGTCGCTCCTCAATTGACCGTATTCGGAAGCAAGCTTTATGCGACGTGGCAGGAAGACGCCAACACCCCCGCATTCCACGCAACCCAGATTCGCGTGGCGGTATATAACGGCAATGCCTCATCACCCTCGTGGACCTTCGTGGACGGAAACGGCACGAGCGGCATCAACAAGAACACCACACGAAACGCCGTCGCTCCTCAATTGACCGTATTTGGAAGCAAGCTTTATGCGACGTGGCAGGAAGACACTAACAACCTCGCAGTCTACGCAACCCAGATTCGCGTGGCGGTATATAATGGCAATGCCTCATCACCCTCGTGGGCCTTCGTGGATGGAAACGGTCCGAACGGCATCAACAATGACACCACACAAAGCGCCGTCGCTCCTCAATTGGCCGTATTCGGAAGCAAGCTTTATGCGACGTGGCTGGAAGGCAACAACAACCTCGCAGTCTACGCAACCCAGATTCGCGTGGCGGTATATAATGGCAATGACTCATCACCCTCTTGGGCCTTCGTGGACGGAAACGGCCCGAACGGTATCAACAAGGACACTACACAAAGCGCCGTCGCTCCTCAATTGACTGTATTCGGAAGCAAGCTTTATGCGATATGGCAGGAAAGCACCAACACCCCCTACACCAACGCATCCCAGATTCGTGTGGCGGTTACAAAATCGGATGCCGTCTCCCAGTAGACGGTCGGCGCACATGGGGCACTCGGTTAGGTTCTGGTATGCTCGGAGATGCCCTTTATTTGATTATCACTTTTCAAGTAGTATTCCGCATTGATTTATAGTCAACACGCCTGAAAGCTTGTAGGTGTAGTCAAGATTTTTACCAGCACGGAATTTTACTAACCTACAGGTTGAAATGTATCTAACAAGAAGTTACGATATTATAAAACAGCCGAGTATGACCGGAATGGATCAATCGGAACGAGTGTAGTAGAATTCATGGAACTTTCACAGGCCATATCACTGAGGTTGCGTCAGCCAAATGTTGTATAGAACTCCGCCGAAAAGTAAGAACTTTATTGTTCCTTGTTTTTGCAATTCTGCAAAAATCGCTAGAACTTTTTTGTATAGGCGAGACTTTTTTGTATAGGCGAGACTTTTTTGTTTGCGGACAAGAACATGGTCAATCGGGTTCGCACACGACATTCGATAATTCCCGCGAAAACGTTTCAAAATTGGCCGAATAATCAATGGGGCACTCGATGAGGACCACAGTATTCAGGGAAAACGCCTTCCGCAGCAGTTCCGATAACTTATTGCCTTTCTCCACCCTCATCCCCACGGCGCCGTAGCTCTCTGCATATTTCACAAAGTCCGGATTCTTATACTCAAGACCGAAATTCTCGAATCCCTTGGCCTGCTGTTCCCATTTAATAAACCCGTATGCATTGTCGTTCAATACAAGGATGACAAGAGGAAGGTTGTATCGCAGCGCGGTTTCAATCTCCCGCGAGTTCATCATGAACCCTCCGTCCCCCACCACAGCGAGCACGTTCCGTTCCGGCCTTATCAGCTTGGCAGCCATGGCCGAAGGAAGACCAGCGCCCATGGTCGCAAGGGCGTTGTCCAGGAGGAACGTATTGGGTTTGTACGTCCTGTAGAGCCGCGAAAACCATAGTTTGTAAATCCCGTTGTCCAGCGTCAGGATGTCCTCATGCGATAGCACTTCACGCACGTGGCGCACGATCTCCTGGGGTGTCGGGGGATAGTGATTCTTGAAATCGAGCGACAGCTTCTTGTCCAAAAAATCCCGGATGGTTTTGAAGGTATCGGCTTTTTTTTTGCCCGCGATCAGTTCTCCGAGCTGACGCAGCGAGCAGGAGATGTCGCCGATGATCTCGATGACGGGATTGTAATAACGGTCAACTTCGGCCTCGGTAAAATCGACATTAATGATTTTTTTGTCCAGATTAAGGTTCCAGATAAAGGGGGGGTACTCGACGATATTGTAGCCGATGGTGATGATCACATCAGCACGGTCGATACCACAATTCACATAATCACGCTTATGCATCCCCGTTGCGAATAAACTGTAAGCTGAGTCGTCGCTCACGACTCCCTTCCCCATCTGCGTATGGACGGCGTAAATACCCGTCTTTTCGATGAACTGCATCAGCTGACGGGTGATCAGGTTCCGGTTCGCGCCCGAGGAAAGGATGATGAGGGGGGTTTTTGCTTGGTTGATCAACTCGGCCGCGCGAATGAGCGCCTTGGCGTCGGGCGCCGGCCTGCGTACGAGGCCGCGCTTCTGCACGACGGCGTCGGTCGTGCTCTCCGCCACGTCCTCGGGCAATTCCAGATGAACCGCGCCCGGACGTTCAGCCTGGGCCAATTTAAAGGCGTTCCTCAGGACCGTTGGAATAACTCCGGGATCGACGATGGATATCGATTCTTTGGTAACGGGCCGCATCAGGCTCACAATATCGATGAGCTGGAACCTTGCCTGGCGGTTCCCGCGAAGCGCTTTCTGACCCGAGATAGAGATAAGCGGAGCGCCGATGAGCTGCGCATGGGCCACGCCGGTGACAAGGTTGGTCGCCCCTGGCCCCAGGGTCGAGAAGCACACCCCCGCTTTTCCCGTAAGCCGCCCATACGTCGCGGCCATAAATGCTGCCGTCTGCTCATGGCGGGTAAGGATCAGCTTGATCTTTGATGTTCGGAGTGATTCCAGGAAGTCCAGGTTTTCCTCACCGGGCAGGCCGAATACATACTCGACCCCTTCCTCCTCCAGTTGCCTCATGAACAAATCGGAAGCCTTCACCCGCTCTCCCCTCTCGCAGGGCAAATCGTACCCCCGTCTTTTGTGCCGCGTCAAGCATCAACTCCGGTTTCCCGTCTGCAATTCAAAACGCTCGACAGGGAACGGCAAACTTATTATTCCCTCACCACCACGGTCTTGATATTCACAAATTCCTTAAGCCCGTGATGAGACAGTTCTCTGCCGATTCCGGACTTTTTCACCCCGCCGAATGGCAGCCGCGGGTCCGACTTAACCATATCGTTGATGGCGATGGTCCCTGCCTGGAGCTTCGCAGCGATCCGCTCCGCCCGTTCTGTGTTCCTGCTCCAGACAGCCGCGCCGAGGCCAAATTCCGTGTCGTTCGCCACCTGGACCGCCTCGTCTTCGTCCTTCACGACGATCACGGGCGCGATGGGACCGAAGACCTCCTCGTGCAGGACTTTCATGTTCGGTTTCGGATTATAGACCGCAGCGGGAGGAAAGAAAAGGCCTTTCTGCGACGGCGCCGGCATCTGAACAACCTCGGCTCCTTTTGCCGCGGCGTCCCTCAGCTGGGCGTTTAGCGAGTTCAGGATGTCCCTCCTGGCAACAGGACCAATATCGGTGGTCTCGTCCATGGGATCGCCGATCTTTAATTCTCTCAAACGGGCGATGAAATGCTTCTTAAACTCCTCGGCCACGCTCTTCATGACGATGAACCTCTTCGCCGCGATGCAGCTCTGTCCCGTATTAACGACCCTGGCGTTCGCCGCCATTCGGCCGGCCTTCTCTACGTCCGCATCGTCGAGAACGATGAAGGGGTCCGATCCGCCCAACTCCAGGACAAGTTTTTTGATATTCCTCCCCGCATGTTCGCCCACTTCCTCGCCGGCCCGGTTGCTGCCCGTGAGCGAGACGGCGTCAACCAGGTCCTTGTCGATGAGCCGCAGGGCCTCGGTCGCGTCGATAATCAGGGTTTTGAACACATTGTTCGGGAACCCTGCTTTCCGGAACGCCTCCTCGATAGCAAGGGCGGTCATGGGTACGTTGGACGCATGCTTCAGGACTACCACATTGCCCGCGGCAATTGCGGGTATACCGAACCTGAAAGCCTGCCAAAACGGAAAGTTCCAGGGCATGATCGCTAGGACAACGCCCAGGGGCTGGAACATGACGTAGCTCTTTTTCGCCTCGGTTTTGATGTCTTCCGGGGCCAGGAACGGTGCGGCGTTCTCCGCGTAGTAATCGCACAGCCATGCGCATTTTTCCACTTCAGCTAGTGATTCCCTGATCGGTTTGCCCATCTCCCTGGTCATAAGCTCTGCGTAGGTCCGCTTCTCCGACCTCAGCACTTCGCCCAGCTTTTTGATATATTTCACGCGCTCCGTTACCGGCATCTCACGCCAGTTCGTGAACACTTTTCGCGATACCTGGACTTCCCGATCGACTTCGTCACGTTCCAGAAGATCGAACTCCCGGATAACCTGTTCCGTATAGGGATTGATGGATTGAATCTTCCCTGCTTTTCTTACAAAGGATTTTATCGATTGAACTTTCATTTTTTTCACCCCTTTCACGGGGGACGCCGCGCTTTTTGTTTTGGGGCGGGTTGATCTTTTTTTCACCTGCTTTTTCTTGATGATAGCTTTTTTCGCTGCCATATGCGTCCTCCGTACTATTACCATGACATATCAAATTACAACCATCGAACACTTCCCGGAAATCTTGCAGAGTTTCAGAGATTTCTTTCCTCGTTTCCTGATCTTCTCTTTCATTTCCTCTGCGTGACTGGTGTATAAGCGCAGCCCGTCCTTCCGCAGTAATTGCCGACATACTCCGAAGAGGGCCGGTAGAGCGCAGGTTTTTTCTGGGCATCCCCGAACTTTTCCTCGATAATATGGGCAGTCCAGCCTGCTATCCGGGCAACAGCGAAAACCGGCGTCATCAGGTCGAGGGGGACGCCCATCATGTGGTAGACCGGAGCGCTGTAAAAATCAACATTCGGCTTGATTGTGGTTCTACCCCGCTTCTCTAGTTCAGCCACGGCGGTCTCCTCGACCTCTGTCAACAGGCGGTACCACTGCTCCTGCCCGAGTTTTTTTCCAATCCGTCTGCCCATCTCTTTCAGGAATTTCGCCCGCGGATCAGTGGTCTTGTATACGGCATGGCCCATACCCATGATTTTCCTGCCGCTTTCAAGCTGATTTCTCACCCACCCTGCCACGTCCTTCTCTTCCTGCAGCTCGATCAGCATCTTCATGACCTGCTCATTGGCACCGCCGTGTAGGTTGCCGGAAAGAGCGCCCACGCCGGCTGCCACGCCGGCATACATGTGCGCCTGCGTTGAGACCACTTCGCGGCAGGCGAATGTGGAGGCATTGAATGAATGATCGGCATGGAGCACCAATGCGGTGTCAAAATCTTTAGCCGTCTCCGGATCGGGCTTTATGCCGCTCATCTGCCAGAGAAAATTCGCCGCATGGGAAAGCGTTTCATCGGCGGGAAGAGGCTTCAGCCCCTGCCGTATCCGCTGCCACGCCGCGACCACTTCGGCGATGCGGGCGATGAGCCTGATGGCTTTAGACAGGTTCGATTCCCTAGTCTCCTTGGTCAATTCGGGATCAGCCATGGCAAGCAAAGGAATGGCTGCCTGGAGCACGTCCATGGGCTGGGAATCGTGAGGCAATCGTTTCATGCTCTCGACCACGAAGCGCGGCAGTTTCCGTGCCTCGGAGAGACGCCTCAAAAATTCCTTCAGCTGCTCCTCCGTGGGAAGTGCGTCATAGAGCAGAAGATAGGCAGTCTCCTCGAATGATGAATTACGCGCCAGTTCCTCGATCCGGTACCCGCGGTAGATAAGAATACCGTTTTCGCCGTCCACGTCGGAGATTTTCGTATCCGCCACCTTGACGCCGCGCAGTCCAATGTTCTTGGTTTTTATATCCCCGCTTATTACCGGCGTACGTACACCTATTTGAGTTTTAGCAACCATGATTAGACCTTTCTTTCGACACGTCAGACAGGATGGCTGGAACGCAAACTTCTTGAGAAACTCCCTTCTCTCCCTTTCCTGTCTTTCTATCTACGCCTCCACAAACAATTCATTCTTCACAAAATTCAGTGTCCCGCCGGCCAACAGGTGCTTGCGCTGACGCAGGGACACCTCCAGAATCGTCAGAATCGTCCTGCCCGCCACCTCCACGGGAATTTCCCGGTCCCCGCGCTCGATCCGCATCCTGATCTCCGGGAAAGTAACTTTTATGCCTTTACTCAGGAGATCATAGTCCTTTGGATCCTTGAAGGTAAGCGGCAGAATGCCGAAGTTGCAAAGGTTCGATTTATGGATTCGCGCGAAGCTCTTGACAATCTTGGCGCGCACGCCCAGATAACGCGGGGCCAGCGCCGCATGCTCGCGGCTCGATCCCTGTCCGTAATTCTCGCCGCCAACCACGACCACCGTGCTCCGGGCCCTGCATTCCTTTGCAAAATTGGGCTCGATCTGGGAAAAAACGAACTCGCTCAGCGCTTCGATGTTCGATCGAAAAGGCAGAACCTTGTTGCCCGCCGGCATGATCCCGTCCGTCGAGATATTGTCCCCCACTTTCAGCACGACCTCGGCTTGAAGCGTGTCGGGTAGCGGTTCGAGTTCCGGCAGCGGCTTGATATTCGGGCCGCGGACTATTTCGGTCTTTTTGAGTTCTTTCGTCGGGAAAATAATCGATTTTTCGTCGATGAGGTAGTGGGCCGGGTCCTCAACCCGCGGATAGGGCATTTCCTTCGACAAATCGCGAGGATCAGTGATAACGCCTTTTAATGCCGCTGCTGTTGCAGTTTCGGGGGAGCAGAGGTAGATCCTGTCGTCCTTTGTCCCGCTTCTTCCCGGAAAGTTCCGGGGGAAGGTACGAAGGCTCACTTCACCGGTTCCGGGAGCCTGGCCCATGCCGATGCAGCCTTGGCAGCCCGGCTCATGCACGCGCGCGCCCGAGCTCAGAAACGATAAAAGTCCGCCCGCCTTATACACATTTTCCAGCACCTGGCGGCTTCCCGGGTTGACGTGGAACGATGTGTCGGGATGGACTCGGCGGTTTTCAAGCATTCTGGCAGCTATCATCAGATCACGGAACGACGAATTCACGCTGCTGCCCACAATTGCCTGGTCCACTTTGATCCCGGCGATTTCGCGCACGGGAACCACGTTGCCGGGAGACGTGGGTTTAGCGATTAGCGGTTCCAGCTTCGACAGGTCGATTTCCGCGTATTCGTCATATTGCGCGTCCTCGTCGGCATAAAGCGGAACCCATGCATCGCCCCGGCCCTGGGCAATCAGGTATTCCCGGGTGCGTTCATCGGAAGGGAAAATAGAGGTTGTTGCGCCGGTTTCTGTCCCCATGTTGCCGATGGTTTCCCGATCCGTCGCAGATAGCGTCTTTACTCCCGGGCCATAATACTCGATGATTTTCCCCACGCAGCCCTTCACGTCGTAGCGTCTGAGCATTTCAAGAATCACATCCTTGGCGCTCACCCAGTCCGGGAGCGTAGCCGTGAGTTTGACGCCGAGCACCCTCGGGCAGGGGAAATAATAGGGATAACCCGCCATGGCGAGGGCAACATCGAGTCCTCCTGCTCCGATGCCAAGCATGGATACGCCGGCAGCTCCAGGCGTATGGCTGTCGGCGCCCAGTAGCGTCTTGCCCGGAATGCCGAAGCGTTCCATGTGTACCTGGTGCGACACCCCGTTCCCCGGCTTGCTGAAGTGTACGCCGTATCGTGCGGCGGCGGTCTGGAGGAACTTATGGTCGTCGGCGTTCTTGTTGTCCGTCTGCAGAAGGTTGTGGTCGACATACTGCGCGGAGAGCTCGGCCTTCACCCTGTTGATGCCCAAGGCCTCGAACTCGAGCATCGCCAGTGTTCCCGTGGCGTCCTGCAGCAGGGTATGATCGATTCTGATGCCGATCTCCCTGCCGGGCGTCAGTTCTCCCTCGATGAGATGAGCCTCCAATATTTTATGCGTAAGATTCTTTTTCATTCTCTTTTTTCGCCTCGATCCAGCCGCCTCTGTCCCTGCAAATCATTGTAACCTGTACAGAAAATCTCTCTTTTTTATTAAAAACCATTTTCTCTTTTTCCTTAATAATTTTACCACATTTCAGACTCGCCCGTACGCGTCTCTTCCGCCTTTGTGATTACAAAAAAAGAAGCTGTTGCTTTAAATTCTTGCGAGATAATTCATGGTAGCAGGTGATGGATCAAGGAAATACTTACCCCGGGATTTCATGTGGCGGAAGGACTGGCAAACGGTGGCTCGCTCAATAAATGTCACAACCCTTGAACATTGAACTCCGAACTCTCATTGTCACTCTGCACTTATTCTGGCGTCGGCCCCAGCGTGACTTGGACAAAATCCGACGGCCTGATCCATCGTGCATAAGCATCGCGCACCTGTTCAGCGGTGATTTCACGATACCGTCGTGCCGCAAAAAGAGGCTCGTCAAGCGGCAGGCCCTGCAAGGACCGGGCCAGCAGCCCGCTCGCGATGCTAGCCACACTCGCTTCAGAGAGCGGGATCTGTTGAAGAAGCAGTATCTTCGCCTGGTGCAGTTCATCCGGGGTTACGAGAGTCGTCCGTATGGCATCGAGATCGCGGACCACGATGGTCCTGCTCTTCGATACGTTTGGCGGATCGCAGGCAAAGTAGACGCCGAAGATTGACCGGGTCTTTTGCGCTTCGAGAAATGACCCCACCGAGTAAACCAGGCCTGACTTTTCCCGTAAATCGCGGGAAAGCCTCGATGCGTAGAACGCACCGGACAGCACTGTATTGCCGAGCTGAAGCTTGTAATAAGCAGGGTCTGTACGTGTGATCCCGATTGTCTCCGCAAGTGTTACACCGTCCTGCACTCTGCTTGCATCAGGGACCGTGGATGCGGAGGGCTTGTTCATGGGCACGGGCGGATAGTCCGTCACTGGCTTCGGCCCCGAGGCCTTCCAGCCGCTGAAGTATTTTTCAATAGTCTGTCTGGCCTGCTCGGGCGTAATCTGCCCCACAATCACCATCGTCGTCATATCGGGACGAAACACTTTCGCATAATAGGATTTGACATCGGACAGGGTAATTGTTGCAACCGTTTGAGGCGTGGACTGCCGCAACTCGGCATCTCCCCTTGGGAAAAGAGCCTCGCGCAGTGCGCGGCGGGAACGATAAGCGGGGCTCTGCAGCTGGCCAACGAGAGAGTCGATAGTCTCCCGCTTCATCACCAAGAATGCGGTGTCGGGCAAGGCAGGTCGCAGAAGATTGTCCGCGAGAAGTTCTATCCCGCGGTCGAAACGATCCGCAGGCACCCGGAGCGAGAAGTTCGTTCCCGCAGAAATATCGCCGCCAATGTCGTCCTGCGCCTTCTGGAACGCAAGGCGGTCGTAGGATGCCGTGCCATAGGAGAAGAGGCTGCCCAGGATTCCATCCACGCCGTCTTTTCCCTCCGGCGCCTGCAGGTCGGCGTTACTCTTCACCTGTCCAAAGAGGCTGATCGTGGGGCTGATGTTCTCGGGCTGAACAATGAGACGAATGCCGTTCAATAACGTCATGACTACGGGGTTTACCGTCGATGTCTGCATTTCCGGCAGGGCATCAACCTTCTTTGCCCATGGGGGAAGCTCCACCTTCTCCGTCACTTTTGGCGTGAAGGACTCCTGTCCGCCGAACCCTTTCGCCGTAACTGGCTTGCCGGACTCTGCCGGGGTAAGGATTGCCGTGATCGCCTGGTCGTTTATCAGGTACTGTCTTGCCACGCGATTAACGTCCTCCGCAGTCACTTTCCTGATCGCATCAAGATCGTCATCAGGCGAGGTTCTGCCTTCCACTGCAACAGCCTGGGACCACGCTGCCGCGAGGCCGGACACCGAGTTTTTCTGGAATGCGGCATCGGCAAGTTCATGCCGCTTCGATGCTTCCACAAGATCGTCGGGTACGCCGTTCTTCACGTAGTCCGCAACGATGTTCTTCATCATTGTCAGCAGCGCGCTGCCGTCTTCTCCCTGCGGGTAGCCCGCAACAGCATAGCCGTAGCCTGCCTTCGGGAGAATGCTGCCTTCAAAGTCCGTGAACAGCGCTTTTCCTTCCGGAACAAGCGCGTAAAGATTGCCTCTCCTGCTGTCAAGCACATCACCAAGGATCATTCCTGCCGCGAAATCGGGGCTTTCATATCCCGGCAGACGAAAGGCTACAACCGCCATCCCGTACGGCAGATCTGTCTCGAGCCGGATCGTTGCGGGTTGAAGCGGTGCAAGGTTGACTGCGGGCCTGGCGGGAAGCGGCCGTTTTTTGATCGGCTCGAAGAGTTCTTTCACTGTCATCAGTGTCTTCTGAGGGTCGACATCGCCGACAATGATGAGGACGGCGTTGTTCGGTGCGTACCAGCTGTCATAGAACTGCTTCAGCGTGGTGCCTGTGGTTTTTTCAAACGAAGGCCTCGTTCCGAGAGCATCATGAGCATAGGGGGTACCTGCGAACATCTCGGCAAGGAGGCGCACGGAGAATACATATTCCGGGCTTGAAAGGTCCTGTGCCACCTCCTGTTCAATCGCGCCCCGCTCCTGATCCCAAAGCTCCGGCGTGTCGAGCACGTCCCGCATGCGCGCCGCCTCTACCTGGAGCGCCACGTCGAGATCGCCGCTCGGCACAGTAAGGAAATACTGGGTTACCGTCTGCTGCGTATCAGCATTGAAGTCACCGCCCATGAGCGCCATGATGTTCGCGAGCTGTGCGGAGGAGAGTCCGGGACTTCCGCGGAACATCATATGCTCCTGGGCGTGTGCCATGCCGGGGAATCCTTCCGGCGATTCGTTGGAACCCACGAGATAATTCACTTCCGTCGTTACAACGGGCGCGAGTGTATTTTCTACAATCACGACCTGCAGGCCATTCGAAAGCGTTGCACGGAGGACATCGGCCTTATCCGAGGGCCGGACGGGCAGCGGGATAAGCAGAAAAAGGGAAACCGCCGTGAAGAATAGCCGATGTTTACCGAGTTTCATGATGATCTCCTGTCGCCGGCAACTATGAGTTGCCGATGGAATAAAGCCTCGATTTAAGTCTAGCGCGAGAGAAACGGATGTCAACGAGGTGGTGGAAATGCCCGCAGTTTCCAAAAATCAGATTCATGGGAATTTCTACCGGCGATTCCGGAAAACGTTCCGCATAGTAGCAGAGCCCGTGTTGTCTGTACTGTTCGAAAGGTAAATGCCGCACCATCCCCATCATTCAAGACGACCATATTGCCTGATCTAAACCTCTGTCAATGTCATCGATTGGGTATTTTGAGGTTAGGCACTAACGATTTCAAGATGAATCACTCTACGTTTCAAGGTGCGGCAACCATCCTACAGGAGGTTTCACCAGCTCTTGCATCGAAAGGACAATTACTTTTTTGCGAAGGTAAATCGACGTTTCCTATGCTCCGAGCCTTTTAACACTATTTCCATGATCTTTAACACAGGCTATGAAGCTTAGAAGCAGTGGCCTGTCCCGATCCATCAGTTCTGACAATTCCATCCCTATGTCGTAATGTGAATGCACCTTATCCTGCGTCATGCGACACGAAACAACTTTCCCCATAAAACTTGCGGGATCACAAGAGTCGATTGACAGCTCAATGAGAACCATGGTGTCTATGTTCAATTGATGATCGGTTTGAATAATTACGCCACTTTGGCTGATATCTTTTATGCCGAAATGCGTGGGCAGAACCAGGACTATTTCGCTAGGCGTTGTGATGGAAAACCGAATGTTGTGATAGAACCAGTCAGGCTGCTCTGGCACTTGCGTTTTCTTGTCGTTTTCTATTGAATCGAGAAAAACTTTGACCTTCTCAGCTGATTCATCTTTAAACGATATCCCCGCCGAGTAAATAGTGGCCTTTTCTCCTTCGCCTCTTTCTTCAATTCCGCTTAACTCAGAACGGACCACTATGCCCTGAACATTAATATGCCTCCCTTCGTATCCCAGCATCAGCAAACACTCTTTCCCTATATTGAGCTTCCTGTCTGCTTTGAGCGCCACTCCGCCTAAACTTATGTCAATAATTTCTACTTTGCCAATCAAACTCATCTTGCTGCTTAGATCGATCAAGTCCAATTTGAATCTTTTGTGTTTCCTCATATCCCGCATTCTGTAACTCCAATTGATAGCTTCTTTTTTTCTGTCTTAATGACAAGTGACGCTTACAAATCGCTTATACGATCAAATTTATTTTTACGGCGATCTTTGCCCGATCTTCTATCTTTGCCGCTTCTTCGCTCCGGCCCCTTGTAGTTTGGATCGTTCCATTTTCTGCGATCTTCGCCTGATCTTCGGCTCATCTGAATGCTCACTCGAGTTGATTTCTTGATATCAATGATGAATTGAAAAATCCGCGGTTTATTACTAAACCTAACTTGGTTATGATCCCTCGTGCTTTTCTGTCATGGTCGGCGTGAAGAAAGAAACACGCAGTCAGAACGTCGCCCGAACCACCTCTTCAAGCCCCCCCTGCCACCGACCGCTCAGTATGCAGTTTCTGCGGCCAACCGGATCTACCCGGCGGCATCATAGATGACCGCCTGTGGAGGACCACTCCGTCGGTTCCTTTTCCCCAGCATGGGCCCTAGACGGTCCTGCAATCGAAGGTGAAATGCGATGCCGCGGCTTCATCCACAAGAGCGGACCGCCCTGTTGGTGCAAAACCTACCCTCAGTGTTATGAAGAATAACGCACACACTTCCCTTTTTATTATATCACTCCTCGAACGATGCTTCATTGAAGAGGGACAATACTGTAAGTCATATGGATAGAAGCTTCAAAGATACATTATTAAAAAGGTTTAGCGTTCGTTATGTCGTTGTTATATGGACTCCGATCCTCTCTGCGATGAGTGCTGCTTTGAGGAAGTCATGGTTGCTACAAATAATTTTTCATGAACTTGTATAGGGCATAAGTATTAGTTTCTATCCGAATCTGCATACTCTGAACACATGGAGACATGAAGGCTGTCCAGGTAAAATAAAACGGAATTATATCCTTGACAAAGCAAATAGTGACTTATTGTGTATTTTGTTTATTTACTAACGTTGTAAAATAGGCATGATATAGTTTATTTATAGAGGTAAAACTATAACCACTCTATTTCGTCAATCTTCCGAACGTCCTTGAATTCAGGGTCACCAGTGACAATAGTTGCATTTTCTCGCAAGGCAGTTGCTACAGCGTAACAGTCGGCAAAAGAAAGCGGATGATTTGCCTTAATCCTCGACGCCTCAATAACATGCTCGAACAAATTGGAAAGGACGACAATTGGAAGGCTAGGAAGCACTACAGTAAGAAAGATATCAGCCTGTTCCCTCCCTCTATTTTTGGCCAGGATATAGTATGTTTCTCCAACATTAATATCGTTCATGAGTACCGGGTGTCTGGGGTGGATAGAAGTTCTTTTACGCGGAGGTAATTACATTCCTTTTTGAGATAGGCGAGTATGGCGAATGAATCGAGCAGCCTTTTTTTCTTCATGCTCCAATTCCTCCTTTCGATCTCGCAAGAGCACCGCAGTCAGTGAAGAGCCTTTCTCAAATGCCCCACAGTAGGCCTTGGCGGGGTCTTTGGGCAGGGGAACGACCTCGACGTGGTCTCCGACAAGTTTCACAAGCACCTTTTGTCCGGATTGAATGGACAATGCTTCCCGCATTTCTTTTGGTATCACAAGTTGCCCCTTAGAAGAAACTACCGCTATGGACATAGGCTTACTCATTATATTTTGGCTTACTATTAATAACAAGTATAACCATTTACGATGGGTTTTCAAGCTATTATCTTTTGCAATTATACGCACTATCAATCATAATTAGTGCCTGAGCGCCATCGACTGCCATGATCGAATCCCCGATTTTTTAATACCAGCACAAGTCCTCGTCCGCCGTTGCTCCTTTCCATTCTTCCTCTGCCATGCTGATCAACTCATTTTTAGAATTTGCCGGGCCAAGGAAAATATCGAGTTTCTCTCCTTCGGAATTGTCGCAGCACAGCCAATACTCGCCCTCTTCGTTTTTTTCTATATACAAATTCCCCCGGTCATCATCCTCATTCTCAAACCAACCATTATTGCAAAGATCAATGGAGCCAATATATTGCTTTTCACCTTCATTGGTCTCTTCCTTCCATGCATAGGTACCGGCGCTAGGGAATCTCATCTACTTCTCCTCCGTTAACATTTTGGTATGTCTTATTTACTTCTTGATTCGGAATTATGCTTTGTAAGGTACATAATTCCGGAATAAAATATAGAAAATGTCTCTCCAAGATAAAACAAAAAAAAAGCATCTTAGGACATTCAGATTCCCGTGAGAAGGAAGCGCTGAAGATTCGAACCGTTCATAAATAAAGCCTGCCCGCAAATTGTTTCATTAGGGTTTGACCCTGATCGGACCGCACATTGGCTCGATATTGTCCTTGATGGCCCTGCTAGCAGCTGCCTTCCGCGCAGTAGCGATCTCGTCCTTGTTCAACTGCCAGCCAAAAGTTTTTGACCGCATCAGATTGTCCTCGGAGTCCTGACGGTGCGGAAGGCCCAGGGCATGGCCGAGTTCGTGTGCTGCTGTTCGGGCCGCAGGGTGATGTGCAGGCCTCGGCGCCGCTCTCAGGGTTGGTGTATCCCGCACATAGATAGAGTGCCCACTGTTATAGACGCCGTTTATGCTGTCGCTATTGTCTATCCTGGGCACGAACCAGATATCGAATCCTGAAGACTTCACGTCGTCGTTCATTACAATCTCCATCTCGAAGCAAATGCCGGCCTGCGACCACCAGATGTGATTGATCTCCTCTAAAATTTCTGTGACAGCAGCGGCGCGCCAGGCGCTCTCATCCAAGTGAACGCGCAGCGGGATGTGGTAGACGGGCAGAGCGGAAGAGGGGGGCCCCTGCTTTGTATGCGTTATGGAAGTTTCAAGCTGTGACGATATAACTGGCTCTCCGGCGTAAGCTGCCGTTCGATTGCCGAAGACGGCCACATTTGCGAATAGCATAACCAGGCCGAAGCCGAGAATTCTCTCAAGCCGTCTCATACACACGGATGGGTGCCTCATACTTTCAAGGGTCTTCCCCACCGGCTACGCCATGCTGTGCAATGCCGTTACTGAAAGACCAGTTGTCTTGCTTTCCTTTCACGAGATTCATCAACCCGTCTTCACTGCGGGGCGGCCATGGCGTGAGTCCATAAATTCCCCTCTTGAATTATATGTTCATTTTTATGTACAGTCGAGTTATTTTTTATGAATTTTTAAGAGTCGGCCGCAGCTTCCGGCGATTCGAGTAGCAACCTGTTTCGGCTGAAGCACTGTTTGCTGATTTTGATTCTGCAGTTTCAAAAAGATGAAACTGCCGCGGGCTGCGGGAAAACTGCGTTGGATGTCCAACAGCGATTCTACATGTCTTCTAAAAATATGCTCTCTCGCCGCCGCCTCAAACTGCGCGAGTTTCGGCGGATGAAATCCCTCACCAGTTCAGGTTGAAACATTAACGACCTCAATCAGAGGCAGGGCATCTCACTCCGCCAGGGGCGCACCGCTTTATTTCCCGACTGCTGGATTTGCCTGTTAGGCGGTCCTTTTCCCTGCAAGGATGAAAGATGGATAAACGATATATAGTGTGTCGCCAGCCCAATGTGCACCCATTCCAACATTGTTTTTTTCGATATCTGCCCGCAAAATTTCCCGTATTTTATCATCATCGCCTGGTTTAGGAAATGATGACGCGATTTGTTTTTCAAGCTCCATTTCGACTTTGTACCACGCCGATTTGATATCTGTCATTTTCAGCCCGTTTGCCATGGCGAGCAATTCTTCTGGTGTGCATGCACTTGTGTGCGAGGGGTCGCGAAGTTTCTCGACATCGTTGAAAGCGCCTCGTTTCTCGATTGGAATAGCGACATCGACGACCATGATTGTACCGACTTTTTTGCAAACACGGGTCATTTCTTTAAAAACCGCCAGTGGGTCAAGAAAATGATGAAATGAATATCGAGTAATGACGAGGGAAAAGGATTCGTCGGGATAAGGCAGGGGAAGAACGTTTCCACTTGCCAGGTAATGTTCTTCAGTCCTCTCTCTATTTGAAGCTGTTTGGCCTCGTCAATCATCGCAGGCGTGATGTCGATTCCTGTGGCATGTTTTGCCCGTGTTGCAAAAAAGCAAGTAACCAGCCCTGGCCCGCAAGCAACATCAAGAACTGTGTCATCCAGTGAGACACCCGTCATCGCGGTCATTAGTTGAAGAGCGGTATCCTGGGAATGAGCGAGTTTTTCTGCAAAAGGCGTTGCCTGCTTGGTGAATTGATCCACAATGGCCCGGTCATGTCGTCGTTTCATAATTTGTTTACCTGTCTAGCCGTATTATTGAGCGGATCCGGCTACCACGCTAAAAAGCATGGAGTCCGACAATTAGAATAGCTGGTTACCCCCTGCGGACCTGCGCCCCTAAGACCGGCAGCCGGCTGCGTGACGGAACCTGCACAGCATTACTTGCTGTTGCGATTTTACTCCGCAGCAGCATTTCCCAGAATGGGGATCGGAGGCACTGATTCCCAGCCGCCGCCCAAGGCCTTGTAGAGTGCGATGAGATCGGTGACGATGTTTGTCTCGCTCTGTACCAATGCGTCCTCGGAGGAGTAAAGTGTCCGTTGAGCAATTTCCACGTTGAGAAAATCGGTCAGCCCCGCGATGTAACGCTGTGACGACAAATCCACGGCCTTGCGGTTGGCAACAACGGCCTCATTAAGCAATTTAAAGTGCTGTTGTTCCTTGGCAAAGGCAATCAATGCATTTTCGACATCCTGAAACGCTGCGAGGACTGTTTTCTGGTATGTGATGAATGACTCGTCCCGCAGCGCCTCCTGTAAACGTACGTTAGACACATTCGTGCCGCCCTGGAAAAGGGGCCAAATCACCGAGGGCCCCGCGGCAAACGAGCGGTTGGCATTGTTCCACAACGTGCGAAGCAGGCTACTACTCCAGTTCAGCGAGCCGGTGAGTGAAAACGTCGGAAAGAAGTCGGCAGTAGCGACTCCGATTTGGGCCGTGGCGGCGTGCAATTGTGCCTCAGCCTGGCGGATGTCCGGTCGACGTCGCAGCAAGTCCGACGGCAAACCAGCGGGAACCTGCATCGGCAGCTTGGGCAGGTTCCCCGCCGGAGACAACTGCTCCAATAAATCTCCGGGTGGCCGGGCCAACAGCACACTCAATGCATAAATAGATTGCCTTGCCTCGCTTTCAAAGACTGGAATTTGAGACTCGGTGGTCGCAACATCAGAGTCGGCATTAGCAGCGTCGAGCCCGCTGGCGAAACCTACTTCAAAGTTTCTATGAACAATATCGGCGGTGTGCTGCTGGGATTTCAGATTGTTTTGCGCAATCACGATCTCCTGCTGGTAACCACGGAGTTGGATGTAATTGAGCGCCACTTCTGCAATGAGACTGACCTGCGCGTCGTGGATGTTTTCGATGGCAGCCTGGATGTTGGCGTCGGCCGATTCGATGTTACGGCGCTGGCCGCCGAACAGGTCAAGTTCCCATACGGCGTCAAAACCAGTCTGATAAAGATTTTGTACTTGATTGCCCGGCGTGACTCCAGCCGTATGGTACTTCTGATAACTGCCAGAGGCGGTAACCGCCGGCCACAGACCTCCCATGACCATGCCCCGTGTGGCGCGGGCTTCGCGCAAACGCACCTCGGCGATTCGCAGGTCTAGGTTTGCTTTTAGCGCTTCATCGACCAGCGCAATCAATGTCGGGTCGTCGAACTGCATCCACCACTGCGCAAGCGCTGGCTGCGCGGTGGTGGCCGTGGAAGGTTCAGTGGGCGCCGTCTCCACGCCGACCCACGCATCGGGGACTTTGGCAGGCTGCGGCGGATGGAAATTCGGGCCAACCATACACCCGCCAAGTGACGTAACGCTCAAACCAACCGCCACGAGCGCAACCGACAAGGAGCGCCACCGTTCGTTCACATCCATGAACCCTACCTCACTCGTATCGAAGCGCCTCGATGGGATTAAGGCGTGATGCCTTCCACGCCGGATAGAAACCGAAAATAACCCCTACGGTAGCCGACACAACTACAGCGGCCACGATCGCACCAATCGAAGCAGCCGTTGGCCAGTGCAATATCGCTGATACAATATACGAACAGGTGCGGCCCAACAAGATGCCCATTGCCCCGCCCAGCAGGCACAGGATGACGGCCTCGGTCAAAAACTGCCGCAGGATGTCGCCGGGATCGGCTCCCACAGCCATACGCAGGCCAATCTCACGCGTTCGTTCGGTGACAGAAACCAGCATAATGTTCATGATGCCGATGCCGCCGACCACCAGCGAGATCATCGCCACATACAACAGCAATTTAGTTATCAAATCTGTCGTCGAACTCATCGCCTTTGTAATCTCGGTCATATCGCGAATGTTGAAATCATTCGGATCGGCGGCGCGAAGGTGGTGCCGTTCGCGAAGCAACGTGGTGATCTGCTGAATGGCGGCCGGAATCTGGCTACTCGACCGCGCTGCAGTCAGGATCTGGTCCACCGTGGTGAATCTAATCGGCAGAGGTGCGTCAGCGAGCTCAGTGTCAGTTGGAACCGGGTAGAGATTCTGTTGGATTTCAGGGTAGAGTGTGCTCAGCGTATTGACTTCTGCGGTGTTCGCAGTGTTCGTAGTGCTCTGGTTGGCATTGCTAAGTGAGGAAGCGACCACGCGATATTTTATCGTCGTCCACGGCGCCAATAGGATATCGTCCTGGTCCAGGCCCATCAGGTTCGCACCCTTTTTCTTCAATACGCCAATGACCTTAAAGGACACGCTCCGGATGCGAATCTCCTTGCCGACAGGAGACTGGCCTCCGAATAATTCGTTTACGATGGTCTGGCCAACAATGCACACTTTGCTGGCGTTGCGGACGTCGTGATCGGTGAAGGCTTCACCCTCTTCGAGATCAGACCAGTCGCGTACCTGTAGAAACGCCGGGGTAGTGCCGTAGACATACGTTGGCACCCAATTGCGGTTGCCGTACACCACTTGCGTACGGGCGCGCACGATCGGCGCCACACCGACGACAGGGGGGGCCTCTTTGACGATCGCATCCGCATCCTGGGGCGTCAACGTCATCATGCTGCCGGCGCCGTAATTAACGCCGGCAGTGGACAGGGCAGCGGGTAGAATGACAAGGGTGTTGGCACCGATGCTGATCATGGTTTTCTGGATGGCGAGGGACGAGCCGTGTCCAATGTCCATCATCGTGATCACCGATGCGACGCCGATGATAATGCCCAGAGTAGTGAGCACGGTGCGCATAATATTACGTCGGAGCGCGCTTAAGGCCGTTTTCAGGGTGATGTACGATCTCATGCGGCGCCTCCTGGTTTGAGTGAATGGGTCCCTTTTTCGATGAGGCCATCCTTGATGTTGATGATCCGCTGGGCGTGTTGCGCTACGCCGGGATCGTGGGTGACGAGGATGATGGTGAGGCCATCAGAGCGGTTGAGGTGCTGGAACGTCTGGAGGAGTTCCGCGCTGGTGCGCGAGTCAAGGTTGCCAGTCGGTTCATCCGCGAGGAGCACCTGCGGGTTGTTAACCAGCGACCGGGCGATTGCCACGCGCTGCTGTTGACCACCGGAAAGTTGAGAGGGCAGGTGATCGGCGCGGTCCGCCAAACCAAACTTCCCGAGCAACGCGGTGGCACGCTGGTTCATTTGATGTTCGCTGAGATTCTCGCGGGTGTAGGTAAGCGGCATTCGAACGTTCTCCAACGCCGTCGTGCGAGGCAGCAGGTTGAACGATTGAAACACAAAGCCGATCATCCGATTTCTCAGCCGTGCCTGCTCCGTGGCGGTAAGCCCGGAAATCTCCCGGCCATCCAGCCAGTACTCGCCCGAAGTCGGGTAGTCCAAGCAACCGAGAATGTTCATCAGCGTGCTTTTGCCCGAACCGCTGACGCCCATCAATGATACGAATTCGCCCCGGGTGATTTGCAGTGATATGCCCAAGAGCACCGGGAGCTCCACCTCACCGAGAAAGTAGGTCTTGTGAACATCTTTCAATTCGATCAAGTCCATGAGGGGCTCCTCCGCGAACATCATCGACCGCCGAGTCCGCCGGGGCCGCCCTGCCCTCCTTGGCCTTGGCGCTGCCCGCGGAATGGATTTTGAGGCGTGAACGGACTCCGTTCCTCCTCGCTCGGGCCCTTTGCGGCTTCCCCCCGCGTGCGTTCACCGACGACCACGCGTGTGCCTTCGATCAAATCGTTGCTTTCGACCTCTGTCACCATCCCGTCCGACAACCCGACGTTCACATCAACGGGCCGGACGAACTTGCCCTGCTCGACCCAGATGATTCCATGCGTTTGCGGTGCGCCAACGGTTCCAGAACCGCCGTCGCTTTTGCGGTTCAACGAACCCCCGTGAGGGTGAGACGCTTGCGGGAGTTCTGGCGCGATCTGGGCGGGCCGTGGCGACCAACGTAGAGCCGCATTGGGGACCAGCAACACGTCCTGTAAGTGCCCGATCTTGAACTGCGCGTTGGCCGTCAGGTAGGGCAACAGCTTGCCGTCGTCGTTGCGGGTGTTTACTTCAACGGTGTATGTGACGACGTTCTGCGTCATCGTTGCGTTGAGCCGAATTTTACCTACACGCCCTTCGAATATCTGGTCGGGATAGGCATCCACGGTAAACGTCACTGGCTGGTCTTTAGAAATGCTGCCGATGTCGGCTTCGTTGACCGATACCCAAACCTGAATGCGCTTGGGGTCTGTCGCAATGAGGAACAGACTCGGCGCGCTGAGACTGGAAACCACGGTCTGGCCGATGTTGACTCGCCGGTCAATAATCACACCTTTTACCGGCGATTTGATGGTACAGTAATCGAGGTTGGTCTTTGCGCTGGTGAGGTTGGCCTGCGCCTGCGCGACGGCAGCTTTCGTTTGATCCACGGCAGCCTCAGCCGCCGCCAAGTTGGCCTTGGCGACCTCGTACGTAGCTTGGTATTGGTCATAGGCGGTCTGTGCCAACGCGTCGGAAGGACCGAGTTTCTGCGCTCGATTCCAATCATTTTGGGCCTCCAGCAACTTTGCTTTCATCTGAAGCACGTTGGCCTCGGCGCTGATCTTGTTGGCCTCAGCCTGCTGTAATTGGGCCTTGGCGGTTTCCAGAGCGGCGGCATAGAGTGAATCATCAATTTTCGCAAGTACTGTGTCCCTATCGACAACCGAACCATAGTCAACGGTTTTCCCAGACTTGTCTATGCCGAAGGACACAATGATTCCGCCCACCTGAGCACCCACGTCGACTACTTGAACCGGCTCCACCGTGCCCGTCGCGCTGATCGTGGCCACCACGTCTCCCCGTTTCACCGGGACGGTTCGTAATGGAGGCTCCCCGTTCCCTTTGGACCGAAGCCACCACCCGACAGCGCCCATCACGACGAGCACCCCAACGACCAGGATTATGACTCCAACTTTTCGTGGCATGATTCTCCTTACGGTCTATAACTTTGCCGCCCAACGCCAAATTGCTCGCGCCAACGTTAAATATCCTAGATTAAGAACAATGCTTTTCTATGGCGTAACAAATTGTAGCGGTTCTTAAGGGCAATTAATTCAGGAGCAGGCCTTGAAGTTTCCATTGGGACCGCTTAAGGCAACGCAAGCACCAGTATGGCAAATGGCGCTGCGAGAGATCTTCTCGTCGGCGCAACCTCAGGTGCCAACTCGGTTCAGGTTTATGGATGGAGGAGCAGCGTCGGGGTAATATTGCATATCGGCAGTGCATGCATATCAACGGGAACACTATTCCAGTATGATATGATCCTCACATATTCGAAGAACTCGCCACCTCCCCGGCGGACAGGGATTCCACTTCCCCCTTCTGCATTTATCTCCCGTAGAATATTGCCCCCTATCGTTATTACATATGTTTTATTAGACCGTGGTGATGATAAAAAGTTTAATTACGCGCTCTTACGGTCGAGCAAATATGTTCACAAAAAAAGAAGACTTAACCGTCGGCCCATCGTGGTGATAAAGCGTAACATAAAAGGGGTTATGTAGTAGCGTGAAGGATTTCGCTGGAATGACTGGTGAATCTATAGAATGAAATGGATGATTTTTCCCAAAAGATTGAAAAACTCATCAAAATCAACAAGAACCACCCGAGGAAGCGGCATTAACACTGCGCTTCTTTACGGTACGCAGACATCCCTGCTCCCCGGTCCTATTAATTATCTATCGACAGCTCTGTGCGCACCAGGGCGAGGATCGCCGAGTGGGGGACGATAAGATATTTCTTCCCCTCGAACTCTATTTCCATGGCAGAATCCTTGAGAAATATTGCATAATCCCCTTCCGAAGCCTGGAGCGGAAGGTACCTTACTTCCTTCTTTCCCGCAGTCCAAGACTCGTGAGGCGCAGTGTCCGGGATCGCATATCCCGGACCGACCTTCACCACATGACCACCGAGAATTTTTTCCTTTTCCTTGACCGAGGGCGGAAGATAAAGCCCCGATGTGGTCTTGTCCATCATTTCATCGGGATTGATGAGGACCCTGTCCCCGACGATGATAATGTTCTTTTTGGTTTTCATAACAATTCTCACCACTCTGGACAGCGCCCTGTATCAGATGATATGCTTTTTTCTTTCCTTCACATGGGCGAGAATCCCCGCGATCCAGTATCTACGATCTGCGAACCAGCGATATGCGATGCGGGACAATACCGATGCTCCCGGCAGTTTAAACAGCACGGCGGCAAGATGATAACGCCTCAGGCGCAGAACGATCTCGGGCAAGGCCTTCTCCCCTACCCTCACTGTGCCGTCGGGAAGAACCAGGTGCATGGCATTCATGCATGCGGCACGCTCGATTTCGGGAAATCGGCGGATCGCGGCTTCCTCCTGGCACGGCACCATTTCAAAGGAGTCAGGCGCTTCGTGTTCGCCGATCCATTTCACGGTGCTCGAGCAGATCGGACAGCTCTTGTCGAAAATGAGCGCTGCTTTCCCGCTTTTCTGTCTTGTTTGCGGCTGTTTCATACCATAATTTATTGCATCATCCGTTTCGCGCAAAGGCACGGCTTGGGAAGAGCTGCCTTTCCCCCTCCTTATTATTTATAGCTCCTGTAACGCATGTGTGTCAAGGCGACGATTCAGAACGGCATGTCCGGGGGATCAGAAGTCCCCTGTAAAAATACAGTATTGAGTATCCGGCTCCGGGGGAGGTATCTGATCGACTCCTGGTGAAAGGTGCGACGAGTTTGCTTCCTCTCTGGTTCGACCAGCAAGCCTTCCCTCAAATTGTCCTCCGTGAAAGTATGACGGATATTTCGGCAAAGTGCCGCGACAACGTTCACAGATTCCCTCTCAGTTTCTCAGCCTGAAGAATCCGTTTTACCGCCAGTTCATAGGCTGCTTTGCGCATCCGGCACTGCTTCTCGCGGCAATGATGGTGGACGTCGCTGAATGCTGTAATCATGATCTGTTTCAGTTTTTCGAGGACCTTTTCTTCCGGCCAGACGTCGTTGCTGAGGTTCTGGCTCCACTCAAAGTAGCTCACCACAACGCCGCCGGCATTCGCGAGAATGTCGGGGATCAGCAAAACGTCCCTGCTGAAAAGGATATCGTCCGCAGCTGCCGTGGTCGGTGCATTCGCGAGTTCAAGGATGATGTCCGCCTTCACGTCTTTTGCGTTGTCTGCATTAAGCTGATTGGAAAGCGCAGCAGGAATCAGCACGTCGCAGTCCGCGGTCAGAAGCTCTGCGTTGGAAATCTCCTGTGCACCGGGGAATTTCATGAAGTTACCCATTTTATTCTTGTGTTCCATCACCGCCGGGATATCCAATCCGTCCCGGTTCAGGATGCCGCCGTTCACGTCACTGACGGCAATGACTGAGTACCCTCGTTCGAAGAGCAGACGCGCAGCGTTCTCACCGACGTTGCCGAATCCCTGGACCGTCACGCGGAGTCCCCGGGGCTCCATGCCCCGGTCCTTTAATGCCTGCTCAAGCACATGAATCCCGCCCAAAGCCGTTGAATACCGACGTACCGTGAGGCCGCCCAGTTCCGGCGGCTTTCCCGTGACCACGGCAGGCACGTGCTCCCGCTTGATCTGCTCGTACTCGTCGAGGATCCACGCCATGATCTGTTCGTCAGTATACACATCCGGCGCGGGGATATCCTTGAACGGCCCGATGTGGTCGGCAATGGCCCGGATGTATCCGCGCGTTACCAGCTCAAGATCGCGGCGGGACAGGTTAAGGGGATCGACGGCCACGCCGCCTTTGGCGCCGCCGAAGGGGATGTTCACTACCGCGCACTTTAGCGCCATTAGAAAGGCAAGTTCGCGGGCATGTTCCTCGTCCATCTCCGGATGAAAACGGATGCCACCTTTCGCGGGCCCCCGCGCGTCGTTGTACTGGACGCGATAGCCCGTGAACATCTGCGATTTTCCCATCGTCATGTTGACGGGAAAGCTCACGGTAAAGGACCTACGCGGCATGGACAGCAGATCAAGTTCATCCTTCGTGAGGCCGAGGTCGATATAGATAGTCCGCAGTTCGGTCATGCCGAGACTGCGCAGATCTTTTTCGTCAAGATGAAGCCGTTCATGGTTACGGTTCATGGTTTCCCCTCGGAAAGCAGTTTTGAGCGCGGAGTTGTGATTTCGGGTCGAACGACGGCTGATGTTTGCATCTAACTCCGTACCGAGAACCAACGCCGACTCTTCTATTTAGTAAGTCCCGTCTTCCTCGCCGTTTCAGCCACTGCGGCGGCGACATGGGCGGGTATCCTCCGGTCGAAAGGACTGGGGATGATGTAGTCCTCATGCAGTTCCTCTGTTTCGATGCTGTGTGCGATGGCCCTTGCTGCAGCAAGCTTCACTGCCTCGTTGACGCCCCGCGCCCGCACATCAAGCAGGCCACGGAAAATGCCGGGGAAGCCGAGCATGTTGTTAATCTGGTTTGGATAGTCCGACCTTCCCGTGGCCATAATCCGGACGAGCGGCAGGGCCTCTTCAGGCGCGATCTCGGGATCAGGGTTCGCAAGCGCAAACACGACGGGGTTCTTCGCCATCCTGCGTATGTCGTCCGCGGTAATCACATTCGGGGCCGAAAGGCCGATGAACACGTCTGCCCCTTGCATGGCGTCGGATATGCTCCCTTTCACCCTGCGGGGATTGGTGATCTTAGCGAGCTCGCGCTTTGCAGCGTCCATCCCCTCTTTCCTGCCGCTGTACAGCGCTCCGGCACGGTCGCAGACAATGATGTCTCGAACGCCTGACGCGATCATAATCTTCGTTACCGCTGTCCCGGCAGCGCCGGCGCCGACCACGATGATCTTGAATTTTTTCAGGTCCCGCTTCAGGAGCCGCGAAACATTTATCAGCGCCGCAAGGGCGACCACTGCCGTTCCGTGCTGGTCATCGTGAAATACGGGGATGTCGAGCAACGTCCGAAGCCTCATTTCTACTTCAAAGCAGTGGGGTGCGGCGAAATCTTCCAGATTGATGCCGCCGAATCCAGGGGCGATGTTTTTCACCGTGGCCACGATCTCGTCCACGTTTTTCGAGGCAAGGACGATCGGGAACGCGTCGATTCCCGCAAACTCTTTGAAGATCATGGCCTTGCCTTCCATGACCGGAAGCGCCGCCTCAGGCCCGATATCGCCCAAGCCGAGCACGGCAGTGCCGTCCGAGACGACTGCTACGGAATTGCCTTTGATCGTATATCGGTAGGCGTGTTCCTTATTTTGGTTGATATCCATACAGACACGCGCAACACCGGGTGTGTATACTTTGGACAGGTCATCCCGGTCGCGCACCGGCAGCTTGTTTTTCACCTCGATCTTCCCGCCCTCGTGAGCCAAAAAAGTGCGATCCATGATTCGGATCACCTTGACCCCCGGGATGGCCCTGATTCCCTTCACGATTGCTTTTTCATGGTCCTCATTCTGAGCGTTCACCGTCACGTCGCGGATGATCTTTCCCTTCTCCACGCGCACGATGTCCACGGAACCCAGGTCTCCGCCCACACTCGAAATAGCCATGGCGATCCTCGCGAACATCCCGATCCTGTTTTCGATCTCAACCCGTATGGTGATGCTGTAGCTGGGACTGCAGCTCAAACCCGGAACACAGATATTTTTCATCGTCGTTCACCTCTTTTTTAATTATAAAGGCAATAAAGGCAAGGGTCAACTCGTACCTTCCGTCCAGGCCGGAAACGAATCGTACAGTCATCGAACACTGCTTATCCCTTGGCCTGATGACCGACAATTTTGGGGTACTGCCTGCGTTTTCTCGTATTGGAAAATAAGGCTTCAAAACATCTCAAAAATCTGTATAATTAGAACGTATGCCCGATTTTCGCATCGAAAAAGACTCCCTCGGCGAAGTAAAGGTCCCGAAGGACGCACTCTACGGCCCCCAGACCCAGCGCGCTGTTGAAAACTTCCCGGTAAGCGGCATCCGCTTTCCCCGCGTCTTTATCCGCAGCCTCGGGCTCATTAAATCCGTGGCAGCTGAAGTAAACGCGGGGCTGGGATTGCTTGACGCCGAAATCGCCAATTCGATACATCTGGCCGCGCTCGAAGTGGCTGACGGCATGTGGGACGATCATTTCCCGCTCGACATTTTTCAGACCGGTTCCGGCACCTCCACAAACATGAATGCCAATGAAGTGATCGCAAGCCGGGCCTCTCAGATCCTTGGTGTCTCCGCAAAGACGGTCCACCCCAACAATCATGTGAACATGGGACAATCTTCGAATGATGTTATCCCGGCGGTCATTCACGTCAGCGCGTATCTCGAAGTGAGCGAGGTGCTCCTGCCCGCGCTCGGACATCTCCATGCATCGCTCAAAAACCGCGAAGCTGAATTCTGCGAAGTCGTGAAGACCGGCAGAACGCACCTCATGGACGCCATGCCGGTAACGCTGGGACAGGAGATAAGCGGCTGGGCCTTCCAGGTAGAGCAAGCTATCGATCGGATACAATCCTCCCTGCCCCGTCTGGCGCAGCTCGCTATCGGCGGTACCGCGGTGGGTACGGGCATCAACGCACCTGCGGACTTCGGGAAAATCGTCTCTGCAAGGCTTGCGGGCCGGACCACCTTGCCCTTTGTAGAGACGGCGAATCATTTCGCGGCACAGGCGACCATGGACGCGGCTGTTGAGCTTTCCGGCCAGATCAAGACCACTGCATCATCCTTCCTGAAGATGGCCAACGATCTGCGATGGATGAACAGCGGCCCCCTCGCGGGGCTCGGTGAGATTTCCCTGCCCCCCCTTCAGCCGGGCTCGAGCATCATGCCGGGAAAAGTGAACCCCGTTATGTGTGAGATGCTGATGATGGTCTGTGCCCAGGTTACGGGCAATGACGCCGTGATTGCAACGAGCAACCAGCTGGGGAACTTCGAGCTGAACGTGATGCTTCCCGTGATTGCACACAATCTGCTTCAGTCGATCACGATCCTTGGCGCTGCTTCGCGGCTCTTCGCCGACAAGGCAATCACCGGATTTACTGCAAA
Source organism: Nitrospirota bacterium (assembly GCA_035516155.1). Lineage (GTDB taxonomy): Bacteria > Nitrospirota > UBA9217 > UBA9217 > UBA9217 > JAJYKN01. The sequence continues at coordinate 45,861 of DATJAP010000001.1, forward strand.
CCGGGAGCGCATCGCTAGTCTCGTGGACAAAAACCCGATCCTCGTCACGGCCTTGAACCCTGTGATCGGCTACGACACTGCCGCCCGGATCGCGAAGAAAGCCTATGCTGAAGGCCGGTCATTGAAAGAGGTTGCAGCTGAAATGACCGGACTTTCAAGGGAAGAACTGGACAAGCTGCTCGACCCCAAGCCGATGACCAAAGGCGGGTTAACGAAGGATAATAAATAACGGACATTGCAGTATCTGGTTTTTGCTTCAACACGAAGCGGCAAACGCGAACCAAAAACGAAGGATTCGTTCATGTTATTACCTACATCCAGCGTCGGCAGAAAAATCATGATGGCGATCTCGGGCCAAATCCTCGTCATTTTCATAGTATTTCACATATCCGGAAACTCCTCGATCTTTTTCCATAAACTCAACGCCTATGTCGCCGCCCTCTATACCCTGCCGGTCTTTGTGTGGGGCGGACGCATTGTCCTCGCCCTGGCATTCATCCTCCATTTATGGTATGGCACAATCCTGAAGCTCGAAAACAGGGCGGCGAAACCGCAGTCCTACATTGTAACGAACTACCGCCGGGCAACATTTGCAGGTCGGTATCAGATTTGGACAGGCGTCATCGTCGCCGCCTTCCTAATCTATCATCTACTTCAGTTCACCTTCCAGGTGACGAATCCCCAGATCGCGGCCGATCGCCGCATGGATGCCCTCGGCAGACCAGACGTATTCATGATGGTCGTGCGCAGTTTCCAGCAGATCGGCATTTCAGGCATATATATCGTTTCCCTGGCCGCCCTGGGGCTGCACTTGTTCCACGGCATCCAGAGTTCTTTCCAGACCTGGGGACTGACGAATGAAAAAACACTGCCGGTGTTCGAGAAAACCGGAACAGTCGCTTCAGTCATCCTGTTTTCATGGTATATAGCCATACCGGTTGCGATTGTTGTTGGAATTTTACAGTAGAAGCTTGTTTCGTCATTCCGGACATGGTCCGGGATCCCGTCAGGTGAAACTGACCATCTGGATTTCCGCCTTCGCGGAATGACGATCATGACAGCGCAAAGGCAAGGAGCACTACGATGCTCGACGGGAAAATACCATCCGGTCCGCTTCACGAAAAGTGGGACCTGCGTCGTGCGGAGATGAAGTTGGTCAACCCCGCCAACAAACGGAAGTTCCGCATCATCGTCGTCGGCACCGGACTGGCCGGCGCTGCAGCCGCCGCCTCGCTTGGCGAGCTGGGATACAATGTTGACGTCTTCTTCTTTCAGGACTCGCCGCGCCGCGCCCACAGCATCGCGGCCCAGGGCGGCATCAACGCGGCAAAGAACTACCCCAACGACGGAGACAGCATCGAGCGGCTGTTCTACGACACGATCAAAGGCGGCGACTTCCGGTCCCGCGAAGCGAATGTGTACCGCCTTGCGCAGCTGAGCGTGAACATCATCGACCAGTGCGTGGCACAGGGCGTTCCTTTTGCGCGGGACTATGCAGGCTATCTGGCCACGCGATCCTTCGGCGGCGCCCAGGTATCGCGCACCTTTTACGCGCGTGGACAAACTGGCCAGCAGCTACTCCTCGGCGCCTATGGCGCACTCTCCCGCCAGGTTGCAGCGGGCACGGTCACGCTTCACCCGCGCACGGAGATGCTCGACCTTGTCATTGTGAAGGGCGAGGCAAAGGGAATCACGGTGCGCGACCTGGTAACCGGCTCCCTTGAGTCGTTTGCGGCGGATGCGGTCTGTCTCTGTTCGGGCGGTTATTCAAACGTCTATTTCCTCACGACGAATTCCGTCATGTCCAGCGTCAATGCAACGTACCGGGCCTATAAAAAAGGGGCGTTCTTTGCCAATCCCTGTTATACCCAGATTCACCCCACCTGTATCCCCGTCACGGGAGAACACCAGGCCAAGCTCACGCTGATGTCCGAATCGCTCCGCAACGACGGCAGAGTCTGGGTACCGAAGGAAAAAGGCGACAAGCGGGCGCCGAACGACATCCCCGAGTCCGAGCGCGATTACTATCTTGAACGGAAATACCCGTCTTTCGGAAATCTCGCGGCCCGCGATGTCACTTCTCGCGCGGCAAAGGAAGTTTGTGACGAGGGACGGGGAATCGGTCCAGGCGGTCGCGGCGTGTACCTCGACTTTGCAGGCGCCATAAAACGTCTCGGCGAAAATACGGTCCGCGAACGGTACGGAAACCTCTTCGAGATGTACGAGCGTATCACTGCGGAGAACGCGTACCAGCAGCCGATGCGCATCTACCCTGCACCGCACTATGCAATGGGCGGGCTCTGGGTCGACTACAACCTCGAGAGCAACATCAGGGGGCTGTTCGTACTCGGCGAGGCGAACTTCTCGGACCATGGCGCAAACCGGCTCGGCGCGAGTGCCCTGATGCAAGGGTTGGCGGACGGCTACTTCATTCTTCCTTACACGATCGGAAACTATCTTGCCGAAACAAAACCGGGAGCGTTCAGTACGGAAAGCCCGGAATTTCGCCAGTCACGGCAGGAGGTCGAGACGTTCACGAAAAGACTGCTCTCGATCAAGGGCAGGAAAACCGCTCACGAATTCCACCGGGACCTCGGGAAACTCATGTGGGACAACGTGGGAATGACGCGGAGTGAAGCGAGCCTGAAGCTAGCGCTCAAACGCATACCCGAGATCCGCGCTGAATTTTGGCAGAACGTGGCCGTCACCGGCAGCGGAATGGAATTGAACCAGGAACTCGAAAAAGCGGGCCGCATCGCCGATTTCCTCGAATTTGCGGAACTCCTGGCCAGGGATGCGCTGCAGCGGGACGAATCGTGCGGCGCCCATTTCCGCGTCGAGCACCAGACGCCGGACGGCGAGGCTGTCCGCGACGACAGAAATTACAGCTACGTCTCGGCGTGGGAGTACAAGGGCCCGGACAAGGACCCGGAGCTGCATCAGGAGCCGCTCGTGTTCGAGCATGCGCATCTGGCGGTGAGAAGTTATAAATGAAAAAGTTCTTAGTGAAACCCGTTGATTGGGAGTCTTCATGGATTTTTTATTTGATCGTTGAGCCTTGGGCTTTGAGGGTATCGGAGTCTCATCCATGAATCTCACACTCTATGTCTGGCGCCAGAAAGGGCCGCACGAAAAAGGAAAGCTCGAACGCTACGAGGCACGCGACGTCAGCAGCGACATGTCCTTTCTCGAAATGCTCGACGTCGTGAATGAAGGCCTGGTAAAAAAGGGCGAGGATCCGGTCGCCTTTGACAGCGACTGCCGCGAGGGCATCTGCGGCACCTGCGGCCAGGTCGTGAACGGTATTGCTCATGGGCCGCGAAAAAAGACGACGGTCTGCCAGCTCCACATGCGCCACTTCAAGGACGGCGACACGATCTATATCGAACCTTTTCGCGCCCGCGCCTTTCCGGTGGTCCGGGACCTGATCGTCGACCGGAGCGCCTTTGAAAAGATCATCCAGGCCGGCGGCTACATCTCGGTCCATACCGGCGGTGTGCCTGACGGGAATGCGATCCTGATCCCCAAACGGGATGCCGACAGGGCAATGGATGCCGCCGAGTGCATCGGCTGCGGGGCCTGCGTTGCTGCCTGCCCCAATGGTTCTGCCATGCTTTTTACGGGGGCAAAAGTATCACACCTGTCCGCGCTGCCCCAGGGTCGGGTCGAGGCAGCCCGCCGAGTCTGCGTCATGACCGAAGAAATGCTGAATCGGGGGTTCGGCAACTGCAGCAACCATTATGAATGCGAGTCCGTCTGCCCCAAAGGGATAAAGGTCAGGTTCATCGCGAAACTGAACCGCGAGTTCATCAAGGCTCAGATGCCGGGAAGCGGATGCGGCTAAAAAATGCGTCCTGGAATTATGAGAAAAAGCCCTGAATATCCGGCGTCCGTCACGAATCGTTCCCTGCGGGAGGCTGAAGGATTCACGCCAATCGGGTAGCCGCATTCGAAACTGCTTCCTTATCGCACTCCTCGCAGTAATATCTTCGGCGTACAAAAGAGGTATACGGTCATGCCCACAGCGTTCCACATCTTCAGTTTCGCGGGCAGCCTGAGAAACGGCTCCTACAACAAAGCCCTCCTTCGCGCGGCAGCGGAGCTGCTTCCCGGGAATGCGGAGCTCGAGATTTTCAATCTTGAAGGCATCCCGTTGTTCAACGCGGACCTGGAGCAGAGTCCGCCGGAATCGGTTAGGGAATTCAAAGCCGGGGTCAGAACAGCCGATGCCCTGCTAATTTCAACACCGGAGTATAATTATTCGATTCCCGGCGTGCTCAAGAACGTGATCGACTGGGGCTCACGGCCTTATGGCGACAACTGCTTCGAGGACAAGCCCGTTGCCATCATGGGCGCTTCGACCGGCATGATCGGCACTGCGCGGACGCAATACCATCTCCGCCAATCCTGCGTGTTCCTGAACATGCATCCCGTGAACAGCCCCGAGGTCATGGTTCCGTTTGCCCATGACAAAATTAACAAGGACGGCAGGCTTACGGACGAACAGACCAGGGCCAAAATCAGGGAGCTGATCGATTCTCTCGCCGCCTGGGCCGGGAGGCTGAAAATAAATTAGCGTCGTGCCGTTTGGCTGCGTCAGGCTGCATCCTGAAGAAAGCCGTGTTACAATAAGAAAGAGAAATGCTGTGGTCTACGCAGCGAGAGAAAAAGTGCGTTGTGCCAAAAGTATACGAAGAAGGGAGAAGCAAAGGATACAATCGCGAAGGGCGGATAAGGAGGAGGAGGGTTTATTGAATTTTCCGGTGTCTGTTCGGCGCATTGCGTCTCAGGCTTCACAGCATTCAAATCCATGAAGGAGGGAACCATGAAAAGGTATGTTGCATTGATCATGACGTTGCTGTTTGTTATGCCCGCCGTCGCTCTGGCGGGAACCGTGAAACTCGGGTTTATCAACTCGATCACCGGTCCGGAAGCTCCGATCGGAGAGAACCTGACGAACGGCGTCACCCTCGCCATCGAGGATCTGAAGACGAAGGGAATTGATGTTGATCTCATTACAGAGGATGATACCGGCAAACCCGACAAGTCGCTGGCGGCGTTCGAGAAGCTCGCGACCCGGGACAAGGTTACGGGGATTGTAGGCCCCTACACCTCGGCCACTGCAAACGCCGACGCCAAGATGGCGGAACGCTATAAAGTCCCGCTGATCGTGCCGGCGGCCTCGAAAGAGGAAATCACGCGGCAGGGCTTTAAATGGGTCTACCGCGTTTCCGGCACTACGGGTGACTACGCGGGTGTCCTGTTCGATCTCGCCACCACGCTCGGCAAGCCCAAAACCCTCGCCATCCTGAATGAGAACTCCGACTTCGGCGTCTCGGGAGCAAAGAGCGCCAAGGCCATCGCGGAACAAAAGGGCATCAAAGTGGTATTTGAGGAAGCCTACTCGCCAGGCTCGCCTGACTACCGCTCCACGCTCGCCCAAGTAAAGGCCGCCAACCCGGACCTCGTGTTTATGGTATCCTATGCGGCTGACGCCATCCTGTTGATGCGCCAGTCGCGCGAGATCGGCTTGACGCCCATGGCCTTCCTCGGCGCCGGCGCCGGGTTTTCGATCGCCCAGTTCGCCAAGGAGAAGGATATCAGCCAGGGTGTCTTCTCGTCTACGCAGTGGACCAAGGATGCGCCGTGGCCCGGATCTAAGGAATGGTACGAACGCTATGTAAAGCAGTTCGGCAAACCGCCCACCTATCATGCGGCTTGCGCCTACGAGTCCATGATGATCATGGGCCAGGCCGCGGCTGCCGCGGGCGGTGACCGGGAGAAGACGCGCGAGGCGCTGCACACCGGAAAATGGAACGGCATTCTCGGTGAGGTGCGGTTCCAGGACTACAACGGCTACCAGAACCAGCGCAAGGCAGTGATGCTCGTGGAACAGGTACAAAACGGACATCACGAGACCGTGTGGCCGCTCAGCGATATGGCCAAGAAGCCCATTTGGCCCTTCCCGGGCTGGTCGAAATAACTCAGGCAGGGGAGCGGTCTCAGCCCGCTTCCCTCGTTTTTTATTTCAATTTGTCCGCGGCGGCTTTTCTATGAATGTTTTTTTTCAAGCACTCATCAGCGGCATCCTGATCGGCGGGGTGTACGCGCTGATCGGCATCGGGTTGACGATTATTTTCGGCGTCATGCGGGTGATCAACTTCGCCCATGGCGATCTGCTGATGCTCGGCATGTACCTGACCTACTTTATCTTCACCCTTCTGCATATAGATCCTTTTGTCTCCATCATAATAATCATCCCGATGATGTTTCTCTTCGGTGGTTTGCTGCAGAAAATAATCATCAACCGCGCCCTGAACGCGCTGCCCCAGAATCAGATCCTGCTGACCATCGGCATGGGGCTGGTCATGAGCAACTCAATCATGCTTGCCTTTACCTCTGATTACAAAATATTAACCACGTCCTATTCATCGAGCAGCGTCATGCTCCTGGGAATTTCGATTTCCGAACCACTGATCGTATCGTTTGTGATCACCGCGTGCATCACCATGGCGCTGTACTGGTTCCTATACAGTACCGACACAGGACAGGCCATCAGGGCTACGGCCCAGGACCGCGAAGCAGCGCAGTTGATGGGAATCAACGTGAAACGCATGTCGATCATAGCATTCGGAATCGGATCGGCCCTAGCTGCCACCGCGGGCGCGCTCATATCGCCGACCTATTACATCTACCCGCAGGTGGGAAGTATTTTCACCCTGAAGGCCTTCGTCATTACCGTGCTCGGCGGCATGGGCAGCATTTTCGGCGCCACCCTCGGCGGCATACTCATCGGCATGGCGGAGTCCATCGGCGGCGTCTACATCGGTTCAGGCTGGAAGGACGTCATCGTGTTTATCCTGTTCCTGCTGGTGCTTCTGTTTAAACCCTCCGGTCTGCTGGGCACATCGAAGGATTAACGGAAACGTATGCATCGAAGTCTTCACAAGACGAAAATCATATTTATCGCGTAGCCGCTAGGGCCGCAAAGGAAATTTTTAACTCTCGGCATCTAAATGACGGATATTCCCCACTCCTCCGTGACCTTCGTTCCATGGCGGAATCTGGTTTTTTATTCCGGCTAGTCCGGGTTAGGATTTAGGATAATATGAGGCGATTGACGAACGATATGCGGGGGATCGGCGCTATACCGCTGCTTCTGGCCGCGGCTGCGGTCGTCCTGCTCTTCCTGGTACCCAAATTCGTGACAAGTACCTACGTGCTCCACATCATGATCCTGATCTTCATCAGCGTCATCACGGGATCGGCCTGGAACATATTGGGCGGCTACACGGGCCAGTACTCGGTGGGACATGCGGCGTACTTCGGCGCGGGCGCCTACACCACGATGATCCTGCTGCAGTACCATCACATTGCACCCTGGTACGGAATCTGGGCCGGCGTCGCGGTCGCCTTGGCAGTTGGCCTCGTCATCGGCTCCATCTGCTTTCGTCTGCGCGGGCCCTACTTTGTCCTGGCATCCATAGCTGTGGCCGAAATTTTTCGCGTTTCGGCCCTCAACCTGAAAGACCTGACAAACGGTGCCGAAGGCATCCTGCTCACCGACATCCCGCCGCTTAAGATCGGCAACACAGTCATCACCGATTTCCTGTCCAAGGTACCCTTTTATTACTCCGGGCTCGTGATCTCTCTCGCTGTCATTGCCGTCACCTGGATGGTGCAGAACTCGAAACTGGGTTACTACTTCCAGGCCATCAGGGAGGACCAGGATGCAGCCCACTCGCTGGGCATCAACCTGACCCTCTACAAGAACGCCGCTCTTTCCCTCTCAGCGGTATTCACGTCCCTGGCAGGCAGCCTGTACGGACTGTATATCGGTTTTATCGACCCCGGGACGGTCCTTGCGCTCGACCTGTCCGTCCACATCGTGATTATCTGCATCATAGGAGGCATCGGCACCATTTTTGGGCCGATGATCGGCGCCGTGGTCCTCGTTCCCTTCTCCGAAGCCCTGCGCAGCAACATGATCGCCCAGGCCCTGATCGACTCCGGGCTGGTCAAAGAAAACTCCGCAGTCGGGGCCTTCCTCAAGGACCAGTTGTCCCATGCCCACGTGCTGATCTACGGTATTCTCCTGATCGTCGTTATCCTGTTCATGCCCGAGGGGGTGTTGGGCTTTATCAGGAAGTTCACGGCAAAAAAACGGAAGGTGGCCTGATGGCGATACTCGAGATCAAGCGCGTCAGCAAATTCTTCGGTGGTCTGGCCGCCAATTCCGATGTCACCTTCGAAGTGAACGAGGGAATGATCATGGGCCTGATCGGCCCGAACGGCGCCGGGAAAACAACCCTATTTAACTGTATCACCGGCTATTATCCGCCTTCGCGCGGCGAGGTCATTTTTAACGGCAGGCGCATGAACGGCCTGCATCCCGATGCCGTGTGCAAACTCGGGATGGCCCGCACCTGGCAAAAGGTCCGGCCGCTGGCCAAAATGAGCGTGGTAGACAATGTCATGGTCGGAGCCTTGTGCCGGACCAACTCGCTCAAAAAAGCGCGCGAGATGGCCTTGGAGGAACTCAGGGTTGTCCATCTCGAGAACCGCGCAGACGTCCGCGCCGGCAGCCTCCCGATAGGCGAACGCAAAAAACTGGAGATGGCCCGCGTCCTCGCCACGCAGCCCCGGCTGCTGCTACTCGACGAGGTCATGGGCGGGCTCAACCCGGCCGAGAGCGAAGAGATCATCGGACTCATACTCGACATCAGAAAACTCGGCATCACCCAGATGGTCATCGAGCATAACATGAAGGCGATCATGCGCATATCCGACAGGATCGTGGTCCTGAACTCCGGTGAAAAACTGGCAGAGGGCGCTCCTCAGGAAATTGTCTCGAATAAAGCGGTCATTCAAGCTTATCTCGGAGAGAGTAATGCTTAAGATCGAGAACCTGCATTTCAGTTACGGCGACCTCAAGGTGCTCTGGGACGTAACCATCGATGTGCAGGACGGTGAAATTGTCACGGTTGTGGGCGCGAACGGCGCCGGCAAGTCAACGCTCCTCAAGAACATCTCAAGGCTCGTGAAACCAGGATCCGGCAGCATCACGTTCAACGGCATTGATGTGGAGAAACTCACCGCCCATAAGGTGGTGGAGCTCGGCATCGTCCAGGTGCCCGAGGGGAGGAGAATTTTCCCTCTGATGACCGTCGCCGAAAACCTCAGGATGGGGTCCTTTATCGAGAGGGCGCGGAAGAAACGGGATGTGAACATGAAGCGGGTATATTCCCTCTTCCCCCGCCTGAAGGAGCGAAAAAAGCAGCTAGGCGGTACCATGTCGGGGGGCGAACAGCAGATGCTTGCCATCGCCCGGGGCCTTATGGCGGACCCAAAACTGCTGCTGCTTGACGAACCATCGCTCGGTCTTTCCCCGCTTCTGGTAAAAAATATCTTTGACATCATCAACGAGATCCGGAAGCAAGGGGTGACAATCCTGCTCGTCGAGCAGAATGTTTACCAGTCCTTGAGAGTCGCGGACCGTGGCTATGTGCTGGAAACAGGCAAAATCGTGCTCAAGGACAAGGGTGATGCCCTGTTGAACAACGAGCACGTCAGGAAAGCATACTTGGGGATGTAACAGCGTCGAGACGGCGAGAGGACAGGCGCGCGGGAAAAGCGGCAATTATCCGCCTCTTGCATACCCGCTCAATGCAAAACAGGGAGGTGTCTATGTACGTTTCAGACTGGATGACAAAAAAAGTTTTCTCGATCGAGCCTGACGATTATCTCTCCGACGCCATATACCTTATGCGCGAAAGATGCGTCAAGCACGTCCCGGTCGTAAGGGGGGAGAAACTGAAAGGCATCATTTCAGACCGTGACATTAAGGAATACAGCCCTTCGAAGGCGACCTCGCTCGATATTTACGAACTGCATTATATCCTGGCCAAGACAAGGATCAAAGAAATCGCAAAAACGAAAATTTTAACCACGACGCCCGATACGCCCGTGGAAGAAGCGGCCATGGTCATGCTCGACAATAATATTGGCTGCCTACCCGTGCTGGACGACGGCAAGCTCGTCGGCATCATTTCCGACAAGGATATTTACCGCGCCCTCGTGGACATCACCGGTGTCAGGCATGGTGGCAACCGGATCTGTGTCACAATCGAAGATCGGCCGGGCTCCATTAAGGATGTCGCGGACATCATCCGGAAACACAACTTCCGGCTCCAGGGGATTCTGACGTCCTATGAAGGAGTAAAGGAAGGCTACCGACGGGTGGTCATCAGGACCAAAGGCAAGGGAGATTTCAGCCGCCTGAAGGCCGATATCGAGGATGCCTTCCGGAGCTGCGAGATCAGGAGAGGATGATTGCATGCGCTCGTTTCTTCCGGTTGCAGCGGGCATCCTCTGCACCGCATCACGGCCCCTTCAGGGAATCGATCGCCAGCCTGCTTTCCTTCCGTGCCGGTAACGTACGCGCCGATCCCCTCGTCTCCAAGGCATGGTTTCGTCATCAACGACTTGCGCGTCTTCAGGATGCCGCTTTCACCCGTTTTGCTTTATTCGCCCGGCAAGCATTCAGCCGCTTCATAAGCAGCTCAACGGGCAGTGCATTCAGAACATCCTTCTTCTCCACCCATCCCCTTCTTGCGACAGAAACGCCGTAGGCCATGAAGTCGAACTGGGTCGTCACGTGCGTGTCCGTGCTGATTACGAGTGGGACGCCGTAACCGAGCGCCATTTTGATATGGTAATCATTCAGGTCCAGTCTCAGGGGATTGGCGTTAATCTCCATGGCCACGCCGTATTTTGCCGCTTCTTTCAGTACGGTGTCCATGTCAATGGCATAGGCCTCCCTCTCGCCGATCAGCCTTCCCGTAGGATGGGCGATCACGCTTACAAAGGGGTTGCGGATCGCCGAGAGGATCCTTTTCGTTATCTGTTCCTGCGTCTGCTTGAAGCCCGAGTGTATCGAAGCCACGACGATGTCGAGCGCAGCAATCGCGCTATCCGGCAAATCGAGCCTGCCGTCGGAGCGGATGTCGATCTCCGTGCCTTTTAAGATCCTGAACCCCGTAAGCTTCGCATTCGCATCGTCAATAACCCTCATCTCCTCTGCAAGACGCTTTTCATCGAGGCCATGGGCGACCCCGAGGCCCTTGGTATGGTCGGTTATTGCGATATACTGGTAGCCCTTGTTTCTCGCAGCCTCCACAATCGTGCCAAGGTCATGGCTTCCGTCGGACCACCGTGTATGAACATGCAGATCCCCCTTGATTTCGTCTGGAGTCACCAGATCTGGCAGCTTCCCCTCCAGCGCCGCTTCTATTTCGCCGGTATCCTCGCGAAGCTCTGGCGGAATATAGGGGAGCTTGAGGGCCTTGTACACATCCTCTTCTTCTCTCCCGCCTTTTCTCTTTCCTCCCGGTTCCGTAAATACGCCGTATTCGTTGATTTTTAGGCCGGCCCGCACCGCCATTTCACGGAGCTTGATATTGTGCTGTTTGCTCCCTGTGAAGTATTGGAGCGCCGCGCCGAAGGATTCTTCTTCAACAACTCGCAAGTCCACCTGGATGCCGTCCTCGGTGACGACGGACGATTTGGTCTCGCCGTGCGCTAGCACTCTGCTCACGTTCGGGAGCTTTACGAAAACATCCATGACCTTTTCAGGTTTTTTCGATGTGGTGAGAATGTCGATGTCCTTCACCGTTTCTTTCCACCGCCTGATGCTTCCGGCGACCTCGATCCGGCCCACGGGCGCGCCGTCCTTCATCCTCCTGACCATATCCTCGGCAAGCGGCAGGACTCTTCCGAGCAGACGCCGCTCTGTTCCCCGTTTAAGGAGTTCAATTCCCTGAAGAATGTTGTCTACCGTCTTCTTCTGGATTCCCGGAAGCCCTGAGAGTTTGCCCTGGCGTATGGCCGTCTCCAGCTCAACGATGCTTTTCACCTTGATCTTTTCGTGCAGCATCTTAGCTTTCTTGGGGCCCAAGCCGGGGATGGACAAAAGCTCCAGCACGCCTTCGGGTATTTCTTTTTTCAACTCTTCGTGCTTTGCGATCGCGCCTGTTTCAAGGTACTCGCGGATCTTAGCGGCAAGATCCTTGCCGATCCCGGGAATGGATTCCAGCTCTTCCCGGGAGAGCCCTGACACGTCCTTTGACAGGCCGTCAAGGTTTTGCGCAGCCCGCTGGTAAGCCCTTATGCGGAACATGTTCTCGCCCTTCAGTTCGAGAAGTTCGGCGATCTCGCTAAATATTTTAGCTATTTGCTGGTTTTTCATGAGCAACCTCTGTCGTCATGCAACCACGACTGAACCGGGCCGGTAAAAACGACGGTCTTCTTCTTTCATTTTAACACCGCGAAAAAAAACCGGAGATCCGTCACTCCGGCTACTCATTATCAGCCCGAAATCTCCGCGTCCGAGCGTAAAAGTGATTTTTCATGCCGCTTTCTTTACCGTTCTCAGGGCGAACCTTTTATCGATGGCCGCGAGCTTGTCAATGATCCCCGTGTATTCCAGCTCGTTCATGGGCAGCATGGCCGCGCCAAAGAACCCCTGGCGCCGCATATCCATTGCCTTGTCGGACACGTGGTCGCGCACACGGTCCCAGAAAGGATGGTCGAAGGCATCGATCGGCCCCGTGAGTTTGCCGTCCCGCGTAGAAAATGCCGCACAGCTGACAATCGGCGGCCCGTCGAAATAGCTGATCGTCGTGTTGAGCTTGACCGGCATAATCGGCATGTTATGGGAACCGCGCATGCAGCCGGCCACAAAATGCCCGACTGCAAAAGGCTGCAGCACCTCTCCCGTTGCCGGGAAATCCATCTGGCTCCTGACGAGCATGACCGGATCGTCTTTGCCCGTGTACTTGCCCGCAATGTTATGGAGCCGCGAAGTCGCCACAGACACGGCCTGCGTTCCTGCCGCGCGGGACCAGACTGATTCGACAACGTACCGCTCCGGATCGCGAAGCAGTGTCGCGATGTCATACAGCTCTTCCGGCGCATTGAGTTCGACCACGCGGTCCCCCTCCGTATAGGTCACATCCATGATCATGAACTTGAATCCCATCGCCAGTTTGGGAGAAAGCATGAGTCCCGGCGTGTTCATGGCGTCTGCAAAAGCAAGGTAAAGCGGGAAATTATACGCGCCCGGATCGGTTTTGTCCGCTGCGAAAAACAGGAACGGCTCGCCTGGCCGCTCCTCAAACTCCATTTCCGTGACCGCAGGCCCCATGCCATGAACATTGCCCGAAAAAGCGTCTTTGAGAAGATCCTGTCCCGCACCATAGAGGCCCTGCGACTTCGCCACTGCAGTCCCGGCAACAAACGCGTCCCAAGCAAGCTTGTGCACCTGCTCATTCCCTTCTCCTCTGGTGTGGGTCATGAGGATCGCCACGTCATCTCCGGTGAAGCTCACATAGCTGTCAAGGAGAAAGTCCTTGCCTTTTTCCTGAACGTGCTTTTTTACGGTTTCGAGCAATTTTGCCGAAGGCGCAATATGTCCGCCCACGGACCCGATATCTGCTTTTATGACGCTCACGGTTATCTTCATGGCGACCTCCTTGAAAAATGAATATTATTGTGCAGGATTCGTCGGTCCCTCATTCGATAATTCAATGATAGCACAAGGGGTCAAGCATGCGATGGGAGGATACGGAAAGGGCGCTTTTGGGGACAGGGGAAAAAAGCTGGTATTTTCTTATAGGTTTGCCCTCTAGGGGAGGTTTTGGACAATTATTGACATGTATTCAACAACCTGCAAAAGATTCCACAGGGGAAAAACTCTCGTCAGATACGTTACACTCCGGCTACACCCGTGGCAAGTCCGGTCAGGACGATGCCGAAATCACCGCCTGGGGATATCTCAATTCGACACCTCCGGTCATATGCACGGTTATATGATGGTCGTACATTCCCGCTTTTCGCGCCACCGCAGCAGCGCAATTGCTGCTCCCGGGCGCAAGTGTATTCTTAATCTTCCATAAATATATGAAAATTATGCTTTATTATACAATGTGAAGCTTTCTGATTATGCAAAACATGGACGTTCGTGCGACAGGCTGAACGCAAATGAAATGCTGACCTGTCTGTGGACGGGATTATGCGGGAAGACAACCATCCTTCTGAACGCAATGTTGCAATCTCCTGCAGGGTGTCGTCTTCGGAGAAGAAAAGCAATCTCGAATCGCAGAAAAAATCGGCTTCTTGACTCCTGCGGTGCAAAAAAGAGCGCGTTTCCCGCGTAATTACGGAAATCGGTTCTGGAATCGATGACACAAGAAGGCAGTGGCTGCGGCTTTTGCAAAATAAGGCGGTCACGCTTCGAGCGAACACGTCATGCGGCGGAATCAATCTTCCAGATCATCTCGAAATTGCAGATGATGATATCCGGTTCGCCTGAGTCATCTTTCACAACCTCGCCTTTGGCGTCCAGCGCGAGAAGCAGGTCGTTGGCTTTCAGCAGCGAACCATCGTATCCGGCATCCTGCAAACGAGTGATGACCTTTTTCAGGAACATTCTGCATTGTGCCTCGTCGATGATCTTTTTGCGCACGGCCTTTTCCAGGTCCACAGGCTTGAGCAGGACATCGCCCTGTTTCGATACCCAGTCATCGGGACCGTTGTAGTACCCGCGTATCGTTATGTAATTGCGCTCGGCGGCCAGGACCGGATTGCCGTCGGGATCGACAATCTCCCGGTGGGACTGGTACTTCCGGGAATCGGCGGATATTTCGATCTTCAGACTGCCAGTCATGTAGATTGCCCGCACATAGGCAGCATGGATTCCCATCTCATTCAGGGCCTGCGAAATGGCGAACTCCTCGAAGGGGCTGTTGATGCCGTACTTTCTGATCTTCTCTACCTCCTCGACGTTGTACTTCTTGCCAAGGGGGAACTCTCCCACCCTAGACGTCTCCCATACCAGATGGATGTTGTCCTTGGTGACCGTGTAATACACTTCATTGTCGTCAGACAGGCTCAGGCATGGCGTCTTCCGCCACCGCTCCGGGAGGAAATAATCGAACAAGCGCCCGTTCCTGCCCACAACCCACATGCGGCCGTCCGTGCTTTCCGCGCGGCCGAATATATACGGCACGCCGAGGATTTCCATGCGGTTCAGGTGTGAAGGCAGCGGCGTGGGGATGAACCGGTCCCGCATGTCGTCCAGATAGGAATGCCGCCTCGACGCCTTGACCCGGTCTTCGTGTTCGGGCGTCCGGAAGAGCAGCTCATAATCGATGATCGAGTATTTGCCAACGTCCAGCAGATGATAGACCAAGTCCACCTGTTTCAGCGCCGCTTCGGCATCCCCCTTCGCGCCCGCCTGTTTGATCCGCTCGCAGTCCTCCTCATCGAGAATGACATGCTCAGGCTTCATGTCGGCCATGAGATATCCTTTTTTGCTTAGGTCGTCGAAAGCTTTTTTCTGCAGGGTCTGCAGGTGATAAACGAGGTCGGGCATTTCAATTCTGATATGCTCGAAGATTTCCACGAGATTCTTGCCGCAGATCCACTCATAGATGAGCTTGTACTGTTTGAGGATGTCGATGTCGATCCCGGGATGGCGGGCTCGGATGCGATTGATCTTTGCCCGGGACCGCCCGCTCTGCCACAATTGCATTTTCTGGGGCGGTACATAAATTGCCAGAGGCCGCTGCGCCCTTATCCATTCAAGCCGCTGGCCGACCTGCTTGTCGGCCATCTCCATGACCAGGGCGAATTCTTCCCAGGGGCTGTTGAATTCGGCGCTGACAAATTCTTCGAGCGTGTGGGTGTTGAGGGGGACATCCTCCCCGACACGGCAGTTCTTGACCACCAGGTCCAGGCTGATGCCATTCACGCGCCTCGTCGGTACGCGGTACACCGAGCTGGTCCCCAACAACCTGACTCGATGCCTCGTGAACCAGCTCTCTTCGTACCAGTTATTGATTTCGAGCTGTTCCTGGTGGGGTTCGGCGAACCGCGTGAAATACAGATCGCCGCCGTCCTCGGTTTTGGTGTGAAGGTACACCACTCCCAGGACGTTCACCAGGGCTTTCTGTAGAGCTGTCTTTTGCATGGATTTCACCGCTTCTAATATATATATTGAGAGGAAACATCGACTGGGGGGATGAAATCCGTCCCGTCTGTCGGCTTTCCCGCCGCAGATTTCACATAGTGCATTTGTGTGCCAATTTTTTTTGATTCGGGCGCGGTCACGAATCCCCAGACGATACGCCGTTTTTTTGCTTACATTCCAAGCGCGTTCTGGACTCCTCGCAACCAGTATGTCTCTCACAGACACATAGTACGCACACACATGCCGAGTGTCAACATGATTTGCCGACGGAGTGAACAGGAGAGAAAACTGCTAAAAGCTCTTCGAGCTGTTCAGGGGAAAATGCCCCCTCCTTGAACGGAAGAGGGCACGGGTGCGGTAACATTGGAGAGGAACAGCCGTCTCTGCAAATGGCGCGCGAAGCTTATTCCAGGCGCTTTCTGAACTCCTCGAGCTGTATCCTGAGCCGCTCCGGAAGCCTGCTGCCGAACAGTGCAAAGTGCTGTTCGATGTCCGGGATCTCTGCTTTCCACGCATCGAGATCCACCTCCATCAGCGCTTTCATGTTTCCGTCGGGGATATCAAGGCCCTTAAGATCAAAATCGCCGTCCTTCGGCATGAGGCCGATCGGAGTTTCCCGGGCGCCGATTTTCCCATCCACGCGTTCGCACATCCACTTGAGCACCCGGCTGTTCTCGCTGAACCCGGGCCACAGGAACCTGCCTTCCGCGCTCTTCCGGAACCAGTTTACATAGAATACTCTCGGGGCTTTGGCGCCCAACCGCTCGCCCATGCTGAACCAGTGTTGAAAATAATCGCCCATATGGTAGCCGCAAAACGGCTTCATGGCAAAAGGATCGCGTCTCAGGTTGCCAACGGCCCCGATATTGGCCGACGTGGTCTCCGATGCTGCAGTCGCACCCAGGAACACGCCGTGGTCCCAGGAAAAGGCCTCGTAGACAAGCGGAACGACGCTGCTGCGCCGGCCGCCGAAGATGAAGATGTCAATCGGCACGCCCTCGGGGTTCTCCCGGTCCCCGTAGATGACGGGGCACTGCGATACGGGCGCCGTAAAGCGGGCGTTCGCGTGCGCAGCATCCTCTTTTTTCTCAGGCGTCCAGTCGCGACCTTTCCAGTCAATTGCATGCACGGGCGGGTCCTCGGTCATGCCCTCCCACCAGACATCGCCGTCGTCCGTGAGCGCGCAATTCGTAAAGATGATGTTCCCTTTAAGCGTGTCCATGGCCATGGGATTCGTGTCGTAGGATGTGCCGGGCGCGACGCCGAAGAACCCGCTTTCGGGATTGATGGCATGGAGCCTGCCGTCGCCCCGGACCTTCATCCAGGCGATATCGTCACCGATGCATTCGCACTTCCATCCCTTGATCGATGGTTGCATCATTGCGAGGTTCGTCTTGCCGCAGGCCGACGGAAATGCGGCGGCGATATGATAATGCTTTCCTTCCGGGCTGGTCAGGCGGAGGATCAGCATATGCTCCGCCATCCAGCCCTCCTTCCTCGCCATGTTCGAAGCGATGCGGAGTGCGAGGCATTTCTTCCCGAGCAGCGCATTGCCGCCATAGCCCGAACCATAGGACCAGATCAGGTTCTCTTCCGGGAAATGGCTGATATACTTCTGCTCGATCGGGGCGCAGGGCCATAAGGAATCCTTCTGCCCGGAGGCAAGGGGGGCTCCAATGGAATGGAGGCAGGGGATGAACTCACCGTTCGTTCCCAGCACTTCCAGCACCTTCGAACCGACCCGGGTCATGATGTGCATATTGCAGACCACATAGGGGCTGTCGGTCAGTTCGACGCCGATCTTTGAGATCGGAGATCCGATGGGTCCCATGGAGAACGGAATGACGTACATCGTACGGCCTTTCATGCTGCCCTGGTACAGCCCCCGCATGGTTTTCTTCAGCACGTCCGTAGAAACCCAGTTGTTCGTGGGGCCGGCCTCTTCCCGGGAACGGGTGCTGATGTAGGTGCGGTCCTCCACGCGGGCCACATCGCTGGGATCGGTGCGGAAGAGAAAGCTGGCGGGACGCTTCCGGAGCGGGATTGCCATACCCTGTTTCCGCATGAGCGACATTAGCTGATCATACTCCCGCTGCGATCCGTTGCACCAGTACACATCGTCAGGTCGGCACATCTCGACGACCTCGTTCACCCATTTATTCAACTTCTCGTTACGTGATCCGTTTTTCATTACCAAATCTCCTTGGTCCCTCTCCGCCTTCACGACATGTACATTCGCTCACCTTTTCCTCACGAGAGCGGTTAACCTATATCCTGTCACCTTGGACGGAGCCGTTTCCGTTTACTCCGCGGAGAAGTATTATGCACAATCAGCAGAAAAAAGTAAAGAAGCAACCATTAAAAAAAGCCCCGTGCCAAGCACGGGGCTTTCACTTTCCTTTTCCATTTGGCTCTTCAGATCACTTTTCGACGCTTGCCTGCTCCATGATTACGCTGTATTTATATCCAGCGCCGAAATCCTTGTCCTTGTAAACCGTGCCTTTGACCGTTACGATTTCGCCGACTCCAGGAGAGTCCTGGCTGGTTGCAATAATATCGTTTGTCCCGCTTTCAGCATTACCTGTACCGTCCTGGAGGTGTATCCAGTTTTTACCCATGATCCCGGAAGACACCTTTACGACTTTACCTCGAACAACGACTTGCTTCTCATTCAGTGACGTTTTCTTGCTATAAATCTCGGCGACCGTGTAAGCCTCCTTACCCTCGGCCTTTTTCACGCTGATCTTTTCACCGCTCGAACCGGCGGAACCACCGTACATTCCAGGCGCGCTCATTTCCCCATTCCCTTTTGACGCGTTCAGAAGGCCGCCCGAGAAATAAATGCTCTTGAAAGTCCGATTAAGCGATTTACTCGTGAAATTCGTCATTTCCATGCCCGGTTGAAATGCCATTACCTTCCCGACAGTCACTTCTGTTTGCGGAATGGCGAGCCAGGTTTTCACACCCTTCTTTTCAAGACAGACATAGGTATATCCGCCTGCGTTCATCGTTTCCACCACTTTACCCGAGAGAACGGCCGAATCATTGTCATCGGAACTTCCCTCGGTTTTCGGCGCTGGTGCGGACTTTTCCTTTGCGCTGCAAGCGCTCACGGAAAAAAGAAGCATTATTGCGAGAATCGAACATACTGCTGAAGCATTAGACCATCGTTTCATGTACTGGCTCTCCTCCATTGGATTATCCTGCTAGACGACATCGGGCTGGCAACGAAATCGCCGCCCCTGCGGGGAACCGGGAGATATTCCGATGCCAGCCTGCGAATTCTACAGCTTTTCAGCAATTATAGCAAGACTGTTTTTCAAGTACCGGATTAAAATAGGTCGGGGAACTGACGAAAATTTATAAATCATATGGTGTTTTACTCCGCGTCTGATGAAAGAACTGAAGGCCTCGGTGGGTTTGAAATACCACCCGAGCAGCCGGGCGTTCTTGCTGGTTTTGCTGAAAACACGCTCATCGAGGCAATCAATGAAACGACATGCCGGATCTGGCCGCACTCTTCACCAGTGAAATTGGAGGAACTCGTCCTCTCCGCTTCGGCCAAGGGGCCCTTCCGGAGATACGATCAATGATGTTCCAGGCGATCCCCCTTCCTCGGGGGAATGGAAAATCCCGGGACATTTAGGAGACGGTTCGTGAATGCCCACGCTTCGGGATAGTCTCCGAGATGTACGAAACTCCATTCCCCTACCAAACAACCCGTAGACGCACACCGTCTGCGAGAGGGAAAGTGATGTATTATACAGCTCGTCAGGTCGGCTTCTTAACCTCGCCCAGCAGATATTCCCGCCAAGGCTTCCCATAGTATTTCCCCCATCACTCTTTCACGCCCTCATAGTCGCTGTCAGCCACGTTGACGTGGATGAGGTCGATTTTGCCGGCATCGCCTTCAGGCCGAAACGTCAGAATCAAAATGGAATCGATGTCTTCCTTTTTTTACAGTGGCTGCCGCGCCAGGACTGGACAATCATGTATTTCGGCGCCACACAAGAAGCGTTTTCCCCGAGATCCCTCCATCAAAAGCCCTGAACCTCGATCCCTCTTTTGAGCTGATAGTTACCGGTCCGCCCCGGAGCAACACGCAGGAGTTCTCATTCCTGCTCTGTAATCCATCCCTATCTCTGCAGATAACCGTTGTGAAGTGACTCTGCCGCCCCTGCTGCAGACATTATTCAATTGACAAAGCGACACCATAAGTGGTATAAAACCCAGCTTTGCAGAACAATTGTATGGTGTGGAAAGAGAAGGAAATTATTCCAGATAACTCTCAGCCCCCAGCAGAATGAGGCCGCTGTCATGATTAAAAGGAACGAATTACGCAACATCGCCATCATCGCCCACGTCGACCACGGCAAGACGACCCTTGTGGACACGCTTCTGCGCCAGAGCGGCACCTTTCGCGATAATGAGCGCGTTCAGGAGCGTGTGATGGATAACATCGACCTGGAGCGCGAGCGGGGGATCACGATCATGGCAAAAAACACGGCGGTCCGGTACAACGGCATCAAGATCAACATCGTGGACACGCCGGGACACGCTGACTTCGGAGGCGAGGTGGAGCGCACGCTCAAGATGGTGGACGGCGTGCTGCTGCTCGTTGACGCGTCGGAAGGTCCTCTTCCGCAGACGCGATTCGTGCTGAAGAAGGCGCTTGAGCTGGGCCTGCCGCCCATCCTCGTTATCAACAAGATCGACCGGCCCGATGCCCGTATCCATGAAGTCGTAAATGAAGTATACGACTTGTTCATCGATCTCGATGCCTCGGATGCGCAGCTCGACTTTCCCATCGTTTACACCAATGCCCGGGACGGGATTGCCAAGTTGAAAATGGATGAGGAGGGCACCGACCTCAGACCGCTCTTTGACCTGATTGTAAACACCATTCCGTCCGCGGAAGGCGAAGAGGCTGGGCTGCTGCAGCTCCTGGTCATGAACATCGATTACAACGATTATGTCGGCCGTCTGGCCATCGGCAGGGTGTTTTCCGGGACCGTAAAAATAGCCGATCCGATCGGCGTGGTTCAGCAGGGCGGTCAAGTTGTGAAAACCAAGGTCACGTCACTCTTCGAGTTCCAGGGATTGAAGCGCGTCGACACAGAGAAGGCGACCATCGGCGATATCGTGGCCCTTGCGGGCATCGAGGGTGTAAGCATCGGCGACACGATCACGGACCCCGAAAACCCAAAACCCCTCCCGCGCATCGCCGTGGACGAGCCCACGATCTCCATGCTTTTCTCGATCAACAATTCCCCCTTTGCTGGAAAAGAAGGCAAATATGTCACCTCGCGCCATTTAAAGGAGCGGCTAGAGAAGGAGCTCCTGTACAACGTCGCCATCAAAGTTGAAATGCTGGAAGCGACGGACAGCTTCAAGGTCCTAGGTCGGGGAGAACTCCAGCTTGCCATCCTAATCGAAATGATGCGGCGTGAAGGCTACGAACTTTCGGTCTCCCAGCCCGAGACCATCACCAAGCAGCGCGACGGGAAGACGTACGAGCCGATGGAAAACCTGGTTATCGACTGTCCTGAGGACTTCATCGGCGTGGTTACCCAGAAGCTGGGCGCCCGCAAGGGACGCATGACCAAAATGGCGAACAACGGCCATGGACGCGTGCGCCTCGAGTTCCGCATCCCCGCGCGCGGGCTGATTGGGTTCCGATCCGAATTTTTGACCGATACTCGCGGCACCGGCCTCCTCAATCATATTTTCGACGGCTACGAGCCTTGGCAGGGCCCCATCGCAAAACGCGCCACTGGCGCCCTCGTGGCCGACCGGCCGGGAAAGACCACGACCTACGCGCTGTTCCATCTTCAGCCACGCGGCGAGCTTTTTATCAAGGAAAGCACCGCGGTCTACGAAGGCATGATAGTAGGGGAGAATTCGCGCGAAAACGACATCGATGTGAATGTGGTCAAGGAAAAAAAGCTGACTAACATGCGTGCGTCAGGCGCCGACGAGGCCCTTCGGCTTGTGCCGCCGCGTCTGTTGTCGCTGGAACAGGCGCTCGAATTCATCAAGGAAGACGAGCTCGTGGAAGTGACCCCCCAAACTATAAGGCTGCGGAAAAAAATCCTGGAATCGAACAAACGACCGAAAAACAGAGAAAAAATCGATTAAGCATCCTTCCCCATGCTAGCAGGAACATACATCCGGCGGTTTTCCCTCCACGCTTTTTGCGGCTTGGGCAATCTGACAAAAATAAAAAACAAGATAGGGGTCACCGTCCATCCGTGACCCCCTATCGTTTGCACCCCTTTGGCCTTCCTTATTTCATGCCGTTGGCAATTGCCTTGTCAATGGACCACTTGCCGCCGCCCTTGATTATAAGCGCCAACGCTATTGCAAGAACGAGAATATGATATTCAAATCCCTCGCCCTTTTGATTCCCGAACCAGTTCATGAAGAACCCGTTCTGCCAGTGGAGCATATACACGGCAACAGCCATATTAACGCCTATACCGAAGGCTGCTACCCTGGTCAGGAGCCCTGCGATCAATCCGATCCATCCCAGTCCTTCCGCCAGAATGGCCAGGATGGCGAATCCCGTCGGGATTCCCAATTTACCGATGAAGAATCCCAGGGTCCCCATGAATCCATATCCCCCGAACATTGTAGTCAGCTTCTGCATTCCGTGCGGGAAAAATACAAGGCCGAGTAAAACCCTCAGCACGAGCGCCGCGACATCATCGTCGGTATTGAATAATTTTTTCAGCATAGTGCTTTCCTCCTTTTTCCAAACACCAGATAATTCCTGAACAACGTCCCTGACGATTAATCAACACGAGCATGCGCACCATCGCAATAGGGCGCCTTCTTTGTCCGCCGGCAGGCGCATAGGGCAGCCTTCCTCGTCTCTGCCACCTCGAAAGCAAGCGGTTCTTTCCCGCTTCCTTTATGCGCACCGTCGCAGAACGGCGCTTTCGCCGATTTTCCGCAGGTGCACCAATAATAGGTTCCCGGTTCCAGCGTTGTCATGAATGGCAGATTCTTCGGCATGAATGTTCCTCTCTTTCTCAGTCTGATTGTAGAATGACAGCCTGAAGGCTATAATCTCCTCACTTTGCAGCATTTTGCGTTCTGCCCAGTCCCACTTTCCTGCACAGCCTGCCCAGTTCGTCCATTTCGGCCTTCGTGAGGACACTCATCTCCTCGACAATCCTCGAAACGTGCCGGGGAAAGAAGAACTGAATGATTCGACGGCCCTTGGCCGTCAGATGGACCGTATAGCGGCGCCTGTCCTGCTCATCCCTGATGCGCTGAACAAACCCGCTTTTCTCGAGATTATCGACAACCATCGTGATGTTGCCGCTGCTCTTCAGAATTTTTTGACCGAGCTCTTTCTGATAAAGGGGGCCGACATGAAAAAGGGTTTCAAGAACTCCGAACTGGCTCACAGTCAGCTTGAGAGGGGCGAGATAGGCTTCCACCCGGCCGGAAACCGAATCAGCGGCCCTCACCAGTTTGATAAAGGCATTCAGTGCCCGCATTTCCTCCTTTGAGCCTCTATACCGAGTACCCATAATAGTTTAGCCCTGAATATTTTAACATTGAACTAATTATACCGCGCGACTTGACGTTGTCAAGCCAAGGAAGGGCGTTTTGACCGGGCGGGCAAAAGCCGGAGAGGTTTTCGGCGGCAGAGTCAACTGCTGAGGGACTGGCTATCCGAGCGGCAGGACTTTCACCTGTCGCAGAACGGTTCCCCGGATGGGTCAGCAGTAAGAAACAGGTACCTCCCCGCGAGAGGGTCACTGGGCGCAATGCTTGCATCGGGGAATCATTTCATGCAGCTTTCTTTTTGCGGCCCCCTGCCTCGCAGCGACTCCTGACCAGCTTCGCTCCCAGTACGTTTTTCATGATCCTGATTGCTGCATCATGATCTTCTTTGCCGATGCCCGCGACTGCATCCTCCACGACTGTAACGGCATAATCACGAAGGACCGCATCGGAGGCGGTGAACAGAACACAGATGTGAGTCACCGCGCCGGTGAGCCTGAGAGAAGCGGCGCCGAGACGCTTCAGCGTCTCGTCAAGGTCCGTTCCGAAAAATCCGGAATAGGTCGTTTTGGGAATTACAATGTCGCCATTGGCCGGTTTCAATTCGTCGACGACCTCCGCCCCCCTGCTTCCCCTCACCGCATGGGCAGGCCAGCCGAATTTCCTGAACTCTTTGTCATCGGGGGCATGGGCATCACAAAGGAAGATGACCGGATGTCCCGTGGCATGGGCTTCATCGATTTCGCGCCTGACGACCGGGATGATTTTCCGCGTTTCGGAAACCTCCAGCGGCGCTCCCGGCAGTACGAAATCGTTCAGCATGTCTATTACTAACAGGGCTTCTTTCATAAGAATATCACCTCTCTGCGTGGTACTGCCTTATCTTATAATTTTATCAATATGGGTTATCTTTTGCAAGAGAGAGGTGCCCGTCTATGGCGGAAATCGGGGAAATACCGTTCGACGCCGAGCAGCCGATTGTTACACTCTCCGCTTCCATCGCGGAATAAACCGCGGTACCCGCTTCATATATTCGCGGTACTGATCGCCGAAAATTTCCAGAAACCGTCTTTCCTCGATGAACATGCCGAACAGAAAATAAAGGTCCGCAAGCACCGTAACGGTTAGGGTGTTGAAGGTAACATGGGGATTGAAGGTAAAGATCACGAGCCCGGCGAAATACAGGGGATGCCGGACAATCCCATAGACGCCACCCGTGACCAGTTCCTTCTGGGTCTGTCCCTCGATATTCCCTCCAACCTCATGGCGGGAAGCATACCGCCAGATCTGTTTGAAGCCCATGAATTCCCAGGTATCCAAATATTCAAATGCAAGTGATCCGAAAGTGAGCCCTGCGATCTGGATGCCATACATGATCCAGCGCAGCCAGAGGGGAGCCGCCCAAAGCTCCTGATCCGGCAACCGATGAATAAGGAAGAACGCGATGAATGCGGTTATGAAACTGACGGTATTATAGAGAGCACGGTAAAAGACCCGCATGAAGGTATCCCCGAAAATGTTCCTGCATGCATCCTTGAACTTTTGCGTGACCGTCATGCTGTGGATTACGGCGAAGGTGAGAAAAATGAGAACGATGGAAATCATAACAGAGAAGATGCAATGGTTATGGAACTGGAACTATGATTCAAGGTCGTGGGTCAGCTTCGGAATCTGAACGAAGGCTTGTAACTATTTCCCCGCCAATCAGCTCTGCGACTCCGTGCTGAATTTCGTCCATCCTGTCATACGCAGCGATTCGAATATCACCGTCCCTGAACTGGTCGAGAACATAGGGGCTGTCGAAGGACACGATGGCTAACTTCCCCCCTGTTTCCCTCGTCATGCGGATTATGCGGTCCGCTTTCTCGCGGAGCTTTTCAGTGATCCCGGAATGGCCCTTAGATGCCGATATCCGGGAAAAAAATGACAGAACCGTGAGATCCGCCACCTTGGCGCTGTCCAGTACCAGGGATTCAGGAGTCTCCGCTCCCGTTGTCAGGACCAGGACAGACATATTTCTGAAGCGATCCCGCATGGCGTGAATGAAGGCGTTTCCCGACTCGGTATTGTCGTCGTCATCGAGAATGAAGCAGGCGACGCCCGCGTTCTCGGGAAGGCGAAGCTGCTTCTTGCCTCCTGATACTATGCGTAATGCCTTGCGGCCGATTTCCCGGGTAATGATCTGGTGGTTATGGTAATCGATCCGGGGCGCCGCGTGTCTGGTTTTATCGAAAAGGCCCAGGCTGGTCTTGGCTGCCCTGATCCGGTCGACGGACTCCCTGATCCGCTCCCTCGTCACCCGCCCCTGCTCCACGGCGGACACAACGGCGGCAATGGCCGCCCCGGCATCAGCGGGATGGAGCAGGATGTCCATACCCGCTTCCAAGGCTCGTACGGCTATCTCGCCCGCGGAATAGCCACCGGAGAGAGCGCCCATGTCGAGGGCATCGGAAACGATCAACCCATTGAACTCCATGCCTTCTCGCAGAAGCGCTGTGACGGTTTTTTTCGAGAATGTCGTCGGTTTCTCCGGATCGAGAGCAGGCACGAGCAGATGGGCGACCATAACCATCCCCACGCCGTCTTTTACCGCTTCCCGGAACGGCGGTAGCTCTATCCGATTCAACCGCTGTCTGTCCGCCTTGATTACAGGCAGGACCGAATGGGAGTCCTGGTTGGTATCTCCATGCCCGGGGAAATGCTTAGCGCAGGCCAGAAGCTCGACCCTCCCTCTCCCTGATGGTTTCTGCAGGCGCTTGACATATTGTGAACCAAACCATTCAACAACCTCGGGTTCATCACCAAATGCCCGGGTGCAGATGATCGGATTATCCGCATTGTTGTTTATGTCGAGCACCGGTGAAAAGACCACATGGATACCTGCAGCACGCGTTTCAATGCGGACCGCGTCGAGCATGCGGTTGAGAAGATCGACATCTTTTTTCGACCGGCGGTTTATCGCTGAGGCGACCGCGCGCTGGCTCGGGAACCGGGTGCCTCCGGCTAGCTGCTGGCCGAGCCCACGCTCCACATCTGATGCTATCAGGAGCGGAATGTCCGAGAGTTTCTGGAGTCCCTGCAGCTGTCCCGGCGTACGTTCAACGGAGCCGCCGAACAGGATGAAGCCGCCTATTCCTTCACGGATAAGTGCGTGCACCTGCGGAAGATACCTGGCATCGCTGAGTTTCTCGCCGTCGAGTCTCGGCATCACCATCTGTGCGACGTCCCGACTCAATGATTGCGTCGTCATGCCGCCTATTTTCTCTTTTTCGCCGGGCCATTGCAAGCTTTTTTATTCGTGCCGCCATTGACAAGCCGCGCTATTGAAAATTTCATCAACGAGTCCAAGCAGGAGGGTTTCCGGTTCGCCATCGATGATTTGTGTCCCCGCTCTTCCTCGTTTCAGTATAGCAAAACTGTCCGCATCGATTTTCTGAGAGCGGACGACGATTCATCTGCGGCATGGTAAACACGATTCAACAGAAAAACAGATCGTCGCGAGTATTGCCGCCCTCGCCGGCCATCCGGGCATCAAGATGATCGCCGACTTCATCGAAACCGGATACATCATAAACGAGGTCCGCGGGGCAGGTATCAATCACGCTCAGGGATATTACATCGCAAAACCCTCACCGGACCTGTCCTCGCCTCCCCTCCGATGCCTTACCGGAGATTTCCCCCTTCCCTCTTTTCCGCACCCATGCTATACTGATTTTCTGTATGAACCTCTCTCCGATCAACAAGGGAGCATGCCGTGGATCAGATGCGTTTTGACCATGATACCTACAAAACAGAAACACGAAAACTTTCCCTCGCGGCCCGCCTGATGCCATCGCTCGTGTTTTACGGTCACTTGCTGCGGATAGTCGGACAGGCGAGCAAAAAAGCGAAACAGGGCAGGTATGACACCAGGGATTGGTGCGCAAGCAGTCTGGCGACCCTCCGCGCGCTCGAGCAGGTTGGGGTCTTCGTCGAAATCTCGGGAATTGACCACTTTCGCTCCCTCGCCGGTCCCTGCGTTTTCATCGGCAACCACATGAGTACGCTGGAGACTTTTGTCCTCCCCGTGATCATTGGACCCATCAAGGATACAACCTTCGTCGTCAAGCAGAACCTCGTGGAATATCCGGTTTTCAAGTATGTGATGCGTTCGAGGAACCCCATCACTGTTGGCCGGTCCAGCGCACGTGATGACTTGAAGGCCGTCCTAGAGGGCGGTGTCGAGCGTCTTAAGGCAGGCCTGTCGATTATCATCTTTCCGCAGACCACGCGGACGTCGGTCTTCGACCACGGGCAATTTAATACGATCGGGGTCAAGCTTGCCAAAAAAGCGGGCGTACCGGCAGTCCCTGTGGCACTCAAAACCGACGCCTGGGGCAACGGCAGGTACCTGAAGGATTTCGGCAGGATCAACCCGGCGGTGACTGTTCACTTCGCCTTCGGGGAGCCTCTTACGATCAGGGACCGCGGCGGCGAAGAGCATCAGCGGATACTCGATTTCATAACGGAAAAGCTAGGGGAATGGGGCGGGACAACGCAAAACCGCATGACGTGATTCCTCAACAAAAAGAGGGGTGCATGCATTGCGCCCCTCTCTTCGGTTGCCAATACTTGTCCGTCCGTTCATCTTTCAGCGATAAACGTTCACGGCTATTTTTTTTCAGCCCCCACTTTTATCAGTTCAACATCGAAGATCAGCGTGGCGTTCGGCCCGATTTGTCTTCCGGCGCCCCGTTCGCCGTAAGCAAGGCTCGAAGGAATAAAGAGCTGCCACTTTGATCCTTCCTTCATCAGCTGCAGTGCCTCGGTCCACCCTTTGATCACGCCGTTCACCGGAAACGTCGCCGGCTGGCCGCGCTTATAGGAGCTGTCGAACTCCGTTCCATCGATCAGCGTGCCGCGATAATTGACCGTCACCGTGTCCGTCGGCAGGGGGGACTTGCCTTTTCCCTCGGAGATGACTTTATACTGAAGACCGCTCGGCAGGGTCTTCACGCCTTCTTTCACCTTGTTCTTGGCGAGAAATTCTTCGCCTTCTTTCAGGTTCTTCTCGGCCTGGGCCTTCATCTTTTCGCGCATCTTGGCCTGAAGATCCTTCTGAAGGGCCATAATCGTTTCATGGGCCTCGGTTTCAGTCAGTAGCGTCTTCTTACCGGCCAAGCTGTCCCGAATGCCTTGCGTGAGCGCATCAATGTCGACGTCAATTGCATTCGTTTTCACGTTATCGGCCATGCTCATCCCGATCGCATAGCTGTTTTTTTCCTTTTGCGTTTTTAATGCCGCTTTCTCCTGTGCGAAGGCCGGGCTCACGACAAGCGCCATGCACAATGAAAGAATAACCACACGTGCGTTCATGTAATCTCCTTTTTCTGACTGAAATATTATTTCGGCACAACAGAAGCGTAATCGCATCTGCTGCACGAATATGCCCCACGGCATATTTGATTAGACTATCAGCTTTGCCGGTGTTTGTCAATAAACGCAGGATGATAAAAATGTCAGGATGACAGTTTGTCCCTGCCCAACAGGCGTGATGATCTTTAGGCCTCGCAGGCATCCCAGTGAAGGGAGCATCCGATCAACCCCCCTCCAAGAATGGCCGATAATTCCGTGCCGTTACAATAATCCTTTCATTTTCTTTCCTGGTGGGTGTATAATCCGGTCGAATTTTGATTGGACATCATCCGAGATCAATACGACATTAGCATGTGTGCATGAACAGGACCTTGCTGGCGTTCTCTTTGAATGCTGGCCTGACGCTTGTGATAGAGGGACGATGATCCAAGGCCGGTTTCATGAACTATTCAAAAGCACGATACTGTCCAGTATCTCGGTAAAAGGGGGTTCCCATGATTTCAAGAAGGACGTTCCTTCAAATGCTTTTGCTTCTCACGCTTTCCGGTTATGCTGGTGAGCTGCCGGCATATGAGGCAACGGAACGCGTTCTGAATCTTTATAATACCCATACAAGGGAGAGACTTCACGTTACATACTGCTCATGCGGTGTTTACCACAAAGACGCACTGGAAAAAATAAACCGGTTAATGCGATGTCATTATACGAACGAGATCAAGCCGATAGACGTCGAAGTTCTCGACCTTCTCTGCAACATTAAGGACCGGCTAGAAAAAGACGCGGAGATCCAGATCATTTCAGGATATCGCTCTCCCGTTTACAACGACTACCTATGGAGACACGGAAGAGGCGCTGTAAAGAACAGCCTTCATCTGGAGGGTCGTGCAATTGATTTTTATTTGCCTCGTGTGCACAATACTAGGCTCTTTAAGGTTGCACAGTCCTTTAATGCCGGCGGTGTGGGATACTATCCGGACTTTGTCCACATCGACAACGGGCGCGTGCGATACTGGTAAAGATGTGACCACCGCGAGGATTCCTTTTCCGTGTGTCCTTCTGCCCCATAAAGAGAAATAAAGAATCTCAAATAATACGGAAACAGAAAAAGTGCGTCTCGTTGATACCCACGGCTTACGTCCGTGGTCTTCAGTGCGCTTTTTGATGCAAGGGCTCAGAGGCGACAGGGGATTCTGAAATGCAAATTACTCCTCGGGTGCAAGCCGTTCCTCATGTTCTCTGTGGCTAGGATTTGACAGAACGTCAATCTAACCTATGAGTCCTGTATGAAATTGTTTGGAAGACTCTCTCTCCGGGTTCCTGCTAGGAGGATTGCTGGCCAGCCAGAAGTTCCTCTTCGATCATGCCGCGAAAAAGCGGTATCTTATAATCACTCTGTCCCAGTGGTCGTGCGTTCATCATTGCTGCCTCTGCCGCCCTTGCCGCGGTTGACTCATCCAAGCGATGGCCGATGATCGAATTTTCTAATTCCCGGGAGCGCCAGGGAATGGGTGCGGCGCCGCTCAACACGGCACGCGCGTCGGCGACAACGTCGCCGTTAAACTTGATGGCAAGCGCGAGTCCTGCGAGCGCAAAGTCCCAGGAAGCGCGTGTTCTTACCTTGCGATACGAGCTTCTTACTCCCTGCTTCGGCGGCAGCAAAATCTCCGTGACGATCTCACCTGGTTCGAGCACGGTCTCCCGGTGCACATCCACCTTCGGAAGGACGTGGAACTTTTCGACTGCTACTGTCCGGGTTCCTTTTGGCCCGGCGATATGGACAGAAGCTTCAAACGCAACAAGTGCAGAGGCCGTGTCCGAAGGATGGACAATGAAGCACGGCCCTCCTCCGAGAATGCAGTGATACTGGTTCTCGCCCGCAACGGCAAAGCACTGCTCCCCTCCCTTTCGAAGGCAGTGGAAATCTCCGCGGTAGTACCAGCAGCGCGGTTTTTGGCATATATTTCCACCGATCGTACCCTGAGCTCGAAGCTGGGGACTCGCAACTTCGCGAGCCGCCTGTGCCAGTGCCCGATACTGAGAACTCACGACGGGGTTCTCCGAGACTTCGGAAATGGTCGTGAGGGCCCCGATCCGAATGCCTCCATCAGCTGTTTTTTTAATCCCTTTGAGTTCTTTGAGACCGCTGATGCTTACCATCTTATTTATCTCGAAGACATGATTCCTGAGACAGCCGAGCAGGTCCGTGCCCCCGGCAGAAAGATGCGCGCCTTCTGCTACAAGCTGCTTTGAAGCCTCTTTCAAGGTCTTCGGTCGAATGTAAGAAAAATTGGAAAGCATGGCGAGCACCTCCGCAGGATAACAAGCTCAATTCATTGCCGCGAGACAGCGAAGAAAACATCGTCGAGCGCGGGAAACGTTGCCGCCTTTTTCTCTGTGCGGCAGCTTTCGTTGAATTTTCTCTGCGACGTGAGTGGCAAGTGTCTTACTTCTTCGCTTCCGCAAACATCTTCACAAGCCGAACCGGGCTCATGGGCGTTTCATACACGCGAACGCCTGTTGCGTGATACACGGCATTCGCAATAGCCGCCGCAGTCGGTATCGTCACCGGTTCGCCCAGACCCTTTGCGCCTGCTATATTGGCCTCGTTGTCCGGTGATTCAATCGGCAGCGACGTCATGTCCGCAGGAACATCGAGCATTGTCGGAACTTTGTACTCGTGCCAGTTCTTGTTCACCATCTTGCCGGTCTGATTCTTATCAAGGACCCGCTCCTCGGTCATGCCGAACCCGATTCCCATGGTAATGCCGCCGAAGACATGATTGTCGAAGGTCAGCCGGTTCATCACTCTGCCGCTGTCATTCGTTGCCAGGAATCTAATGATCCTGACTTCGCCGGTCCTCATATTCACCTCAACTTCGCAAAACTGTGCTGCAAAGGGATTCACTACCTTGCCTGCAGGGTTTGGGCCGCGGTATCCGACACCCACAATCATCCCTCGCTTCTTCAGACCGGTAATCCTCATTATCTTGATCTTTTTCGACGGGTCCTGCGTGGACACGACCTCATCCCCAATCAGCTCAAGGTCCGCAGCGTTGGCCTTCAGGTCCGCGGCCGCCAGATCGAATAGCTGCTGTTTCACGCTGAGCGCAGCGGCGCGTACGGTCGGTGCCTCCGTGGGTACGGTCTTGCTTCCGCCGCTCGACGTAGCGTACTGGGTCGTTCCCGTGTCCGCATTCTCGATCTGGAGCGCTTCTGGCTTCACGCCAAGTTCCTCAGCTACTATCATGGCCATGATGGTCTTCGTGCCCGTACCAATATCGCTTGCGCCCATGTTCAGATTTGCGCTGCCATCGGAGAAGAGCTTCACGATCACCGTGGAAGGAGGATTGCCGCCTCCGGCAAACCAGAGGGCGCTGGCTACCCCCACCCCTCTCCTGATATGGCCGGACGGGGGCATCTCGGCGAGTTTTTTTCTCGCATCGTTCCATCCGAAGGCCGCTGCTCCGTTTTCGAGGCACTCCCGAAGACCGGTCGTGGTATAGGGAGGATTGCCCTGCCGCGCCTGGCTGAAGGCCGGGATGTTCTTAAGCCGGAGATCAACAGGATCCATCTTGATTTCCTCGGCCAGACTATCGAGCATTTGCTCTA
The DNA here is from genome assembly GCA_035516155.1 of Nitrospirota bacterium. GTDB lineage: Bacteria > Nitrospirota > UBA9217 > UBA9217 > UBA9217 > JAJYKN01. The sequence continues at coordinate 78,373 of DATJAP010000001.1, forward strand.
GCGCCCAGGCGCCTTGCGGGTGCCCCGGAGCACGGAAGGCCCGTGCAGGTCCGGCGTTGATGTACACATCGGTAGTCTCGGTGCGTACGTTTGGGCAGAGGTAAAGATCGCGCACCAGCCAATCCATGAGCGCCGTCCCGCTTGCAGGGTAGGCGCCACTGCTGCCGATACCGCTGAACTCGAGGGCGGTCAGCGTCCCGTCCTTCTTCACGCCTGCTTTCAGTTTCATCGTGCCCGGTGGACGGTTGCCTACGGCAATAAAGGTCTCCTCGCGCGACAGAACCATCTTGACCGGACGGGCGGTCTTCTTGGCGAGCAACGCCGCGATGATGGTTGATTTGTCGGCCTGCAGCTTGCTGCCGAAGCCGCCTCCCATATAATGCCCGATCACGCGGACCCTCGAAAGCGGCAGATGCAGCACCTCTGCAACCTGGGCCTGGATCGCAAACACCCCCTGGGTGGACTCCCAGATGGTCAGGCTCTCGCCGTCCCACTTTACTACGCCGCCGTGCAGTTCCTGGGGAGTATGTATCTCGCACTCGTTTCGGTAATTGTGTTCAAGGACAACATCTGCCTCGCTGAAACCCTTAGCCACGTCGCCACGCTCGTACTTGTCCGTTTTAACCTTATTGCCAGATGGGTGGACCAGCGCTGCACCTGCATCGAGTGATCTTCTTTCATCGGACACACAAGGCATGACTTCGTACTTCACTTTGATGGCACGAACCGCATCCCAGGCCTGGTACAAGGTCTCCGCAGCCACCGCCGCAACAACCTCCCCTTCAAAGCGGCATTGAGGATCAAAGAGCTTGGTCTTCACATCAGGCGACCAGGGCCACAGGATATCGGCTTCCTTGCTCGCTCCGCTCAGCACGGCGCGGACACCGGTCATCCTCTCCGCCACTTTCGTTTCCACATCCTTCACAATGGCACTGGGGTGCGGGCAGCGAAGAATAGCGGCATAAAGCATGTCGGACAGGACCACGTCCGAGGGATAGACCGCAATCCCGCTCACCCGTTCGTACGCATCCACGCGCGGCAACGGTTTACCGACAACCTGTGTTCGTTGCCAGGGTTTCACGCCTCCGGCAGGCATCGGTGTTTCCGGCACGGGGATGTTCTGCGCGAAATAGAGTTCTTTGTCGTCCTTTTTCATGGCTCACCCCACAGCGGCAATAACTACGGAGCACAGAGGTGATTTTGGCGATATTCCGATTTCCCTCATCAGTGACCTCTGCCGGCGGGCATTTTTTTCATGATCTCTTCAGCTCCGCCGCTTTCTTCGCCGCATTGACGATGTGCTTGTAGGCACCGCATCGGCATAGGTTGCCGCTCATTCCATTTCGAATCTCTTCCGTCGATGGGTCGGGGTTTTTTCGCAGAAGCCCCTCAACGGCCATGATCTGGCCCGGCGTGCAGTAGCCGCACTGGAAAGCATCCTGATCCGCGAAGGCCCGCTGAACAGGCCCGAGTTCCTCGCCTTTCATGAGCCCTTCGACGGTCGTGATCTTCGTTCCTTCGGCCTCAACCGCAAGAGTCATGCAAGCGTACCGCGGGACATCGTCGATGATAACGGTACAGGTGCCGCACTCGCCGCGCTCACAGCCGACCTTCGTGCCTGTCAGACCCAGCTGTTCGCGCAACACATACAGCAGCGACCAGCGCGGCTCCACGAGCAGACGGTATTTGCGGCCGTTGATGTTCAGCACCACTTTCGTCATCTCTCCTCGCTCGATCATCTCGGCATCCGCAGCAGGTGTTGCGTGGAGTTTGTCCGAGACCGCAAGGGTCACAGCTCCGGCCCCTATGGTTGACAGAAAGCCGCGGCGAGTCAGACCTTGCGGAGGAATGTTCTCAGCCTCCTTTTTTTCATCCTCATTGTCTTTTTCGTTTTTCATGCTCCGCTCCTTCTCGAAACAACGAAATTGATCTGTTGAGCGATGCATCACGGCACGCTTCGGGATTAACCTGTGAACTTATGCATTTGATTGATATTTTTGCCTCGGGAAGAACCCAGAGGCGGAAATTTTAAAATAAGGATAGCGCTTCATTGCTAAGGTGTCAAGGTTGGACAAAGAAGAAGATGTGGAACGCAATGTCCAGGATGCGGAATAGACTGGATTACAATTATCGCATCCCTTTAGTATCATGTCCTGTCATTTTCTATGGCAAGCACGAGTCTTTGTTCATGTATTTGAATGGAAATACTGAAAATCGCACGGAGTTCCTTCTCGATCTCCTTTATTGGTTTAATTTGTTACAATAACTATACGCGGACACAAGATGCAGCTCAATCATTCGTGTTGAGCTGCGGCGTATCATATTCTCCCAAACGGACAGTTTCGAAAAGAGGCGGAGGCTGTTTATGATAAAAAAATGTCGGCGAAAGTGTATTTCCGTGCGGTTTTAACGATGAGCAAATAGCCAAAAGGAGAGAACAACATGCAGGAACTCTTGCGACTTATTCAGACGCGGCAGTCAGCGAGGGTGCTTTTTGATCCAGGGCGCCCACTACACAAAAAAGACCTGCAATATATTTTGGAAGCGGGGCGGTGGGCGCCTACGGCTCACAACATGCAAAATTTTGAAATTATCGTCGTGGACGATAGAAAGCTTCTCGAGAGAATAGCAAATTTAAGATATCCAACGTCCCTTGCGTTTGTCAGGGAGAACTACCGGCAGCTGTCTTTTTCAGAAGAGGAATTGCGAAGAAAGAAAGTCGGTATTCTTGGCACCATGTTTCCCCCTTCCTGGAGGAAGCCAAATGTCAAACCGGAAGACATCGCGGGAATCGAAGAAAATCCATTCATAAAAAAGGCAATTCAATCAAGCGCCGTCCTGCTCATTGTCCTCTATGATCCGGGGAGAAGGGCGCCCGCTTCTGAGGGAGACTTTCTGGGCATCATGAGTTTAGGTTGCGTCATGGAAAACATGTGGCTCATGGCCCATTCACTGAGTATCGGTTGTCATGTGGTCAGCTCGCTCAGCGCAGAACCTGTCCAAAAGGAATTGAAGGGTCTGCTCAATATACCGGAGCATCTCATGCTTGCGTTTTCCCTGCGCTTGGGATATCCGGCTTCGAAAATCGAATATCTCAGGGTCCGCCGCGATATTGATGATTGTACTCATAGCAACCAGTATGGCAAAAGAGGTCTCGACTGAAAAGAATTCCAGCGCACGCGTTCATGACGGTCGGTTCCTCTGCCGGCGGCATCCTCGGCGGCAATCTGCTTTAAGCTTCTCGTAGGTGTTTTTGAGCAGCAAAGCATTCTTTTCGACGAGAGGGCCTTCGGCAATAACATATCCTCGCACATCGAAGTTCTTCGCATGCGGTATAATTATAATCCCTTTTCCGAAGCGGCAGGTGATTCCTCTCTCCTTTTTCACAGCAAAGGAGGGTTTGTTATATCATGATTTCACCTTGTCGGTCCAAGGAACGGCGTCATCACCCTACAAAACGGTGAAAATAACTTGGAGTCGATTAAGTTTTACCATCATGACGCCGCATGAGTTATTTGTCGAAACAGGGGCTCATGCCTGGTTTAGAGTTCTCTTCAGCCGCATCTGCCGCCGATATTCATCGATTCATCCGCGGGAATCCTGTCATATTCCTCGTGACCATGATTGTGACGTGAATCACAGTCAGGAATTCTGTCATACAGTAAGATAAGAAACAGATACATTGATAAAAAAACGAGAAGTTTCCGCGACCATTGCCTGATGCAGTCGTGCTTCCTTCTGTAACGAGAAAAACCGACGAGGATTTCAAGGCTATGATAACAAGAAGGAATTTTTTAAAAATGCTGACGCTCGTCACCCTCTCCGCTCACAGCGGGAAGGTCTTCGGGCTTGATTCAAAGGAAAGAGTTCTTAATCTTTATAACATTCATACTGGCGAACGACTTAATGTAAAATATTATTCATCGGGTAGCTATGACCGTGATGCTATGAATGAGATTAACTATCTCATGCGGTGTCATTATACCAATGAAGTAAAACCTATCGATGTCAAGGTTATCGACCTTCTCTGTGACATCAAGGATACTATCGGGAAAGACAAGGATGTCCTTATCATTTCGGGATACCGCTCGCATGAGTATAACGAACATCTGCGGCAGATGGGGAGGGGGGTTGCATGTAACAGTCTTCACCTCCAAGGCCGTGCAATAGATTTCCGCCTCCACCGTGTCGACAATCGAAAGCTTGCTGCATTTGCAAAGACCTTTCATTCAGGCGGTGTGGGGACATACCCGGACTTTGTCCATATCGATGACGGGAGAGTACGATACTGGTGATGCCTGCAATCGTGATCGAACGGGATACGTGGTATCAATCTGCGTCACATTTTTCCCGCATAGAATAGAAACCTTTCCTCCCTACCGGGAACGCGGTCCTGATCTTGGCTCATGATCGATAATCAGGACTTTGGGACCGGTTCTCACGTCATACTCTCCTCCCCGATCGGCAGGCGATGGTATTGCCCATGCAAAAAGTTTGCGGGCGTCTTCTAGCATCGGTTTTTCAGGATATTTGTAATAATCATGCTGCATTTCCTCGTCATATAGTCCGATGCAGCCGTGGGATGCGGGATATCCTGGCAGATCACGGCCGTGAATCCAGTAGGAACCCCCCTCTCTATTTATGTAGAACCTGAGACCATAGCTCATAGGGTAAGGTTCGGTCGTATGCTCTATCTGATATAATGACGATTTGTGCATCTTGCTGTAACCGGTGATCCTGAATTCACCTACGGGGGTCGTATTTTTCTTGGTACCTGCGGCGACTGGCCCAGAGAACATCAGTTGCCCGTACTCATAAGCTCCAAGGAACTGTTCCGAGAGGTCCACAAGAATACGTTTCGCGTCAGACTCCGACACGTCAGACTCCGCCGCTTGATAATGACGGGGCATGGGCGTATAATCCCGTATGTCATCAAACGATTTAGGAATTTTCAGGGAAATTCCGGGGTGCACGTGACGTCTGTCAATCCTGTTAAAGCGGGCAACATCTTGCCACCGGTCCCCAAAGAGGTTTTCAAGATTTCGCTCTTCAAGATGCGTCTGCACTCCCACTCTATGGATTTTTGGCTTTTGTATTGGATTTTGCAGAGCGAAGATACGGTCCTTGCATCGCCACTTTCTGAACTGCTGATCGCCAAGAACAACAAGAGACCGAAGGACGGCAAGAATAGCAAAGCGCGAGTTTTCAACCTGATCATTTTCCCCATCCGCGGATCCATCAATGAAGGTTCTTAAGGAGCGCATGGGAAGCCTCAATCGTGCAGGGTAGCTTTGTCGAAAACAGGAAGAGCTGAACGAGAGCATTCCCATCACCAAGTTTAGCAATATTTTCGGTCAGATTCTTTGAATTATTCCGTGTCAGGATTTTAGAGAACGTTCAAACAGTTCGGCCCAGGCATTCAGAAATCACACGTGACAAGCGTTTGTCATTGTTTCGATCAGGAAGGCACGCAGGACATGGCTGTTGGAGCGCTTGAAGCATTCCCTGCCGATCTATGCTGTGACGGTCGCGGGGCTCGATAATTTCAGGCAGGCATTCTATGAGGCATCTTGTGCTTCCGTCATACGTCGCAAAATGAGAACATCAGCCAAGCGTAAAAAAAACAAGCAACTTATCCTCGGATACGCTATATTTTCATCTAATATGCCATAAAATCAATAACTAGAGGAGACAGCCATGACAAATGGACCAGCATGCCCTGTAACAAAACTCGAGAAGATTCTTCTGGCAGCAGACCAATCGGAGTTCAGCGAAGGCGCAATACGTGAGGCGATCAAGTTTGCCTCTCAATGTTCGAGCAAAATTTACACCTGCCTGACGATTGAGGCTAATCCCGAGTACGAGACCCTTGGTTCCAAAATCTTTAAGAAAGCAGAATCAGAGGCAACAGCCTATCTGGAATCCATCAGGGCACGAGCGATAAAAGCGGGCGTGACGTGTGAATCCATTCTGCATGAATCAATGGACGCTGCACAAGCCATTGTGGATGAGGCGACCGAAAGGAAAGTTGATATGATCGTTATCGGCAGGCGCGGACGTAAAGGTGTGGCCAAGGCGCTGATGGGTGAGGTTGCCGCAAAAGTCATTGCTCATGCTCCCTGTAAAGTTCTCGTTGTTCCAAAGGCTGCACAGATCGAATACAAAAATATCCTGGTCGCCACCGATGGTCAAAGCCGTGCCAAAGCCGCGGTCGAGGAAGCGATCTCAATCGCGAAGCGCTGTGGAAGCCACATCATTGCTCTCTCGGCAATGCGTGATGATAGCGAGCGTGCAGAGGCCACTAAAAACGCAACCGCGGCTGCCGAATTGGCAATGCACAATGGAATATCGGCGGAAGCAGTTACTCCTATGGGGAGGCCATTCAATGCGATCGTTGAAACTGCAGGCGGAAGAGGCGTTGACCTTATCGTTATGGGGACTTATGGAAAGACAGGCGTGAAGAAAATTCTGATGGGAAGCGCAACGGAAAAGGTTATCGGGGCTGCTGGTTGTGCGGTACTTGTGGTCTAGGCGTAGTGAAGTGAAGCTTCCCCTGCTTTGCGAGGGGCTGCACTTTTTCAGCCTTAGGGTGGAGCCCCAGCCATTTCTTATTTGAGTATCAACTGTTATTCTGCATGGCAACACATGCATCCAGCAGCTGCAGACGTTTTTGTTGTTTGAAAGCAAGAATGTTTCAAAAAGAAATATTTGATGAATTTTTCACAGAGGCGAGTCCCGAGTCAGGGTAAACAATGATGCATATCCTAGCGATATACAACATCGGAGAAAATAAACAGGAGCTGGCTGGATTGCTTGCAAACGCTCTTAAAGTGACGGCTTTTGAGGCGAATTCACGTCTGCGCACTCCCGGAAACGGCCCCCTTGTCGTAGGCGTGTTTGCGGAGGAGGTGCAGGCAAAGAAGCTTGCTGATGAGCTTGAGTCCAAGGGCTTCTCCACAGCGGTTCTAAACAATGATGAGATTAAGGCAGAGGCGGACCAGTGGCTCATAAGGAGGTTTTCTTTGGGCGAGAATGATCTCATCGTCAAATCAAATGACGGCAGAAGCCTCACAATCGCCTATCGAGACATCAACCTCATTCTGCATTGCATCAGGATATTAAGCAGCACTTCAATGGAAACAACGAGGAAGCGTACATTGAGCCTGGGCAAGGCCGTACTCACGGGAGGCCTAATAGTGACGAAAACGGCGAAGACCATGCACGAGGTAACAAAAGAGGAACGCGAGAGATTTCTGACAATCTACGCCGAAGATCGTCCGACGCTAGCCTTTCATGAGACCGGTCTTGTCTATGATTCTCTCGGTCCCGCACGCGGTCTGTCCCGCTCAGTAAATTTTGCACAGCTCACAGCGGAATTGCGCCGCCTCTGCACAGGCGCCCAATACGATGAACGACTGCTGAGTAAAGCCAGTCAGACTGCTCTCCTTGGCCCCTTGCTCAAGCCTGATGAGCATGTGGTCGTCGCTACCGCGTTACTTGCAAAGGTTCTTTTGACAGGGATCTGATGCGTTTGATTTAATGATCGTGAGAATTGCTTCTCGTCGTGATATCCCTGGTTGGATTTAACAGCCTGCTACCGAGTCAATTCTCTTAAGGTTGCTATACCAATTAGGAGGCATTTTATTTCATGAAACATGCACCTATTACATTGAGATTGCGAACGCAAAAAAGGGAGCAAGCATGGATCCTTGCCCCCCGAATCTTCAACAATAGGTTTTCGTAATACCGGCTGTTTTTGATTCCGTTTCATGCTGCCATCAGCTTTGGTCTCCTGATAGAATAAAGCCTTGACTTCGCTGCGGCGTTGCTCAAGAAATAGTAAGGGGCATCAATTAGCGATCTGCCGACTATTCTTGTTTTCCTGCTGGTTTAGTGCCCTCTGCTCCTGTTTGGTAATATGCCCGCCATTCTGTTTCGCCATATCCCGCTCTTTCTGGCGGATATTTCTATCTTCCTTATGAAGCTTCCCGGCCTCTGCTTTAGTCATGTCCCCATTTCTTACCTTCTTATTAATGCGGCGGTTTTGGTTCGCCAAGCGCTTATTCACTTCGTGCCGGCGCGGGTGATCCTTTGCCCAGCCCGACTCGGCAAAAACACTTTCCATGTTGCCAAGGAGAAAAATGGTAACAGCCATCACGGCTAATGCCATCATGCTCTTTCTTATCATATTTTGTTGCCCCCTTTTCTTCTTCATGTCCTGAGTTCGTGCTGTGCTCACGCATTCGCAGCAATTGGTTTTAGACGCCCGAAACCATATCAGTCACTTCTAGGGTGCCATTCTCTGCTTTCTTATCGGCACATCACTCGCGATTCTTAAATACGATGGCAATGCCCTGAATTCATTATCTAAATCCGGGAATTGTTCGGCGGAAGGTTTCCCGCCCCAATATTCTGTGAGGCTGGCCGCGAACTGTGTAATTTCAGTCAGGGCAGGCTATAACTTGATGATCATGCAGAAGGCACCTCCGAGAGGGTCGCGATCTTACCGCAAGGAAGCAGAGCGTTACGAGTAATCCCTTTTATTATGACAAGAATGCGAAACGCGGGACGGCTGTTTTCTTTTGCCGCCGCATTTTTACCATGCATCATGCATCTTCACTTTTGCAATCAGTACAGCCGTCTCACTGTGGCCGATAACCCGCTCGGCCACGCTGCCTATGAGGAGCCTTTCAAGCCCCGTCCTGCCGTGACTGCCTACAATTATTAAATCTGCGCGTTTTTGTCGAGAAGTGTTTACAATGACTTCATAGGGCCTGCCGATCAGGGTAACAGCCTCAATTAAGACGCCTTCTATTTTCCCTGCATCAATGACTTTCTGCACATTGTCCCTCGCAGAGCGAAGCTCGGTTTCCGACGAGGCAACCGATAACACCACGAGCGAGCTTCCACATTTTTTTGCGATGCCTATAGCTTCGCGAGCAGCCGCTCCACTGTACCTTGAGCCGTCCGTTGCAATAAGAATGTTCCTGCATTCGATCTTTGCATCCGGCGGGACCACCAGGACGCTGCACGGAGTATGGCCGATGACCTTCGCCGTCACGCTTCCCATCAGAAGCCTGAGAAGCCCCGTCCTTCCATGCCTGCCAACAATTATCATATTGACCTGATTCTGTTCTGCTGCATGTACGATCTCTTGATGTGGCTCTTCACCACGAACGGCCATGATTTTACAGGCAATGCCCTCCCGTGACGCTTTTTCCTTGATGGACTCAAGATGCTTGAGAGCCTCGTCTTCCCATTTTTCATCCATTTGCGGTATGGCTGCTTCAAACTCAAGGTTCGTCTGAACGACAGAGATGGCCGTAAGTCTGCTTGCGCATTGCTTTGCCAGGCTGAGCGCCTCGCGTATTGCACCTTCGCTGAACTTCGATCCGTCTGTTGCAAGAAGCAACCTTTCCAATCCTTCAAGCGGGCAGACATTGTCCATAAGCTGCTCCTTTCGGTACGAGTCAGTACAGCAGCATGCCGATCAACCCTGCCACGATTATAACAAAAGTAGCGTCCCTTTTGGTGAAAGCGATGATCGAGAAGCTGCCGACGGCTATGGCTGCGGTCGGGATGTCCACGAGAGAAGTTTTCCCCAACGTTATCGCAACGGCGGCAAGAAGGCCTATCACTGCAGGCCTGATTCCTTTGAAACAGGCATTGACTATTCGGGATGTCTTAAACTGCAGGTAATAATGGCTCACGAGAGTCACGATGATAATCGATGGCAAGTAAGTGAAGATAACTGCGCCGAGAGCGCCCCACCATCCGAAGATTTTATAGCCGATAAATACGTTCATGATGGTCAGCGGCCCCGGCGTAACCTGACCGATAGCTACGCTGTCGATGAATCCCCTGTTGGTGAGCCAGTGATAATGGTCAACAACCTCGCTCTGAAGGAGCGGCAGCATGACGAAGCCGCCGCCGATGGTAAAGAGATTGATATAAAAAAGCGTCCAGAAAAATTTCAGGATTTCCATCCAGCGCTCCTTCCGAACAGGAGGAAGCCTGCAATGGCTGCGGCGATGATCAGGACTATCGGATTGATCTTGAAGACCGCAAAGCATATTAATGCGATTACAGCGAATGCGATACTTTTATAATCCTTCAGGTTTTTTCTGCTCATGTTGTAGACAACGGACGCAATAAGCCCGACAACAGCCGCACCGACCCCTTTCAGTACCGCCTTTAAAAGCGCAATCTGATTATACTTGATGTAAATATACGAGAGAATCAGCACGAGGATGAAAGACGGAAGAATTAGACCCAAAACCGTGGCGATTGCACCCCACAATTTTTTGAGGGTATATCCAATGAAGATGCCTGTATTAACGATGGGCGCACCTGGTGTCAGCTGGCCGATAACGACGCTCTCGGCGAATTCATCATGGCTGAGCCACTTTCTTTTCTGCACAAGTTCCCTGTCAAAAAAGGAGAGCATGGAATACACGCCTCCGAAGGCAACGGCGCCGATCTTGAGAAAGACGAGAAATATCCTTTTTATTTTCGCATCAGATCTACGGAAGGCTTCCTGCATAATCACCTCGCACCATAGCTTGTTTCAGGATGTCATCTCAAAGCACATTCAATTTACGGACGCAACAGACCGGCTTCACTTTCAAGCATATGCTGACGCTTGATAAGGACGGTTGCAGTATACCACGAAAAACCGGCATCTCTGCGGTCACGATTTTAGATTTTTTAGACTTGTGAGAGTCTGATCCAGTCGGTTGATGATACTGTTGATTTTCCCATACCAAAGCAAGAAAGCACGAATGGCCAAAAAGATTAAGACTAGTACGGCGAGAATTGCCATAGCGCGAACAACTGATGGCCCGGCATATTTCTCCCCTCCCTTTTGCCTTGGTTTATTAGGAACTATTAATTACTATTCTCGATAGAGTAGAAAGTGGAAGGCAGTATATATAGATAGAAACTAGCAGGGCTTGCGCATTCTGTCAAGGACCACAAGGATTGATAGCGGCTGAATTTAGCGGCCTGAACTTGACGGGGATTGACAGAATGCCCCTCTTCCGGCTTTTCTGCATGGATCAGTGATTGTATTGGAGTGTACTTCGGATCAGGGAATGCACGAGTTCTTCCATTGACACGCCATCTCGCAGAACCTTACGAAGATTATCAACGATAACCCGCTCCTCCGGCGAGACAGGCTGAGCATTCGACTGGAAGTACTCTCTGTACTCGATGACAAGATTATCGAAACGGTCCTTTACTTCAGCGGCAGTGAATCTGCTCATCTCTGAAGTGGCGAGCCAGTGAGTAAGTCTATTTGTTGCCGCCCACAGCAGCACTTTTTCCTCCGGAACATCACTAAGGTCGAAGGTGGTCATTAACTCTACACGTCCATCCGAAGCTCGCACTGTGTGTGCAATAACCACTCGCTTCCTGGAAACATCGACATTAAACATAATAATCACCACCTAACTATTAAAACATCGCTATTAGACCATAAATTCAACGCCTCCTTTCCCGTTAACGTGGCACCCGCCGATTAACAAAAAAACCGCCAATGCCGAAAAGTTCCTTTTTTTTCGATAGCCTAACATCTTCTCCTTCTAAGATACGCCGCTAGACGCTTCTTCCCTCCATAGGACTCATCTTCCTTCTTAAAGCATATCACGGAACATGTTTTTTGTCATTGATGTATATCAATCGATTCCTTAATGTATATCAACTCGCATATTTATAAGAAAGTGCAAAACAATCCTGCTTGCGAGCGATATTGGGCGATAGCGATACGAAGATGATCGGGAGATTCAGTTTCTACAAGAGGTTGTCAGCGTCAGTCACAGTAAGCACACCTTTGACACGGCTTATAAGGCCTTCTTGCCTCATTTGTTTCAGCAAACGGCAAAGATGCTCCGGAGTAATCGCAAGAAGCTGAGAGAGTTCCTTATTGGTGAGCGGCAAGCTGAAATCGGACAGTTCCGGGACGGCCAAATTCTGATCGTCGATCATGTCACGCAAAATGTGCTTTATGCGGTCCTTGGCCGACAGGCACTTCATTGCCTCCACGTTTTTCATCTGCTTGAAGATTTGCCGGGCAAGCAGCCGGTGAAGGTACCAGGAGAATTGTTCGTTCGTTTTCGCAAGATCCAAAAAATCTTTTGCTGGTATACAGCGCAAGGATGACGAAACCAGGGTGATGGCGGTGAAGGAATACAGCTGGTCAAGAAGAACCGATGGTGCTCCGATCAGCCAATGCCGGCGGCGCAAACCGACGATTATGGCGTGACCGTTCGGTATAACTCTGACAAGCTTCACCAGACCATGCTCGATGAGATAAACAGCATGTGCCTGAGTGTCTTGATGAAATATCACAGCCTGCGCCGGATAGGTCTGAACGACACCCTGGTCAAACCCGCCATCCTCAGGATTGGCGAACGAGGATACTAGAGCGCCGCTCGGCGGACCACTTCTGCCAGCTGATTTTGTGAAGCCGGATGATCTCTTATTCATCTAAGACCTTTTGCGCTTGCATGCGCACCGATGCACTCATCTCTCGATCTCTTTTAAATAAAATAAAGCAGATAAAGTCGCCGCTGTCAATCCCACCTTGGACAAGAAGTTGCAATTTGAAAAACGATATCATCAAAAAAACATGCGAAACAGCCGGTTTGAATGTTCTTGCCGTAGAGTGTACCTCTTGATCGTGATCTCGACAGGAGACACCGGATCGGCTGACGCCACTTATATCAGCAGCTTTTGCTCGCCTCAGCTGCTTGTTTTTTGTGCATTCCCGAGATTCACCAGAAACAAAATTTGAAATGCATTATTAAGAGCGGCGCCCTTTTATGACGGCAGCGCTTTATTAGCTGCAGGGATTATTACCCCCCGATGTGCAGAATGGTTCATGCGTTCTTAGAAAAGTTTGCTAGAATTAAACTAAAGATGCCGTCTCGGGTGGGACCATGCCCAGGAGAAAAGCATGCTTTCCAGCATGATCGAAATCAGAAATCTGTCAGTCAGCGTTGACGGGAAAAGGATACTCAATGACGTGAACCTGCACATCGGGCGGGGAGAGACCATAGTCTTATTTGGTCCGAACGGTTCCGGAAAGACTTCTCTTCTGAAGACGATTATGGGAATCCCGCAGTACAGGGTGCAATCAGGAAGCATCGTCTTTAAAGGTGAGGACATCACGAAACGCACCATAGACGAGCGAGCGAGGCTCGGTATCGGGATTGTATTTCAGAATCCCCCCGCGGTACGGGGTGTGAGGCTGAAAGACCTGCTGCGCATCTGCATGAAGAAGAGCGCTGCTTATAAGGAAGAAATGATCGGAGAAGACGCCAGCAAGCTGAACTTAACCGAATTTTTGGACAGGGACATCAATCTGGGCTTTTCCGGCGGAGAGATCAAACGGTCGGAACTCCTTCAACTTCTCGCCCAGAACCCCGAGTTTATCATGTTCGATGAGCCTGATTCGGGGGTGGACCTGGTCAATATCAATCTGGTGGGGAAGGTCATAAACGAGTTGATTGAGAAAGATAAAAGGGTAGACAAGAGAACAAAGGGTGGACTGATCATAACGCATGCCGGTTACATCCTGGATTATGTAAATGCCGACAGGGCATACGTTATGCTGAACAGTACGGTGAGCTGTTCCGGAAACTCGAGGGACATTCTGGATGACATACGGGCTAAAGGGTACGAGGAATGCGTAAGGTGCCGAAGGTAACCATTCGGGAAAAAGCAAGAGATGCAGAGAAGAAACCCGCAGCCATAGGCCCGGATATCGATCTCGGCGCCTATTCCGGCCACATAGAGGAGCATGGCGAGATTCAACGATTAACGGGGCTGAGCGATGACGTCAAAGAGCGGGCTGTCACCGTGGGTATTGATGCGGAGGAAGTATGCAGGGCGGGGTCATTTTTTCAGATGGACCATTCGGTCATACTCTCATCGGCCTATCAAAGTGGCCTCGAAGTGATGAGCACCACAGAGGCGCTTAAAAAATACGAGTGGCTCAAGGACTACTGGTGGAAGGCCGTGCAGGTGGACGCGGACAAGTATACTGCCCAGGCGGAGCTGCAACAGCACCATGGCTACTTTTTGCATGCCTTGCCCGGGTCGAGGGCTGAATTTCCCCTGCAGGCTTGCCTTTTCATGACACAGGAAGGCATGGTCCAGAACGTGCATAACATAATCATCGCTGAGGAGGGCTCTGAGCTCCATATCATCACCGGGTGTACGACTGCTCAGACAGTGAAGTCGGGGCTCCATGTCGGCGTTTCCGAATTTTACATAAAGAAGAACGCAAAAGTCACTTTTACCATGATTCATAACTGGGCAGAGGACGTGGCGGTGAGACCCAGGACCGGCACGATTGTTGAAGAAAACGGCGTTTTCATGAGCAACTACATCTGCATGAGACCGGTTAAAACCCTCCAGACGTATCCCGCCGCGTACTGCATCGGCGAGAATGCCACGGTCAGGTATAATACCATTCTCTTAGCGCCGGAGGGATCGAACATGGATGTGGGCTCCAAAGTCTTTTTGCGAGCGAAGGGAAGCAGGGCGGAGGTCGTTGCACGGGCGATCACGAAGGGAGGCGCCATCGTCACAAGGGGCAACTTGATCGGCGAGGTCCCCGGTATCAAAGCTCACCTGGAATGCCGGGGGCTCATCCTCTCCGAACGCGGCTCGATCCTCGCCATCCCCGAGCTCGACGGCAGAGTAAGCGGCGTCGATATGTCCCACGAGGCCGCTGTCGGAAAGATCGCAGAGGAAGAGATCCAGTATCTCATGGCGCGGGGACTGACCGCCGATGAAGCGACAGCTGCTATTGTCAGGGGTTTTTTGGATATTGAGATAAAAGGGCTCCCGGAGCACCTCAAAGATGAAATAAAAAAGGCGGTCGAGATGGGGGGGAAAGAGGAACGACTTATGTGAAGCGAAATGGGTGATTCCCGTTGTTATCTGAACGGGCTCCCATCCGATAATTCCGAAAATCCGATAGTAGTCCGGAAGAACAAGATGCAAACAGTCTTAGCCAGCACAATGCAGGTCGCCCGCGGGCACAATGTGCCCACCTACAGACCCGTTGTACGCTTAGAGAACGGTCACAATTAGCTTCGTAATTCGATCTCCTTGCACCTGACATTGAGGGAGGGCAATATTATTTCCGAAGCACGGTGCGAGTATTCTTCATAAATTATCCCCTGAGCTATCAGCTCGTATATTTTCTTTTGATCTCATCAACAAGCATCGAGCGCAGGTGCATCACCCTTTTACTTATCCCGACCTTGTAGGTGTGGGGGTTCTCGAAACGCTTATGTTCATCCGGTAAGTGCCGCAGGCGTGCCTGAACAGAGGCGGCAATTTCTTCAGGTTTTTTCCTCTCTATGATAATCGTCCCCTTGTCCATGACCTTTCGCAACAGTCTTTCCTTTTTGTACGCACTTACCACGCTGCTTTTCGCGGGCTGATGCGGATGGTAAATGATATCGATCTCGTCTTCTTCGTCCAGTGCAATACAATCAGCATAAAACTGTCCGTTTTCATCGGTATACCTGAATACATTTTTGCGGCCGGGCAGTATTATTTTCTCGGGATTCTCCGATATCTTCAGCCTGGGCTTATTATTGCTCATCGAGAGCTTGTAAACACCGTCAAGTGCACCGTCCGGATGACCCGTAACGAGCTTTGTGCCGACGCCGAAAGCATCAATAGGAGATCCCTGCTCCAGCAGGCTTTTTATGACATGCTCATCCAGCTTGTTTGAGACAACAATTTTGACATATTGCAGTCCTGCTTCATCGAGCATCTTTCTGGCTTTTTTGCTCAGATAAGCGAGATCACCGCTGTCAATTCGCACGCCGAATAATTTGTCTCCGCGCGCCTCCATCTCTCCGGCAACCGTTATTGCGTTCGGCACGCCGGACTTCAGCGTATTGTAGGTATCAACGAGCAATACACATCTCCTGGGGAATGCCTTTGCAAAATCTCTGAATGCGGTTATCTCGTCGTCATATGCCTGGATCCATGAATGCGCCTGGGTGCCCGTGGATGCGAGGTTGAACTGGAACGCGCTATAGACGTTAGATGTGCTGTTCGCGCCGCCGAGTACCGCGGCCTTGCTTGCAAGGATTCCACCGAGCCCATGCGCCCGGCGCAGTCCGAAGTCGATTACAAGTTTGTCTCCGGCGGCACGCCTTATCCGGGCAGCTTTCGTGGCTATAAGAGTCTCGAAATTCAGTATGTTCAAAACCATTGTCTCTATGATCTGGGACTCTATGATATTCCCCTCCACCCGAACAACAGGTTCGAAAGGAAAAACAACCTCTCCTTCCTCAGGAGCGTAAATATCAGCTCTGAACTCGAAATTTTTGAGAAAAGCAACAAACGCCGGGTCGAAACCGATAGACCTCAGATAGTTGCAGTCTTCGTCGTCAAACCGGAGACCTTCGAGGATTTCGAGCAGGTCCCGGAGCCCCGCGAAAATCGCATACCCGCCACGAAAGGGGTTCTCTCTATAGAAATAATCGAAGCAGGCGGGAATGTCTTTCATGCCGTTAAAAAAGTATCCCTGGGCCATGGTGAGCTCATAGTGGTCGGTGTAAAGGCCTGTATGTTTTTCCAATAATGTCATGACCCTTAGCTCCGGCAACGTAATTGTTGAGGATGGCTTCCTAAAAAATCAATGATTGTTTTGTCATTTCGGTTCCTCATTTTGTCATTCCATACAACCATGAGGGATCTTATCCCCCGCACTCGGGATAAACTCCGCGAGAAGTCCTGGTTTTCCGAATCAAATGAAAGATTCTTCGCCTCGTTCAAGGTCTGCCCAGAGCTTATCGAAGGGATGACGCGTCATGACTTATTACGAATACATCATTCAAGCGCTGATTAAAATTATAGCAGGATTCCGATTGAATCCTTAAAAGAAAAAAAAGGGAAGAAACAATCACTGCATGTTTCTCCCTTCAATCCTGACTTCCCGTAACTTCTGACAGACATTTGAGCCAACTGCTGCTCCCGTAATTTTATTCAATTTACACAGGACAAACCTGCCAGGTACGAGCCGTCCTGGTTCCGACTCACCCATTGTACCGACGCGGTGCGGCATGCGATAATAGCGTGTGCCGCATCGATGTGTACTGTCTGTTTTGTCGTGAGCGGGGCTGCAAGCTTCAAGCAGAGTCCGCTGTCGCTGATATTCATGGTCATTCCATATAGGATTTCATTGGTACGATCCACTTGGCACCGGACTTCGTAACAAGTTGCATGGCGCATTTCTTTTCTCCTGGAGCCTAATGGCCTCGAAAGATCCACTCTTTTTTCACACTCGTCCAGCCAGGCTGACAGACGAGAGAACTCAATCGGTTTTGGGATGAAGGCGTATCCCAGGCGTTTAATCTGCTTATGACTCTCCTCCTCAATATACCCCGACATCACTGCTTTGTTCTCGCTCGTTAACTTGCATCCGTGCGCCGATTGCTCCTGAAGCAACTCAAGGCCATTCATGCCGGGTAACGTGAAGTCCGTAAGGATCACATCAGCACACAGGTAATTGGCATTGCAGAGATTCCCTTTCTTGTCAAAAATCGGGCAGACAACAGGCCTCGTATAAGAAAATACTTCATAATTCCTTGTGGATAAAAAATCCTTTAACACGTGCACAATGATCTCTTCGTCATCAATAACAACAGCTCGCCGTTTCCTCATAGGGTCGCTCCTCTGTGCACACTGGTGATGGCAGTCGTATTCAGGAAGAAGTCTATAGTCTCCGCGCGATAAAGTAATGAAGCCTCTCGAATCAAAGATTCTGCTTTGATCGAAGGGTTTCAAGAGCACGTTTTGCCCATGTGCTATCTTGAAGGATGGCTCTTCCTACTCCGATCAGGTCTGCTTTTTTCTCCGCAAGGAATTTTTCTGCAGCTTCTACTTCGGTAATTCCGCCGGTCAGGATCACGGGAATGGAAACAACGCTCTTGATGGCCTTGCTGAGGGTAGCAAAATAGCCTTGCCCGGTGAGCCCGGGGGGAGTATATCCGACAAACCCTCCGGAAATGTGAATGATATCCACCCCTGCCTTTTCAAACGCCCGGGCGGCAATCTTGCTGTCTTCAATTGTCGTTCCGCCCTCTGTATAATCCGAAGCCCCTAACCGTATCTGAATGGGAAAATCCGGCCCAACTGACATTCGTACGGCCTGGATCACCTGCTGGTGAATGCGGATGCGGTGAGAAATATCACCACCGTATTCGTCTGTCCGTTTATTTGTCAAGGGAGATAAAAACTGGTTGAGAAGGTAACCATGAGCGCAATGTATTTCCACGGCGTCAAAGCCCGCCTCTCTGACTCTGCGGCTAGCCTCTTTATAGGCATTTACAATATCGCCGATCTCCTTCCGTGTCATCTCACGAGGCATGTCGCCGCGCCTCGGGTTTGCTGTTGCTGAAGGAGCTAGGGGTGTCGTCCCTGTGACCTCTTTTTGTGCTGCGCTTCCGGCATGATTGATCTGAAGTGCAGCCTTTGACCCGTTCCGGTGAATGACATCCGCTATTTTCCGCAGACCCGGGATTACCGCGTCATCAGAAACGGAAAGCTGGCTGCTGCTTGCCTTTCCTTCCGAGGTTATGTAGCTGTGCTCGATGATGATCAATGCAATATAGCCGCCACGGGATTTTTCCCCGTAGTAGTCGAGAAGCGCCGGACTTGTTTTCCCGTCAAGCGCGGCTTTTGCTGTGGCCATCGGCGGCATAACCAGCCGGTTGGCTAAGTTCATCGAACGCACTTTTAAAGGCTCGAGGAGATATATCATAGATTAATCAGCATCCAATCAGGACTGCAGCCCTTTTCTGAGAAGTGTAACTATATCCCGGTTTTCAACTTTTCTCTCCCTCGACGCTCGGCCACCAACGCTAGTCGAAACAAAGCGCCTTTGGAGATCGTCTTAAAAGCGCTCTTATACCATGGCAAAATCGATAATGCCGAGGCCGTCCGGGGGATGGATGTGCTTCACGAAACGTAGAATCGATACCCACTAACAGTTCGCATCATTGCTTCTAGGGCCAAAATCCGGCTTGATATAGGCGCCCTTGTTTAATTCAGAATAACTCGTGATCAACTTCCTAAAACTCGCGGAGCTTTCGTTCCTTGCCACTCCACTGTTTTTTAGCCGTAGCTGTCGGCTTCTACCTCGAAAATGTCATGCAGCAATAACTTGACATCCTCACCGGCCTGAAGGACGAAGTTTTACGGCGCATTTGATAAAGTTTATCATTCTCAATTCTCACAAACAGGTTTGCTCAATGACTCTTTTTGCTTCTTCTTTTGTAATGCCATATTGGTAGTAAATATATAGTGACACCATATCAGCGAGTTGGTTTGTAGAAATATCCGGCATAATCTCTAGAATCTCCTCCTTAAAATAATTTGCTGCTTCACAAATAGGCATGTTATTTTTGTCAACCATTCATCTTCTCCCTTCATCTTTCATATTTGAACATACCTGATCCAACGATTATCTCGACGATACTGCAATAGCTTGCCTGCCTTTGCCGAACAAAATCAGTATAAGCAATAACGCAAGGAGAGTCAAGATGACACTTTGAAAAAAGCGGGTAGACCTGTTCGATCTGTCCGAAATCCACCAGAATGATCAGCCCGCAGCCTTCGAGATCCATTTTCAACTCGATATCATCGCCGATCAGCCGCCTTAACAGCTTGCCGACCTGCAATCGAAAGTTTTCTTCTGTGTAGCCATACAATGTTCACAACTTTAGCACGGATACTGGCAGGGTACTATGAGGGATGGGCGGTGTTGTCAGTGGCTCGTCGGACGTGTTTTTGGGTAATGCAACTGGTTTGAGATAAAGATCTCGACCTGAAGAAAAAGTTGTTAGTTGTATTGCCAGCGGATTTTCGGTCGATACGGGCTTTACATGAGCTTCAATTTCCGAAAATTGCGGACATTGCTTTACAATGAATGGTATTAAATGTTATAATTTTAATTCCATATAGGGAGCCGGACCTATCGAAAACTGGGCATATTTCTGGGGGGTTTTTATGTCATCGTTTCCGTCGAGATGGCAGACCGTGTCGGTGATTGTCCTAATGTGTTCCTTCCCCGTCTGGGCCGCAGACCGGGTGGTAATCGCGGATTTCTCGAACGCGGTCGGTGACTCCGACGAACCCGCCGGCTGGCAGGTTAATGAAAAATCGGGAAAGGCGGATTTCGCAGTCGTCAAGGACAACGGTATTTCCGCAGTACGCCTGAGGAGCGTGAAAACCTCCTTCTCTTTGCAGAAGGAAGTTCATATTGATCTCAGGCAGTACCCGATCCTTACCTGGAAATGGAAGGTGACGATGCTACCCGACGGAGGAGATTTTAGAAAATCGAATACCGACGACCAGGCGGCCCAGCTCTTCCTCGCTTTTTCCAAGACCCGGGCGATCGTCTACATTTGGGACACAACGGCGCCGCAGGGGACCATGGCGGACGCTGCCGCGCCCTTCTTCATGTCTATCAAGGCCGTCGTCATCCGTTCGGGCAAGACCGGAATCGGATCCTGGATGACCGAGACCCGGAATGTGTACGATGATTACAGGAAGCTCTTCGATGGTGAGCCGGGCGACGTTGGAGGCGTCAGGATACAGATCAATTCCCAGCACACTGGGACGTCGGCTGAAAGCTACTTCGGGGATATTGCATTCAAAAAGCAATAGGACATCGCAGGGGATGACAAAGAAAGCCTCCTGCATCACCAACGAGTGCGCTTGTGATTCGCCAGCGGAGCTTCTGATTCAGGTCATTCTTTTTGAAAATCCGCTACGATTTCCCTGAAAGGCCTGCGATATTTTTATAATCGTCATAAACTGCAATATGAAACAGCTTTTGCTCGACTGTCTTGCCTCGCTAGACCGGATGGTACAAAAGATCTCATGCAAAAAAGTTTGTCCTCGGCACCGGAACAGCGATAGCTGCGTCGAAGCATTTTGAAGCATTAAATTGAAGAGTTCATAGGGGATTTACCATGATTAGGAAAATGAATGGGAGGGGGAATATTCTGCATTCCTCCAGGAGATCATCATGAAAACTCCCAAGTCCCCCATCCGCCTGTTTGTTCTGACATTATTTCTGCTCGCCTTTTCTTCAAAATCGTTTGGCGCGAATGGAGACGTGCTCCGCGCAACGCTGGCAAATGGCCTGCGTGTGGTGATCGTAGAGAACCCGCTGGCGCCGGTGGTGTCTATGGAGGTGAGTTATCTCGTCGGTTCCGATGAAGCTCCGGAGGGGTTTCCGGGCATGGCCCATGCGCAGGAACATATGATGTATCGCGGGAGCCCGGGGCTATCCGCGGCTCAGCTCTCGAACATCATGGCGCTTATGGGCGGAGAATTTAACGCCGACACGCAGCAGACCGTGACCCAGTATTATTTTACGGTGCCGAAAGACGACTTGGACGTTGCCCTTACCGTGGAAGCCGTACGCATGCACGACGTGCTCGATTCGCAGAAGCAGTGGGAACAGGAACGGGGAGCGATCGAGCAGGAGGTGGCAGAGGATGAGTCTAGCCCGGATTATCTTTTATCCATGCAGCTCCTGACGGAATTGTTCGCGGGAACACCTTACGCCCATGATGCGCTCGGCACGCGACCCTCGTTCCAGAAGACAACGGCTTTCCGACTGAAGCAATTCCATGATACCTGGTACGCTCCAAACAATGCCGTTCTGGTCATTGTTGGCGATGTTGACCCGCAAAAAACGCTGGCTAAGGTGAAGGAGCTGTTTGAGCCGATCCCCAAGCGGTCTCTGCCTGCTAGACCAACGATCAATCTGCAACCGCTCAAGGCGGGATCCATTGCCTTCGAGACCGATCTTCCCTATGGACTTGCGGTCGTGGCCTATCGTCTGCCCGGATCCGACAGCCCGGATTTCGCTGCTGGAACGATCCTCGCTGATGTGCTCGACAGCAAGAGGGGAAATCTCTATGCCCTCGTCCCTGAGGGGAAAGCGCTCTCTACCTCCTTTGAAGGAGGCGCTCTGCCCAAAGCGTCTTACGGTTATGCTCTCGCTGCATTTCCCCAGGGAGGGGATGGAGCGGCGCTCGTGAGCATGATAAAGAACATCGTCGCGGGGTACATCAAGAACGGCGTGCCGGCTGACCTTGTCGAAGCATCAAAGCGCCATGAGATAGCAGAAGCGGAATTCCAGAAGAATTCCGTTTCCGGGCTTGCATCCGCCTGGTCCGATGCCGTCGCAATCGAGGGCCGCAGCTCTCCTGATGATGACATCAATGAGATCAAGAAGGTAACCGCAGAAGACGTGATTCGCGTGGCGAGACAGTACCTCATTAATGATACGGCCATCACAGCTGTTCTCCTATCGCGTCCCTCGGGTAAACCCGTGGCTTCAAAGGGCTTCGGGGGCAAGGAAACATTTACGCCGAGTGAAACAAAACCGGTTGAGCTGCCAGTCTGGGCCAAAAAAGCAGAGGCAGTTCCCGCACTTCCCATATCGAAAGTAAACCCCATCGTAACCATACTCCCGAACGGGATCCGCCTGATTATCCAGCAGGAGAGCATTAGCCCTACGGTGAGCGTTGTCGGTCAGGTAAAAAACAACGATGATCTCGAGGAACCGACGGGCAAAGAAGGAGTTTCGGACGTGCTGAGGAGCCTTTTCTCATACGGGACAACGTCCTTTGACCGGCTAGCCTTTCAAAAGGCCCAGGATGACATTGCGGCAGATATATCAGCGGGCACGTCGTTCTCGCTCAGAGTCCTGTCGGACCACTTTGAGCGAGGGGTGGAGCTCCTTGCAGATGACCTTCTGCACCCGGCGCTGCCCGAATCAGCATTCAACGTGATACGGCAGGAAACCATCAGCTCTCTCCGGGGGCAATTGCAGAGCCCCTCCTATCTTTTAAAACGGGCGCTGCACGAAGCGCTCTATCCCAAGGGCGATCCGGCGCTCCGGGACGCCACACCAGAGTCCGTGGCAGCGCTCTCGCTACAGGACATCAAGGCCTATTACGCAAAGGTTTTCCGCCCCGACCTGACGACCATCGTTGTGATCGGCCATGTAACGCCTGAGCGGGCGCGGGCAGCAGTTGAAAGATATTTCGGGACCTGGCAGGCAGCGGGGGAAAAGCCTCCAACGGATCTCCCGCCGGTGCCGCCGAACGAGCCGTCGGTGTCCCTCATTCCCGACGCGAACAGCGTCCAGGACGAGGTTACGCTTGCCGAGACGATCGGTGTGACGCGTTCACACCCTGACTATTATAAGCTCGAGCTCGGCAACCATGTGCTTTCCGGCGCATTCTATGCCACACGGCTGTACCGCGATCTTCGCGAGAACACCGGCCTCGTCTATACGGTGGAATCGTTCATCGAGGCGGAAAAGAACAGATCCCTCTTGAGAGTGGTCTATGCCTGCGACCCGCCCAATGCGCCCCAGGCGCGGGCACTTGTTGTGCGTAACCTTCGCGAGATGCAGACGACGCCGGTTACGCAGGAAGAACTGCAGCGTGCCAAGACGCTCCTTGTGAGACGGGTCTCGCTCGAGGAAGCGAGCATGGACGGCATCGCGGAAACACTGCTTTCCCGTTCGCTCGAAGATCTGCCACTCGACGAGTCTGTCCGGGCAGCCGGCCAATTCCTGGAGTCCACGGCGGAGCAGGTGCGCGACGCTTTTGCCCAATGGATCCGGCCTTCGGACTTGGTCCAGATTACGGTCGGTCCAAACTCGGAGTAGCCTAGCACTACGCCATGCGGGCGACTAAAGCGGGATGGAAAAACCGGGTTCCCGGGCAACGGGCCCTTCCTGCTCTCCTCGAGGACCATGTGAACGTGCGGGAGCGACGATCCTTCCTGTTTCTGGTTTGTAGTTTACCTTCCTTGAAGCGCATGAACTGACAATCTGAATTCGTCAAAATAAAAAATTCATACAAATTGCCTTCCTCTGTCATATTCTCCCCCTCCTCGAGGGAGGATATAAGAAACGGTTCATCCCTTCAGTTGTCCTGCTGCTTATCCTTTCCATTCATGAGCTAATTTTTTAACCTTCGTCGCCATTTCCGATGTGAAATCCATGACTCCGTGTGCCTCGCGGGCATGCACCGCCATGCCGTCGGCAATCAGCTCCTCGGTCTGTGCAATATATTTCCAGTTACAATTCATGCCGAGGTCTCTGCACGACACCACCTTGAGCATCGGCTCTACCTCTCCTCCGGCTGTGTCGATGGGCTCGGCTTTGCTGAAAGCCTGCTTGATCTTTCCAACCATATCCTGAGTTAAAGCCGTTACGCCGTGAACATCCCGAAGGTGAATTGCCATCACATCGGTTAACAACTCTTCCGTCCGCGAAACATGTTTCCAGCCGCAATTGTATCCCAAACTCTTGCATGCAACCTCTCTCATTGTGCACCTCCCCTTGATAAAATAGTATTAGACAGCCGCAAACTGCTCTTTTTTAAAATATAGCACTGGGAAAAGGTTTGCACAGGTATTGGGAGAAAAAAGCTGAAACGCCAAATCGGGACAGGAACTGAGGCACCCGGAAAGCAGATGAAAGGCATAACGCTATTATTTTTTTTGCCTCACGTGACAGTCAATGTTGTATAGCCTGCGATGTTTGTCGACGGATCTGTTGCCATTATCTGAGTCGTACCTGCAGTGACGGTTGCAGCAAGACCCTGTGGGCCTGCCGTGTTGCTTATCGTTGAAACGAGGTCATTCGACGAACTCCACGTTATTGATGACGTGATATCCGTTCCTGAATCATCCGAATAGGTTCCTGAGGAGGTAAACCGCAGAGTTGATCCTTCACTAATACTGGGATTGACCGGAGTTACGGTAATCAATGTAAGAACTGCACTGTCGCCGCAGCTTACGCAGACTGACCCACTTGAGCTTTTTTTATGAATATTTTGAACGCGCTAAGATTCTTATAATCGATGCACGAGAAGCAAGGCGTGCCGGTTAACCGCGCCACGATGATTTTTTGAGGTAAGTCATATCAATGCCTTTGCGTTTAACAAGTTTGTACTCCGCTGCCCCCCGCGTACATGAGCGGCAACGACTGAAACTGATTCGGGCGGTGTCCTCGCTATTCGCTGCTGCAAACCTGCGTGCGCAAAAGGCGGCGGCTGTGGCCGCTGGCATCGTGACGCCATACTTCCAGCAATTCCACATTTCCTTTTTTTCAGTTTCCATCGGCAAGATCATCTCTTTTGTAGTCTCCTTCATCTTACTCATGCCTGAGCATCATTCAGATTAAGGGATGATGCGTTATATGTTGGGAAAGAACCTAACATCACCACTGGAAAACCTGAAAAACAAAAGACCGGCAGAATGCATAAGGCCGACACAACGGAAAGCCAGACCAAGAATGATAAAAATAAGAGCCGACGAGAATACTCGGACATAGGACGCCGAGGCTCTGAGTTGAAAGCACTAGTTTGAGCGTACCTCGCCACCCCGGCTTAAGCGGACTTCCACAATAAGCACCGGAGCAACAATGGCCGAATTTTTCCAAAGCGCGATATCAGGATATCGGTTCACGGTGAATGCCTCACCCGTCATTATCCTGCCTTCCCTGGCATCATCGTTTTTCGCGGATTGGACCTGTGCAGACGGAGACTGGCCCTCTGGTGTTGCTTCTCCAGCGCACAGTCGCGTCGCCGCGACACGGCCAAGATCAATAGGCACACCGAGCAGGCCAGGATAGTCACTGTAAAATCATGATTATTTTGCATGCAAATCTTTGATGACATCCATAGCCCCCCAGTTTTTCGCCTCATTCCTGGACCTTTCCGTTACTATCATCGATCACGGGCTCAAGCCTGGTCGGCGATTCGCAATCATGACCATTGAAACATTTTACGATATCATCTCTCATCGGGGTATTCTGACTCGAGGCGACGGCATTTATCGCAAATGGGTCTCCGTGTTCACTTGAGACATTCCTGCCGGACAGAATTTGTGCAGCGCCGGCAGTACGATGATGACACGTGCACATCGAATTAACAACACCTCTCTTCATGAACTTTCGGAGCAGGCCTGTTTTATCCAAAAAAATTTCTACGTCGTTATGATGAGTATCGAGGACTTTAACTTTATAAGAATACTGCCTAATGTGACACACGTGCCTCGAAAAGGTTTAATCAGGCATTCTCCTCCCGGGAAAATTCCACCTATGCAGGAAATAATTTTCTGTAGTAGTTCAATACGCAAACTCAAAACAGCGTATCTAGTGTACATCTGGTGGCATAATATGCGGAAGGCGCTTGACGAGCCCTGCCGTTTTCTTTTTCCCGGTGGTTGTGATGACACCCCCTTTTTTATCAGCGTTTAGTATTCAGCCTGAACTTGCTTTCATGGCATTAAACCTATTTTCATTTCATGTGTCATAATAAATTGTGATGCAAAATTATTTTGTACGTGCGATACTATAAAAAGGGGTTGTGATTTATGAAGAGGGTGGAAGGAGTATGGATAATCAGGATAATGCTTCCCGCCATTCTGTTGTGTATGGGCGTACTTTTCAGCACACAGGCATTGGCTGTTGAGGAGGAAGGAGGACCTGCTCACGGAAAGGAATACAGCGTTCCCTCATGGCAAGGGCAAGGGCCGGCGGTTTGCCATGGCCGACGAACAGTGCCGGAGCATATGCGATACCGGATGCACAATCGCCTGCTCCAGCCTTGAAGCAGATCGACCTCACTGAAACCCAGAAAACCGCGATTCATGAGATCAGACTATCTCTGAAGAAAAATATGATCATGAAGAGAGCCGACCTGAAGATCGCAGAACTGGTGCTCCGAGAGCAGCTCCACAACGAACCTGTAGCGATGAAGACGGTGGAATCGCAGGTAAAGACGATTGAAGGATTAAAAGCTGCAATGCTGCTTAACGCAATAAAAGCGAGGGAGGAAGTGAGATCTATATTAACACCTGGGCAGAGAAAGAAACTTGCAGAGCTCATGCACAGCTGACGGAGAAATCTTCACGGCGCTCACCCAGATGCATGAGGATCAATGGGACAATGAACAGGATATGAATAATTCCAGGCAGACAAAAGACAATGAGCAAGGAGACAAGGCATGAAACAGGTTGTTTTTATATCAGTTTCTCTGTTTCTCCTGATTTTCATAATTACCTTCCCCGTGTATGCATATGGACACGTATATGTACGGGGTGGCATCTGGATCGGACCAGGGTGGTGGGGTCAGTGGTGGGGGCCTTCAATCTATCCCTATGGGTACTATGAGTCACCACCCGTTGTGATGGAGCAGCAACGAGCATATGACCAGCAGGCGCCTCAGCAGGAAGAGCAACAACATTATTGGTATTACTGCGCTGAATCCAAAACCTATTATCCTTACGTAAAACAGTGCCCTGGCGGGTGGATGAAGGTTGTTCCTACCCCTCAGACTCCGCCTCGGGGAAAGGAATGACCATGAAGATGCACAACCAAAGTATCTTATTAGCTCTGGCTCTGCTCGTGGTCGGTGCATGTGCGACCGTCCCGACAGGGCCGAGCGTGATGGTATTGCCACCCCCTGGCAAACCCTTTGATCAGTTCCAGGCTGAGGATGCGATGTGCAGACAATGGGCAAGACAGCAAATCGGCCTTAGTCCTCAAGAAACAATCAATCAGAACGTCGCGACAGGAGCCGTTGCGGGCACGGCAATAGGAGCGGGGGTGGGTGCAGCAATCGGTTCAGCCTCTCATCAAGGGCCAGAAGGTGCCCTTATTGGTGCCGCAGGTGGGCTTCTTGTTGGAACGTCAGCAGGTGCAAATGCAGGACGAGTATATGGAGGGGAGGCGCAGCGTCGGTACGATATCGCATATGAACAGTGCATGTACGCCAACGGAAATATAATTCCCGGAATGAGGAGCGTTTATCCTCGCCAGAGAATGCTGCCGCCACCACCGCCTTCGGGTGTTCAACCTGCACCGCCAGAATCGTTGCAACCCCCTGTGGAGCCGCCATCTGCACCGCCTTCAGGCGTTCAACCTGCGCCACCAGAATCAGAACCGTTACAACCCCCCATGGCGCCGCCACCTGCACCGCCGCAGTAGCATTGAACAAATATAATACCCCGTGGGCAGGTCGAGAATGCTATCCTCGGCCTGCCTTTTTTTATCAGGATCAGACGGCTACCCAATATTTGCGCTGATGGATAATACATCATGCTTAGAATACTATTCCTTTTGTTGGGAATAAGCCGTCCCCTGCCTTAGGACAACATACTCGCCAGCCATCTCACCCGATAGCCGCCTCTTCCGATCTGTCATGCTATTATTGATAAGTTAGCAGGAACCGGTAACTCGGGAAGCAACGGTTTGGCACAGCCAACCACTCGCCTTGTTTGAAAAAATCAGCTTGTTGAATGGACGTGCCATCAGCGTTGGTACTGGGAGCCATCTGTAGGGCGATCTTGAATGGGAGATGGCTGATTTCCTGACAGTTATCTGGACAGATTGGTGAGGCTGATGAAAAAATAAAGCACTCTAATGGCGCTTAGAACTAAATCCTGGCACAGCCCTTGAAAAATACCTATCCTCGAAAGGTGAACCATGGGGCGTTCGTTTCGTCCTCTTTCGTGTCACATCTTTTAAAGCTGCTATAATACTAAAAAGGAGGTGTTAAATATGGCGGATATTATCAGGAAGGTTACGTACTTTGCGTTGGATGTACCGAACAAGGTGGGTGAGGGAGCGCGGATGCTGGGCGCTTTGTCAAATGCAGGTGTAAACCTGTTGGCGTTCTCGGGGTTTCCAAGCGGCCGGAAGGCGCAACTCGATTTTATCCCAGAGGATGTGGCCGTGTTTAAAGATGCTGTCAAGGCAGCGAAGATCAAGACCCGTCCCCAGAAGTCCGGATTCCTAGTCCAGGGCGATGACCGGAAGGGCGCCGTGGCGGACTTGCTTAAAACAATGGCGGATAAAAAGATTAACGTTACTGCCATTGATGCCGTGTCGGCTGGAGAAGGACGCTATGCTGCCATCTTCTGGGTCGCGTCCAAGGACGTGAACAAGGCGGCGAAGGCGCTGGGGGCCAGCTAGACACGTCTTTATTAACAACTTGTGAATTGTTCCAAACAGAGAGAAGGGCTGGTCTGTGATGACATGTCCTTCTTGTTTTTTTGAGGCAGAGGGAATGTCACCATGCCCTGCTCTCCCCTATTCTTCGTGCTTTCTTCCCGAATCTGTTGAGTTTCGGTTTTTAGCAACGTTTCATAATCCGCCTGTATTCGATGGCCAATCCCCCCTCATGCATATCATCTCAGATTGGGAACGGATTCTTTAAAAATACTCTAATGGTGTGGCTTGATCATTTCTGAAACCGTGTATTTTGCTTGTGCCATGTGATAAAATAGACTGACAAATGATGGACACTGAAATACCTAGGATTTCACGGCGACATCTTCAGCTCATCGTTCGGCATATACCCTTAAAACCCCGTTGTCAAAATATTCAATGCCTCGTTTTGTATATTTTCGGACGGCATAGATTCTGCCTTTTTGCCCTTGTACTCACCTCATGAAAGCGGCTATACTCTCCTCGACATTATCCAAAACACAGACCACGATGTATAATTAACAATAGCAGGCATGTTCGGAAGGTGGCAATGTTCGGAAAGCGCATCACGCTATTTCGTCTTCTTGGTTTCGAGGTCCGCGTCGACCTGAGTTGGATTGTCCTGGCCGTGCTCGTCACCTGGACGCTGGCCGTCGGACTGTTCCCGTACCGTTACCAGGGCCTTGACAAGACCGTGTACTGGTGGATGGGCGCTATCGGCGCAGTGGGGCTGTTCTTCTCAATCCTGTTCCACGAATTCTGCCATTCCCTCGTTGCCCGGAAGTTTGGTCTTCCCATGCGGGGCATCACCCTGTTTATATTCGGCGGCGTAGCGGAAATGGATGATGAGCCCCCCAGCCCGAAGGCCGAATTTTTCATGGCTGCGGCTGGCCCGCTCTCGAGTATGGCACTCGGGGCCCTGTTCTTTGCCTTGGCATCGCCGCTGCGGGGCTCTCCAACCGCTGTTGCCGTTTATGGCGTGCTGTCTTACCTGTCGACAATCAACTGGCTTCTGGCCGGCTTCAACCTTGTCCCCGCGTTCCCCCTTGATGGCGGCCGGATCCTGCGCGCGGGCCTGTGGCACTGGAAGAGGGACCTGCGTGGCGCCACGCGCGTCTCTTCGCGGATCGGTTCGGGCTTCGGCATTTTCCTGATGCTCATGGGCGCGCTAAGCTTTCTGTTCGGCAACATTATCGGGGGACTCTGGCAGTTCATGATTGGCATGTTCCTCCGGTCCGCGGCCGAGTCGAGCTACCGGCAGATCGTGTTCCGCAAGGCGCTGGAAGGTGATACCGTTGAGCGATTCATGAATGCCCGGCCCGTGACCGCCCCGCCGTCCATCTCGATCAGGGAACTGGTGGAGGGATACATTTATCGCTATCACTTCAAGATGTTTCCCGTCACGGAAGGCGACAAGTTGCTGGGGTGCATCACAACCCGGCGGATCAAGGAGATCCCACGGGAGGACTGGGACCGACAGATCGTT
Organism: Nitrospirota bacterium; assembly: GCA_035516155.1. GTDB lineage: Bacteria > Nitrospirota > UBA9217 > UBA9217 > UBA9217 > JAJYKN01. The sequence goes on from DATJAP010000001.1 coordinate 108,927, forward strand.
AGCGATCGAATCGACAAATGTTCAAGCGAGAACACCATCGCGCCAGACGTCGGCGCCCTGCAGGCCCTCTCGCTCATGAGCCGGACAAAGAACAGCAGGCTCATGGTGGTCTCAGGCGACCGGCTGGTCGGCATCATTTCCCTCAAGGACATTCTCGGATACTTATCCCTGAAGATGGAGCTGGGAGACGAGTAGGCGCTGCCAGCATTCCTCAGGGTTTGTTTCAATCGTCATTCATGTATAAATCTCGCCCAAACATTTCTGGAAATGAGGTGGACAATTGGAATTCTGCCTCGACAACTGTACCAATAAAAGCCGCTGAGGTTCAGATCAAGCGGGTAGCTTAGGGTGCTGAAATTTTCTTCTATAAGCTGTCTAAAAATTGTGCAAGTTCTCTTTTCCAATCAGATTCAGATTTATTTTTCTTTCTATGGGAAATAGCGTTCATTTCTGATATAGTATGTGAGTTATTAAGGAGATGTCCATGGAAATAACAGAGCAAAAGCTGAAAGATATACTGAAAGAACAACGCATTGAGTTTCAACAGGATGCCAGTCATGTATTAGGGATTATGAAAGAAGATTTTGATTCCAAAATGCAGCTTATTGGCGAGCAATACGGCGCTATTAAAGAACAGGTTGGCACACTGACAGACTTGGTCGGTACACTAAAAGAGGATATGCAGATCGTTAAGACAGATATTGAATTTATCAAGAGTTCTCTCCGTAAGAAAGTAGACTATGACGAGTTCTCTGCTCTTGAAAAAAGAGTTGCCATGTTGGAGGCAAAAACGCGGAAATAGCTAATAACCCCGGGTGAAATTGCTCAACTAATAGTCATCCCCTTACTCAGCATATCGCAAGCCGGTAGCTTAGGGTGCTGAAATCTACCAGCATGAATATCAAATGGGCTCCTAACTTCAATGAGTTAGGAGCCCATCATTTTGCAGAATATATTTTCTGCAGAATTGCATTCCCAGATACAGCGTTACGCCCTTTTTGATGTTTTATTTTGACTATGAATGTCTATCCAATTATCTACAAATTCCGCACTCGCATATATGGTCTTGATAGCAACTGATGCACATAGAGCCGCAGTATGTCGATTCGAGGTGGAACGGCCACTCTACGCTGTCTCCGCATACCCCGCAAACATTCTCGGAGGTGCTTTCAACTATATCTTCTTCCGCTTTCTTTTCCCCGTACATGTTAACCTCGCTTTTTGTGTGATAATTTCATGGACAAAAAAACAACCCCTTTGCTTAAACATCTAGCAAAGGGGCCGCTGGCTATGAACCGCCATTAGAAATGATATATTTCAGGCAATATCGTCTATTTTCTGACCTTTGACTCTAACATAGCGACACGTCGTTCAAGGGCCTGGAACTCATCGTAATCCACCTTCTTCCGAAGAGAGCCTTTTATGAATTCAATGTCAGATTTGACGATTTGCATATCTTCGGCGATTGTGCCCATCATTTCTTTTATAGTGCCGTATTGTTCACCGATCAAGTCAATCTTAGAGTCGAAATCTTCCTTCATGATGCCCATGAAATGCTGGAACTCATTTCGCTGTTCATCCAGTATCTCTTTCAATTTGTTTTCATTAATTTCCATTTTTGAGTCCCCTTATTGATAACCATACTATATCAGAATTCAATTTGGTTTTACAATAACTAAAACTAGGAATATTTGCACAGAAACGCCATAGTGGCGATGTAACTCATTTTCCCGCTGCGAAAATCACGCTTTATGAAAATGTACGTTCTTGTATCATCTCAACAAAATACCCGTACTCGATTCTACCGAGTAAGAGGGATGCTTATTAATTGAACAGTTTCAAGTCGGATTTTTATTTCTTAACGAACGGAGATTAAAAATGAATTTCGTAGCCGCTGATTATGGAAGTGAACTGACAAAGCAGATATGGGATTCTCTTGAATCGTGGATGAAAATGAACCCCACTAGTTTACTAACATCGGAGCAGAATGAATCTCCACGCAGCAAGCTGCGTGGTATCTAGGGGAAAATTATCATATGAGAAACCTGTGGTTTCTCATGCTCTTCCCTCTATAATGTGACCCCGTAGCAAGCTACGGGGAATTGCAAGTTAAACATTATTACCATACTTTTAAACGACAGCGTATTGCACCGATGAAAATTTACACTAAACCCGTATTCAAGAAGGACATTTTAATGTTGCAGTTCAAGGATCTCACTATTGGCATACAAATGGGGCCGAACCACTATTAACTAGGTTCATATGCCAGCAAATGTCAGGGATTGGGTGTCAGCCAATAGCTCATTGCAGAAAATATCTTCCGCAGAACGAAGGGCATCTAACTCACTGAGTCTGAGGCCCTTTTGCTTGTTATCCACCGGTATTTTCAACACCCTAAGCTCCCGGCTTGGGTTCAGATCCAGCGGCTTTTATGATATGCCTTCGAGCGGTTCCAAATGTCCATCACGGCATCTCTCAATGATTTTCAAAACCCCTTCAGGACCCACGGACATAGGAGCCTGACATTCCAGCAAAAAAGTTGCTAAACGTGACCCGGCCACTAATCAAATTCATGTAAATTTTATCAGTCTCTATACTACGCACTTAAACCCAAGCCACTCCTTTTTTCCATAATATGGGCTATGATAAGATCCGCTGCTCTATCCGGATTTGGTTCGACGGCAAAGCTGGCTCCGAATACATCTTTCAACCCGGATGTCGCCAGTTTCGTCACGTTATCGCTTCCACCGATAGGCGGCATCACCCCAAGGACAGTAAAGATGCCGCTGGCCATAACGTAGAAGGCGATTGCAACAGCCTTTTCTGAATACCACTCAGGCGCCGCACCGGCGAGGGGGAGTTTGTCGATATCAACACCGAGTGCATTGGCTAGTGCACAAGCAATAACGATAATCCTTGAATTATCAACGCAAGAACCGACATGTAATGAAGGTGGTATATTGAGAAGGCCGCATATCTCTTTCAGGCCTGGTCCGGCCCATTCCTTTGCCTCCGGCACTTGCAATCCTGCCTTCCCTGCAGCCACATTTGCACATCCTGTGGTGAGCACAAGGATATCCTTCGCAATTAACCGTTTGATCAAAGCCACATGGCCGTAATCCTGTCTTACTTTCGGGTTATTGCACCCAACGACACCCACAGCTCCTTTGATTTTGCCGGCTTTTATCGCCTCGATTAACGGGGTCAGGCTTCCACCCAGCGCACCCACGATAGCCTCTACGGAAAAACCCGTCACCGTCTTGACCGGGGCGACGGGAATGGATACTCTGTCCTTGTTTCGACGGGTATAATTTTCTATCGATTCCCTCACCAGTCTGTAGGCCTGTTCTTTCGCATTCTCAGGGCTGAATTCAACGTGCTCCATAAAGGGGAATTTTGCCTTATCAGAGGTAGAGTAAAGTTTTGTGTGATAGCATTGCGCGACCTGACCGAGCGCTGGCATAATGCACTGGTAATCCACGATAATGGATTCAACTGCGCCGGTGACGATTGTCAATTCTGTCATGAGATGGTTGCCAGCCATCGGTATCTTTTTTCGCATCAGAAGTTCATTGCCTGTACAGCATAGTCCGGCAAGGTTGATACCTTTCGCACCCTTCGATTTTGCAAGGTTGATCATTTCGCTGTCTTCCGCAGCAAGTCCAATCATCTCAGACACGACGGGGTTGTGGCCATGCACCAGGATGTTGACATGATCCTCTTTCAAAACACCCAGGTTGACTGTTGAAAATCCTGGCCTCGGCGTTCCGAATATGATATCGGACAATTCAGTCCCGATCATTGATCCCCCGTAGCCATCAGCAAGACTGTTTCTTACTGCATGAAGCAGCAGGGAGACGTAATCGTTATCCACACCCATATGTGTTCGGTGCATGGTTTCCGTAGTCTCCCGGTCTATGCCCCGGGGAACAACCTTCAACTTTTCCCAGAGCTCTATCCTTTGCTTCGGTGCTCTACTGATGAACGTGGGTCTTCCTTTTTTCATCCCGAAATCTTCCATCATCGCTTCAGCCAGCCCGACCGCTATTTCCTTATCACTGAGGTGGCCATTCTCGATGCCATATGCCTTGGCTACTCTCTTGAGTTTTTCCGGGTCTCTTATCTCATAGCCCGCTGCCGTGCCTTTTCCTATTTTATGGAGGACCTCGATAAGGTCGCGGGCGTGATCCGAATGAGACGCAGAACCTGCTGCAACCATCCTTGCAATGTTTCTCGCCACAATTGTGTCCGCGTTAGCGCCGCATACGCCGAAATGTGAGCCTTTCCCGTGCGGATCGATCCTGCAAGGCCCCATGGCACAAACACGGCATGACAGGCCGGTTCTGCAGAACAGACACTGCGGCTCTTGTTTTCTTGCCCGGTCCCATACTGTTATTACATTGTCATCATGAGCTTTTTTCAGCATCGATTGCGCATCTGCGGCAATGGAGCATTCCTGGTATTTGTCCATGGCAACCTCCTCCTGATAAGCGCTTTGTTAAAAAAGCTCCACCTTCCCTTGAATGATTATCATATTCTGACCAACGTATAACACCGGATCTACTCGTTGTCAAGCAAGGCTACTCGTGATGCACTCGATAGAACAGAAGATGAAGGAGCACATAAAGCCGGAAATGAACGCTCTGGCGCAGGAAGTCGAATTCACGATCCGCGTTCTGGAGCAAAGACAGTCGGTATTGCAGGAACATTTAATGACTGGAATACAAACACAATTTGGATGAATAAAGGCAAGGAGGTGGCCGGGTGAATCAAGGTCAAACAGCAGACTGTTCGGTACGAGTACAAGTTTTTCGTTGACAGACCCTGGCTCCAGGACATGCCCTGCGCTGACATGCCCAGAATTCCTTCGGCACCTACAATTGCGTGATCGGCGCAAAGGAAGCCTGACGCAGGGGAAACATGATCCATCGTGTGAGAAGAGTCCGTCAGGCTTTGATCAGAAATCGGTCGAAGCCGGCGATAGGGGGCAGGAGCATGTTCTCTTGTTCGACATCCTTGAACGGCATTGGCTGAACTTGAGATGGTTCCTATTTAGGGCAAGATCACATGCTACGATGCCTTATCAGCTCGACCTTCAGCATATGGGATACTTTCCCTCGCTCAATTCTCTGCAGAATTTGTCAATGGCAGATAATTCCCGGGCGATGATCTCCTCAACTCGTCTCGCGAGGTCTCTTATCTCAAGCCCGGGTTGAGGCACGATCTGTGCCGCAGCGATCTCCGGCCTGTCGATCGGAGTACCGATCCTGCTGACAAGAAAAACAAAGACTTCACGTATCCCCGGGATCTCGGTGTAAAGTGTCTTCGCCATCTGATGTGAAAGGAGGTTGTAGATCTTCCCCACATGACTGACCGGATTTTTCCCGGCAGCAGCCTCGGTGCCAAGAGGCCTGTTCACCGAAATAACCCCGTTCACGCGGTTGCCTCGCCCCACCTGCCCCGAATCTGCGTCTTCTGCCGAGGTGCCGGTGAGGCTCAGATAGACACCCTCCATGCCTTTCCCGCGTTCATCCAGTGTATTGTAATGAATGCTGATGGCCTCAAACCCTTCGAATTGCCGTACGAACTCGGTCATCTCCCTCGTCACAACATCTTTGCAGCTAAAATAGTCGAGCTCCGACGAAATAGCGCGGCAGAGCAGCGGCATGGCCACAGTTAGGTCCAAATCCTTCCCTCGTCTTAACGCCATCACCTTAACATCCTCACCGGTTTCCGGATATGCCATTTTGAATTCCTGAGAGTTGAGATACCGCTCCAATGAAAGAACAATCTTTTCCGTGGGGCTAAGGGGATAATATCCCACGGTGGCCGAGGTGTCATTCGCGGCTTTGATTCCGGGAAAAGAAAATATGTTCGTGAGTTCTTCGGAGCCAGGCGCAAGGATGACCCGGTAGGACACGTTTCGGTACGGATCAACGTATCTCATGTTCTTTGCAAGCCAGGAACGAGCAGCATCAACGGCAATATCCGCGATGGGAATGCTCCTGCCGCCCGATTGCCGCGTTGCCCGGTCTCCGATCGTAAGTTCAATGGGCTGCAGCACCTCACCTTCCCCGAAATTCTTTCTGACGCTACCCGCTGCAAGCAGCCCCTTGTCGATATTATGATGGAGGATGGTACCGAATTCCTTAATATAAGCCTGGGAGAGTGCTACTGAAATGGCTTCCATCAGGGAATCGCACAGGGAGTCGGGATGGCCCCTGCCTTTCCGCTCAACGATCTCAAGGCGCTGGTCAACGATCGGCACACCCGGATATGGCTCCACGATGATCATGATATGTCAGTCTCGGTCAATGCGGTTGGGTTGACTAGGTTCATGTCTTCCGGTAAATTCCAGAACATCCCGGCCAGCGCAGGAACCCGGTTGTTCCGGAAGGCAATGCCTCGTGGATTCCCACGACTAATACTCCATGATCATGCAGCTTGTCGCGCAGTCGAGTCAGAATTTCTTTCTGGAACTCCTCTTCAAAATATGTAAACACCAGGTTTCTGCAAAGAATAAGATGAAACAACCCCGCTGGTTCCGCTGCCCGGATATCCTGTGCGAGAAAGATAACCTTCCCGCGCTCCTCAGGTCTGACGCAGAACCGATTTCGATCGCGAACGAACCCATTTGTTCTCCAGTGCCGGGGAAGATCTGAGAGACTTCCAGAAGCAAAACACCCTTGTTTTGCTCGTTCGATCATATTCGGGTCCGCGTCGGTGGCCAGGATCGAGATTTTCATGGCCCGGGAAAGACGGGCCGCGCCGAGGTTCCATAGAAGAGCAAGCGTATAAGGCTCTTCACCGGAAGCACAGCCGATGCTCCAGCATCGGAGTTCTGGAGCGCCCCGTGCCATCTCATGTTCGCACAGTCGGACCAAGACTTCCTGTTCAAGCGACCGGAACACTTCACGGTCACGATAAAAGCGCGAGATCGTGACACGGCATAAAGAGTCGAGCACGTCCCATTCATCCCTGTTGCGCTCAAGCAATGACCGGTATCCCTCTGCATCCGCCAGTTCGAGCGCATTCAGGCGCCGCTCAATGTGCTTGCAAACCTGTCCGCGAACCTTTCTGAAACCCTTCCAGCGCATTCGAAGCTTCGGCAGCGACCACTGGAGGAACTGTATGCAAGCCTGATCCGTCATGATAACCCGTCTGTGCTCTTGACCTCATCTGTTAGCATGTATTCTGCACATAGATAACATAATGGGTTAGGGAGGTGCAATTATGTTCATGACTGCTACTGTAAGGAATTTTTCAGGAAATGAAACCCCCTCTGTATCCTTTATTGTTTTGGCACAAAGCATATTTTTATCGAAATGCTTTTTCACTTTTGCATGTGTGCCGGTTTCGGATCCTCCCGTGGCTCGACAGTAAAAAAACGAGACTTCATCTGGTCGTCTCTCTTTGTTTTTTATACTACTCGACTCATCTTCTCGGGAAACCTATTTAGGTACGAAAAATATACCTCGATTTTGAGTGTTCTCGCGAGGCTGATCCCAAACTATTTTGCCATTACAGACGCTTTAGGCTACCCCCTCTGAATCTCTTTGGTGAGAGATTGCACACCACGTCTTGCATTAGACGAATTAAAGCGTGTCCCACTGCCTAAAACCCAAGGTATTTTATAAATCGGCGGCTGTTGTATTCCATCGTTCTCAATATCATATTCAGTGTTGAGTAATTTATAGTATAGCCGATGAAATCCTTACCCGCAAGAAAGGGCTTTTTTGCAGTCTGCTCTTGATTGTCTTTTTTGGTTCCCTTTTTCGCAGTTCCACAATTCTCATCTCCCCGAATGTACAACGATTACCGGAACCGTTGCGTTCAAGATTGTTTCCCGTGCTGTGCTTCCGAAAAAAGCATTGAGTAATGCATTTCTTCCGTGAGTTCCCATAACCACGCATGAATAGCCGCTTTCACACTCCTGATACACCGCACACATGGAAGTTACCGCCTTGTTTTCGATTTTGTAGTCACATGGCACGCCATGTGACTGAAAGAAACCGATTTTCCGTCTCATGAAATCAAGGGCATCATCCCCTGACTCATCGATGATTCCATTGATATTAAATGCGGCCATCCCGGAGTGTGCCGTGCCAACCATAACTGCATTGATACTGTCCCACAGACAATGAAACAGGGTCACTCTCGCTCCCATGCGTTTTGCAAGCGAAAGTGCATATTGCTCGGCTGCGCGGCTGTTTTTCCCAAGATCAGTAGGTACGAGTATTTTATGCTGCTTCTGACTTGAGATGTCCCGGCCCATTTCCTGAGCTATTGGTCCAACCACCATCACAGGTCTCTTGGAGTTACGAATCACTTCTTCCGCAACACTGCCGATGAGCAAACGTTTCACCCCTTTCTGGCCCCGTGTTCCCATAACGACAAGCTCAGGGGATGGCCTGGAACGCAAGACCTTCAGGATCTCTTCCGCTGGAGAGCCGCTTTTTAAGGAGGATGATACCGGTAAGGTAAATTGTCTGCCTATCTCCTCGAGTCTTTCCTCGTGAGTAGCGTGCCATGCCAGGAACCGGAATGAACCGAGTTTGTTCGCTGGATAATTTTTCAGATCCTCCACATACAGCAAATCGATGCCGGCTTTGAGCCGTTGGGCCAAAAAAGAAGCAACGTTCCGTATTGCTTGCGAACGTCTTTTGCCGGAGTCGGTTTGATTTTCTATGTCGTCAGCAACTAAAATCGAACGTTGCGGCATTTTCCACACCTCCTACAGGGTATCGTTAACCCTATGTGCAGCAAGCAGCACTTACGATAATTCCATTCAACAACAGATAGGAGTCGGTGCCAAATAAATCGCATAAGGTCAACAGCGTTGTCTTTAATATTACCAGAAGTACGATTACCAGTCTGTTCATCTCTCTCTTATCGGTACGTGTGAAGCCGAAAATTCCCACTTTTCGTTGGATGAATTTTTGAGAAGAATATCAATATCGCACAATTTTCAGGGGCGGTTCCCTTGAGGCCTTGCCCCGGAAGCCTGTACCACCCCGAGTGTCGGATGTATGGTAGCATAAAGCCAAAAGGAGGGCAATCGTCGGCTGCAGAAAATCGTCGGCGGCAGAAAAGGATTCACTCCTGAACAAATCATCGGGAGCTCAGGTCGGCTGAGTTTCTCCTAAGCAAAGAATCATCGGTGGCGGACGTTTGTCGGAAATAGGGAGTTACGGATGTTACCTTTTATCGGTGGCGCCAGCATTACGGCGGAAAACGGGTATCTGAGGCAAAGCCTAAACAGAAAGGCGAGCTTTCTTCACCTCGCGAGGAAACAAGAGAAGCAAAGTATCTAAAAGGCTGGCCTGCGGCCACTGATTTCATGTCCTCCGCCGCTTACGCGGGACCAGCGCCGTCCGCGTTAAATGACGACATGCTGCCGATAGTTGTTGAAGGGATTGCATGCACCCTCTCATCGGCTGAAGCAGGGACCTTTTTCCCCTTCATGGTCCCGGATCCTGCAGTCACAAGAACGTCCCCAGTAAAAAAAGGTAAGCGCTCCGTATGGCTCACTCTACGCCGTTATTTTTGATGTTTTGTCCACCGTGCAACCACATTTCTGCCGTTGCGCAAGATAAGTCCCGCCTGCACCCTAAACCTTTTCCCTTTTCCAGAACCGTCGATTCATTCATGTCTCAAGGTAGACCATTCTTCTTATCCTTTAGGTTGAATGCAAACCGCTTTGGTGCATGCTTTGGAAGTATCTGCATTGAAATAAGCCGGAGAAACACTTTCTCGCCGCATCACATAGTACCATTGTTATAAATATCATGTCCTATTTTATGTTGTCTTGACAATAACCCATGCAGTGATAACATTTAAAGTAGTATATCTATTTCATAAAGGAAAGAGGCGATGATTTATGAAGGCCACATTGAGTGTTTTAATAGTAGTGGTGCTTGCCCTCACTGTTGGAGTAGCCTATGCAGGATCCGCCATGACCGCGAGCAAAGCAGAAATCCCTCTGAATAACGGGGTTACGTATTTTAATCTGGAGCCGACTCCTGACTGTTCAAGCGTCAGCGGTGCCGCTGCAGGAGCTGTGATTCCGACAGCCGAACCTGAGCTCATGAATGGTGTTACCTATTTTGAGCTGGGGACTCTCGGACCGCGGTCATTTGGCCAGTGTGCGGGAAACATCAGTGAAGAGAAGCCCAGTGCCGGGATGAACAACGGGATTACGGTCTTTGAGTGAAAACGGGCAAACCGGGACAGAAGGTCATCTGAAGAGCACAAAACGATGAGGTGAGGAAGAAGCGGCAAGCCGTAAGGTGTCAGATGAGCGTTCGATCGAGCAGGCGGCGTTCAGCCTGCTTTTTTTGTGTCCGCGAGGTGGCGGTATAGGGATTCCGGTTCCTGTGTTCTCTGGCATTTTCCCTAGGAATCAACTTCACGTTTGGAGCCGATAAGGATGTCTCATGGACATCGTAATGCAGCCCGCGCTCAAAGCGGAGGGGCCGGATATTTGCGCGAGGGGAATACCCGGTCAGGGGAAGATCGCGCCCTGCGCGGCGCCATGATTGGTTGCTTCGTCGTAATGCCGCTCGTCATCGTTCAACTTGTTCATTCGGGCGCGGGACAGAATCCGCACCGTCCGGTCCACTTCGGCACAGGTCTGCGCAGGGGACAATTCGGAAACAGTACGCGTAAGATCGGCCGCAGCTTCGACCGCCATGTCGCGGTGTCCATTTTCGTGCACGATAAGGTTTTTCATATAGTTATACCATTTGTCCGTAAGCGCCCGGGGTGCATCCCCCGTCTGCATCCATTTGGGATAGCGAAAAACAATGTCAACGGTTACCTGGAATGAATTGGCGCTGCAGGTCTGCGCGTCGTTGGTATAGCCGTAATTCCACCTCACATGCCAGCTGGTGATGGACTCGTATTTCTTCCCGTCCCCCCCGGCAATGCCTTTTCGTTTCAACTCACAGAGCAGGTCGTTTTCACAGCTTCCCTGGACGTTGTAGTATTCATATCGTTCGGTAACCAGCGGGGGAAGGACGACTGTTCTTTTCCGGAGGGGCAGATTCTTTTCTGCGCTTGCAACAATGACCGTGTTATCACCCGCTAATGCTGTTGTGGTTACCATCGCAAAGATGAGGCATACGACAAGCACTGCCAGTATCTTCATTCAGGCGAACTCCCAACGAAAGTATTCGACTTAATGGGTTCCCCTCACCAGCGACAGGTCGGTCTCGGGTTGATGAAAACCGGTGGGCCGATTGCCGGACAAATCTTGATCCGGCATGGTTGGAAATGTTACAACTTACAGGCTTCGGATTCAATAGAAAAAAGAGGTTCTGCAGATCGTTTACCTGAACGCGAACCCGCTGAAATCAAGGCGACTTACGGTGAATCCGGCGGTAGAGTATGAATATGAGGGGAAAGCTGCCAAAGCACTCTTCCAGACCTCAGCGAGCGTGGAGTGTTTATCCTTAACCTAGTTCCACCGTCTGATGGCGCCATGATCAGAGACCGTTTCTGTATCCCCGGTAGGCATCTCATGGCCGTCGCCACGGGCCGCGTTATAAACAGCATCAACTGCAGTCCGGACCAGCAAGCCATTGCTCATCTGTCTTGATGTGACATAACAATGATCTCGCTGCCTGGTGTGGGAATTGTGTCTGAACAGATATCAGAAAAAAACCGGGAGGCCATCAAGAGTTTCATTAGAAACGCATCTAGGACGCGTGCATGCGCCTCACTCAAAGCACCCGACCGGTAGATCCCTGTATCATCACCGTGCGGCGTCCAACCAAGTTAATTCCTAACTCAGAACCCTCTTCCCTCTGGCATGCCGCGGTAATAGAGAGCAGAAAAGACCAACTCGAAGTTTACCCATAAACCGAAACTGGCATAAGTATGTTTTAAAAAGAATATATCTACGTGATCTTACTGTTGATGCAACAAAGAGCAACTTAATGCATCTTTAGGCACACGAGAGGGCGCGATCGGGCGCAATTTACGATGTCGTGTTTGACAAAAAAAGGTATGGTATTATACTTGAATTATATATTTTATCTTTGTGAAAGAATAATAAATGAAGAAAGCCGTTATTTTTCTGGAAAGGAGGGATTGTCATGTTGATCCATGTCATCTTCGAAAACCAATGTCATGGTTATATAGAGGCTTCCCGCTTTGATGAGTTCATCGCGACTTATCCGATTGCGTCCTTTCTACGTCGTGGCAAATGGATACGTGTTGGATTTGACCCTATGCGGTCGCTGGTAGCAGACTCTCCCCCAAAACCAATGGGTTTAGAGCGAAGACAATCATACAAGATGTTAAAAAAAGCGGCATAATGCAATTGTCGCATTCGCACACATCCGTGCTTCCGGTTTCCCGATGAGTTTCCGCGTCGTACGGTAAGACCAGAAGCCACCATCCATCGACAACAAGTTTTCCATGCCGGTTTTCTCTTCCTCCCCTTAGGGGAGAACTTCACCATCGAAGTTATCTCTAAACAACTTCCCTTGGGTCGAGCGCCACAAGGGGGCTCAATATCTCCCCTCTCCTTGCTGGACCAGCGAGTTCGAACACCAGATTCAATAAACCGAGCAGATGCTGTTCAATTCTTGACCCATAATCGACGATGGTGACGACTCGATTCATGCGTTTTCATTTGACGAGAAAACCCATTTTAGAGTTGATGGTTCTATAATTATAATGGACACACAAATTTGAACGTCTGCTCAGAACTGATAAACGAGGTCCATCGATAGAGGGGAACAAGGATGATGAAAGAATGATGCTCGCGAGAGTGCATGTGACATGAAATCAGGTATAATTTAAAACGACTCGTGATAAACGCACATTTGACATCTCAAAAATAGCAAAAGATGCGTTTTTGAACATGATATCGATTGCAAGAAACACGAATTTTGACAGCGCAGTTGATCTCAAAATCGCTGAGGGGGAACAGGCGTCTGAAACCAGCAATCACTAACACAGCATATCAACGTATAGCGCGATGTGTGGATATATTCCTCACATGCTACCTGTGATTAGTGAACGGGACGCCAGATTTCAGCTCATTCATCCAAAGTCATTTATGATAGAAGAAGACAACCGCCATGGATATAGATAGAGTCATATCGGGCATTGTTTCATTAATCACCAGTGTTTGTCTTTTCAAGTATGGAAATGGTATTTTGCAATATATTACCGACCTCCAGAAACAACACCATCAAGAGGACTTAAATCAAGACCAAATCTTGATCGTGAAAATATTCGTAGTTGTATTCCGTATCTCGGCGCTGGTTGGAGGCATCATCTTGCTCTATCAGGGCATGTCAAAAAAATAACATCCAATAATCGCGATTATTTGTAAAAAAATGGCAACCCGCCTTTTCTAACTATGCACAAAGATATTTCCTACAAGCCGCTTCTTCAATGACGACGGGAAATGCCATTACGTCATTTAGATTCTTTTACGAATAAATCCTTAAGGAACTTAGGTATTAGATAATAATGAGAGCATTAATTTAGAGGAGCTATAATAAAAGCATACAGAACTTTTAAAATATTTTTGAAAATGTCAGCCTGCTACTCTTGTCTAAAAGGGGGTGATGGCCGTGGATGACCTGCTGATAAAAGTTAAATGTCCTAACTGTGGCTATCTGGTGCAACCCTTTGACGAAAAAGAAATCGCCGATATTATTGTGCAAATCGCCGAGATTATAGTGCATCAGGCAAAGAAATCGCAGAACGCGTATCTTATGGAAGAAGCTGTAAAAGAGATGTTGAAAGATGCCGCATAATTTTCAGACGACAGCCCGAGGGTGCTGTCTGAAGGAGCTTGGTGATTCCAAGCCATATTTTTTGATATCGATGGTTCCGCCCGCACTCTTTTGTGTACTCATCAGGACGCAGAAAGCCGTTTTTGCAAATACCAGCAAGCTGATTTTCTTCATATTCATTTCCCGCCCGTTGCTCAGATATTATAGGTCACCGAACCTAGAGGGACAGGTTTCTGCTGTTAGCATCTTTTCCGTTCATAGCTGATCCTGCTTACGCTCGCATAGTGCAGTCTAGGAACCTGACCTCTTCAGAGCCCCTGGACTAGCCGTTCATGGTTACGGTTCGCAGCGAGTTACGACCTCGAATATTCCCACAGCTACGGCACTTGCAATAAGCCCTTTTTGAATTGTGCTCTGACCTGCGTTCACAGAGTAGACGTTCATTTGCCTGGCGCGTTTCCCGTGGGTTATTTTACGCTTAATTAAGCTCTCGACAGCCTCCAAAATCGCTGCTCGAAGACGTGGCTCAAAGTCCACGCATATCGTGATCGATGGATCAAGTGTAAATCAATTTTCTATGAAATTCGCATTATGCTTTAGTCATTTATCAAAATATCCTTCCTAAAGGGTACACCTCTGTGCCGGCAGGCCACGGAGTAAGTTTCATGCAATCATTGCCAGAGTTCACCATGCGATCCCGGTTTTCAGTTCAGCATGAAAGTTACAACATCCTAGAAAGTATGTAGACTCACATCAAAGCGCAACGCTGACGGTGGATTGACGGCAATTAAATAACAGGAGGTCAACATGAGAAGAGTAATAGTATTCAATTTCGTAACACTTAATGGCTATTTTGAAGGACCAAAGAGAGATATCAGCTGGCATGAGCATGACGCAGAAACAAGTGAATACGCTGTCGAGGGGCTCAATGCGGGCAACACGCTTCTCTTTGGACGCGTAACTTATGAGCTCATGGCGAGTTACTGGCCGACACCGAATGCGATCAATAATAATCCGATCGTCGCTGAAGGAATGAATAATGCGGAAAAAATTGTCTTTTCAAGGACACTGGAAAAGGCCGAGTGGAAGAATACCAGGCTGGTGAAGGACAATATTGAGGAAGAAATAAAAAAAATGAAGCAACAGTCAGGGAAGAATATGACATTGCTGGGCAGCGGCAGCATTGTCACCCAGTTTGCGCAACAGGGTTTGATCGATGAATATCAGATTATGGTGGATCCGGTTGCCCTGGGCGATGGCACGCCGATATTCAAAGGTATCAAGCACAGGCTGGACCTGAAACTTACAACGACAAGAACATTTAGGAATGGGAGTGTTCTACTTTGTTACCAGCCTGTTGAAAAGGCGTAAGCTCGTAATCAACCGCATGTTCAACGTGCCGAGCATGCAGTCGTCCAAGATATGGACTGTCCCAAACCTTGCGGCCCGGTGCTGGGGTCCCAGTAGTGTCTACGGGATGCAGCCAAGCATCATGCTGAAAATCTACCGTATCGAGTACGATGTACAGTCTGCAAATTACAAAAGAGGCAACTTACACGGTTTCTTCACCTTGCATTTGTCCCCTCCCTCTGCCCCGCGAATGCGGTTGAGACCGAAGGTAAGAATGATCCGCATGCCTGGCTTGTCGCTAGACGAAGGGTGTTTCCGAAACATATCGGCGCACACCTGAAGGGTTGGCAGGCGTCTTTGGAAAAAGCCTCCCAAAGAGGTTCGGTAACGAGCAATGCCGTCTGAAGGGAGTATTTGTGGAAGTTTCAGTTTAATCGATTACCCCAAAAAAAGAGGGCAATATAGCAGTTTCATTTCGTGGAATTTCCCGCTATCTGCTTATAAATTGAGTGATATATTAAAAATTCCCTTCTGTACTTAGTACTTATATTTTTTCTAAAAAATTCTTTTTCACCTGAATTATACATCGACGCTATATCTTCAAGAGAAGCATTTTTGTGCTTATCGAGAAGATACTTGATGAATAAAATCGAAGCTTTTATATTTTTTTCAGGGTCATACAAATCTTTTTTAGTCTTTATTTCAGGATTAAAAAACTTTCCTGTGATTAATGTCAATTGCATAACACCGTGACTTTCTCTGCTAATCTTCTTCATGTGTATCTTTTTTACATTCTTATTAAATGCGTTGGTTCTAAATCCACTTTCCAGTGTTGCAATTGTTAAAGGAATAGAAGGGTCAATATCATACATTTGAGAATATTTCATTATAAGATTAATATTAAAATTTTTATTTGCAATAGCATTTGGGCAAAGAATAACCAGAAAGATAATAGATATTATCAGAATGTAATTTATTTTTTTCATCTAATTCCACCTCTCGCTTTAAATTCAAGTTCAAGGTATTCAATTAGATACTTGGCATAATCGATTAAATGATCATTGCCATCAAATTCAAACACCTCACGATTTTCTTTTGATGATTTAAATAGCCTTCTTTATGTTTCGCAAAATTCTCCTTCTGTATAAACACATTCTTCACTAATAGTAAAAATTGCACGTTTTACTTAAGAATGATCAGTGAACTTTTCGTAATGTTACAAAAAGTAATCTTGAACAAGGCCATAGCAAGAATATTGATTATTGGTATTGCAGCGCCTTTAGCCAAGCAGGCCTATTACTGGATCCTACTTTTAAGAAGTTATGCAATAAGTACTCCATCTTTTCATGTCCCAAATAAATTTCAAATTACAAAAAGATATGAGAGAAATATTCCTTCATAAACAGATCGTTAAATATCGTTCATTACCAAAAAAAATTGTTTTTTAACATTGTGGCCGATAGGTGTTCCGCAACTAAAATTATGTTTCCTAAAAAATATGGAGGGGAAATAACCATACATGTGGGTATTTCACCGTTTATAAATTTAACCCATCAAAACATCCCTTTTTATAGGGAATTGACGCCTGGACTGTTTGTCGGCTGAATAACGGGTTTCCCCAGTTTTATTAAGACAAGCTGGGGGGAAATCAGGAGTGTTGAATGCAACTATTGCGGGACAATCTGAAAAAGTGGTTAGTCTGAAGGAAGCTTTTTATCCCGCGGCAGAGCATCAAGACCGCTCGTTCCTGAAACCAATCTGATTTTTCTAGAGTTCTCATGTATCTGTTATACTTTACTTGAGCCCTTCCCTTGGACGTCTATGAAGAAATTATCTTTTTTCCCGGTCGCCATTGTACTTTTGTTTTGTCTTTCAACAGAGGCCTTGGAGTGGCGGGACGTTGCTCCCGGCGATGCCGTAACGTTGCCGAAGGACCTTTACGTTCAGAACGGATACCGCACCCAATGGTGGTATTTCACGGGCCACCTGTACGACGCACAGGGGAGAGAATTCGGGTATGAACTCACATTCTTTATCATAGGCGTTCAGGGGGGAAAATATGAGTCGAAGTTCGGCGTAGACTCAATCTATCTCTCTCACTTCGCGATCTCCGATATCGAGGGAAAGGCATTTTACCATTTCAGCGATGCTGATTCCGGGGCATACGGTTTTGCAGGCGCGGACACTTCAAGGCTGCATGTATGGGTAGACAGGGACGAATTGGAAGGAAATTTGAAAAAGATGCACATTACGGCTCACGCAAACGAGACGGACCTCGACCTCGTCCTCTTGCCGAGAAAACCCGTTGTTTTAAACGGCGATAGAGGATATTCACGGAAATCCGAGGAATCGCCGCTCATCGCGTCGCTCTACTTTTCCTGCACGGACCTGGAAACAACAGGGACCGTGAAACTGGGTACTGCTCTTTTCCCGGTGACAGGCAAGAGCTGGTTTGACCGGGAGATTTCGTCGCAAGGGCTGGCGAAGAGCGCGGCTGGATGGGACTGGTTTGCGCTGCAGCTTGATGACGGCCAGGAGATCATGCTGTACGTCATAAGAAAAAAAGACGGGTCATTTGACCGATACTCCTCCGGAACACTCGTAGATACTGAGGGCAACTTCTGGCACCTTGCGAAGAGTGATTACCGGATTAAGGTTATCAGCTCGTATTCTTCGAAAAAGACCAATATCCGCTATCCTTCGAAGTGGGAAATTACGATCCCACGGGAAAAACTGCGGCTCGTTGTCACCCCCTTGATAGAAAACCAGGAATTCAGGGGAGGACTGACGGAAGGGAGTTCATACTGGGAAGGTACGTGCAGGGTCGAAGGCAACGCGCAAGGACGGGCCTACGTGGAAATGACAGGGTATGAAAAGAATTGAACAGGACGCAGAGACACGGAGGCACAGAAAAAAGCCAGAACCTTCGAGACTGACTGACCATGAATGGTTATGACAAAGCAGAATAAATCATAAATATTCAACGAGCAGCTGTGTCAAAAAATCTGTATTTTGTTTTTCTCTCCCTGCCACTTCCTGCACTCGCGTTTTGGCAACGGCAGGGCGTTTCCCTGTGGTGGCTTTCTTTACGAGACTGTCAATGCTTGATGAGGGTATATGATTGAACTTGAAAATGTCAAAAAATATTACGGTGCCAGGGCCGTCTTCCGCGGAATTAACCTTGTCGTGGGCAGCGGGGAGTTCGTTGCAGTCATGGGCAGTTCAGGCTCAGGGAAGTCCACCCTCCTGAACCTTATCGGAGGCATGGATGTTCCGGACCAGGGCAGGATCGTCGTAGACAGGGACATCGTCTCATCGTACACCGAAGAAGAGCTCACGGCCTACCGGAGACAAAAGATCGGTTTCATATTCCAGTTCTTCAACCTCCTGCCGAACTTAACAGTCTCTGAAAATATCGAGATGCCACTTCTCCTGAACAACGGCAAGCGTCAGGAAGGCAGGGTAATGGAATATATGCGAATGGTCGGTCTCGAAGGAAGAGAGAACGACTATCCCTCTGCCCTCTCGGGAGGGGAGCAGCAGCGGGTAGCCATTGCTCGGGCGCTCATTCACGAGCCCGGGATCATTCTTGCCGACGAGCCCACGGGCAATCTGGACAGCACGACCGGCAAATCAATCGTGCAGTTGATACAAGAGGCGGCCGCGCGAGACAGGAAGACTGTTGTTCTGGTAACTCATAACCAGGCCGTAGCGGAATCTGCCGCCAGAATCATCAGGATACGGGACGGAACGCTGTTGCCATGAGATTTGCGGCACTCTTAAAACGAATCGTACTCAGGAGCGTGAGAGAAGAACGGTTCCTCACTGCGCTGTCCGTGGTCGGCATAGCACTCGGCATCGGCCTGTTCATGGGGGTGAATGTTGCGACGCAGAAGGCGTTAGGGTCATTTGAAACGAACATCAGGGGAATCAATCCAACGTTCAACTACGAGGTCGTGGACTCTTCGGGGATTGATTTCCCCGAGGCGGTGTACAAGTCCGTCAAGACAATTGAGAGCAACTGCCTGCCGATCTTAACCGTGAACGCCTCTCTCCCTGCCCGGAATGAAACAATCGATATTCAGGGGATCTACACAATAAAGGCCCTCGCACTGACCGGCTTGTCCGGAGAACAAAAAGTCGATATCGAGAATTTTTTCAAAAGCCGAAACGGTCTGCTCATAACGAGGAAATTCGCCCAAGTACACAATCTTAAAAAAGGAGACGCCTTCAGCGCCTACGTTTACAATAAGCAATACCGCCTAATGGTCGTGGACACGATCAACGACCCTTTAGTCCCGGAGAACAGCGTCTTTATGGACCTCGGGAACTTCCAGGAGTATTTTCATAAAACCGGGCTTCTTACCAGAATTGATTTGAGTACGGATGAGAAAAAGGCAGCGGAGATCACACGGGTCGTTCCCCCATGGCTTACTATTGAGAAGAAAGAGCAGGTTGTCCAGGACCAGAAGGCGCTCGTTGACGGCTTTCGGTTGAATTTGCGGTTTGTCACGTTTCTTGCCGTGCTCGTCGGAGTCTTTCTCCTGTATAATACGATCTTTATTTCCGTGGTCAAACGAAGGACGGAGATCGGCATTCTGCGTGGGCTCGGCATGGACAGAAAGACCGTTGTTGCCCTTTTCTCAATCCAGGGCATGGTGCTCGGCTTCGCCGGCTCCATGCTCGGCATCGCCTTCGGACAGCTCTTCGCATGGTTTTCCATCCTGGCTGTTGAGAAGACAATCACCCGCTTCTATCAAAGCGTCGTAATCTCTGATTTTTTCATAACGGGAAAAGATGTGCTCTGGGCTCTGCTCCTGGGCATGAGCGTATCCTTTCTCGCCTCAATCGTCCCTGCATTAGAATCAGCCAACGTGAGGCCGAACGAAAGCTCACGGGAAGGGACGTTCGAACGAACGTATAAACGGAGGCAGAAGCTTCTTTCAGTCATCGGCGCCATCGCAATCCTGTGCGGGGCCGCTGTAATCTATGCTGATTACCGATTCGTACCGTTTGCTTTTCCGTGGTTGTCCTATGCCGGGATAGTCCTGTTTATAATGGGCTGCACGCTGAACGCGCCGGCCTATCTGGGAGCAAGTCTGGAAGCATTTCGAAGGCCGGCCTACCGTATGTTCAAGGCGAGCGCACGCCTGGCAATTGGAGACACAAAAGGAAGCCGTTACCGGTTCTCGCTCGCGCTCATGAGCGTTGCTGTGAGCTCCGCCCTGATCGTTGCGATCGTTACGTCGGTTCATTCGCTGAAAACCTCTTTTATCGACTGGATCGATACTTATATTATTGCCGATGTCTACGTAAAACCCGCTTCCTGCGCGTCGAATTTCTGCTTTTCACCCCTTGCCGATAAAATCGTAAAGACCGTAGAAACCATTCCGGGCGTGGAACATGTCGGCAGATATCGCGCACTCCAGCTTGATTTACTCGGTCAAAAGGTCGTTGCAGGGTTCGGGAATTCGGAACTCCTGTGGAAGTACCGGCCACGGATCAGCCCGGAAGAAAAAGGGCGGATACAGAGGCTTGCGCGATACCGGGAGATATCAATTTCCGATTACCTGAAGGTTAAATACGGTTTGAAGCAAGGGGACGTTATACATCTCCAGACGCCCAAAGGTAAAATTGCCTTCACCATCAACAATGCTTCCATCAGTTATTCTACGATGTCCGGCTTCATCTATACAGATAGAAGATGGCTCAAAGAATATTGGGGACTGGACGATGCAACGCAGCTCAGCGTGTACCTCGCGAAAGGACAGTCTGTCGCCAAATTTAAACAGCAACTCGATCATTCGCTCGGCAACACCTACGCGCTCGATGTAACCGACAACGATGAACTGAGGCAGGCCGTGCTTAGGATCTTTGACAAGAGCTTCGCGCTCACCTATTCCATCGAGCTGATTGCTATCGTCATCTCCCTTATCGGCGTGGTGAATGCCCTTCTCATCCTCGTTTTCGAGAGAAAACGGGAGATTTCCGTCTTGCGGTACCTCGGCGCGACATGGCAACAGATCAGGCAGGTCATGGTCGTGTCAGCGGGCATCATAGGATTTGCAGGAATCGCGCTCGGCTTTCTCATGGGGGCCGTCATCAGCATCGTGATAACGCACGTGATAAATAGAATCTCATTCGGATGGGAAGTGAGCGTCCGGATGCCGCTTCCTACTGTTTTTCTGTTTATGACGCTGCTGCTTGTAACGACGCTCTCCGCCGGCCTTGTACCATCCTACTTTGCCAGAAAAATTGACCCGAAAGCCTTCATCAGTTATGAATGACCTCATAATGCATATTTTCTTCAGTTTCCCTTGTGGCTGTCATCCTCAGGGGATTATGAATGAGCATCGACCTGTCAAAAACGGAACTCACAAAATATCGATGCTTCTGCCCAGGCCGTCACCCCCCCCTCACCAGAGGCAACAATACGAGAATGTCTTTCGAGCGCAGGAAACCGTGGCACCCGCCATAGCGAGGAGCGTTCAAAAATATTTCAAGCTACCCCCTCCCGGCAGAACTGCCTCTCCCTTACCTCCAAGGAATAGGGGAGGAGTCTGGAAATACTGGAGCAAGTTAAAGGCCCTGGGAAGTTGTGGTAATCATCATGACCTCTATCTACGACGGTCCTTGCAGGACTTCCCAGGTTTAGCTGAATTGCAAAAGAAGTCACCATACACTCGACAGGCCAATTCTCCGGACCACCTTCCAGGAACAAAACTGGCAAGGCGCCGGGTGTAATCCCCATTACCAAACAACGGGGCGTGGGCAAATCAGGTCGCGAATCCCTGCCGCTGCAGCATTGTTCGGCTGCACATATAGCTGAGAGCAATAAAATGCTCTGTTGTCATGCGCGGTGTCCAATTATCTCCCTGCATCATGCGCCCCCAAGAGAGCGATGCTTGGGCGTGATGATTGATCAATTTCGCTGAGTGGGAAGATTGCTCTGCATGAATTCGATCGCGCGAAGCAGCTGACGGTCCTTGCTTGCGCGCAAACCTTCGGGAGTGATATTCCGTTCTGCTTCCGCGATCAAAGGAGAGGCGCCTTCGGGAAGCGAAACCGTAACATCGGGCGTGATGCCTTTATGCCAGATTGTGCGGCCCTTCGGGGTGAGCCATTCCAGAAAAGCTAGCTGCACGGCCGATCCGTCAGAGAGCGGGATGGTTTTCAAGACCGTGCCGGTTCCGAAGGTGGTTTCGCCCACGAGTGTCGCGCGCATGGCGTCCTGGAGAGCGCCGGCAACGATCTCTGCTGCGCTCGCGGTCCCTTCGTTTATGAGAACGACAAGAGGAAGGCTGCTTTTTTTGAAACCGCCTTCAAGGGACACGGGCCGCACCTTGCCGTGAGCGTCCTTTTCCAACAGCGCATCCCCTTCTTTCAAAAATTGACTTTCCACACCCACTGCTATGTCCAGAAGACCCCCGGGATCGTTCCGGAGATCGAGAATAAGTCCCTTGGCCCCGGTTCGATCGATCTCTGCGAGTGTTTTTTCCAGGAATTTGGCCGTTCCTTTGCTGAATAAAGCAATCCGGACATATGCCAGATCAGTGCCCGGGAGACTCAGCCAGGTAACGCTGCGAATCTCTATTTTCGCGCGGGTGATCTCGATTGTCCGTTCCTCTCCCGTTGCCGGGTTCATGATTGTAAGTGACACCCGCGTGCCGGGGGGGCCTTTGATTATGGCGATAACCTGTGGTAACGGCAAGCCTTCCACGTTGCGGCTGTCAACCTTTTTTATCACGTCGCCGGAACGAAGTCCGGCTTTTTGAGCAGGTGAACCGTCCATAGGCGCAACAATGACCAATTGTTTATTTTTCACCTGAAGCTCGGCTCCTATGCCGGCAAATTCACCACGTTCCAAGCTGTGTTCGTCCTGCACCATATCCGGGGTCATAAAAACGCTGTGGCCGGTATCGCCAAGGGATTCCACCATGCCGCTGATTGCGCCGTAGGTCATCGTCTTCGGCTGTACGGCAGATCGGTCGACATATTGCTGCTCGATAGCGTTCCAGGCCTCAGCCATCAGTCGGAATTCCGGAGTTGCTGCCCGGGGAATATCTGAGGAGGGCACGGGATCGTAACGGATAATTTGGTGGAAGAACGCACCGATCATGATTCCCAGGATCAGCGGCAAAAGCCAATATGCAAAACCCTGTATCTTCCTCATACAATGCTCCCCGCCTTCGTTATGATTGTGACACACCAGGTCAGGCACACAATGTCCTGGTGGCTGCCTTTTCATTCATCTCCGCTATGATGCATTCGTTTTAAGTCCTATCAATGACCCTTTCTTTCACGAGAACCTCAGCCGGAGATGCGAGGACGACTTAATCTATTCTTCGCTGTCCTCCTGTAATTTTAACATATTCAAGAGATGCGAGCTCGGTCGAGTCGCACGAAGAATATAAGAGTTGACGATGCTGCTCGCAGCAAAGCGGACAATAAGGTCCTTCAACCTCGCCTCGCTGATCGCCCCGTTCGCAGGAGCTCCCGTATGCTTAGGTCATCAATTCCTGGGGAACCTGTTCGCGGCCGCCGGAGTTTGTACTCTGTCGGTTTTAGATCCAGACTTGCCGATTTATCCGGGCAACGCAGTCGTAGCGTTTTTATGGTCATCGTAGCAGTCCCTGCCTTTGTTTATTCGTTGAAAGAAGTTCTGGCGGCGAGAAAACAGCCGGCTCCCGGACCGTAAATATCGCCTGATTCTTTTCGGGCTCGGCTCAAGTGGAAAGATTTTGATAACTTTGTTGCCGGGGAAATCCCCCTACGCATAGCTCAACGAACCCGTCTTCGAAGGCAAATCCGTTATCGCGATAGAACAGGTTCGGGATGATGAGAAGATCGACCTCCTTGTCCTTCCGGATAACGCGGCACTTGGAATTGCGGGTTCACCGGGCTCCACCATTGTTGTCTATGAGATTCTCAACTACGGATTCCCGCTCTTGCGACCGTTCTCTTTTTGAGTAAGGGGGAGTGAGAGCTATTCCTATCCTTCAGAGTAAATCTCCGCAGCCTCCCCCATCAATTCGGCCCTTTGATCCCTTTAATCAGCGTCCTTCGGCATCTCGGCAGGAATCTTCACAAATTCCCCGCTTGTGAGGACGATCTCGATCCTCCTGTTTTTCGCTTTCCCTTCATCCGTGTTGTTCGATGCAACTGGGCGGTACTCGGAGTATCCGCATGCAGAGAGACGCTCCGGATCTATACCGTCATTTTGCAGATACCTTACCACGGTAGTCGCCCGCGAGGTGGAAAGCTCCCAGTTTGTCGGAAATTTGGCTTCTAGCCCCGATCCTATGGGAACGTTGTCCGTATAACCTTCTATCCGAATCTGCTTATCGGGCACCTTTTTCAGGATCTCCGCGACGCGGTCTAGGACCTTTTTCCCGTTTTTCTTTATCGCCGCGCTTCCTGAGTCAAAGAGAACCTTTTCCACCATGCTGAGCGTAAGCTTGTCCCTAAGCTGGGTAATAGTGACATCTCCCTTTTTTATTTCTTCCTGCATTTCTCCTACCAAGCTGTCGTAAGTCTTCTTGACTTCTGCGATGGACTTTTCCTTTTCCGCGATTGCTGCTGCCTTCTCCCGTAAAAGCACATCTATATTGTTCCGCAGGCTGGTGACATCCACGTCCCTGTTGGCAAGTTTAGCCCTGAGCTCAACGATTGTTTTATTCAACGCGTCCGCCTTGGATTTAAGGATCTCATTGAGGCCCTTGTTGTCCTCCAAAAGCGCCTGATTCTGCTTTTTCAGATCGTCGTTTTCGTTCCTTAATTTTGTCAGTTCGTCCTCTTCCTGTTTAAGCCTGCTTTCCATCGACGAAACATCCTTTTTGAGATTGTCTATGTCGGTGAGCCTATCCTTGTACTTTGCCGTTGAAACACAACCAAAGACTAATAAGATTGCTGAAAAAAGGATTATCAATCTGAGTTTCACCATGACTGCACTCCTCCTTCTCTGAGATGGTGATTTAGTCCGCGTCCGCATGTTTCATAACAATACTTTTCCTCGACAAAGCAATGTCGCCGGAAAGCATTTCATCGAGAAGCACCCAACTTTATCACGTCACTGCGGGATGTTTCCTCATTTCTTACTCCTTTTTTAGCATAGCACAGTTTCTCTCCGTCGTTGTGCATCCAGCGAGTGATGCAACTACATTTACGGACGCGAGACCGAAGAGGCAACCTGTCAAGTAATCTTCGATCCTGGGCCGCGCGAGACCGGTAGACAGTACAATTCCCAAGCCGACAGCCGTTTACAAGATCCGTTCGGTAGGCATACAGTCGTGCATGTTGCGGCATGAAATCCACAGGCACATATCTGCTTGGTCAAGCCTTTTCAAGTGAAAACGGTGGCTCGTTCCGGCTATCCATTGTCTTCCCCTATATAATTGCAGAATCGCCGGAAAAACAATACAAAAACAATACTCAAAAACAATACTCTTTCTTGACGTCGCCGTTTATTTTTTGTATATTGACACAACGGCAATGTGAACATAAAAGCGATTCTGCTGTCTATCATAAGTCATTTCGGAATTTTGGTCTAAAATGTATGAAGCGCGGATTGTTGATTATCTTTCCGTTCCTGGTTGTCTTGAACTCCTTGCTGGCTCCGGCGGCCGAACTTGCCCCCTGCAAGGGAGAGGATACGGCTCTTATCATTGATACCGCCAGCCACACAATGTGGATGTGTCAGAAGAGTGATGAGATCGCCGAATTCCCTGTAGCGATCGGTCAGTGCGGCGTGGAGAAACGGGGCAAGGGAGATAAAAAAACCCCCCGGGGTGAGTTCGATCTTGGTATGCCGAGACCCTCCAGCAAGTTCCTGCTCTTCATCCCCATTGGATACCCGAACGCGGTGCAATTGGCCAAAGGCTATTCCGGCGGAAACATAGGCATACATGGCCCGCACCGCGAGAGCCTCTGGCTCGGAAAAGAATCCGCGAAGGTCGATTGGACGCGCGGATGCATCGCCGTCGGCACGGATGAAGACATTCTAACAGTGGCGAAGTGGGTGAAGGACCAAGGCGTAAAAAAGGTCATCATACGATAACTGGCGACGGCTCTTCTCCATACCACAATTACTCATTTCAGATATCCTCCCTCTTCTCCCAGTCGCTTGACAGGCATTTTTTCATTCACTACAATGAGCATTATGAAGAGCATCTTCAGACTCATCATTATCTTCGCTTTTTTGTACGTTCCGGGATTTGCGGCAGGGGGCGAGGCGTTCCACTATGGCAAACAAAAAGAAGTCCTTGGCAGAGTTGGTCGATACACGGTATCAAAGAACGAGTCTTTGTACGAAATCGCCCGCTGGTACAAGACAGGGTTTAATGAGATCGTTGCCGCCAACCCGGGGGTTGACCCCTATATCCCTGGAAAGGGGAGAACGCTTATCCTGCCGACAGCATGGGTGCTTCCTGACAGCAATAGGAATGACGGCATCGTCATCAATGTCTCCGAGACGAGACTATACTATTTTTATCGGCATCGGGGCAGTCGACTGGTCAAGACATACCCCATCGGCATCGGGGATGAAGGAGCCGATACACCCGAGGGGAAGTTCAAAGTGACGGAAAAGATCGTGCATCCTGCATGGCATGTTCCCGCATCCATAAGGAAAGAAAAGCCGGAACTGCGCGAGGTAGTGCCTCCGGGGCCCAATAATCCAATGGGTGACTACGCATTGCGTCTTTCTCTGGGGACAGTGCTGATCCACGGAACCGACGTACCGTGGGGCATCGGCAAGAGGGTCAGCCATGGCTGTATCCGTCTGTACCCCGAAGACATCAAAGAGCTTTTCCACAGCGTCCCTCTCGGGACCAAAGTGACCATCATCAAACAGCCGGTGAAGGCAGGATTGAGCGGCGACAGAGTATATGTTCAAGTTAACGAAGACAGTGAGTGGAAAACGTTTGATTACCTCGGGGAGCTGCGAAATCTGCTCAGGAAAAAAGGACTCATGAATCGCGTTAATCCTCGCAGGCTTGAAGCTGCGGTGCGGAAAAAAACCGGTTATGCTGTGGATGTCTCTCTGAATCAGAAGCGGTAGGGCCTGCTCTAATTCGGATTCTGTTGAGACGGCCGATTATTTTGTCTGCATCAGCTCGAATTCCTTCTCGGATTTCTCAGCGGCGGTTTCGGCTTTGTTCGCCGCTGCCTCAGCTCGGAGAGCCGCATCTTCAGCCCTCTTTGCGTTGATGTCTGCCTGCTGCTCAAGCTTGCTGACCCTCTCCTCGAGCGATTTGACGGAATCTTTGCTTGCGCATCCGCCCCCAGCACTCAGCAGCAAGACGGAAGCTGTCACTAAGAGAATCTTATTCATGTTTGTCTGCCTTTCCACTGTGTTCGCAATGTCAATAAAGACGGATTTGCATCCAACGAGTGCTTTTGCACAGAGATTTTTCCTCATCGACTTCCTTTCTCTCTCCTGTGCATATGGTCATGATCCAGGATAAATTAATCTAAGGGGCCTCTAAGAACCAGGCCCCTCCATTTTCCCTTTGTGCATCATTTTTTTTGCATGAGCTCGAATTCCTTCGCGGATTTCTCAGCGGCGGTCTCGGCTTTTTTCTCCGCCGATGCGGCCCCTTCCTGAGCAGCTTCGCACTTCTTCAATGAGTCCTCAGCCTTATTCGCCGCTTCTTCTGCGCGGGCAGCCGCGTCTTGCGCCTTCTTCAGATCTGACTCAGAAGTCATGCCGGCTTTTTCGAGGTTGCTGATTCTGCTCTCAAGATTGCTAATTCTCCCCTCGAGTGGATCGACGCGTGAACTAACGAAATCCTTGGTCGCACATCCATACCCGAGACTCAGGAAAAACACTGCTGCAAGCACGCCAATGTATCGTTTCATTTTATGCCCTCCCTTCCCAGATGAACTCATAACAAGTTGCCTCTCCTCTTTTGAATGTTATTCACCTCCTCCGGAAGTTTGATAACCACTCCTGTTATCTCCTGAATTATTCTTAATTTAATCTTGCATTCTGCAGCTTGTTTTCCGAATAGGTTGGAGCCATGGCCATAAACAAATAGACCTTGCCAATTATCGTACATTTAATGCCGTTCAATCCTCATGACATACTTTGGCTCAAATTGCTGTCCCCGGGAAATATTACCGATAATCTTGTCCTTGATACTAATAAGTCTAACACGGATTCACTGCATGTCAAATCAATGAGCAGATTTAAAAGGCGCCGCACTGTTCGGATTTGCGCCTCGGCGATTCTCCTTCCTGAGACTCCCTGTCAGACTTTTCGCTCTTTTAGAACGTTGCCCCAAGCTGTCCCACAACGGTCAAGCACAGCTCTTCTTTTCACGCCATAGCCGGTTTTGATGAAGGTTTTGATCTCGAAACTACCATGGCATCGGGAGTATCTGTCACAAGGCAAAAATCTTCGATACCAGCACGCACGATGCGTAAAACGCATAAGTCTATTTTCGCACTCTGTGTGGCATCTATGTCTTCTTTCAGCTTTCTTTTCTGGCGCAACGATCCTTATCTTCCGGAATGAACAATAATGACCGGGATCGATGAGTTCAAGATCGTTTCCCGGGCTGTGCTGCCGAGATAGGCTTCCAGCAGCATATTCCTGCCATGCGTCCCCATTACTGCCAGCGAATAGCCATGTTCACTCTCCTGATAAACGGCGCTGGAGGCCACATCATACTTTTCATTGATTTTGTAGTCGCAGGGAACTCCACGACTCTGAAAGAAACGGACCTTTTGTTCTATTAATCGGCTGGAATCATCCCGAATCTGGGTTAGAATTTCATCAAGATTGAGCGGCAGCCAGCCGGCCGCCGTACTGCTGTCACGAATAATAGTTCTATAACTGTCCCCCAGGCAATGGAACAGAAAGACCCTTGCACCGATGCGCTTTGCAAGAGAAAGCGCATAGAGCTCCGCTGCACGGCTGTTTTTGCCCAGATCGGTCGCAACGAGAACGTCTATTTGTTTCCGAGCGCCAAAATCTTGGGCATTTTCCTGAGCGACGGGGCCGACCACCATCACGGGACGCCGGGCGTGACGGATCACTTCTTCGGCGACGCTTCCTATGAGCAGACGTTCCATTCCCTTCCGTCCCCGGGTGCCCATAACGACAAGTTCTGGAGCAGCCCTCGCCCGCAGGGCCTTCAGAATCTGCTCCGGAGGCGAACCGCTTTTTAAGAACGTACGGACGGGCACGGTAAATCGACCGCCAACTTCCTCTAGCTTTTTCTGATGCAGGGAGTGCCACGCGTAAATGTGGGAGGCATCAAATTCCCGAGGAGAATCGGTTTTTATATCTTCCACGTACAGGAGGTCTATTCCTGCTTTGAGTTGCTGCGCCACAGAAGAGGCAACAATGCTTATCGCCTGTGAACGTCGTTTGTCAGAATCGTTCTGATTCTCGATGTCGTCAGCTACTAAAATTGCGCGCTGTGGCATTCTCGGCTCCTCTTGCGGTGTCTCATCTGGCGCGACGCTCACGATGCGATTATCTTTCTTTAAAACGATTCTCAAACCGCTGATAGCGTAAAATATTCTTCATCGCCTCTTTATAAAAAAGAGCTTCTACCCTTTCCTTTTTGAGAGGGCCGGCGCTTCCTTTATGCTAAAAGTATGTAGCCAACTTGCCACGAGGATGTCGTCCTCCCTTTGCGCCTCGGGAAGAGACCATCGATAAAGAGGTGGAACAGGGATACAACGCAGATGTAAACTCCCAAACGAAGGTTCAGGGGAATCTGCGCAGCAGGGCCCTATCCTTCCCGACCCGGGATCCTCGGATTCGCGATCCAGGTCGTCTGACAGCCGGTCCCCCTCAGAAATTTTATGAAAGCGACCTTGCGGTTGAAAGGCTGACTGATACCGACGACCTTGACAATGAACTTAAGATACCTCTGACTGTACTGTACAAAATACGCCCACCTCAACGTGGTTGGGTTATTCGTAACCGCACCATATCCTCATTCGTCGTTATGGTCGATGGAACGTTCAGTCCAATATAAAAGTCCTCTGGATATAGAAAAAAATCGGAGGACCCCACTTAAACACACATCCCGGCCTTGTCCCAAAAGCATTAAAGCAAGGCCGGAATGCCCATTCTTGTCAAAGAGCGAATTCACCAGTATCAACTACATCTTCATCTTCATCGGTTCCGCGGACGCCATCTTATCGAGGAGGTCGATGACTGTCTTTGCCGCATTGCCGATCTTGTGCGTGTCCGCCATCATTGCGTTGCCGCCGGTAACGCCTTTTGCA
This sequence comes from Nitrospirota bacterium, assembly GCA_035516155.1. Classification (GTDB taxonomy): domain Bacteria; phylum Nitrospirota; class UBA9217; order UBA9217; family UBA9217; genus JAJYKN01. Next base: position 139,280 of record DATJAP010000001.1, read on the forward strand.
TGCATATCCATCATCGCCTTTCCTGTCATGACTTCCTTCAGTACGGAGCTGGCGTTGGACAGCATCATCTTTCCATGTTCGATGGAATATTTGTCCACATCCGACATTCCCATTTGTCCGAGCATCACCATATTGGACCCTTGGGTTGCCATCTCCAGCGCATGGTTTATCATGATATGCATGTGATGCATGGTCATCATGTCGTCCGTCATCGGGCCTTCCATATTCATATTTTCGAGCAAGTCCACCACGGCCAATTCCGCATTGCCTAATTCATGGGTGTATTTCATGAGGGGATCGTCGCCATGACCGGCCTTGTGCATGGCCTGCATCTCCGGTCCCTTCAGGACGTGCTCAATGACCTCTCTGCCGTTCTTGATCATATTTTGACCGTGTTCAAGGGTCATCGGATCGAGTGCGGCGGTCATATTCATTTTGGCAAGCATGACCAGGTTCGAGCCCTCGGCAACCATTTCAAGCCCATGGTTCATCAGGATGTGCATATGGTGCATGTCCATGGATGCCTCGCCTCCATGTTCGGCATAAGCCGTACCGAAAAACCCAATGGTCAGCATGAACGCACCAGCCGTGACGGCCCCCAAGAGCCTTTTTTTGCTTTTCATTTTGCCTACTCCTTTCGAAAAAATGAGATTTTTGCAACAATCTGCGTTGTATCTATAGACCTGAATCTTTTAAATATAGCAATAATTGCTTTCGCTGCATTTCCTCCTTTCCTTGGCTTTGATACAAAATCGCTAGCAAAAGTATAGCACGCTTATTCAAAGATATTCCGGTTAATCAATCAGTGGGGAATCTTGCATAGGCCGTAGACGATCAAATACATTGACATATTAAGAAGATTTGACGTGCCGTGTGCATGCATCACAAAAGAGAGCAACCGCATTTTCAAGCCGGAAGTCAAAATAAAATGACTCCGCCTCGAACACATCCTCGTGTGCGAGCATGAGACTGCGGATATGCCGAAGCGGAGCCGATCCTAAAGGGGAGGAATGTCCTCAACGGACAACCTATGCGCAAATATACGCACGTATGCCTGGGCAGTTACGAATCTGAAGCTCTCAATCTCGTTTTTGATGATGGAGGTGCTGTTGATCAGGCTTGCGGAGGGTGTTCGTCTTGATAGGATATTTCGGAAAGTTTTAATAGGGGATTTACTATTTCAGAAATATTGTAAAGCTCAAGATGCAAGGGATGACCATAGTATTCGTTTATGCATGGCATGTCGCCGTTTGCCGACAGTGCAGCCGTTGCCGAGTGACAAATGTCGAGGGCTCCGATCGCCGTCGTCGCTCCATGATCGGACAGAAAAGGCAACGAGGGTGGCGCAATGATACTGAGGGCGATTGCCAAAAGAACGATTAATGCCTGCCATTTCATGATTTGAGCCTTATTCACAGCGATGAGAACGATGTCAAACTCCAGCTCTAACTTTAAAGATCTATAATGCCGATTACATTGACAAATATCTCCTGTAATCGGCTTCCCATGAAATCAAGCTACGAATGATACATGGTCTGCCCTCGTTGCGCGGCCTTCAGAATGAATAACGCACTCCTAAGGAAGCCGTGTAACGCGGCGCAAGCTGCACTCCATTAAGATCCTGATAAACAGGAACCTGAACGAAGCCGTATACCGCAACCTGCGGACTGATCGACGCAGTGATGCCGGGGCTAATATACAGCAATGTGCCACCAGTATTAACTTGATCCGCATTATCCCCTTCATCATGCACAACGTATCGATAATTCAGCTGAACCAAGGGGGAGAAATTTAAAAACCCCGCGTAGAGTAAACCCACGGTAAGGTTGAGTCCTTCACCCGGCTTGTATTGATCTCGTGAGTCCAGCGCTTTTTGATAGAGCGCCTGGGCGAAGTAGTTCACATTCTGGCTTAGCCCATCGGTATAATATGCGCCAACTATGACATCGGTAGTGCCTGTCCCGGGTTGAAGACCACGATCAATAGGGACGGGGCCAGGAGCGGTCGGGTCAGTTGACGTCCCGGTATCCGTGTAACTGCCGGTCGGCAGCTTTAGCCCAAAAAGAACACCAACATTGTGCCGTTGTGTCAACCCCTGATAACGACCCATTACCTTTATATCGCCGAGACTTGAAGTATGTGAGTTGTACTGCCCTCCTCCGGGCCCCGGGGTATAGCCATCCGATTCGGTCCCGAGTGTGCTGTGGTTCCGATTGATCCAGAGTACTTGGACATTCACTCCCCAATCACGGCCCGTGCTGTAGTCGATTCCCAGCGTATAATAGTTGTTCACCGTGTATTTCTCGATTTCCTCGGTACCACCTGTTTGGGGATCCGGGAGTTTGCTGGCGGTTGCAGGATCAATTGTTTTCGTTCCGCTCCGCAGCTGATCCTGATCAATAAAATCCCAACGAAGATCCATCTTTAGTCCTGGCGTGCACGAGAGCTGTTCGTTTTGCCAATCGGAATTCAATGTGCAGCCACAACTTGCACAGGCCCTTGCATCTCCTGGAGACAAGAGCACGGTGCTTGCAGCCATAATGGACGCTGCTATGCAGTTAAACAATGTTCGCACAAATTTCGTTTTCTTAACTTGTTGAGCGAAATGTCTTTTATCTTGCATGGTGAAGTCTCCTCTTCAAAAGTTTTATTGTTGCTTCAACAGTTTTTCAATTTCGCCGTCATACATTTGTAAAAATTCCTTGCCGAACCCCATTTGCATATATCGTATTACTCCGTCTTTACCGATAATAAATGCTGTCGGCAACGTTCTAAAGTTATATTCTTTTCTGATGACGCCCTTTTTGTCGATAAGGATCGTAAACGTAACTGGAACCTTCTGGATAAATTCAGTTAGAAGACTTTCTGAAGAATCGATATCGATTCCGATTATTTCAAGACCCTCATTGCCATATTTTTTATAGAGTGCGTCGAGAGCCGGAAGTTCTTCCCGGCAGGGATCGCACCAGGGCGCCCAGAAGTCCAGGAACACCACCTTGCCTCGAAACTGCTTCAAGGTGACTACTTCGCCGTTCACATCTACGAGGCTGAAGTCCGGCGCCGATGTTCCGACCTGACCGGCATCCGCAAAAACGGGCACGGTGAGCACCAGCAATAGTGCTATTATGACGATTTTCACTGACTGATCTCCTGTCATGCATGTAAGATGCATCGCTGCTCGCAGCATAAGAAATGAGCTTCTGTAAGCTTGCTCATTTTAGTGCCGTTTTTAAACCGCATATACAGCTACTCTCCGGGAACTCAGAGAAATTCCACTCCAGAAATATCGTATCTCATGGATTGATGATGAATCGGATACTCCCGAAGTGGAGCCGAGCTTTAAAGGAAGGATCGTCTTTATGAGAATTATTCTCAGAGAGCAATGCGGACGCATGCGTATATCTGCGCCTTCCTGCTGCTGGGCAACAAGCTGACTCAATAACTTCGGTTGTGTTGCAGATCAGGCTTTTGGGGGGCGTTCTTCTTGAAAGGCAATTGTGGCAGGTTTCATGAGGGGCTTTATAATCTTAGAAGTTTCTTGAAGAACCAGGGGAAGAGGATAACAAGGGCACTCCTGTATAAAAGGCATGCTTCCCCCTGACGACAGGGCTGGAGTCGCTGTATGGCAGATGTCTAGGGTGACTAGCATTGTGTGCCCGACACTGCTGCACGTGAGCGAGAAGGAAGGCGGAATGGCGATGGTGAGGGCGATAGCGAGAAGCACGACGACAGTTTGCCATTTCATGAAGTTATCTTAAATGAAAGGGGCTCACGGTGTCAACATAAAGTTACAATTTTAGCCGGGTTTTAGTGAAATGAATTCAGTAAATTAACATCGACCTGCTCTTTATGAGGTTGCTCGTCTTGGCGTATTCTCATTCATCGTTGTGTCCCTTGCTTCTTCTCGGAGCACAACAAAATTGCCTGGCCGACCCAGGCAACGTACTCTGCAGTCCCTAGTTCTGTACATCAATAGATCTTTCTGAGCCTTTTCTTGAATGACACTGCCTATTTTTTTTAGAACGCAGGTGGAAGAAAAATAACGTGCTTTTGTTAGGACTCAAAAATAAGCATCTCCGAACATAAAACAAAAGAATCATTATGGCACCTATCTCCAGAGCCCCGGGTTCTGGCGTACCCTCATAATCAGGCAGCCGATGGAAACGCATTGGCGCTGATGAAATTCATCGTTGCGAGAGCACCGCCCGGCGTTACGGGCCGACCCTGGTGAGTACATCGGACCGGTTCCACCAGCCGCCGCCCAACGCCTGGAACAGCGCCGCTGTGTCTGCGTAACGGTTGGCAAGGGACTGCACGAGATTTATCTTCGCCTGTTGATACGCCTGTTCGGCATTCAGCAGCGCCAAATAGCTGATATCGCCCAACTCCAACTGCTTCTGCGCAATAGTGAGACCTCTGGCGGTAGCACGCTCGGCGGCGGCGGCCGCGTTCAAGGCATCCGCATCGCCTTGGACGGCGTGCAGCGTGTCGGCCACGTTCTGGAAAGCAGTGAGCACGGCGCTGCGGTACTGCGCCGCCGCCTGGTCGTAGGCCGCTTCAGCGGCACGCTGCCGGTGCAGCAATGTGCCCCCCTGAAAGATTGGCTGCGTCAGATTTGCCGCCAAAGCCCAGAAGCCGGTGCCGGAGTTGAACAACTGATTGATCGCGGTGGCGCTGGAGCCCAAATTGGCGCTCAGGGTAATGTTCGGCAGCCGATTGGCGATGTTGACGCCGATCTCTGCGCTGGCAGAGTGCAATTGCTCTTCGGCTGAGCGTACGTCCGGTCGTTGCTCCACGAGTTTGGAGGGAAGGCTCACGGGAAGCTCGTCGGGCAATTGCAACGATGAGAGTTCGAATTCCTCGGTGAGTGTCTCACTTGGGAAGCGTCCGGCAAGGCGCGCCAGCAAATCGCGTTGTTGCGCCAGCTGTTTTTCCAGCGGCGGCAGCATGGCCTGCGTTTGTGCCAGCGCCGCTTCCTGCGCTACCACGTCTAAAGTTGCAATCTGGCCAAGCTCATATTGACGTCTCAGCAATGCAAGAGATTTGTTCTGAATATCTGTGATCTTCCTGGTTGCCTCGATCTGCCCTCGTAAAGCCGCCTCTTCTACCGCTGCGGCGACCACATTGGAGGTCAGCGTCAGGTAAACAGCTTCGAGCTGAAAGCGTTGAGAGTCGGCCTGCGCTTTCAGCGATTCCACCTCACGTCGAGTGCCGCCGAACACATCCGGCGCATAGGCCACGGCAACTTGAGCGGTATGAAGGCTATAGATGTTATTGCCGTTTGCCAACGCACTGGACAACACTCCGGCAGTCTTTTGACGCGTTGGATTGAAGCTGGCATCTACGCTGGGAAAGAACGCACCCTGCTGTGCATAGACGTTTTCCCAGGCGCCGCGCAGTGCGGCTTGGGCGGCTTCCAGGTCGGGATTGGACTTGAGCGCTTGTGAAATCAACTCGTTGAGCGGTTTTGAATGAAACAGTGTCCACCATTGACCGGGGATGTCCATGTTCTGCACGAAGCGCTGCGCCTCGCCTCCCTTGACCTCGACCGATGCCGTTTGTGCAGGCAGTAGCTGCTGAGTGTAGCGATCGACCGTGGGCGCGGTCGGGCGCTGGAAATCCGGTCCAACAGCACACCCGGCCAGGAAAATACATAAGATGATTATTGGTCTATACATGATCATTCCTCCTTTCCCAGCGCTTGGGGCTGTGTGGTTTGACGATGTTCCACCCATCTTTCCAGGGCGAAGTAGTAGGTCGGCAGAATAAACAGCGTGAGCAGGGTGGCAAAACCCAGACCGCCTACCACAACAGTGGCGAGGGCGCGCTGCACATCGGTGCCGATGCCGGTGGCCAATGCCGCGGGCAGCATACCCACCGTCGCCACAGTGGCGGTCATGAGCACCGGCCTGAAACGCTCGACCGCACCAGACACTACGGCATCGCGCAACGCTATCCCCTGCTCGCGCATCCGGTTGATGTTGGCAGCCAAGATGATGCCGTTTTGCACTGCCACGCCGAATAGCGCGATGAAGCCGACAGCGCTGGCTACATTCAGCGTCTCGCCAGTGATGTGGAGCGAGATCAGGCCTCCCAGAGTCGCCAGCGGCACCACCGCGAGGATCAAGACCGTCTGACGCATCTTGCCGAATTCGGCGAACAGGAAAATGGTCATGAGCGCCAGCACGATACCCATGATCAACGTCAATCGTGCTTGTGCGCGCTGCTGGTTCTCGAATTCACCGCCCCATTCAAGGCGATATTTCGTGTGGTCGAAGCTCACCGACTGGGCAATCTTGCGCTGTGCATCCTCCAGGTAATCGGACAGGGCACGGTCCCTATTGTCGATTCGTACGAGCAGTGCGCGGTGGCCCATCTCGTGCGTGATGTCGCTTTCGCCGCTCTGCAGCTTGATCTGGGCAACCTGGGAAAGCGGGATCTGCGCACCCCCCGCGGTGTTCAGCGTTAGATTGCCCAATGCCTCCGGACTATTGCGGGTATTTTCCGGGAACCGCACGGTAACGTTGTACGTCCGGTCTGCCACATAGACTGTGCTGACCGGTGCGCCGCCAACCCCGGTCTGGATCAGGTTGGTGATATCTGATACGTTGATGCCGTAGCGGGCAGCCGCTTCGCGGTCGATGTTGATGGCGATCTGGGGAATCGGAGGCTCCTGAAAGACAGAGGCGTCCGCCGTGCCCCGGATGCCGTGCAGTATGTTAACGATCTCTCCCCCAATGCGACGCAACTCATTGAGATCGTCGCCAATAATGCGGATGACCAGCGGGCTGTGCGAGCCACCGATCGCATCGTAGACCATATCGATGATTGGCTGGCTGATGCCGATCTCGAATCCCGGCAGCTGCTGAAGGCGGGCGTTGAGTCGGCGAAGAAACTCCGCCCTGGTCTCGCCCCTGGGCCACGTGTTGTACGGTTTCAGGCCGACAGGCGCTTCGATGTGGGAAGGCGTCCACGGGTCGGTTCCATCATCGCTGCGTCCGAGCTGGGTGATGGCATAAGATACTTCGGGAAATTCAAGGAGCGTGCGCCTTAGTTCCCCGGCCATTTCGCTCGCCTTGTCGAGCGACAGGCCGGCCGGCAATTGCACCTGCAGCCACAAGGCGCCCTCATCCAGTTCGGGCAGGAATTCCCGGCCGATAGTCATGCCCAGCCCGATGACGGCTATCAGCGCCGCGCCACCTATTATGTATGCAATTTTCGGAACGGCCAGCATACGTTCCAATAGCAAACGGAAGCCGTTCTGCAGCCACTGAAGCGGCTGATTGTGGAAGGCCGGCCGGGGTTTACGGAAGGCCATGTAGGCCAAGCCGGGAACCAGGGTAAAAGTGCACAGGAGTGCGCCGAACAGGGCATAACCCACCGTATAGGCCATTGGCGAGAACAGCTTGGCTTCGGCCCGCTCGAACGAAAACAGCGGCAGGTAGGCTGTGATGATGATAAGGGTGGCAAAGAAAATCGGCCGCGCAACCTGTGTCGTTGTATTAAACACATCCTGCTCCCTCAAGGTAGCGGAGGGCTCCGCCTCCCGCCTTCGCAGTACGGCCTCGGTCACTACAATAGCACCATCCACAACAATGCCGAAATCGATCGCACCAAGTGAGAACAGGTTGGCAGGCATCTTTGTGAAGTGCATTACGATAAAGACGATCACGAGGGCGAAGGGGATGGTAACCGCCGCGATCAAAGCGCTGCGCGGGCTGCCGAGGAACAGAATCAGCACAATACATACCAGTCCGATGCCTTCCAGGACGGTATGCGATACCCTGTGTACCGTCTCCTGCACCAGGTCGTCCCTGTCGATATAGGGAACGATGTGCACATCCATAGGCCCGAGTTGCTTGCTCAGTTCTGCAACTTTGGCATGGATTCCTTTCAGGACTTCTGAGGGATTTTGGTACTTGAGCAGGTCCACGATGCCTTCTATGGTGTCCGGATTGTTGTCCTTGCCGAGAATGCCCTCGCGCTCCTGGTGACTGTATGTCGTCCTGCCGAGATCGCGCACCAGGAACGGCACGCCGTTTCGCTGAGTGACGACGATATTGCCAAGATCGCCCAGGGTACGTACCATGCCGATACCGCGGATAACATAGCCCTGTTCCCCGCGCGAGATGCGGCTGCCGCCGGCATTCGAGCTGTTGTTGTCGATAGCCGTGACCACGTCGTTGAGACCGATGCCGTATCGCTGTAGCTGGACCGGATCAAGCTCAACTTGATATTGCATGGTGAAACCGCCGAAGTTGTCGACGTTGACGACGCCAGGCACCTGCTCCAGTGCCGGGATAACAATCCAGCGCTGGATTTCCGAAAGTTCCATCAGGTTCTTGGTAGCAGACTCCAGGGTGTAGCGGTAGATTTCACCAACCGGACCTGTTAACGAATCGAGGCCCGGCTGGATGCCGGCAGGCAGGCTGACCTGATTGATCCGCTCCATGATGCGCTGACGCGACCAGTAGTCTTCGGCGCCGTCGCGAAACACCAAGGTAATGAGAGAAAGACCGAATGTGCTGCTCGAACGCATGGAATCAAGCCCGGGGGTACCGGCCAGCGCACGCTCTAGTGGGATTGTGATCTGTTGCTCCACCTCTTCGGCGGCGAGGCCGGGCACCTGGGTGACAACCTGCGTGGTGACATCACCGATTTCCGGATATGCCTCAACCGACATTTTTGTCCACGAGTAATAGCCGAAAACGGCGAGCAGGATCGCCACCATAAGTGCAACGTACCGCTTGTGAAGGCAGATGCTAATGATTCGATTAATCATTGAGCAGCACCCCCCCCTTGACGATGATGCGGTCGCCGGGATTCAACCCCTGGTCAATGCGGGCACCATCGCCCTCTCCAAAGCCGGGAACGACCGGGCGCTTGATGAAAGTCCAGGGTGCAACCTCGACAAAAACGACGGTGTTGTCGTTATTCATGAGCAGCGCTGAATTCGGCACGAACACCGCGGATTTCTGAGGTAGTTTGAGGCTCACAGTGGCAAACATATTGGGCTTGAACTTGCCGTCAGGATTGGAGAAAACTATCCTCACCTTGTTGCGGCGCGTGTCCGGATCCACCACATCGCTTACGAACGCGACAGTGCCGTGAAAGATCTGTCCCGGGTAGGCTGCGAAGGATACGTCGACGGACTGCCCTCTGGCAATGCGGGCGATGTCAATCTCCGGCACGTTCGCCGTTACCCAAACCGAACCGAGGTTTGCAATCACCATAAGGGAAGCTGTCAGATCGTTGACGAACGCGCCAGGCGCGGTCATGAGTGCAGTGACGCTTCCGGTCATTGGCGCAGTTAGTGTCAGGAGGCGTGACCCGTCTTTCGACTGAGACGGTACGCCGATTTGTTTGAGCCGCGCTTCGGCGCGGTTGAACTCGGCCTTGGCTTGGGCATAATCGCTTTCGGCCTGCTCCAGGTCCTTGAGGGCACCGGCGCCGGCTTCGTGCAGGCCATGTACGCGCTCCAGCGTGTGCTCAGCATGTTGCAGTGCGTCTCGCGCCTTGTCGTCATCAGCATACGCCTGCGCAAGATCGCCCGATTCGATCACGGCAAGCGGCTGGCCTTTTACAACATGGTCGCCCAGCCTGACTCCGAGCTTGACCACTCTGCCAGCCACTGGTGGCAGAATGTTGACCGTGCGTGCGGGGTCAGCCTCCACCACGGCCGGCGACACGAGCATGTGGGGGCTATCAGTTACGGCGACCTGTTGCACGAGCAAACGTGAACGCAGTGCAGAAACCTGGGGTATGATGAATTTGTCGCCTTGACGGACGAGAGCGGGCGGTGCAGTCTCCTGCACGGCAGCGTGACTGGACGAGTGGAACAAGTGTGTGCCGAACTCAATGCCCAGCACAAAAAACATAATCGCGACGCCTATGAAAGCGAAGCGCTTTTGCCGTGCATGGTCATTTACAATAGACATGCAATACCTCCAAAATCAGGACGGGCCTGTAATTATAAATTCTGAAGTCAAAAAATCCATGAGCGTTGCATTCAGATTTCATTTCATTCACTGACAGGGAATGCCGATCTTGATTTCTGTGAATTCAATCACGCCATGGATAGAGCTCATGGCCGTACGCGTGATATGCTGGACTGTCCCCTTGTTTGCATCATGTCCGTGCTTACCGTTTATTTCGAGCTGGTGCTTTCCCTTGCCCTATGTGCTGGCTCGCGTCGTCCATAATGATCGTGTCAGCTTATAAAGTCCGCTGTCATGCCAACATCTGTTATGAATGTCATTACCAAAACCGTTGGCACGTTTTTCGCGTTGATCCTGCTCATGTCTATTGTTTCAAATAACAACTGCCTCCGTGTGCAGATGCCGCATAAGCGATACATAAGAAGACCGATATGTTGCTTTTGTGACATTCGTTACTGCGTCATCCCCCTCTGCAATACCATATTGGTGAAAATCGTCGCGTCGTCCCCATTTCCCATCTGCGATGCCATGCCTGATGACGCTCTTGAAAACATCCAGAGATCAATTCCCATCTTTTCGGCTTTGCTCAATGCAGTGCCTTTGGAGCCTGTCCCTTGCCCCACCACAACGATGGTCATGAATTTTCTTTGTTGTTAATGATATTCATTATCATCTTAAAGGCAAAAAAATCACCTGCAGTTTCTGCAAATTCCATAAATCTCAAGCTTATGTCGCTGAGGGATAAAGTCGTTCGCCTCGGCAAGTTTATTCTGAAGCATCTCTATTTTCTCGTCGTGAACCTCAATGAATGCTCCACACTTCAGGCAGATCAGATGATCGTGATGCTCCCGTTCGTAATGCAACTCAAATCTCGCCCTGTTGTTGCCGATCTTGATTTCGTCCGCGATGCCGCATTCTGACAGAAACTTCAGATTGCGGTGAACCGTGGCATATCCAATGTGCGGATTCTTCTTTCTGACAATGCTATACAAATCCTCAACGGTAATATGTTTTTTGGCCGAAAGAAACGCTTCCAAAATGGCTTCCCGCTGGCTTGTATACCGCAGCCCACGGTCTTTCAAGCAATCAATGAAAATCTCTCTCGCTTCCTTCATCACGACCCCGGTCCTGTTTAATAATATTGATAATGATAATCGTTTGCAACGATACGACAAATCATGCCGGCTTGTCAAGACCTTTTTTCTAGGTTTTCAATTAACTTTCCTTGTAATCTCTCATTACGAATGGAAGTATGGTCGCGACAATGAAATCGGAGTCGATTTGTATTTTGGACCTCCCCTGCAGTATTTGTTTTTCTATAATAAATATTTATCCACCGTCCTTTCAGGATTCATTTCGGCCTTTTCTTTTCCGTCAACATCTATATGGCGAAACTATCACGGATTCTGGAGAGCGAATAATTGGGAAACATTCTGGTGATTGCGTAATTTGATATTTGACGATTGTTTCATCTTCTCGAAACTGCAGGCTCACAGATGATCCCCGAGGAACCCCTGGTTTGATTTATGCGAAGAAATCCTCTTGTGACGAATAGGGCGCTGCCGGACATCGTTTGAGTTGCATTTCTTTGCAACAAGTCATGTTGCACTCTGTATCCGCCGAATGCCCTAACGATACCCTTTTGATGATATCCTTTTGCCTTGACACGCCCTTTTTTGACACACCCTTTTGATGACATTGACATAGGGTTGTATCAGGCATATATTCATTCCGGATATTGTGAATAGTGCTGCATACAGAAGGAATGCGGCCAGCGATAATTTTAACTGTACAAAATCCCGAGTCCCCAACATATTCATGGTATGCAAAACCTGATGAACCGCAAAATCTCATGTATCATGCTCATTTGCCTTTTGTTGTTGTTGTCAGGGAATTCTTACGGGCAGGATCAACAGGAAAATCCTCGGATCAGTTCGATGGCCGGATACAACGTTGAGGTGAGCGCGATGAACAATCGCGACATCGTAAACGCGGGTCTATGGATGGCCGAGCAAGGATTGTTGGCGCACGTGGGGTTCTATGATATCAAGCCAAAAAATGAAAGCGGAACCTATGGAGCTGATATCGGCATGGGCTATTGCGCCACGGGTTATTATCTATGGCCTTTTGCTGAAGTTGGTATGAAGGTGGGAGCGGGCGCGGGATTAACTAGTTTCAGTGGCGAGTTTTATCCTAAGATTGGCATAGGCATGCCTATAAACAATCAGATGCTCGTTTACATAGGTTATCTGTACAGCTTTTCGACTCAGGGCAGACATGCAGATTATTCGGCCGCTAGCATCGGTTTTGTGTGGGCAATCTTTTAACTTGATTGACGGATGTCGAGGAAATTCGGGATGCGAGCAAAGGCGAAGGGCGCTGCTTCGTTCAGGGGCCAGGCCGTGGCCTACGCAGAGGCGCGGGCACGGCAGGACTTGCAGGTGATTGCGGTGTTCGCTGGCGAATGCGTTGGGCTCATTCATGACCGCCTCCCCTGGGCAAATATTGTCGAAAGCAGAGTTGCACTAGCACGGGCGCTGGTACAACGCAGCGCCACGCTGGACTTTGCGTAAATAACGATCGCCATCCAGCGGTCTCTCGAGGGGATCGAGAATTCCGTCGAAAGAGGCATGATGCAAAGGACCAAGGGCTCGCACGAAGTGGAGGCGAGAAAGAGGATACGATCTGAGACAGAGAGGAAACTGGATGAAATCAAAGACGGGCTCACGCGAATCAAGACGGCAGCCGAGATCGTAAATAAGGGGAATCTTGCCGATGCGGCAGATATTAGTTGCGCTGGTAATCAAGAAAGGAATTATGCATGTTTGAGATCGATATCCCCGGCTTTGGTTTGGTCAGACTGGCACACCTGGTTTCGGATTTTACCGGCACATTGTCCGTGGATGGTAAACTATTACCACGAGTGGCTGCGCGGCTGAATACGCTGGCGGAGTTAATGAAAATACACATCCTCACCGCCGATACCTTCGGCAAAGCGCAGGCTGAACTGAAAGGCATCAACTGCGAAATACATATTTTAACTGGAGCAAATCACGATGTACAGAAAGAAGCGTATGTAGCGAAACTTGGTGCGGAGAGCGTAACCGCATTTGGGAACGGAAATAACGACCGGAAAATGCTCAAAATAGCGAGGATCGGAATCGCGGTGTCAGAGGGAGAAGGATGTTCTGTTGACGCGATCGTAGCAGCGAATATCCATGTGCGGAGCGCGGTCGATGGTCTGGATTTATTGCTGAACCCGAAGAGGCTCAAGGCGACGTTGAGATTTTAACGGGAGGACGACGCCATGACCAGGATTTTTGTGCGGTAGCATCTGATAAAATCGTAGCTCAACATTCTCTTGCTATTGCCATTAGAGACACGCTCCCTGTTTCCCCTGGACACGTACTGATCACACCGAAGCCCCATACCGCATCGATTTTTGAGGCAATAGGGACGAAGTCGCTGCTTATGGAACTCCTTGCAGAATGCGAAAATCACCATGCTTACGGAACAGGCTCCGATGGTTTCAATATCGGCACCAACGAGGATCTGGCAGCAGGGCAAACCATCCTCCATCTGTATCCATCTGATACGGGGATGTGCCGCCGGAAACCCACGCAGCGGTATCAGGCTGATTCATTGCGGATTTGGCATCCCATTGAAATCCCGTTGAAATCCCGTTGAAAAGGACATCATTTTTACTTTGCCTTGACATCCCGTTGAAATCGTTGACATCTCCCTGCATCAGGCATATATTCGTGACTAACGGTGTCAAGATCCTTGTTCGGGGCTTGGATAACATGCAATTTAAAATGCTTGGATAAGTCAACTTATTCGTTCGATAAGATTTCTTCAGACCGGTAGGGGGGCATTCATGGATACAGAAATGATCGTCGTTCTGCTTATCGAAGATAATCACGACGATGCCCTACTCATTCATCGTTATTTGTCCACCGCAAAGAAGGTTTTATATCAGGTCCATCATGTTGACGAACTCCGTAAAGGGCTGGAATACCTGAATAGCGGGAGTGTTGATGTGGTGCTACTGGACCTCGGCCTGCCGGACGCCCATGGCCTCAGCGCTTTTGAAAAGGTACATGCTCTATCACCCAATGTCCCCATAATAGTTCTGACTGGTCATGATGATGACGATTTGGCTATGGAAGCCGTTCACAAAGGCGCACAGGACTATCTCGTAAAAGGACAAATCGCCGGTAGTCTACTGCAGCGCTCTATCCGCTATGCGATAGAGCGCAAAAAGGCGGCCGAGGAGTTGAAGCGGCTCAACGAGCTATTAGAGCGTCAGGCAACCACCGACCCGCTAACGGGCATCTTAAACCGGTTGAAGTTCAACAATACCCTGAACTCCGAGATCCAGCGGTCGAAACGGTACGCTATTCCGCTCTCCCTGATCATGTTCGACATCGACCATTTCAAAAATATCAACGATTCCTATGGCCATCATGTGGGCGATAGGGTTCTGTATGAAATCGTTGGACTGGTTAAGGAGAATATCAGAGTTCATGACTTCTTCGCACGGTGGGGCGGCGAGGAGTTCATGCTCTTGGCGACTAACACCGAGCAGGATAATGCTCGATTACTCGCGGAAAATCTGCGCTTCATGATTGGACGGCATCATATCCAGGGAGTCGGGAGAGTAACGTGCAGCTTCGGTGTGGCACAGCTCATCAACGATACTGAAGATCAACTCACCCAGCGGGTGGACCGCGCATTATATCAGGCAAAGGCGAACGGGCGGGACCGGGTAGAAATGGCCTAAGCGCGGTGCAGGCCACGCGCCCCTCTTTGCTGACCTTCAATCAGCAATCGTAAACATTTCGTTTCCTGAATACTGGAAGCTCCTAGGTAATCATCAGAGCTGTCATATTCTGGATGCAGAAAAAGATTTCGGCTGAGACATAGCTCTTGCCAAAATCATGTAGATGAAAAATAATGTAATGCTTAAGTGCTGGAACATGAATCACGACGTCAGGAACCGACAGCGCTCGAAGCGCCCCCCCGGGTCTCCTTAATCTCTTTTCCGGTGCTATAATTTAATTATTGAGAACAAACGTTCTGAAGAAAAAGAGGTGAATCGCATGATCATCGATCTGGATAAAAAGGAACGTGACTTGCTCGTTCATGAACTGGAGGAGACGACGATTCCGCAAATCAGAGAGCTAGTGGCCTCCGGCAGCATGCGGAAGAACAGCCGCGATGAGCTGAAAGTGGACGAAGAAGTACTGAAGAACGTGCTAGAAAAACTGAAAAAGGCCGCATGATCTGTCACGGCTGCGGCCTTAGGTAATTCAACAATCTATCACTCGGGATTCCGGGAGAGGAAAAAAAGAAGGGGAATTCGTGCACTTTTTTTGCAGCTTTCAGGTTCTTTTGTCCTTTATAGTTTATGATCACTTCCCCGGTCGGCGTTGTTTCTTTCTCCGCGCTTCTATAGCCGCTCTCACAAGAGCCGCCTCAAAGTCCGAAAAGCTCTTTATCCGTATGCCTGCTTTTTTCCATGACTTCCGCAGGAGATCAAGGATCTTTCTCCTGTCCTTCATCAATTCCGGGACGATGCCCCTGTCTTTTGCTGCCATGACTACCAGATCTGAGGGAAGAGGATCTGCCTTTTCCCAGATGCCGCGCATCTCCCGAAGAAAAATGTTTACAGTCACATCGCCGATGCCCCTAGCGAGCGACTTGAGCCGCTGTTCAAGGTCCCGCGGATCGGCTGCGGCACTATGGAGATTCGACAAATCCATCTGGTAGTTCTCCGTCAACGCCTTGCACATGTCCAACAGCTTGGTCGCAGTCTTGAAGTCGTACCGCACATAGCCGCCCTGGTCCAGAATGGCAACGAGACCGTCCCATCCGGTATCGAGAATGGCTTTTGGAGACACTACATCCCGTGAAGCGAATTCTCGAAAGGTCTTTTTCACGATACTTTCGGATATCCTCGCACCGAAGAGGATGGACGCAAGAAACCACTTGAAGATCTCCCGGGAACGGCCCGAAGAAAGGTTGATGCCGAGTTCAACAGAAAACCTTCCCTGGTGCTGCTTGATGAGTGCCTGTATAGACTCCGCCGCTGTCATGACGCGTAGTACCATTCCAGAATATTCTCGTCGTAATAGATCCGATGAGTATTTCCGTCGCTTCCTTTCACCCTGAAGTATCGCTTTTGCGTCCTGTCCTTGAACCCTTCCTCGACCCAGCGGTCCAGGATCTTTACAATATCGATGCGGAATCCGCGAAGGATGAACGTTACGGGACGTTCTTCACCCTTGCTCCCTGAATAGGATATGACGTCGATGCGTTCAGTGTGCATACAAAAACCTTTAGATCACGGGGCTACGGCGATAATGCAATATCTTGTTCGTGCACGGAGTCAGGTTCATGAATCACTTTAATTATATAGGAAAGCAAAATAACTGTTGGGAATTATTATGTGGTCACGAGGACGCCAGCGAGATGACGATCCAATAACCGTATGTTCTTGTACGTCAGCTTAGAATCCCAACGCCCATTTTTGACATTCCACAAAACCCGTCTCATAACAAGAAATAATTTATGGGGGAAGTATCTGGCGATGGCAAGATGGGATATGATGATTCGCAATCCAGTGTTACAGATGTTTCTCTCTAAAAACTTTTATTAGGCCGCGCTTCAACGTGATCGCGAACCACCAGAACGCGGTTGCGATGGAATAGACGGAATCGAGCGGGTAGCAGGCGCGGACCTGTAAGGTCGCCCAGATGGGTGGCCACCTTCCCTTTCTGGATGATGGTCACGGCCGCGATACGGCGCCACGTGGTAGCCAGGTCCCCAGCCGCCGTAAATGACACCGTAGGGTTCATAATAATCCGCCCCACTGTCCTCGTCGCCGTAGTAGCCGCCACCAGGCACAATGCAGCCGAACAAGAAGACCATTAACGTCCAAACCACGACGTCTCGCGCTAACCGGCGTAAGGACAAGATATTCACTTGGGCACCTCTTTACTCTCAGTGTCGGGCCATTCAAGCAATCCAAAGTGTGCCCCCAAGGGATCGGCGACAACCGCGACCTTGCCGCCGTTGCGGTCAACCCGCGGCTCGACCACCACGCGGCCACCAAGGGCAACGACCTTTGCAGCCATCTCGGCCGCATCCTTGACGCGTACGAAATTGAGCCAGTGGGGACGGGCATTGGGCCGATTCGAAGGCAGCGTATTTATGCTCGCACGAGCATAGTTGTCGGACGCGAGCAGGAGATGTTGGGCTCCCTCGCTAGAGGGCAACTCGAATACTTCGTAGTCGAATAGCTTCTGGTAGAAGGCAGCATCGGCGTCCGCATCGCTCGAGAACAACGAGGTCCAAATCCATTCTCCGGGTGCAGCCAGAACATCGGGCGGATCACCGCTGCTGGAAGCGAGGACCGCAAAAACGGCTCCCTCCGGATCCGCGAAGACTGCTTCCCGGCCGCGGTCTGGGATGCTATGCGGCTCGAACAGCACCTTCGCGGCATTTTCCAAAGCAACCTTTTTTGCCGCATCGACATCGCCCACCGCGAAGAAGCTCAGCCACGCTGGCTGTCGATGCTCACTTGCGGGCAGCTTCTTTTGAATCATACCCGCGACCGGACGACCGTCGAGTAATACCTCGGCGTATTCTTTCCCCCCATCCTGAATGTCGCGAAATGTCCACCCAAACAGTCCCCCATAGAACTGCTTGGCCGCGGCGAGGTCCGGCGTCACCAATTCAACAAATATAAGTTTGCCGACGTGATGCTCTTGGCTGGCGGGCTCAACAATCGCCGGCAGCTGAAGCGGTGCAGCCATGACCGGCACAGCACACACAACGGCGAGAAGCACGGCGAGCAGTCCTTGCCTAAGGAAATGTCTGGTTCGCACAGGCTGCATCCTGGGCGGACTGCTTTGATTTGGTGTTATTAAATCAATCGGCTCGGAGCTGTGTTGCGGATGCATCGTAGTCTCCACGTTGTGCTCTTTACTAGAACGTCGTCGCACCAACAAATGATATGCGCCAGAGCCTGTCGCCGACAGTGTTGGGAACGCTTTTTCACCATCCACGCTAACACTTCATCTTGAGGCAAGACAGGTTCTCTTTCAAGTTTCTGATAATACTGTTTCTTATCAGCCATTAATACCACGTGTCAATTATTATAACATAAAACCGTCTGCAAAGCGTCTACCCGTCTTGAAGTTCAGATCAGACCGATAAAGAACCGCATGGCTAAACGGCCATCCGAAAGGCTCATACAAAGAACGTCCCCTCCTGTCACTTCGTTGTTCCGCGTGTTTCAATCCATAAATAGGCAATTTTACCGGTTACTTACCACCGCAGCTTTTTAGACCCTCCTGTGGGCCAAGATCGATCAGGATGCTTGTGGTCCGTCACCCCAAATGGGCTCACTCACCCCTCTCCCCACCCAACTAATTCAAGGACTTACAGCATACACGAATGCGCCTTTCTTTTTGGAGGACAGGAACAGAAAAAGAACAGGAACGTTTTTGGTTTTTTGAGGCATTCATCCTCAAGCCAGAAGAAAAACGATTGAGCAAAGGCTGCTGCACTCTTTTCGCTTCTAAATCATTTCGCTTCTAAATCGTTGACATCGCATTGGATATAGCATATATATTAGTTGAAATTTCATGGGAATGGGTTCTTATTAAATGAACGATATATTACAATCAATGTTTGACTGTCTCTCACACAGCAATGCGATTTATCTTCCGTCCAGGTTTTGGGAAGCGCTCAACGAAAAAAACATCCAACAGCTTGAGTCCAGCGGTCTGCAGAATTTTAAACAGACCGTTGCTCAAAACTATTTCACGTGGGTAGTTGGGCGTCGGGATAAACAGTTCCGTTACTTGGTACGGCATACAAGTCTTTGGGCGTGGCCTGCCGTTCTCAAGGATTATTTCACATATGATCCTTCTGTTCCGCTCAATCGTAAACAGCAGCGAGAACTGATTATTTTTACGAGGATGTTGTGGAAGTTCGCCGAAAAAAATGATACCGAACATCTTCTTGCGCACATTGATGAACCTCTGGAGGGCAATCCATTCAGGATACACCTGAATGGTAAGTTGATTTCTCAGGACTTGGCAAATTCAATTTTGGAATATTACTCTATTCGCGAAAACTTTAAATCTCCCACTCATGATAAGGTTACTATTTGTGAACTCGGGGCAGGATATGGCAGAAACGCCTACGTTTATTTGAAAGCTTTTCCCCATTGCAAATACATCATCATTGATATACCGCCCGCATTATATATAGCACAACACTATCTCACCTCTGTTTTTCGAGATAAAAAGATATTCGTCTTTAGACCATTTGACCGCTTAAGCGATGTGGAATCAGAATTCAATGCGGCTGATATCGTGTTTCTTCTGCCACACCAGGCAGAAATGCTTCCTGCTAAAATTGTCGATCTTTTTATCAATATCTCGTCTCTTCACGAAATGAAGATAGACCAGATACATGCCTATTTTAAACTTATAGACAGACCAAAGGTTACTTCTATACGAAACAGTGGTGGGTGAGCCGTAATCCGGTTGATGGGATAACAATTACTCCTCAAGATTATCCTGTTCCGCAGAATTGGAGACAGCTCTCCCTTCGAGAAGCCAAAGTCCAGACCTATTTTTTTGAAGCTATGTATGCGATAGATCGGGAGGGCGGGCTATGAGGGCAACTTGTCCTTTGTGCAAATAAGATTCAGATTCACCTTTTCGTGCTTCAAATATTATCGGGAACGAAACAACCAGGAACCACAGATACACTGTCCATTCGAATTATTTGACCATGAACGGTAGCCACAAAAATAATGGGCGTGTCTCCGTTTGCTGTCTTTCGTGCCAGTCCCGCAGGCATTGTAATCGTCCCACGAGCCCCTCTCTTTATCAGAGGCATTGACACCTCCGCATTCTTTTGTTACCCTGTATCGCGGCTAAAGTACCAGACAGACTGCGGGTGCATACGCATATGGCTATGCCGTCCGGGAATTTCAGACCAATGAGAAAGACGCCATTCATAGTTATCGCCGTCATCACCACGGTGTTTGCCGTCGGCTTGCCCCTCTTTCCGGCAGGCTTGGCTCCGGCAGAAGTGCAGGCCGGTTTGTCCCCGGTTAGGACATATGACGCGCCTGCGTTGCCTGAACCTCATCTCCACGGCGATGCGCTCCCGGCCAAGGGGAAATTTCTCGTTGCCAGCAGAACCGTCGCCGATCCCCGGTTCCAGGAGACCGTCGTCCTGCTCATCGATTACGGTGACACCGGCGCGAGCGGTCTCATCATCAACCGGCCCACGAAGGTGCCCCTCGCCGAACTGCTCCCGTCCGTGCAGGGCTTAAAAAAGCGGCATGACGTCCTGTATTACGGCGGACCCGTCGAGAATGAGCGTATGCTTATGCTTATCCGGTCCAATGAAAAGCTGGAAGATGCGGACAAGGTGTTCGTAAACGTGTACGTCAGTATGAGCGGGAAGACGCTTGAGCGCATGATAGGCGCTCACAAGACGCAAAAGCAGCTTCGGGTGTATAGCGGATATGCAGGATGGTCTCCGGGGCAGATCGACAGAGAGGTATCGCGTGGAGACTGGTACATCGTCAACGCAGATGCCGGCTCAATCTTCGAGAAGAAATCGTCAGAAATATGGCGTGAGCTCATTCGTCGAGCCTCTATCTTAGAAGTGCGGAGACACGGCAAAGTTGAAAGATCAAGTTCTTAAATTGTGATGAAGAACGAAGTAGCAGAAAGTCCAGCAGGTGACCGCAGGATCTGCCGTATTCGGCATGAAGTGTCAAATCTCGGTTGATCACCTGTTTTCGCGATTTTTTCCTGACGTTGTAATAGTTTAAATGCGTTGCAACACTTCAACTTTCAATCCGAATTTGTTACGCCTAATTAAAAAACCGGAGGGATTTGCCTCCGGTTTTCGTTATAACTTCCTCTCCGCAGCAAAATCTTAATACATATCGCCCATACCGCCGGGCACGGGAGGCATGGCGGGCTTCTTTTCCGGCAGTTCAGTGATCATAACTTCCGTGGTGAGCATAAGACCGGCCACCGAGGCCGCGTTCTGGAGCGCCGAGCGCGTGACCTTGGTGGGATCAATGATGCCCGCCTCAAGCATGTCCACAAACTCCTCCTTCTGGGCATCGAAACCGTAGTTCTGCTTATTGCTTGCCCGTACCTTGTTCACGATGACCGACGGCTCAAGTCCCGCGTTCTCAACGATCTGGCGGATAGGCTCCTCAAGCGCCTTCTTTAAGATGTTGACGCCGATCTGCATGTCCCCCAAGGGCTTCAGATTGTCGAGGGCAGGTATGCAGCGGATCAGTGCCACGCCGCCGCCTGCCACAATGCCTTCCTCCATGGCAGCGCGGGTCGCGTGCAGCGCATCCTCAACGCGGGCTTTCTTCTCCTTCATCTCGGTCTCGGTTGCCGCACCCACGTTGATCACCGCCACGCCGCCCACGATCTTCGCCAGCCGCTCCTGCAGCTTCTCGCGGTCGTACTCCGAGGTTGTCTCGGCGATCTGGGCCTTGATCTGCTTCACTCTGCCCTGGATGGTGACGGACTTGCCAGCGCCTTCGACGATTGTTGTGTTGTCTTTATCAATGGTGATCTTCTTTGCCCGGCCGAGGTCGGAGAGCTTGATATTTTCGAGTTTTACGCCGATGTCCTCGGAAATCACCTGGCCGCCCGTGAGAATTGCGATGTCCTCCAACATGGCCTTGCGGCGGTCGCCAAATCCCGGCGCCTTGACCGCGCAGACCTGCAGGGTGCCGCGCAGCTTGTTCACCACCAGGGTGGCGAGGGCTTCACCTTCCACGTCTTCCGCAATAATTAGCAGGGGCTTGCCCATCTTGGCGGTCTGCTCCAGGATCGGAACAAGGTCTTTCATGGTCGTGATCTTCTTCTCCGACAGCAAGAGGAAAGCGTCCTCAAGCACTGCCTCCATCTTCTCGGCATTGGTCACGAAGTAGGGAGAGATGTAGCCGCGGTCAAACTGCATACCTTCGACAACATCGAGGTTCGTCTGCATGCTCTTCGCCTCTTCAACGGTTATCACACCGTCCTTGCCCACCTTGTCCACGGCCTCGGCGATCAGGTTACCGACGGTGATGTCGCTGTTCGCCGATATGCTTCCGACCTGCGCGATCTCCTTCTTATCGCCGATAAGCTTGGACATTTTCTTGAGGTTCTCGATGACGGCTTCAACGGCCTTGTCGATGCCCCGCTTCAGGTCCATGGGGTTGGCGCCCGCGGTCACGTTCTTTATGCCCTCCCGGTAGATGGCTTGGGCCAGTACCGTGGCCGTGGTCGTTCCATCGCCAGCCACATCGGAGGTTTTGGAGGCCACCTCGCGCACGAGCTGAGCGCCCATGTTCTCATAAGAGTCCTTCAGTTCCACTTCCTTTGCTACGGTCACGCCGTCCTTGGTGATCGTTGGCGCCCCGAATTTCTTGTCGATCATGACATTGCGACCCTTGGGTCCAAGCGTTGCCTTTACCGCATCGGCCAGAATGGTCACGCCTTTCAGGATGTTCGCCCGCGCGTCCTGGTCAAAGATAAGTTGTTTTGCCATAGTTATATCCTCCTCATAATGGATGCAATACGTCGCTCGGCAGGATAGCCGAGTTTATTTCAGGACCCCCAACACGTCCTCCTCTTTTACGATAAGGTAATCGACATCGTCGAGCCTGATCTTTGATCCGGAATACTTGTCGAACAGGATCTTGTCTCCAACCTTCAGAGACTTTACCCCCTCGCCGATAGCCTCCACCTTGCCGCTTTGCGGCTTTTCTTTGGCGGTATCGGGGATATACAGGCCTCCCGCGGTCTTTTCCAGCTCTTCTGTATAGCTTACAAACACCCGCTCTTTCAACGGCTTGAACTTGATGCTCATCTGTTGCACTCCTTTCTGTTCGAACACCGGGATAATCGATCCGGGAACTCCTGTCGGAGTATGGGCCGGCGCCAATGAGCTCCCGGTCTGTTATGACATGGCCGCACATGGCGTTTTAGTGTGCATAACAGCGATCCGCCGTCGCATATATATAAGCAGTAGGATCGCTTCTTTTTCCCCACTCTTAGAGATCACCTTTTCGTAGTCTGGTATGTTTCGCACAGGCTGCTGGGCGATCTCCTGTCTCCTGTATCACATCGTTTATCACATGTTAATAATAAAAATCTTCGTACCTGTTTATTTACTCCCCCTTCACGGATATTTTTTTCGTCGCAGCTACAGCCGCGGCGGTTTTCGGCAGTGTTACCGTAAGGACGCCTTTTTTGAAACTCGCGGACACCTTATCCGTCTCGACCTGCCGGGGGAGCGGGATCGATCTCAGGAAAGAACCGTAAGAACGTTCGGAATAGTAGTAGTTCTTGTTTTTATCCTCTTTCTCCTCTTTTTTCTCTCCCCTGATCGTAAGCGTATCGCCGGCTATGGAAAGGTCAATGTCCTTGTCGGTCATGCCTGGCAGCTCCGCAGTCACGGTGAAGGCCTTGGCGTCCTCGGTCAGGTCCAGGCGCGGCATAAACGATCCTGTAAACTCAGGGAATGCCCCGAGTCCCCAGTTTTGGCTGAAGGAATCAAAAAGACGATTCATTTCGCGCTGCATCATGGCAAAAGGATTTTCTTCTTCTCGTCGAACCTCGATGTTCTTCCTGCCGAAAGGAATGAGATTCTTGATGTCCATGACGTCCACCTCCTTCGTTTGCTTGCATTCCTACGCGGCCGTTACGGCGATCTTTCTGGTCTTCGCAGCAGGCGACTTTGGCAAAACGAGTCTCAAAACGCCGTTCTTGACCGATGCCTGAATGCGGTCCTTGTCCACCTCGTCCGAAAGGGTGAAGGCCCGCTCGTAGTCCCCAACCTCGTATTCTTGGTAGGCGAGGCGGTATCCTGCGGGGATTTTCTGCTCCACCGTCCCCTTGATGGTGAGGACGTTTTTTTCAAGTGTTATATCAAGCGAATGCTCGTCTACCCCTGGCAGGTCGGCTGTCAAAACTGTGTCGTCCTTCCATTCTATGATATCCACATCAGGCTTGAAAACCCTGCGCGGCTTCGTGCGTTCCACTCCCTCGGGCACGCTTGCTTCCTTCTTCATCATTTCCCGATTTGTGTCCGTCATTGGTGTGCCTCCTTATCTCTATTCAGCTTTAATGGCGATCTTCCGAGGCTTATCCGCCTCGGCTCGAGGCAGTGTGAGTTCCAGCATGCCCTTGCTGAATCTGGCTTCGACCTTGTCCTGGTCCACCAGATAGGGCAGTTCGATGGACCGTGTGAATGTCCCGCTCCAACGCTCGCGCCGGTGCTGGCATTCACCCTTGCACGTGTCCTCAGTCGCCCGCCAACCCCGAAGGGTCACCGACTTACCCGTCACCGAGATGTCCACGTCCGTCAATTGGACGCCAGGCAACTCCGAGGTGATGATGGCCCGGTCCCCATCCATCCAGACATTGACCAGAGGAAATTCGCTCGTTGATGGAGCAAGCAATCCTGAGGTCGCGCGGTTCAAACGTTCGAACGCGCGCCAGGGGTCCTGAAGTCCGAATCTATCCAACTCCGTCCATAACATCAAGGTTCCCTCCTTCATTTTTGATTTTTTCCTCCTTGGTACTGCTGATTCCGCTAGTTAGCACTCTCGGCCGTAGAGTGCTAGCTCGATATTTACCAAAAAATAAAAAAGATGTCAAGAGGGTTCCTGAATTTTTTACATTTTATGAAAAAGGCGCATAATATATTGATAATAATAGCTTTTTAATACGGGTTTATGTGAATTTTATAGCCTTTTTGCTCCTTGAAGACTCGCCTGCGAGCAGCAA
Organism: Nitrospirota bacterium; assembly: GCA_035516155.1. Taxonomy (GTDB): domain Bacteria; phylum Nitrospirota; class UBA9217; order UBA9217; family UBA9217; genus JAJYKN01. The sequence goes on from DATJAP010000001.1 coordinate 164,064, forward strand.
GTCGCTCATACTGAAAGTGTCAGAGAACCTCGAAATAGCTTCACGTCGCATCGAGACCAATATCCGGGTAGGGCGGCTCTGAAGAAGGTCGACAGCGAGTTCCGCTCATCATTTTTCGTGCCTGTGTACGAGAATATGCAATAAGTTTTCTACTTATTGTTGATTCGTGATGTTCAGCCGGACTTCGTGAAGGACCTTTTTGCACAGCATGATGCATTACCAGGGAGAGTTCATGGGAAACAGGCTCACGATGTTGATGGAAAAAATAAATGAACGGGAAAAGAACTCAGCCGCGAGATCCAGAAAAAAGAAGAGGCATACTACTAGAAAGATATTCGGCAAGAAAGTGACGTTCGAGGCGTTGATAAAACACGAACAAAAAGCGCAACCGTCCCCCCTCAGCCGGTGGCCCCGGACGGTCACCATACCATGGGCATCTTATCGCTCACTATCAACTGGAAGAACCTGCTCCCAGGCATGAATATCATTCTGCTCCATTTTGCAACGCCTCGGAAAATGACGGGCAGCTTTGGTGTGTCTTCTCACAGTGGAAAGGATATCTGGCATTCCTGACTATTGAAAATACTTCTGACCGGGGGTGATTGTGCGTGGAGACGAGATAGACATAATTTTTGAAGAGGTGTTGATGTGCAGTTGAAGCATACGGTGCGGACTCCTTCCTCTATCTCACAAAATTCTCATTCTTGGCAACTCATCAATATTCAATTTGAATTCGTTAGTGCATAGCCTTAAATCCATTCGAAAAAATTGACAAATCTTAATATCTGTGCTTGTATTTAAGTAGTTTTCGATAAAGCCAAGCTCTTTTAAGAGGTGATAAAAAGGGTTAACCACACAATCTTCCATGGAAATTAGGAGGGCTAATGTATAGCAAAATAGAATTCTTCCATGCCCTGCTTCAGAACTCCTTAGACATCATCACGCTTGTCAGCAGTGATGGAACTATACTCTATGAAAGCCCTTCAGTTGATCGCATACTTGGCTATGATCAGAGAGAATTAATCGGCAAGAACGTCTTCGAGATGATTCACCCTGAAGATCTCCAAAAGGTACGGACTGCCTTTCGCGAGGTAGTCAGTAACCGCGATTTAACACTGTCTGCTGATTTCCGCTTTCTGCATAAGGATGGATCATGGCGAGTACTCTATGCCACAGGAAGCAATCATCTTGACAACCCCTTGATCGACGGTATCGTGGTAAATTCCCGGGATATCACAGAGCGCAATCAGGTAGAAGAGAAGTTGCGCCAAAGTGAGGAACGATTCCGCAGAATCTTTGAGGACGGTCCCCTCGGCATGATTGTCATTGATCCGAGCTACCGGTTTCTCAAAGCCAACAAGTCATTTTGCGAGATGCTGGGATATACTGAGCAGGAACTCGTCGGACGCAGCATTGAAGATCTTACCCACCCAGAGGAGAAAGAAGAAAGTCTAGAATTGTCACAGCGGGTTCTTCGGGGGGAAACACCTCTCTTCCACCTGGAGAAACGATACGTCAAGAAGGACCAGGAAAGTCTCTGGGTCAAGCTTACCGCAACCGCGATCCATGATCCGGAGGGAAAGGTCCTCTATGCCCTGGGAATGATAGAGGACATCAGTGAACGCAAAGTTGCCGATCGGGAGAGAGAACAGCTTATCTCCCAACTAACAGAAGCACTCACCAAGATCAAGACATTGACGGGCTTGATTCCCATATGTGCCTGGTGTAAGAAGATCCGTGATGATAAAGGGTATTGGATAAGAGTCGAGACCTATATCAAGGAGCATTCTAACGCAACATTTACGCACTGCGTATGCCCAACCTGTTTGAAGAAGGAAGATCCCGCTACGTTCAGGGACATATTTGGACAGGGGGAAAAAGCACAAGTCTCCAAATCTAACAGAGAGAATAGGAACAGTGAACGGCTGAGGCTGAGGAAGCCTGTCAATTGCGCCTTTAAGATGGATTCCGGAGAATCGGGGAAAGTGGTCATCAATGCCATCCTCGAGGAGATCGGCGATGCAGGAATATGCGTGAGAACAGATCATCTCCTGGAAGATGACACCCTGTTATTCTCAAGCAGCAGCGTCGAGGATAAGGTAGGGGTAGTGAGATGGAGAAAACCAGCCGCTCCCGAAGAGGGTGGCTACCGAGTCGGCATTCAATTTGTTCGGGATTGACATCACTGCACCCGCGAGAACTGCCCATGTCGGGGAGCAATTTTCATTCACCCTTGTCACAATATTGACATTCCACGCTTGTGGTTAGGAAATAGACATATTGTCTGACGAGGAGTAGAATTGCCGTCGAATCATGTGATGCGGACTTCTTCCTAGCGCAGTTGAGGTTTTCCATTCTTTGTAACTCATAATCTTTCAACCCGAAATCTGTAACGCCTACCCATACCGTCATTCGATGCCATTATTCAATCTTGACATATGTGTGATGTAGCGCTATCTTTTTAAATAATTCCTACCCCTGCATCAGCTCTGAGGCAAAATGTCACAATCCAGTGCATTCGATCGCGGTTTAATCCCGATGCGTATCGGCATTCATCGCTCAACATATCAAGTTCAACAACAACGAGGAGGGCAATCATGAAACATATCGCATATTCCTTCATTGTATCCCTGGCGGTCATGACGCTCCTGTACGCCGCAGTCCCTGCTGCGGAGGTGCTCAAGCCCAAGGTCCTGATGAAGCCGCAAATGGACGGCGGGAGACCGCTCATGCAGGTGCTGAGGGACAGGAGTTCTTCACGGTCATTCAGCAGCGAGGAGCTTCCGCCCCAGGTACTTTCCAATCTTCTCTGGGCGGCTTTCGGTGTCAACCGGCCCGGCTCGGGAGGGCGGACCGCTCCCTCGGCAAAAAACTCTCAGAATATCGACATCTATGTCGCCATGGCAGACGGCCTTTATCTCTATGATGCCCGATCCCAGGCGTTGGAGCCGGTCCTTGCGGAGGACGTCCGCGCACTGACCGGCCGCCAGCCTTTCGTGAAAGATGCACCCCTAAACCTGATCTACGTCGCCGATCTTGCCCGTCTGACCGGATCGTCACAGGAGGAGAAGGATCTCTATTCTGCCGCTGATGCCGGTTTCATCAGCGAGAATGTCTATCTCTTCTGCGCTTCCGAAGGGCTTGCCACGGTTGTACGCGGGTCCGTTGACCGGCAGGCGCTGTCAACGGTCATGAAGTTGAGGCCCGATCAAAAAATCATTCTAGCGCAGACCGTCGGATACCCGAAGAAACCATGAACAGGATGTACTGGCTACGATCCATTTGTCGTTGAGGGAGGAATCAGCATGCTGAAAATCGTGTATGGGTGAATGGAGTACGCTGAAAAGGGGTGAGCCTGTAAAAGTAACTGCGAGGTGGTTATGGGGAAATTGGACGGGAAAGTGGCAGTCGTGACCGGCGGCGGCCGGGGAATGGGCAGGGCCATTGCCGAGGGATTCGTACAGGAAGGTTGCCGCGTGGTAGTGACCGCGGCTCGCGAGCGGGCGGAGATCGATTCCTTTGTCTCTGCCTGGGGACGGGAAAAAGCCCTTTCTCTTCTGGCGGATGTTACCGAGTCCCGCGCCTGTGAAGGCGTCATAAGCGAAACGATTTCCCGCTTCGGCCGTATTGACGTGCTCGTGAACAACGCCGGCCGGGGCATGAAATACGTTTCCCCGACCTTCATGACCGAGCCGACTCGCTTCTGGAAAACGGACCCCGAGACATGGAAAATGGTGATCGACACGAACGTGAACGGTCCCTTCTTCATGGCCCGCGCTGCTGTGCCGCATATGCTGCGCCAAAAAAGCGGGGCGATTATCAATGTGACCATGAACTACGAGACCATGAAACGCAGAGGGTTCTCGCCCTACGGCCCGTCGAAAGCAGCCCTTGAGTCCGAGACAATCATCTGGGCCCAGGATTTGGAAGGCACAGGCATAACCGTGAACGAGATCCTTCCCGGCGGTGCTACCGAAACCGGCATGATCCCAGCCGACTTTTCCGCCGATCTCCGCTCGCGCCTGCTCAAACCCGAAATCATCGTTCCCGTTGCCGTCTTTCTGGCATCCGATGAAGGACGGAGGATCGCGGGTCGGCGTCTTACCGCAACGGAATGGTCGCCCCAAAATGCCGATGGCGTCCCGGCTTCGAAAGGCATCGGCGCTTAGCGGGCAGCACGTTTACTTCACATTAGATATCATTACTTGAGACGCAATCTGCTTGATTCCGCCGCCGAAAAGGAGGTCGCTCTCATGGACAACGCATTGAAGACAAAGTTTATCGAGCTGTGGAGCCGATATTTCAACGAAACTGAGCTTCCTCTGACTTTTTATTACACTGATGAGACAGACGATGCTGAACTCGTTCCAGCCCCATCAGCCCATATGTGCATGATCGGCGTGCTGGCCAGAGCAAGAAAAGGCGTCTCGCTCCGTTTTGAATCTGACTCGATCGGCTGCCGCGGGGGCAAGCGATATTCCGGGTTTACAGATGAAATCAGCCCTCAATTCGAATATTTTCTCTCGTGTGGCATTCCCGGCAAGCTCGAAGGCGAGCGTTATAAGAAGACTCCGGAAATCGTGAGGGAAATGGTGAGGATCCAACCGAAGTTTGCGGCCCCGGCACGCGCAATCGTTTTCAAAAGATTCGACATGCTTGAGGAATCGGATAATCCGGACGTTGTCGTTTTTTTTGCGGCCCCCGATGTGCTTTCTGGCCTCTTTACTCTTGCAAACTACGACGAGAGTGAACCAAATGGAGTTTATTGTCCCTTTTCCGCCGGCTGTGGTTCAATTATTCAGTATCCCTACCTGGAAAAAACTTCGGACAGACCGCGAGCCATAATCGGAATGTTTGATGTATCGGCCAGGCCTTATGTCCCCAAGGAAACACTCACCTTTGCTGTGCCAATAAATAAATTCATGCGCATGCTCGATAATATGGAAGAAAGCTTTCTCATCACGCGAAGCTGGGAAAAAGTGAGGAAAAGATTGAGTTGATGGCCTCCTTGATAAACGCTGCCCACCATGACGACATGAGATCCCTTTTCAGAAAGGAGCAATGAATGATAAATGCAAATGGCATTACCGTATATGAAAATCTGACAGAAATAGTCGACCCCCGGCATTCGTGCCTCGTTGTCTGGGATGTTCAAAATGGCCTTGTAGACCGAATATTCAATCAGGAAGAGTTCATAGGCAAGTTAAAACGTCTGGTGGAGATCTTAAGAAATAAAATGCCTGTTGCCTATACCCTGATAACTCCCGTTCCGAGGGAATTTCAGTCATCCTGGAGCATTTTCAACATGATGCGGCGCTTTAATGTCAAGCAGGTGGACAAACTTCCCAATTTCATGCCGCCAGGTTCACGAGAAAGAGAGATACCTGAAGCCGTAAAGCCCGCAAAAGGAGATCTCCTTCTGGATAAATCGACGGCAAGCATCTTTATAGGAACGTATTTCGAGAACATGATGCGGAACAGGAATATAACGACGCTAATATTCACAGGCATTGCAACCGAGGCTGGAATCGAGTCATCTTCGCGTGATGCATCAAACAGAGGATTCTACCCGGTGGTTGTTTCCGATTGTGTCTCTTCGATGGACAGGGATGCGCATGAGCGATCGTTGAAAAATCTCGAGAAAACAGCTATCGTAAAAAGCTCTGCAGAAATAGTCGATAGTATCGGACGTTAGGTAATCATAAAGCATTTTGTGCACCGGAGCATTGTTCCGTTCATCTGCGAGATGGGAATAGGAGGGCTCTTCCATGGATATCATTGATGCTTTAAACACGCGGTTTACGGTCCGAGCTTTTAAGCCTGACCCCATCGACCATAACACGCTCGAAAAGGTCATAGAAGCGGCGCTCAAGGCGCCTTCCTGGGCCAATACGCAGCCGTGGGAAATTTTCGTAGCTGGCGGCGAGGTCTTAAACAGACTGCGCGAGGCCTATGTCGTGAACCTTAAAAATTGCGTGGCGCGTAACCCCGATCTTACCGCACCGATGCAATGGCCGCCGGATCTAAAGAAACGGATGGATGACATGCGGGCCGAACGCATGATGACCCTTGAGCGGGTCTGTCTGGACAAGACTGTAATGAAGGACCTTTCTGAAGTGAATTATCATTTCTTTAATGCGCCGGTTGTCGCATATATTTGCATGGACCGCACACTTACTCCCTGGTCAATCTTCGACCTCGGCCTCTTTTCCCAAAGCATCATGCTGGCGGCGCGTCACTTCGGCCTCCATTCAGCCCCGGCGGTAACCCTTGTTGCCCATCCTGACCTCATCAGGAAGGAACTGAAAATCCCGACAGGTCTTTCGATCATCATCGGGATAGCGCTCGGGTATGCGGATGCCGAACATCCTCAAAATCAGTTTCGAAGCACAAGGAGGTCCGTTCAGGAAGCAGTCACATTTAAGGATATTTAGCGCATACGTGTATCGCTCCGGTAAATAAATAAAAGGAGACGGATGTCTCCTCTTGCCGGTAAAAAAGACATCGTCGAAGCCTGAGAAATAAAGTAACGGGTGAAGTGAATCTACTCTGTCGTTGGTGCTGCAGAAGTTTTTACCGCTGCCTTGATCCATTGACAGTGCATTTTTTGGGGTATTTTCCATTAATTTGGAGGCTGAAAGTATGTCAAAAGTCATGATCCATCCTGCCAGTTATGAAAATGTCCACCAAGCCGTGGACCGGGCATTTGAACTTTTTCCTATCACGATAACTGGGAAAAAAATTCTGATTAAGCCCAACGTACTTCGAAGCTCGGAAGCAAAAGAAGGCATCGTCACCAGTCCTGCTGTTCTTCGCTCCGTCGTGGAAAAGGTGGAAACGATGGGTCCCGCCTCCATTATTGTGGGAGACAATCCAGGCCTGTTCAGTTACGGTGCAAACGAGGAAAGCTTTACCAGGACTGGCCTGACGGAGGCAGCCAAAGGCTACTATCAGAACATCGGCAATGATTCTCAGAAAGTCGCCTTCAATCCCAAATACCTGTCTACCGTCAGCATCTCCCGGGCTGTGCTGGAAGCTGATGTTATCATTAGTCTGCCGAAATTCAAAACGCACGGCCTGACCGTTGTGACCGGAGCTATCAAAAACAGCTACGGTTTACTGCCTGGCGCGCAGAAAGCCATGCTGCACAAGGCTGCCGGCAATCCGACGGATTTTAATGAAGTGGTGGTCGAGGTATTTCGGCTCCGAGTACCGGATTTGTTCATCGTCGACGCCGTAGTCGGCATGGAAGGCAATGGTCCGGCTTCCCCAGACCTCAGGAATATCGGCGTAATCCTTGCTTCTGACAATGCCGTTGCCGTTGACTCCGTCATTGCGACTATGATGGGATGCGATCCGGGGAGGCTGCGTTTCCTTCAGAAGGCGAAAGAGGCGGGCTTGGGCGACTACGACCTCGGTACAATTGAAATCATCGGGGAATTGAAACGCTTGCCCGATTTCAAACTACCCCCTCTAGGTGGCGAAGCAATATTCCACAATGAGGCCATGCAGTCTCTGATCCATAAGCGGGCAACACTTCGTCCTCAGGCAGATCCCGAGAAGTGCACGAGTTGCAATACTTGCGTTGATCATTGTCCAGTATCTGCCTTATCCATGGTTGGGAATATTCCTCAGGTGAATGCCAGCATTTGCATTGCGTGCTTTTGCTGCCAGGAAATGTGTCCTGAGAAAGCCATTACGCTGCGATGAACACGAGATATATTCGGTCGAGGGGGAACCTGGCCTGAGCCACCCCGTTCCCACAGGAGGGTCAATGAATTACGTCAATCTTGGCAAGACCGGACTCAAAGTTTCCCGCATTTGTCTCGGCTGCATGAGCTATGGAGTGCCGGCTACCGGTGAATTTAAACCTGGCAGCCATGCCTGGACTCTGAACGAAGAAGAGAGCAAGCCCTTCTTTCGTCAGGCGCTTAATCTCGGGATCAACTTCTTTGACACAGCGAATGTCTACTCAGGCGGAGCCAGCGAAGAGGTACTTGGACGGTTTCTGAAAGCCAACATCCGTCGCGAAGCCGTCGTCATCGCCACCAAGGTCAACGGCGTCATGCGCGACGAACCCAACGGCCGGGGTCTTTCGCGCAAAGCAATCTTTTACGAACTCGACCAGAGTCTCCGCCGTCTGCAGACCGACTACGTGGACCTCTACCAGATTCACCGCTGGGATTCTGAAACGCCAATCGAAGAAACGCTCGAGGCTCTGCACGAGGTAGTGAAATCTGGCAAGGTGCGTTATATAGGCGCCTCGTCTATGCACGCATGGCAGTTCACTAAAGCTCTCTATCTCGCCGACCGTCACGGCTGGACCCGTTTCGTTTCCATGCAGAATCATTACAACCTGCTTTATCGCGAAGAGGAGCGCGAAATGATTCCCCTTTGTCAGTCCGAGGCTATTGGCGTCATTCCCTGGAGCCCTCTCGCACGCGGCCGCCTGGCTCGTCCATGGCAAAGCGAACACACCAAACGCTACGAAACGGACCAGTTCGGGAAGAGCATGTACTCGCGTACCGAAGAAGTTGACCGTAAAGTTGTGGATCGCCTGGGTCAGGTCGCAGAACAACGTGGCGTCCCCCGCGCGCAGCTTGCTCTCGCCTGGCTGCTCAGCAAGCCGGTTACCTCTCCCATTGTTGGCGCAACCAAGCTGCATCATCTTCAGGACGCCGTAGCGGCGCTCGCATTGCGTTTAACGCCTGAGGAAATTGCTTCTCTTGAGGAGCCGTATACGCCGCATCCAGTGCTCGGCTTCAGTTGAGTCTACGTCCGAATGTGCCGGACCGGAATGCGAAACAGATTATTTCGTGAATCACCTCTGCGAACGGCAGCGGGAGCGTGGACCGTGGCTACCTGCCACTTGGCCAACTTCACCTCGGAGAGACGTCCTGGTCATGCTTGTCGCTGACGCCGTCCAAAACATTGCACATCCCGGCCATCCACGTCTCTTTCGGATTGATAAGAACCAGGTGGTCATTTTCATGAAAATGATCTATAATTTTTTATGGGAGAAGAAAATCACATTATTGCCATTTTGGTCAATGCATGTCGTTGTTCATGAATGAACTTTGATCATCTAAAGAACACAGGATTTTTATGGCAAGGATATTCATTACAGGCTCTTCCGATGGACTAGGTCTCATGGCTGCGCGATTACTGGTTGCAAATGGCCATCAGGTCGTATTACATGCCCGTAATCAAAGTCGGGCTCAAGAAGCATTATCCAGTGTTCCCGGAGCGGAAAGCGCCATATTCGGTGATCTTGCCAGCATCGCCGAAACGAAGCACGTTGCAGATCAGGTAAATGAGCTAGGCTTATTTGATGCCGTTATCCATAATGCAGGTATAGGCTATCGTGAATCACATCGTATTCAGACTATTGATGGCTTACCGCAGGTCTTTGCCGTAAATTCATTAGCCCCCTACCTTCTGACATGCCTGATTAAAAAACCAAAGCGCCTGGTATATGTTAGTTCAGGTATGCATCGAAGTGGCGACCCCACCTTGAACGATTTGACGTGGAACACCCGGTCATGGGATGGATCTCGCGCCTACGCTGATTCTAAATTACACAATGTCATCCTTGCCTTTGCTGTTGCCCGCAAATGGCCAGGCGTCTTATCCAATGCACTGGAGCCTGGTTGGGTGGCAACTAAGATGGGTGGACCGGGAGCACCCGATAGTGTGGAGGAGGCGCCTAAAACACAGATTTGGCTGGCGACTAGCCAAGAAAAGGAAGCTTTGGTCTCAGGAAAATATTTTTATCATCAACAACTTCAGCATTTTCACCCGGCAGCCGCGGATGCCGCCACTCAGGAAAGATACCTTTCAGAATGTGCTCGTCTGTCCGGAGTCCCATTCCCCCTCGAATAAACAATGATGATGGCCATCATCGCAAAATAACTCAACCGGGAAAGAAAGGGAGCAATAAAAAAATGAAATATCGGATGCTTGGCAAAACGAACGCACGAGTATCTCAATTAGGCTTGGGCTGTATGGGGATGTCGGATTTTTACAGCGGACGAAAAGTGGACGATGCCGAAAGCATCTCAACAATAAGACGTGCGATTGAGCTCGGCGTCAATCTCCTTGACACCGGCGATTTTTACGGAGTAGGACACAACGAGGAACTTATCCGCGAAGCAATCGCGGGAATTCCGCGCGATAAGGTTTTTATTTCGGTCAAGTTTGGTGCATTGCGCAATCATGATGGCAATTTTATCGGCTTTGATAGTCGGCCCACTTCCATTCGCAATTATTTATCCTACAGCCTGCAGCGATTGCGCGTTGATTACATTGACCTGTATTACCCGTCACGTGTTGACCCGAACGTCCCGATTGAGGACACAGTCGGAACACTTGGACAACTTGTAAAAGAAGGCAAGATTCGTTATGCCGGGATTTCTGAGACGAGTTCGGCAACGCTTCGACGTGCTGCCGCTACCCAACCGATAGCGATGTTGCAAACAGAATACAGCCTCTGGACTCGAGAGCCGGAAGCCGATGTTTTGCCGACGTGCCGCGAACTCGGCATTTCACTGGTCGCTTACGCTCCGCTTGGCCGCGGCTTTTTAACAGGAGCCTTTCAAAAACCCGCAGACGTGGCAGCGGATGATTATCGTCGCCATATGCCTAGATTCCAAGGCAAGAATTTCGAACATAATCTGCAAATCGTTGAAAAAATCAAAGTCATTGCAAAAGAGAAAAAATGTACGCCGGCTCAGCTTGCCCTTGCCTGGCTTTTGGCGCAAGGAGAAGATATCATACCGATTCCGGGAACAAAGCACCGGGAACGGCTTGAAGAGAATCTGCGGGCTCTTGAGATCGAGTTGAGCAAGGACGATTTGCGCCGCATTGCTGAAGCTGCGCCGCAGGGTTTCGTAGCGGGGACTCGCTATCCTGAAGCGGCCATGCGTACCGTTAGCCGTTAGGCTGAGCGAAAAGTGAATTCTAATCGAGCAGTAGCGTTCATCGTAAAGGACATTGGCAATGAAGGCGCTGATAACCCAACGGATTGAGAGGGACGCTAAACTGCATGCCACTCACCCGCGCGTTCATGTGATTATCAATTTTCAACCGCAATTCCGCATCTTTTTTTGTCTGACACGGACATCTATTGCGAGTCCTGCTATCCTTCGAAGAAAAGCGGCACAGACCGAAAGAACAACCGCACATGACACAAACACCAGCCATGTTCACTCGTGCCGCCTGAATCTGGGAAGTTTCCATTGACGAAATTAGGATCATTTGAAACTGAATGCAGGCATCAGCGTTACGCAGGCCGGTGCGCATTCAGAAACCATCGATCAAGCAATACATGCCGCGAGAACCATCTGCTTTTCATGAGCGTGTGGCTCATGAAATGTCTCACCACCTGAGGCAATATCAATATCCCGGGACTCGTGCCGCCTTTGCCGAAGCGGTCAGCCAGCAGCATGGGATATTGTAGAAGACGGCCGCGCCGATAGTCGCCAGCAGCGGAAAGGATGACATCTGCCGCTGTCAAGGCGGACTCTACTGCCGGCCGGATCCCCTCTCCGCTTTTGGGATATGCCAGTCCGGCCGCATCCCCGATCAGCATCACACCGTCATCAACCAGGGTTGGAGATGCACCATGATACAGCATGTAGGCATGCCCCCTGAAGTTGCTCGGGGTATTCGCCGGGATAGTCTTCTTGTCCCTCAGATAACCGAAGAATGACCGAACCTGCTCCGCGACGTTCATGTTGCCTTCACGGCCAAGCCCGATATTGAGGAAATTCCCTTTTCGTACACACCATCCATACCCCTTCAGGTCATCGCAAAAATAAAGCTCGGGAATCTCTCCCGCCACCCGGCAATGGCGTTGCTGAGACTCATCCATCTCAAATTCCACTTCCTGGGCGATCACCGCTGACCCGTTTCGCTCCCCCTTCCCCCTGAGGAATCTCGAAACGGGGCAGAAATGACCTCCCGCGCCGATCACCAAAGGTGTCTTCACGTCGTCATTGATGATCCAGACGCTTTTTTTCCGCTCCATGGTCTTGAGGGGCTCTCCGAGCCGCAGACGCGCGTCGGCGCGCTGAAGGAGATAATGATCAAATTCACAACGGCGTATGCCGTAGCTGACCGTGCGTCCATACCGTGTGAGAACCTCGGTCGTCCCGATCATGCTGGTTTTAAATCCGCTGATGCGCTGCAGCACCCGTTCACGGGAATACTCGTCCGTGTTCAGTTGCAGGAGGCCAGTAGTTGCAGGCGTGATCCAGCCTGCACACACCTTGTCCCGCGGGAATGCGCTCTTATCGAGAATCAACACGTCCAGGCCTCGGTTTCTCAGCTTCCAGGCAAGCGTGGAGCCCGCGGGGCCGCCACCGATGATGAGAACGTCGCACGAGTCCATGTGCTCTCCTTCAGCGGCCGATCTCGGCATATAAATGGGCCCTTGTCCAGGGGAGATCGTTCTTGTTCGGATGCGCGAAAACGACCTGGAAGAGCTGAAGGTCTCCGGCGCTAAAGGCCGCAATGGAACCGGCGAGATAGAGCCTCCACGACCGAATGAACTTCTGATCAAACATGGTGCCTATCTGGTCCTTCGCCAGCTCAAATCTCTCCAGCCAGTGTTCCAGTGTTTTCGCATAATGCAGCCGGAGGTTTTCTACATCGAGGATGGAAAACCCAGAAGGCTCGAATATCTCCATCATTTCCCGCAGGCTCGGGGGATAGGCGCCGGGAAATATGCGCCGTTCTATCCATGGATTCATAGGTTCCGCCCTGTTTCGTCCTATGGAGTGTATGAGTCCTATTCCGTCTTCCTTCAAAGAGCGTCTAATGACCCTGCCTAGCTCCCGGTAATACTGAGCACCCACGTGTTCCAGCATCCCGATCGACACAAAGACGTCGAATCTGTCCGATATGTTCCGGTAATCGTCCTCGATATATTCCACCCGGCTGTCCAGCCCTTCCTCCTTCGCCCGTTCGCGTGCCCAGACGATCTGCTGATGAGAAATATTATAAGCCTTAACCTTGACGCCGTAATGCCTGGCCATGTGCAATGCCAGGGTTCCCCAACCGCACCCTGCTTCCACAACCGTCTCGCCGGGCTTGAGCATCAGTTTTTTGCATACGTGATCCATCTTGGCAATCTGGGCCTCCTCCAAGGTAGCGGAGGGCGCCGGAAAATAGGCGCACGTATACTGCATTTTTTTATCAAGCCAGAGCCTGTAAAAATCGTTGCCGATATCATAATGATCGTGAATGTTATCCTTCGATCCGCTCAGGGTGTTCAATCGAGGTCGGCTGATGATTTTTGTTCTATAGGCGTTGACCAAACCTCTTTTAGGTGACTTCGAAATACACCTGAATGCGGATTCCAAGACCTTGATCAGGTTCCCTTCTACCTCGACTTTCCCCTCGCTGTAAGCGTCTCCGAAGTGAAGTTCAGGATGGACGACAAATTGCAGCAGTGTTTTTCGGTCACGGATAATGACCCTCCCCACTGATTTTCCCTCTGCCGGACAGACCGTGCTCCCGTTCCCGATAACCATTGTGATGGGAGGATTTCCTAAGTGCGCCATCTGCCTGCGGACCAGCCGCTTCTCAATTTCCAATAGTCTGTTTAACCCGAAGATGCTGCCAAGGTGTTTGGCTTTCACTGATTCTTCCATTTTCCTCTCCCTTCTGTGCGAGTCCAGAAGTTCCACAAAAACATGATTGGTACATTTTGGGGAGTACCTCACGTTATATTGAAAATATAGTTATGTATTTTAGACTTGTCAACCCTGCTTACCCATATAAATGCAGCATTCTCAAAATGGACCCGCCTTTTCCAGGCCCCGAAGGGATGCGGAAACAAAAGCCTCTTCCCTGTTTTCTCAGGGAAAGACCCAAGAGCAGGCCTCAAGCAGATGGGTTCATAATGGTGCTTGATTTTGTGGGGCCAGAGCGAGCAAAAAATGATCCTGCTCTCCAAGTCCTTCTTCAAAGGCCAGCAATACCCACTATCCAAACTGGCGCCAACTTCCTGATTGGGAATGAGAGATGATTCCGCTATTCTACTGGCATTCGTCAGCATTTCTATTCAACGAAACGAGCATGATGGTTCACGGTAACGAGACAAACAAAATTTTTGACGAAGTGTAGAATCTCTGCTGTAGAACGCGGTGCGGGATTCATCCTGTAACTGTTGATATCGCCATTCTTTGAGACTCATAAATCATCAACCTCATGGACGGCATCTTTCCAAAATCCCCCCGCGCAAGAGCCTAACGCGCATTTGACTTTGAATACTCCGTACGATATATTTTTATTATATCGTTGTCTCGGTGGATAATAATTCTAGATCAAGTATATGATTATCAAGTTTGATGGGTATTCTACATCTCCGATTCATCAAATGCCGCCGCACAATCATAAGTGTACATCAGACGCAAGGATCAATGACGAAGAGAAGACCGCGGTACGAAGTATACAGTCACTGGTCCTTCCTGAAGTCATTGACCGCTTCATCTTTTTGAAATTGCAGAATGCGCCTCGAATTTTTACCGGTACGTTGCCGCATGGCTATCCTTGACACCCTTGGTGCGGAGTTTGTATAATGCCTCCGTACATACATTCCCAGCAGCAGCTGACTCCCGCACTCGGCATCCAGCGGGATATCTTCACGAGAATACGTCCGCCTATTCGCAGAGAATGTAGTGTCCATCAAACGGGGAGATAGAACCCCTCGCAGTCCCTTAAGGCATATTCTTGGTAAAATGGCCATGACACCATGCTAATAATATTCAGACTTGCTGTTTTTATTATTGTGTCTGTTGCGATTTATCTTGTATCACGCAAATCCTTGCGCAGCTTTCGCTTCCATGGTTTTTACCGCTTTTTCGCATGGGAAGCTGTTTTAGCGCTCGTGTTGCTGAATCTGGACTTTCGGACCTATCAGCAGACCAGTCTGCATTACATCATTGCGCTCGTGTGCTTGACCCTCTCCGCACTCCTGGCGATTCATGGATTTCAGCTACTGCGCAGGGAAGGCATGCTCGATTCCCGGCGCAGCGACCCGACGTTGCTCTGGGTCGAGCAAACGACCGTCCTTGTCACGGTGGGAGCATACAAATACGTTCGACATCCTCTGTATTGTTCTTTCCTTATGCTGATCTGGGGTTCTTTTCTATTGGTTCCATCGTGGCAAGGCGGTTTGCTGGCACTCTTTTCATCGCTGAACATTATCTTGGCCGCCCGGGTAGAGGAACAAGAGAACCTGCTATATTTCGGCACCGCATACAGTGACTATATGAATCGAACGAAGATGTTCATTCCTTTCGTGATATGAAGTGTTTGTTAGCGACAAGACCCGGCTTGAGGCAGATGCCGCACCGTACAACTTATCCGCTAAACGTTGATGCAGGTTTCAAGTATTCTGCAGCCTTTTCCATGAAGCGTTAGTACATGCAAGGAGGTGCGCCTCGCAGAGATCCTAATTCTGATTGAGGTGAAGATCTGTTGTAACGTGCAGTGCGTCCTACCTTCCTGAAGTTTTTGAAGTTCGATTCTTTGCAATATTCAATGTTGCATCCAGTAATTAGTAATCCCCTCGGCTACCAGTCTTCTAACATTTCTCTAATATACTTCCAAAGCCCGGATTTGCCATTCATAGCAATCATACCTAAATGAAATGATATACTTATACTATAATGCTGTTTAGATATTAATGCCAGGTTGAACGCAAACGCGATGAAAGTTAAAGATATTCCGTGTCCATGCTACAAGAGATACAACACCATGCAGACCAAGGGGGCACTTTTATCGAAAATTAGCGCAGTATCCCGCCGACCGGCACTGGCTGTCGTCGTCTTGATTGCGATCACCGTTGTTGCTGCACCGACACCGTCCTTCTCCGAACATAACGGCATGACTGTTTCATTCCCGGTCGAGGGCGGAACGATGTCCGGGGTTCTGTTCGTGCCAGCCCGGACACCGGCCCCGGCTGTGGTCGTACTGCACACCAAGGGTCTAGCCGTCGAGCCAGCGGACGTGAAGTTCGCGGCAGCGCTCGCCAAGGAGGGCTTTGTCGCAGTCGCCGTGAACTACCTTGAAGGTGCCGAAGGTAGGCTTTGGGCGCCCGCGATCGATGAGCGACTCTCGCAGGTAGTCGACCTCCTCAGAGAGCGGCCAGAGGTCGGGGGCAGACCGGTAGGGGTGGTGGGCTTCTCGCTGGGTGCACATGGCATCCTGGTGTCGGCCCTCATTCCGGCCGTGAAGGTCGTCGTGGTCTATTATGGCGCCTATGACCCGCGTAAGGCGAAAGGTAAACATTTCGGGCCTGATGTTAAGCTGCCAATCGACGTCGTTGCCGAGGTCAATGCTCCGGTTATGATGCTACACGGAACGCTTGACAACGAGGTCCCCGTGCAGATCGCGCGCGGCATGGAGGCGGCCCTCAAATCTGCGGGGAAAAAAGTAGAGCTGGTAGTTTATCCCGGTGCCTATCACCGCTTTGATCGTGGCCCGACCGCCCGTATGAGAGGCAACAGGACGAGGGACGGCTTCATCTATCAATATGATGAAACTGCGGCGAAGGATGCGTGGAAGCGAACGATCGCATGGTTTCATACATACCTGGATGGCGCATAGTCATGCATTAGTCTGCGGCCAGAAGAATGATTACGCATGCCTTGATTTTGAAACATGCATTCGTGCACACACGCGGCTGACACGATTTGTTCACGTGTAGGTTACATCGTATTTATTGATAGTTGCAGCAGGACGCAATTGCAGACGTGCAGGTGAAGCTCAGAGAACCAGAATCGCCGAGCAGGTACCACATGCCGTTAGAGTTTTTTAGTCAACGCTTCTTTCTAAAATGTGCACCTATGGCATGATGTCTCAATGTGCATATTTGACAGAAATCTATGTTTGGTACAATCGCTATAATTAGGAAAAAGGGAAAGTGAAACAAAACGCCTCCAGGTCTGTGGCCCGGAAAGTCATGAGCGAGTTTGCCGATCTAACCGGGCTGCTATCGAACAGTAAAGTGCCACGGCGCTACTTATGGACGGACGCTTTTGCCGTCTGCACCTTCCTGGGGCTTTATCGTCAGACAAGCGATAACCTATACAAGAATCTCGCGTTGCACCTCGTCGATCAGGTGCATTTCATACTCGGACGACACCGTGACGATGACCTAAGAACTGGCTGGATCAGCGGACTTCGTGAACAGGAAGGCAGATTGCATCCAACAAGGGGCGGGCTAAGAATCGGCAAGGGGATGAACGAGCGCGGGCCCAATGATCCCTATGACGAACAGTTGGAATGGGATCGAGATGGACAGTACTATCATTACCTGACAAAATGGATGCATGCTCTCAATAGAGCAAGCAGAGTCACTGGAGATTCAACCTACAACAGCTGGGCGATTGAACTTGCAAAAACTGCACATGCCAAGTTCACTTATGAACCATCGTCCGGCGAACAGAAAAGCATGCACTGGAAAATGAGCATTGACCTCTCGTATCCGCTTGTAGCCTCCATGGGACAACACGATCCTCTCGATGGATTCATCACTTATCTCCAGCTTCAGTCTCCTGCAGTAAAAGATTCCAATAAATCCAAACGGTTCGACCTCAGCGAGGAGATTGCGGACATGTCCAATATTTGTAAAGGAAAAAACTGGGTAACAGATGATCTCTTGGGTATCGGAGAACTCTTGAGTGCCGCGTACAAATTAGCCCAATTGATAATACTTGAAGGTTTTGATCAAACTGACTTTCTGGAGGTTCTATTGGATTCTTCCATGATTGGTTTGGAATCCTATGCAAGGGGAATGAATCCCTTGAAGCTTCCTGCTAATTACCGGCTTGCATTTCGCGAACTGGGCTTGTCTATTGGATTACACGCAATAGAAAAAATGCAGGGACTGGTTAAGCAAGCTCCAAACAATGTAGACATGAAACAGCGGCTGCATTCGCGGGTTGAGAGTCTGATGCGGCATACACTTCTTAGTGAGGTAATTGAGACTTTTTGGCTTGAACCTGTAAACAGACAAGCAAACACCTGGAGAGAGCATCGTGATATCAACATGGTGATGCTGGCAACAAGCCTAGCCCCTGATGGGTATCTCACACTTGAATAAGTTAACGGAGCCGGCGTTGCTTACCCTAACCTTTAATCATAATGATGTGAAATCTTCATCGTAAAATGATATTGCTGCATCCCCTCCTTCCCGAACTTTTTTAAGTTCCCATTCGTTGGTCCTCATCAGGGTCAATTGCCAAATTAACAAGTAATTTGTCCTTCCCTGCGCTGTCTTCAAATTCTCCCCTGCCCTAGTTTTGCTTGCAATATTCGTCCCGGTTTGATACTCTTCAACATCACATAGCGGGGCATCGGAGTTCTTGGGTGCAGGTCCCAGAGATGCCAATTAATTCGTCATGCAATCTATGCTTGGCTGGGGTAGCATGGACCACAGATCCCCCCAGAATGCACAATTTTTGTTGGGGTTGCCCTTGAGAAGACCCCATTTATTCATTGAGACGGTAAAAAAATGACACCGTATGACGATTAAAATTCTGTCGTTGGACGGCGGAGGGATACGAGGAATCATCCCCGCGATCATTCTCGCCGAAATAGAGGACCGGACGAAGAGACCGATCAGCTCACTATTCGATCTCGTTGCTGGGACGTCAACAGGCGGCATTCTGGCCCTCGGGTTGTCAAAGCCAGAGAATGGAAAACCCCGATACAGCGCAGGAGAACTTGTCCAGTTCTACGAAGACAAAGGAGAAGCAATTTTTTCTCAGTCCCTCTGCCATGAGATTCGCTCCCTGAAGGGATTGATCGAGGAGCGCTACCCGCCGGACGGCATCGAAGCCGTATTGGACAGGTACTTCGGGGCAACAAAACTTTCCGAATCGTTAACCGATCTCTTTATCACGAGCTATGAGATCGAACGCCGTGACCCTTTTTTTTTCAGGACCACTAAAGCGAGAAAAGACCCGGCCTATGACTATCTGATGAAGGATGTCGCTCGCGCGACCTCGGCTGCCCCTACCTACTTCCAACCTGCCAAAGTCCGTTCTGAAAAGCAAGCGGCTCGCAATGACCGTTTGAACTATTACACCCTTGTAGACGGAGGAATGTTCGCGAACAATCCAAGCATGTGCGCCTTTGTCGATGCGAAAATCGACATGTTCAACAAGCATGACGAGGAAGACCTGATCATGGTATCGATCGGGACCGGCCAGCTTTCCAGGACTCTTCCCTATCCTCTCGTTCAGGATTGGGGCATTCTGCAGTGGGCGAAACCGGCTTTGGATGTGGTCTTCGACGGCGTAAGCGACACGATTGATTACCAGCTGAGACAATTGTTGCCGACGGACAGGTACTACCGCTTCCAGGTAAGCCTCGAGATTATGGGCAGCGACGACATGGATGATACATCAGCGCAGAATCTGCATGAATTGAAAACAATCGCAGAGGAATTGATCAGCAAAGAGGGACAAACGCTGGATCGATTGTGCGCACAGCTCCTATGATGCGGATCTATGTAAAAATGGATCGGCCTTTTATGTTAAAGGGCAAGTCTTTTCTGCAATCGAAGCCTTTCTTCTGTTTTGTCTTTGGACGAGCAAGTCTTTAAAACCACCCTTTTATCAGCAGACATGCCTGAAGCTTGAAGGCCGCTGCATTTCCTCGGTCATGTTTTAAAGTGTGGGTACGCAGTCTGTAGCTGGGCAGACACATCGAAACGGTGCTGCAGGAAGAAAAAGAGCGTTACCCACGAGACATCAGGTCTATAAAGATCGACCGTCCAAGTACAATCCCGTCTGTTATTGAACTACTGCCGGCACGTACTCCTTTTGGTTTTTAAGAACGTATCGGATCCGGTTCAACAGTTTTCTGGCGATATGGATAATGGCCCTGGTCTTCTTCATCTTCTTCGTAAGCCGCTCATAGGCCATTAATAGCGCTGGATCCTGCCGTACGGCGGCCCACGCGTCCTCAATAATCAAAAAGCGAAGGAACTGGTTCTTCCGATTCGTCATGCCTTTTTTGGCATCTTTTTCTCCGCTAGAGTCTGTGTCAGGAACAAGACCGATGTAGCTCGCCAGCTTATCGAGCGATGGGAATCGGTCAATATTGAATAATTCCGTAAGGAGCGTCATCGCGGTAAGCGTATGAATGCCGGGAACCGTCTTTAGCAACTGCACATTGGTCTTATACTCTTTTCTTCGGGCAAGAATGCGGATCTGCCGATTCAATGCAGTGACGAGCTGGCGGAGCTGCGAGAGTTCATAGAGGTATACCTTAAAGACGTAGTTTCCGCTGGCCCGTTCCATTTGAATGCTCTCGATCCAGTGAATGAACTTGCTTGACCGGTTGCGATGGATCATGTCCTCAGGGAGATGGATGCCGTAAAAGGCGAGCATGGATTTGATCTGAGCCTTGCACCGGACTTGCTTCTTGACCATGCTGCGCCGGGTCCGCAGAAGACCACGATCTTCGATATTTGCTCGAGCGGGGACATAAATACCATCAAGTTCGCCGTTTCTGAGACAACGAGCTAGTTTACGGCAATCCACTTTATCGGTCTTGCCGGACCGCTCTTTATCTTTGGTCGGAATATCGGCAGGATTGACTACGATGCAGCCGATGCCAAGTTCTTTTAACCTATCGTAGATCCAGAATCCGCAATAGCCGGCTTCGTAGGCAGCGTGATAGGTCGCTCCCGGGAAATTCCTCTGCAGGTAATTGCTGAGAACCGCAGGATTTGGTGGTTGGGAGAACGATTTATAGGAACTGTGCTCTGTCATGATATTGACTTTCCAGCTCTTCAGATGAACATCAATACCCGCGTAAATGTGTTGACCAGTGAAATCCAGTTTGCTAAGGTTATACATGGCAAGTCTCCTTTCGACAGCGTTTTGTCCGACTAACAAAACTATACCTTAAGCCAGACTCGCCACACTTTAATCATAAGGTCTGTATCTGGAATATTTGCTGTTTTTTGCAGGAATCAATGTTTCATCTCGACCTCGTTGTTGATGTATACGCCAAACCCTCTCTCGGCACTGTTGACATCAATCTGAATCGGGCAGGCAGTTGCAACAACATGAATCAAGTCCGATGGCATATTGATTGCGAGCCGTCAGAAAGTGCGAGAAAATCAAAAAAAGAGATTCCCTTGCCATAATGTCGCTACCTATGATAATCTTGCAAGAAGACCGGATGGAAACAGGAAGGAGAGGATGAGCCATGGCAAACCTTGACATCATGCAGGAGATAGAGGAGTTGAAAAAACAGCTTCAGGCACTCGAGGCAACCAAAAAACAGGCAGACGCGCAGGTCTCCCCGGAAGAACCGGGACAGAGACCGCGGGAAGAAACCCAAGGAGAGACGGGAACCTGGCTTCGGGACTTTATCAAACAGGCTGAAGAACTGATGGGCGGTCTGGACCTTCAGTTCAAGGACGTGCCCGCCAAGACCGCGCTCGTGATCTTTGCGCTCGGTGTCCTCATGGGTCGGCTGCTCAGCCGCAAGGGGTAGAAGTATGGATGATATTCTGGTAAAGTTGCGCCTGTTGCTGAAAGCAGAGATGATCCTGTTTCGTCTTCAACTGCGTCACACCGTTCAGCAGGCCGCGTTCTACATTGCCGCGGTTCTTCTGGCCGTTCTGGCTACGGGAATGCTGAATATCGCCCTCTATCTGTACCTTGCACCGCATCTTGATAATGCCGGTGCTGCTCTCGCGGTTGCCATAGTCGATATCGTGCTGGCCGTGGTGGCGGTTATTGTTGCCGGCCGTCTACAGCTCGGCCCCGAAGTTGATGCCGTGAAGTCCCTACGCGAGGCCGCGATGGCAAGTCTTGCTGCGGATGCGGAGCGTGTTAAGATCCAGGTCACAGATCTACAAGACGATATCAAGCGGATTCGTACCACAGTGACCGACTTAATGAGCTTTAGTGGCAAAAACCTTGCCTCGCTGCTCCAGTGGGTGCCGGCGCTGTTCCGGATTCTGTTGAGGCGAAAGGAGCTGTAAGATATAGGGGACGAAAAATACCTCCTGTAAAACGCAACCGTTTCATCTTTTTGAAATTGTCGTCTTACTTTTCAAAGAGCTTCGCGTACGTTCCGTACCCGTCCTTTACCAGGTCCTCCTTGGGGATGAACCTGAGCGCCGCTGAATTCATGCAGTAGCGCAGGTGCGCCGGGGCCGGGCCGTCGTTAAATACATGGCCAAGGTGCGAGTCGGCGTGTTTGCTTCGTACCTCAGTCCTGACCGAGAACAAGCTGCGGTCCTCTTTGGTTACAATGTTGCCTGGTTCGAGTGGCTTTGTGAAGCTCGGCCATCCTGTGCCGGAATCGTATTTGTCGAGGGAGCTGAACAGGGGCTCGCCGGAGACGATATCGACATAGATCCCCGGCTTGTGGTTGTCCCAGTATTCATTGCCAAACGGCGGCTCTGTGCCTTCCTGTTGAGTCACATCGTACTGCATCGGGGTCAGTCTTTTTTTCAACTCTTCCTTGGATGGCTTCCTATAGACACTGGTGTTATTGTCTTCGGCTTTTTCTGTGCGTATCATCTCATCCTTTCCCCAAACCTTTGCTAGATACTGGTCGCGGCCCGAGTTATACCGGTAGAACTTATACCGGACCGGGTTCTTTTTCCAGTAGTCCTGATGGTACTCCTCGGCGCGGTAAAAGGGGCCGGCAGGCCGGATCTCAGTGACGATTGGTTTATTGAACCGCCCCGATCGTTCAAGGTCCTTTTTCGATTCTTCTGCCAGCCGCTTTTGTTCCTCGCTGTGATAAAAGATGGCGGACTTGTACGACGGCCCGCGGTCAACGAACTGGCCGCCGTCATCAGTGGGGTCAATCTGTTTCCAGAACACGTCAAGAAGCTTCTTGTAGCTCACCTTCGCAGGATCATAGGTGATCTCGACGGATTCCAGGTGGCCCGTGGTTTCGGAAGTCACATCCTGATAGGTTGGATTGACGATGTGCCCGCCGGTGTAGCCGGATACGACCTCTTTTACTCCATCCAGCTTCTCGAAAGGCGGGGTCATGCACCAAAAGCATCCTCCCGCGAAGGTAGCTTTTTCAACAGGCGGCATAGTGCTTGCGTTGGCTTGGGTAACCAGGAGCGGCAGAACCAGCAATGTCCCTATCAACAATTTCTCAAACATGATCAGTTCCTCTCTTTCATCTTCATTGTTTCCACATATGTCCCTGCCTTCTTCAAGGCCGTTTCCATCTCTTCGATCGTGATCACCTTTGGATCGTAATAAACAGTGTCTGTCTCATGAACGTAATGAAAACCTGTCTCGATCTTTTGAATTCCATTTAGCCCCTGGAGGGCTGCCTTGCCTTCGTCATAACACTTGACCTTGAAGATCACCTTCGACATTCCCGTTTCCTGTGCCAAGGCTACGCGGTCACCTGCGAACAGGGACTGGTATGCTGTCCTGACAGTTCCGCCTGCATAAGTGAGCAGCGCAAGGAGAGCAATGGCGAACACCGCAATGCCTGTGGCAATGAATTTTGTCTTCATGAATACCTCCCCAATAGACTTGCCTTATGAGTTTACTTCGTTATCTGTTTTCCTCTGTGCCCTCTGTGGTTCCCTGCTTTATCTTTATATTTGATTGAAAGATACCTCTTTAAGGTCACGAAATCATCACAACGGGATAAAATAATGGTCACTGGAATGCATAGGACTAAAGGCTGATTAAATCGGACAAAGGGAACACGCACGTTTATAGCCAGTCCCGATTAACGGGTAGGGTGAACGTGATGGCGTTGGAAAAACCGGCGCGAAGAACGCGCCGGAAATCTTAAAATTTCTGGCTTTTGCTGAACAGGCCGGAGGCGCCGCTGGGAGCGGGTGGCTTCGCTTCAACGATCTGCGGGGTTCCGCTCCCGTCATAACAGCGTACCGTGAAGTTGTGCTTGCCCGGCTGGAACGGCCAGTCATAGCGCCAGATCACCCACGTCGTTTGCGACAAAGGGGTTCTGATTGCAGCCGCCTGCCAGGAACTGTCATCAACCTGCACTTCGACCTTCGAGATTCCGCGGGCGCCCGCGTGGGCGATGCCGCCGATGGGAACCAGTTTCCGCTGGTCAGCGCTGATGATCGTCATATCGACGGCGATGGTATCGATCACGGACGTTGCCTTCATCTTTGCGACCTTGTCCCATCCGCGGACCACCCAGTAGCCCGGTTCCCAATGGTCCATTGCCTCGATGGACTCGATCCATTTGGGCTGCTTCATTCCGTGTACGTCCGGAATGTAGACCCGCAGCGGAAAGCCGTGATCGTCATGCAGCGGCACTCCATCCCAGGCGTAGGCCAGCATTACCCGCTCGTCTGCCATGATCGTTTCCAGGGGCAGGGTTTCCCAGAATCCGTCTGCTGAACTGATTTTTAGATGAGTGGCGTTGGGCTTCAGGCCGAGGTCGGGCAGGAAGCTCTTCAGGCTGACGCCGGTCCAGCGGGTCGTTCCTATAAGATCGCCGCCCACCGGGTTGGAGATGCAGGACAGAGTGACGAACTGGTGCATGGGTTCATAGCGTTGGATATCGTCCAGCGTAAAGGACAGGGGCTTTTCGACCATTCCTCTTATCTTGAGCCGCCACGTCATGCCGTCGATCTTCGGCGGGGTCGTGTTGATGTCAATGCGGTAGTGTCGCTCCAGGGGGGTAAATTCGGGCCGCGTGCCGGGCGCTGGCTTGACAGCGGCGCCGGCGTTCGGCAGGGCGTGCGTTGCGGACCAGGGCATCAGGCTCGACAATTTCATCCGGCTGTGGCGCTCCGACAGAAGACCTACGATTGCCCCACTCACCGTGATGGTCGCAGTGTACCCCGCAAGCCGGATCAGGAATTTACGCCTGTTGACCTGTTGAACGGATGGTTGAAGATCCGAATCCCTCTCGACGGACACGCTGAGGTCAGACAGCCGCAGGTAAACCACGCCGAACGTCATTCCCCAGGAGGAAAAGACGAACAGAATCCAGAGCGCGTTGACCATCGGCGGGGCGACGGCTGTCTTGCCAAGAAAGGAACTGATGAGCACGGCGGGAATGGCCGCGAGCAATCCGAGGAAAAAACCAGACACGTAAGCATATCGACCGCGCAGTGCGCGTATCACGCTGAAGAGAACGGCGCCGGCAACGACGCCTGTGATAAAGAGACCGACAATCCCCATTGCCTGCTCAATGATCTTGGCGACTGCCGATGTGGGACCGAGGTGCAACCCGCGGATGGCAACCACCATGGCGCCGATAACAAATTCGATGAGTGCTCCCGGCAGTACGCGGGTCGTCCAGTCGAACACATCAAAGGGTACGAAGGGCAGGTCCGCCAGGCGCCATCCCGCATAAAAGACGGCGATGAGTGCTGCAGTCAGCAATGCCCCAACTACTGATCCGATAAGAACTCCCGGCGCTCCCCGCATCTTCATGGTCTTCTCCTCTCTTTCTCGATGAATAGGGTTGTCATGATCCACTTCTTTTCATTTTTGTCGCTATTTCAACAGGGGTAAACGTCAACCGGAGAAACTTCGCGAATTCGAGCGAAGACGCCTGTGTCCGCGCCCTCCGAACGACTGCTGCGATTCCCGCGTTAATAATCGAAGGCTTGTGGACTTATCCGGTCCCTCCTCGTCGCAGTGCCTTGAGGCGGACGTCACACGGGTAGGAGCGGCTGTCCGCAGGTAGGGCACCGCTCCACTTCCCGGTGTTTACTCAGATACCGCTGCGCAACGATGATGAACGCGGCGTGGCTCCACATAAGGGGGGAAACCGAAACCACGTCTCCAGTAAAGGGATTAACCTGCTCTGCGAGGACCCCTGACAGCAGCGCCCTTTCACAAACCCAGTTCAAAACGGCGACTGACTTCCGCAACTCGGCCTTGTTCTTCGCCTTTTCGATCAGGTATTGTGCATACCACAGCGTACTGATGATCCAGGGGTTGCCGGGGACGTCCGGGCTGGGCACGGCCACGCTTTGATAACGGTCGAATTCGTACCTCGCCAGCCCACCGATCTCCGTCTGGCACCAAAGCTTGTCTTTCAACGCTTCGATGGTATTGACAACCTTCTCATCCGATGCCGAGAAAACACCGAAGGCGAAGAGCCCGCAGAGGCTCGCATCAAGCCTGAAATCCTTCTGCGGCGAGCCATCACGATCGGAAACTCCGTTCATGAATCTCCCGGATTCATGGTTAAAGAGATGCTCCTCGAGGGCAGCCTTGATTCTGTCAGCCGCAGTCCGGTATTTTTCCCCGAGTTCCGTCTCGCCGAAGGAAGAGGTAAAATTACCTGCCGCATTCAGCCCGGCGATGACGGCACAGGTGGTAAACGTGTGAACTCCAAGGCGTTCTTCCCAGAGGTCATACGAGGGCAGGGGAAGCCCTGTTCTCTGGTCAACGAAATCGCACAGAAAGTCGGCGGCGGCCTTGATGACCTTCCGGTAGAGGGGCTTGATGAACTCAACGTCCTTGAACAGCCTGAAATGCTCCCAGAGTGCCCAGAGCACGAGCCCCGTCTCATCCTCCTGGATGGGGAGATGAGGCTTTCCTTCCAGGACCCAGGGATGCCATGAACTCGCGAGGGAACCATCGGGGTTATATTTGTGCATGAAAAAACCGTTTTTCCCGATGATCTCGCTGCAGAATTCAAAGAACTTCTGCGCGGGTATTGGAAAGCCGGCGACGTCGAAGGCATGCGCCGCAAGCGCTCCGTCTCTCGGCCACATATATGCGTAGGTGTCCCTGGCGAACTGAAGGATGTCGGAATCATTCGCGGCTACGACCGCGCCGTTGATGCCTATGTGCGTCCTCAGGATGAGGAGGCTCCGGGTATAAAGCCGGACGATGGCATCGGGCAGGTCACCGAATTTCATGCGCTCCCGGTTGAGCCATAGCCTCCAGTAATCGGCCGTCCTCGCGATGAAGTATCCCGGCGTTCTCCGGACGACGAGATCATTCAGCCGCTTCACCCCTTTCCAGTCAACGCAGGCTGCCATCCAGTAGTATGCTTGCGATGTTTGGCCGGGCGGAATTACCATGTGCACGGCGCAAACCGAGTCCACCGAACCCTGCGAAACGGGATTGCCGGAAAGAACACCGTCTTCGGCATCAACCCATGTACCGCTCAGTCCCTTGGTCTCCTTTACGCCGGCGGCGAACTGGGCGACACCGACGCCGCTTTCCGTCAGGGCATTAACGAAAAAATATCTCCTTCCCTTGTAATGGAGAAGGCCCTTCTCTTCCGGCTTGAAACAGACCGTATCACCGATATCCGAGCCGGAGATGTGGAAATCATGATGGAAGAAGAGGCGGAGCTCGATGGGCTGCGACAAAACATTCTTTACCGTAATCTCCCGCACGTAGATATTTTCGTGGAAGTCTACGGCGTCCCTCATCATGATATCCAGGCCGACGGCCTTGCTCACAAGCTTGATCCTCGCCACGAGGGTGTCATCTTCGTAGTCCAGCGACCGACTCCAGTCGCCTTCGTCGATCCAGGAGAATGCGCCGTTCGCCCAGACACCGACCCTAAAAACATGACCTTGGGCGTGGTTCTCGCTGCCCACGCTTGGAAAACAGATGTCCCGCACAAGCCCGGACTTATCATAGAGCATCAGCAGGGAGCCATTCCCTATTGGTATGTCCCTCGGCATGTCATTCCACCTTTTCAAACTGCAGCTACAAAGGAGCGAGAACAACGCGATAAGCTGGCAAGCAGGATATCTTTCAATGATTATATCATACGCCCGCGTCGATAGGTTCTGGCAGGTCAAGGAATCAGATAGTCACCTGGTATCGGAAATGAAAGATTTTTTTTATGCTCGAAATTGCAGATTGGAAGCTGTAGATCGGCGGTCAGGTATTGCCAAAAAAGTGAATGATTCCGGTTGCCGGTTTTCTTAACTGTTCCCCCTGAAGTCCCCAAATTTTTGCGTTTTTCATCCGGAAACTTTAAGCCTCCACGCCAAAAACCCATCCAACAAAACCCATTCAAACCCATTCAACGTTCAACCCATTCAACGTTATTGACATCGCGCAGAATCAGGCATATATTCGTGGCAGAATATGGTACAATCATTACCGTGAGGCTGTATAAGATTATTGACCACACGAGAAGCGATTAATCCCGAGACGATCGAGAACGCTGAGGATATCCTTTCCGTGAAGCCTAGCCGTTTCAACCATTCCATATAGACGATATACCGTGAAAAAAAGTCCGGCAGCACTATCCATCGCCATTGGCATTCTACTCTCGCGCATCATGGGGCTCGTGCGAGAGCGCGTATTCGCTTATTACCTCGGCAACTCCGATGCTGCCGGCGCATTTCGAGCCGCCTTGCGCATTCCCAATCTCTTGCAGAATCTTTTCGGGGAAGGAGTCCTCTCTGCTTCGTTCATCCCCGTTTATGCAAAACTGCTGGAGGAAGGCAAGAAGGAAGAGGCTGGTCAGGCTGCTTCCGTTGTGCTTTCGATTCTTGTGTTGGTAACTGCATTACTTGTGGTCATAGGCGTAACATTCAGTCGACCCCTTATTGAGATCCTTGCGCCTGGATTTCACGGGGAGGTTCGGGAACTGACCATCAGGATGGTTGCTATTATGTTTCCCGGGTCGGGACTCCTCGTACTGTCGGCGTGGTGTCTCGGCGTCCTCAATAGTCACCGGAAATTTTTTCTATCCTACGTCGCGCCGGTGCTCTGGAATGTGGCCATCATCGCAATTCTCGTGGGCATCGGCGGGTATTATTTGGTAAATCGTCCCGGGGCACAGACGCGGCTCGTCATCTGGGTCGCGTGGTCCACGGTCATAGGTGCGGCGCTTCAATGGGGAGTGCAGTTCCCGCACGCGTTAAAGCTTAACGGAGGATTCACCTTTTCGGTCAAAGCCCGACTGGCGCCTGTGCAAAGAATTATAACCAGATTCATGCCGGCTGTGGTCACTCGCGGCGTTGTGCAGCTGTCGGCCTATATAGACCAAGTCCTGGCAAGCTATCTCGGGCCCGCGTCTGTCGCGGCTATGGCATACGCGCAGACGATATATACTCTACCGGTGTCGTTGTTCGGGATGGCGATATCATCGGCCGCCCTGACGGAGATGTCAAGAACCACCGGGACAAGAGAGGAAATCGTCCGCGTATTGGAGGCCCGGCTGACCGCCGGAATCAGAAGGATTGCTTTTTTTGTCGTTCCATCAGCTGTGGCGTTCGTCGTCTTGGGCGACGTTGTCACAGCGACGCTCTTCCAAACAGGGCACTTCGGCGGGTCGGATTCGCGTTTCGTCTGGTTCATCTTGGCAGGGAGCGCAATAGGGCTCGTTGCCACAACACAATCACGCCTCTTCATATCGACCTTCTGGGCCCTCGGCAATACCAGGACGCCGCTGGGGATTGCGTGTTTCCGTGTGGCTTTAACGGCCCTCCTGGGCTTCCTTGTCGTATTTCCCATGCGTTCCCTTTTTTCGCTAGACGCCATATACTGCACGGCTACCCTCACGGCATCGGCAGGGGTCGCAGGCTGGATCGAATTTCTGCTCTTGAGATACGCTCTCACTGCAAACATCGGCCGGTTTAATCTCGGGGGCCGGATGATAATGGCGCTTTGGGGCATAGCTATCGCATCCGCCGCCGTCGCCTTAGGAGTAAAGTTGTTCATGCCTGGATTTCATGTTGTCATTCGAGGGATGGTCATACTGGGGCTCTACGTCCTGCTCTATATAGGCGGTGCTACGGCAGCACGGATCCCGGAAGCGGCGGAAGCGATTCGCCAGATCAGACGGTACTTTTCGGGCACCAAGGAATGATAATCTTTATTACCGGACAATCCAGGAGTATCAGGGCATCAGGGGCTGATTATGGTTTCAATTATTTTTCTGAAGCAGAGGGACTTTCTACTCAACTAAATTCATAAATATTCAACCAAAATTCGACGGTCTCTACGCTCGCTATGCATTGCTCATTCTACAATGTTGACAGAGGCTTCAATCAGGCATATATTCGATCATGTGAATGCCGCTCATATGGAGCGGCTGACGTTGCAATCTAGGGGGTGGTCCTACCAATGACCAGTATTTTATTGAAGTGAAGAATATCGGTTGAATCATCCGGGATCGGATCCTTTCTGAACCCGTAAGAGTTGCCATTTTTGGGAACTTATAGAGAACCAAGCTGTGTTTGACAGTCAAAATACTGGTCCCTTGGCATGGGTAATCCTGGTTCTCTTTACCCCAATCGACCGAGCCGATGACCAGGCTTAACCTGGCGTTCAGCCGGGAGTCGCGAGACAGGAGGAACATTGCATCCCCTTCGTTGTGCATCCGGCATCACATCCCCTTTCAGGTTTCACGAGGCACTTATGAAGAAAATTACATTGCTGTCCATCGTTATAACCATGAGCGTGCTTGCTTCCTGTGCCGCCCCAAAGGCACCTCTTGTGACGGAGCTTCCAAAACCGAAGATAGCTCTCGTGCTCGGCGGGGGCGCTGCCCGAGGATTCGCGCACGTAGGCGTAATACGGGCGCTCGAGCAGGAGAAGATCCCGATCGACATGATCATTGGGACGAGCGTCGGCAGCCTCATCGGCGCGATTTATGCAAATAATCCGAACAGCTTCGAGCTTGAATGGACAGCGTTTACGCTCGAAAAGGATAGTCTCTTCGACTATGGGATCCTGAACGCGCTCACTAGCATGGGCATGGCCAAGGGCGATAAACTCGAGGAGTTCGTGAGAACGAAGATTGCGACGACGAACATAGAGAACTTGAAGCTGCCCTTTGCGGCCGTTGCGACCGATCTGAACCGCGGCACGCGCGTCGTGCTTGACCGCGGCTCAGTGGCAAAAGCAGTCCATGCAAGTAGCGCCGTCCCCGGCGTGTTCGCGCCCGTGGATTATGAAGGCCGGCTACTCGTCGACGGCGGGGTGCTGGACAATATCCCGATCGACGTCGCACGCGAGAAGGGGGCCGATATCGTGATCGCAGTGGATATCAGCGAGAATGTGGTGAACTACAACATTACGAACCTCGTTGACGTGATGCTCCAGGCCGTGAACATCATGTTTAGTGAAAATGTCAAGTACAAGGAAAAGGAGGCTGATGTGCTCATCGCGCCGGCCGTGGGAAACGTGGCCAT
Organism: Nitrospirota bacterium; assembly: GCA_035516155.1. Taxonomy (GTDB): domain Bacteria; phylum Nitrospirota; class UBA9217; order UBA9217; family UBA9217; genus JAJYKN01. The sequence goes on from DATJAP010000001.1 coordinate 195,199, forward strand.
GCTGGACTTTTCCCAGAAGAAGCGCTGTATGCAGGCGGGGATCGACGCAGTGCAAATGGCCGTGCCGGAAATCAAGAGGAAAATCGAGGAGTGGACGAAGAAAAAACAATCGCGGGAAAAAACACCATGAAACCATGGAGCAGGCACATTACATAGAGTCAGTTGCAAATCAAATTCTTCCCAAATGGGGGGGAAATTCTCGCGGCCAGAAGCGATTACCGGCTTGCCGGGAGAAGTGTCAGGGACAGACGTCAGTGGTTAGACAATTATCTAAAAAGACATGGAAAGCCCGATAAATTCAATTTGCGCGAACGAAGTCGCGTCGTGAACGGGCGACTCGAACACGTCGAAAAAGTCCATCGTTGACATTACAAGTGCTTTATCCGATATAGGCCTATTCTCAATATCTCGTGAACATTTCACTTTCGCATTTTCTCAAATGCTCTGAGTGGATTTGTTTTCTGTTAGATCGGGTCCGGGCAGGCTTCCTGGCCCCTGATCGAATCTCCCGGTTATCATCACCATTCATTGGTTGAATGGCCTATTGTTGTAGAGGAGGCGGAGCATTAATTCCTTCTTTTTTTGTTCTTCCTTTCACGATCCTGCTTGCGCATCTGGACCAGCCCGCTCCAGAGGCCGTAGAGAAGAAGTTGGACGCCCATGACAACGAGGAACCCTGCATGCATGACATAACCCATCGAACCAGCGAGCTTGACCGTGGCCTCCTCCATTGTCCGATAGAGTATCATCATATTGGTCATTGAGTTGATCAGCGTGACCACAGCCCCGGTGAACACCCCCTCGAGGATGGCATTGCCTTTCGAGGTATGGCCAATCCAGCTCCCGGTCACGACGGTGCTGATGAGAGCGACGAGCGCCAGCAGATAGACGCAGTCTTTCCCGGATAGCCAGGGTTGTTCTCCCCGAAGAAAGTGCGCGACCGTCTCGATGTCAAAAGCCCCATACACATCGCTGAAGACCTGCCCGCTGACCCGAAGAAACAATGCTGCCAAGAACAGCTCTAAGAATAACGTAATGGCAATGCTCACCGCCACATCGGCGATAACCTTTCCAGCTGTTATTCCGGCTTCAGGGGAGGTGGAAACCTTTTTGGTCTCCCCACGGGAGAGGGAGGCATTTGTTTTGGCGGACCGGCTGCCCTTTTGGCGGTCAAGCGTCTCGTAGATGACGGCGTAAAGCACGGGGATGAGGGGGAGTATCTTGTTGGTGTACGATTCAAAGTCAAAAAGCCGGCTTGCCGCTACAAGAACTATGGCACAGCCGATGGCTATGGTAAAACTGAGAAAGAGGTTACTCATAGGAATTAGATTTTAGCATTCTGCCCGCACTGGCCAGGCAGCCTCCACGCCGGTATGGAAGCGGTTGACAGTTCGAAACTAACCCCCTCCTTCCTGCCGGCTTTCATGCTCGACAAAACAAGGCACATCTCTTTATTTATCGGTCAGTTAAATGCTATCTGATGAATTTTACTTAAACAAACCGTACGCATGATTCTTATCGGACGTTTTCAAATTTTCTTTAATGGCCGACATGATTCTTCAAGGAAAATTAGAATACACAACATCCTTGGAAAACCATGACGAAGTCCCCTGTGAACACAAAGGGGAGGAATGTCTCCCTTGCCCACGACAACCTCAGGCGATACTCATATATAACGAATTCAACGTCAGGCAGAATCACAAAACCGCTCATATTAACTTTGGGTTGACACGTTCTCCGAAATACTTGAATTATTAATATGGATTCGTTAACATTCTTCCCATAAAATAACCATGCGATATTGTTGACATCTGCCAGATTCAGGCATATATTCGACTAAACAATGCCGCTCTTTATTCGCGTCCGATAACTTACCATCAGTTTTGTGTGTAATCGAAGCCGTTGCGGTTCAATCAAGGTCCGATTGGAGACCATCTGAGGGTTGGCTCTTCCGAAGCCGCATGGGTGAAGAAGGCGCTCCGGCTTCAATGCATCAACAGCATACAGGTGGGGTTGTCTTAGCTTCGGAGGACCGTTTAGCTCAGGGATGCATAAAATATTTTTATGTTCGAAGCTCTCATTCACTGGATAACGCACTGGATTAAAGTACATGGCTACGGTGTCATATTCGGACTCTTTGCTGTAGGCATCATCGGCGTCCCTTTGCCAAACGACTGGCTGCTCGCCTATCTCGGCCATCTCATTTACAAGGGAACACTCTTTCTTATACCCACGGTTACTGCTGCCGTTCTCGGCTGCATATGCGGTGCAACGTTTAACTATGCGCTGGGCAGAACCCTGGGACTTTACCTAGTCAAAAAATTCGGCAGTTTTGTTCGCCTGACTCCGGAAAAGGTGGATAAGATGCACGCGTGGTTTGAACATTCAGGCAGGTGGGGACTGTTGTTCGGTTATTTCCTGCCCGGGGTGCGACATTTGACTGTCTTGGCCGCGGGAACGTCAAAGATGGCTTTTACTGAATTCGCCTTTTTTGGGTACGGCGGCGCATTTATCTGGTCGTGCACCTTTATCTCCCTCGGCTACTTTTTTGCAGAAGAATGGTCCAAGCAAACAAAAAATATCCATCACATTCTAGAGATCAGTTCGGTGGCAGTGATCGTTCTTTTTGCGTTTTATCTGCTATGGAAGAAGGGAAAGCAAAAGAAAGTTTAATGGTAACCTTGAGCTGTTTGGATGTCCAGGATATACGCGTAGCTGATAATTTGATTAATGAAAACCGCTCCCACTCCCTAAAACCTCATCTTGACCAACACAGCAGCCCAAGCCTATTTCAGCCCGCATGAGGCGATGGAAAACGATACCGACCGAATGTGATAAACGCCCAACGCTCATATCGCAAAAACATTCGCAAGCCATGACAAAATAGCTTTAATGATTTTAAGTACTGCTTTATTTTTGAACAATACCCGGTGTGCCACCCTGCAGGGGTTTTTAAGCGTATTATTATAAAAACTTGACTGCCATCTGGTAAAGGTAGTTAAATCGGCGACTTTTGAGTTTTCCGTTGTTTTGCAATTTCTCCCCTAAGTACGGGTTGCATTTTGAGCCGGCTCAAATAGAATGCCATCCATCCTATTTATCGCAGTATCGCCATCTCCCTGATTACATAAAGTTCCCCAAAAAATAATGGTCAGCTAAAGATTTCCCTTATTATGCCGATAAGAAAACAGGACAATATTGCATTTTTTTCGGTAACGCCATTTTTCAGAATAAGCATTCTGGTAACTCAACAGGGCGGGGTTATGCACATATGGGGATCTTAAAAGATGCCGCATCGGTCATCAAGCTGCGAAAGACGAAACGGTACTGCTGGGAGCTTATCAAATGCGGCCGGGAGCCGGGCGGACACATGGCGGCTGAGCGCGGGATCTGCCCGGCTGCTATCATCCAGACTGACCGTGAGCCAGGCGAAAAAACATTCTGCAGGAAATGCTTTCAGTAACTGCCCCTTTCTGAGGCGCGACAACTGCCTGATCTACATGGTGCATGTTGGGCCGCAGGCGTCAAAATGAAAAATGGCGCCGGCAAGGCACAAAAAAACTGGAAGGTTTAAAATGATAAAAATGAATTGCCAGGAATACAAGAAGGGTGGTCGTCCACCAGGCGGACAGAGAGCAGTAGAGTTTGGTATCAGCCCCGTGACACCCCTGCAGATGCTTGACGGCGTCCGGGAAGGAGCATGTGCCAGATAAAGGGAGGGAATACTCGCCGCATGCAAATCGAAATTAGTATCTGCATAGAGCACGCGGTAAGCGATGGCTTGGGCACCTACCGCTTATTAAGACAATTTTTATGATGTCGAAGATGTATTTTCATGAAATTTTCTTCAGAAGGAGCCGACCATGCGATCATTCAGACTGCTCATAATGATTTTTTTGGTTTTGGCAATATTGCTTTTCACAGCTATCGCAATGGCTGAACAAGGTGTCACGGATAAGGAAATCGTTATCGGCATGTCCACGGCTCTCAGCGGTCCCGCGTCAATACTCGGAACGAGCTTCAAGTCCGGTGTCGAATTGTATCTTGATGAGGTGAACTCGGGCGGCGGTGTGTACGGCAGGAAGATCAAGCTCATCGCCTATGACGACCAGTATGAACCCACGAATGCTGTCGCACAGGTTAAGACGCTCGACAGAACTGACAGGATCTTCTGCCTCTTGGGGGATGTCGGCACGCCTACTGCGCTTGCGATCAAACCGATCCTGGACGAACAAAAAATACCGCTCTTCGCTCCCTTCACGGGCGCCGCGTCCCTGCGTGTACCCGTCGACCGGTATATCTTTAATTATCGTGCAAGCTACGACCAGGAGGCCGAGACGTTCGTCCAGGGCATGGTTGACGTGCTCAGGTACGATAAAATTGCCGTGTTTTACCAAGACGACGGGTATGGCAAGGCGGTGCTGGAAGGAACGAAACTTGCATTGAAGAAGCGAGGTCTGAATCCTGTGGCCACAGGCGCCTACACCAGAAACTATGAAGACATCATCCCGGCCATGGAGACTATCATGGCGGAGAAGCCCCAGGCTGTGGTCATGGCAGGGACATACAGCGCCTGCGCCAGATTCATCAGGGTGTGGAAGCGGAAAGTAATCTTGGCGGGGAACCCCAAGAACCTTGACCCCGTCTTCATGAACGTCTCTTTTGTGGGACCCGAGCCGCTGGCGGCCCTGCTCGAGAATTACGGGAACGGTGTTGTGGTTACTCAGGTCGTCCCCCCCTATTCTCAGGGAGACGCGAACTTCGCCGCTGTCAAAGAGTACCTTTCGATATTGGGCCGACATGGATACCCGACCCCGCCCAATGCGGTGAGCCTCGAAGGCTACCTGGCAACCAAAGTCTTTGTGGAGATACTGAGGAGGAATGGCAAAAACCTCACGCGGGAATCGTTCATCCAGACGGCGGAGGCCACACGCAACCTCGATATCCAGGCAGGCAACCGCATCAGCTTCTCTCACGAGAACCATCAGGGATCCCAGTTTGTGTATCCCACTCTGATCCAGAACGGCGTCTTCGTCCCCTTGAGCGATTGGCGCGCCGTCAAATCGAAATGAAAAACAACAGACCAAACGGTCCGCCGCCTGTTTTTCGGGACGCCTCACCAAACGCGCGGAGGCTCATTGAAAATAAATGTTACGGCGATGACTGGATCAATGCCATGCACGGACTTTTTTAGATCTCGCAAAACGATCAACCGGTTCTCCTGATACTTTCTCTAAATGCCCAGCCGGGGAAGATTCAACCAATGCAATAAGTGGAGGCAATGAGCTGCATGTCGGTGAACCGGCGAACGGTGCAATGAACTGTAGAAGAAGTGTGGCTAGGGCTTGCCGCGGGAAAACAGGCCTCGGTGGCAGCCTGCGAAGAGGCCATGGCAACATGCCGGACGGTTGTTCTTCAGTCATTCCGGAACGTCGCCGATGTGCCTCGGGCGATCGAATCGGACGCGAATACCCTGAAAGCGCAGTCGGATGCCGCAGAGGCAGCAAAAGATTCGCTTGATCTTGCGCAAAAACAGTATCTGCTTGGAGGGTAAGCTACCTGCCCCTGTTACATGCTCAGCGCCAGTACGAACAAACGAGGATCGATCTTATCCAGGCAGAGGCGGCCCGCTGCGCTGACTCGGCCGCGCTCTATGAGGCTTTGGGCGGAGGATGGTGGAACCAGAAGACAGAATCTCCTGCATCGGCAACGAGGACAAAAGAATAGCGATATTCCTTATCGTACGCAGTGATGAAAAAAGGGACCGGTGAATACGGTCCCTTTTCTTTTTTGTTATTACCAGGTGCCTGTCAATGTTGTCTTTTGCTTGAACATAGACTGTCCTAATAAACCACCGGTGAAAAAACACAGGCCTGGGAAAGGATCGGCCCCCCGTTACAGGTGATTGACGGCACGGATACGAGGATTCTCGATTGTGTATTGTTGGGCTGGCAATCGCCCCAGGGAGTGTACGTATAGGGGCACAGTTGAGGCGTGGTAGTGGACAGAGATGAAGACAGGGCAGAGGAAATTGCCTGGATCTCGAGTGACGAAAGATTCGAGAGAGCGCTCATGGTGGCGACGCTCGCGATTGCCGCCTGTATCTGGGACGCCGTGGCCCCCCGTACAGTGCTTGCGGCTAGGGCTTGATGGCAGACACTGCAGTTTGTGGCATACAGTGCTACCCCGTCCACCGGCGCCGTCCCGCCGCCCGGCATATTGCCACCATTGAACGTGCCCGAGGAAATGTCTCCTACCGGGGCGCTGAAAATAATTGAGCCCGTCTGCTTGTTTGTCACGATGATCATGCCGTTATAGACAGTGATGGTCACGTCGTCAAACAGGGCGTCAAGGCCGGTATGATCGGCTACATAGTCGCCGTTTACGGGATCATTCGCTGCTCCGTATTTGTCAAGGAGCGGTGCAATCTTCGCCCGGAGCACGGCCAGCATGAGCCCGTAGACGTCTTCTACTTGCCTCATCACAGGAGGCGTCGGAGGGCACGTTAACGTCGACATGCTCATAAGGCCTGCTGCCGCGGCAAACACCGCGCTCGATATCGGGTTGATATTGGTTATTCCGGAACCGTCCGCGAACGAGTAGAGTTCGTTCGTGCCTGTGCCGTCGGTCCAGACGGCGGAAAGAAAAAATGGCGGAGTGAGGCCATCCACATTAAACGAAAACGATCCATCGGCATTTGATACGATGCCTTCGGAGACCGGAACCGGAGAAGAATCCCGTAACGTAACCAACCCGACAATCGGAGCGCCCGATGCGACAACTCCCTGGACACTTTGTCCGGTGCCGGATGACGCAGAATTTGCTTGTGTACCGCAGCTTGCGAGGAAAAGAACTATTGATGAGATAGCGACAAACGCGGCTAGAAAATATATTTTTTTCATCGCTCTGTCTCCTTCTCTTTACGGCACCGTTTGGGGAGTCCGCCTCGTGCCAGAACTGCCGGGCTATAATTTTTTTCCTGCTTACATGGTAGGATATTTGGCAAAGGAATGCGGTGATTCACGTCACAACAAAGTATTACGATGTCGGTTGCCGCTCGGACAGCCAGACTTGCCAAAACAGGGAAGAGTGGTTCGAAATTTTAGATTGTTGTTTCGCTTCCTCGAAAGGACGGAGGCGTGGCTTTTTTTTGGAGTGCCGAGATCATTAGGGAGAAGTTACGAGGAACCGGTTGCAGCTTTCATTGACAACCCACGTGGGGTGCGTCACCCCACGTAGGTCCCCTCTCCCCCCTTTCATCCAGCCAATGCACTATCCGCTCATGCTTTTTTTTGCAGGGCACAAATAGGACCGGCGCGGGAACGGTATCGCACGTTGCGAGGGAGGCATCCTCGGGTCCGAAGTATTCTCGTACAACAGCGGCCACGTTCTAGAAAGGCACAGGTTCGTAACTCACGGGGTATGATGTCTGCTCAATCAATGCCTTCAAAGCGCATTCGGCGTGTTTGAAGCATTTTGAAAATGTAACGAGAATCACAGATTAAAGCAAGGGAACCTCTTACACTTTAATCACTGTAAGATTCGATGCTCTTTCCAATGAGTGACGGCATGCAGAAGATTCGCAGTTTATGGCGCCTCTTCGGTTGGGGCAAACCAGGGGAGCTCCGGGGACGCGCAGAGCATGGGACGAATGGCTGCAGGGGCGTCATGCCAAATTTTGGGCGATTTTTATACCGGAAAAACACAATGAGGAATAAGAGCACAAAGGAGAAAGGACCTTTTCAGAACGGACGCTCCTGGTACAAGAAAATCTGCAATGAATGACGGATCTTCGGGCACAGCATAAAAGGAGGTGAATACCTTTTATAAAATTTCGCATGCGTCACAGCAGTAGTGCTCATCTTTTGGCATCGGTTTTTTAAGGCCGTGCAGTTTGCGCCTGCTTTTCTATAAAAAGCACGAATCAGCTGGAACGTACATTTCTCAAGACACTTACAGTTTGCAGCTTGCAGCAAGGGCTTCGCACCACAAGGACAATAGACATGTTTCGTCTTAGTCAAAATGGAGTATCTGCGAAGGGCACCTTCACTGATGTGGAATTGCGGAAAGTTGAAACTGCCGGGTCGAGCCGCCAAAGACGAAGCGCACTCTGTGAAATTTGGCGGCTTGTTATTGTACGTTAGATCATGCAAGGTCCACCGTTCGTCGCAACCAACTCACCGGTCGGGAGGGAAAATGAACAACGCAAAAAATATTCTATTTACCGTTCTCTTGCTCATGCTGGGGGCATGTTCTCCCAAAATCTACGGAACGGTCCAGCTTCTGGACGCGAACCTCAAACCCATTCCCCCTGCTCAGGAAGGCCCACAGGGCACGGTCGTGAACATGATCAACACCACCACGACGCTTGAGAAGGCGTCCCAGGCCGTTGTCGTGGACGCTGATGGCAAGTTCGTTTCCGTCAAAGACTATATCATCCCCGGGGTGTACAAGGTGGAGGCGAGCAGGATCGGTTTCATGACCGAGACGCAATCCGTTGAGGTGACAAAATTCCGCGGCAAAAAGGTGGAGTTCAAGCTGAAGAAAATCCCTGAGGGCAAGCGCAAGAGCATCGAAGGTTCGAAGTCCGACGAGGACAAGATTGTGAACCCAGGCGAGGTCAACATGCAGCCCCCGGCGATGTAAGCCGCGCAACATGCGGACTGAGAAGAGACGGCTGAAAACCCCGAAAATGAACGGCCCGTCTGCAATCGAGGATTTACAATTCCCCATTTATGATGGTTGTGAGAACAACCGGGAGGCATGGTTATGATGAAGCGCGCTCGATGGTCAACTCTTATGATAGCGGCAGTTCTGCTCATCGGCTGTACGAACGAAAAGCTCGAGGTCACCGTAAAGGCCCGCATGGACGGCCAGCCCGCGGCGCAGGCCAAAGTCACTGTTGACGGTGAAGAGCTCGGACTCACGGATGCAAGCGGATCCTTCTCGAAGATCCTTCCCAAGAAGCCCGGAGCCGAAGTGGCGGTGGAGGTCTCCAAGGAGATGCCGGGTTACCACATAAAGCCCTGGAAAGGCACGTTCGTTATGAAACTGCCCAAATCCGGAGCCGTAGAGACCTATTCGTTCGATGCCGATCTTGCTGCTTCAAAGTACATAACGATTGTCGTTACCGAGAAGGGTGCACCGGTCAAGGATGCGCTGGTCAGGGCAGAGGGAACGGATGTCGGGAAGACGGATGACCAGGGCGTCCTTGTTTACGAGTATAGCGATCTCCCCAAGAAGGGCATCGATCTCAGCGTGAGCAAATCGGGCTATGCGCCCTGGCGCAAGACCGGGTCCGTCGAGCCGGGCCAGAAGCTGGAGGCGGCGCTTACCAAGCGCGTGACCGTCTTGGTCAGTGCGCTCATGGAAGAATATGGTCAGGCAAGCGGCATCGCCGGAGTCAGGGTGAACATCAATAAGAAGGAGGCGGGCAAGACCGATGCCAAGGGCATGTTCGCCTGGTCGTACGACGGTGAGCCGGGCAAGAAGGTGCTGCTTGCACTCACGGCCCCCGGCTATATCCCTCAAACGTGGAAGACGTCAATCATTCTGGAAGGCGAGGTCAACGTCCAGCGCTATTTTTATCCCACAACGCCCAAACCGATCAGGACGGGCATTTATCGCTTCGTCGGCAATACGCCAAACGTCGACCTGAAGGATGTCCTCACGCAGATGGAGGCGTCGGTTTCTGCCCAGCTGTTCAAGAACTCCTGTTTCCGGGAAGTCCCGTCCCAGACGCTCCGGTCCGACATGAAGCTCGCAAAGTTAAACATTGAAAAGATCGCCGCCAAGGGGTGGCGCGAAACGCCTCTTCGCAGGGCAGTTGACATGATCGTCCTCGGCAGCGTTGCCAAGGATGAGAAGGGCCTTTTGATCGAGACCAAGTTCTATACGTCCGGCGGCAAACTGATCCTGAGCCAGATCACGCGCGCCAGGAGCGCCGGCGACATCAACAGCGCGGCCAAAGAGATTGTGGCCGCCGTGCTCGAGCGGTTCCCCTTCGAAGGGACGGTGGTCGACGTTGACGGCGAGCGCTACCGGATCAACCTTGGCAAATCGGGATACCGGATATCCACGGGTACGGATTTCACGCTCCTATCTCCCCGCATGAGTGAGACCGGCAAGGTAGCAAGTTACCGCGAGGTCGGGAGAGTCAGGGTCAAAAAGTCGGAAGCGAACGGAGCCTGGACCGAGGTGGAAGACATCAAGAAAGGTGAAAAGATTGCGATCGGCGACCGCGTGGTGCGTCGCATCTACCGCGAGGGAGAGGAGGAAAGCGCCCACAGCTACTTCGTTCTCTCGGCCAAGGGGGGGTTGCCTCCCAATGTGTTGCCGCTGGCGAACGTGAACATCTATGTGAACGACGAGTGGCTCGGCTCGACCGGCTCCGACGGAAAGGCCGAAGTACCGGTGCGCTTGGACAAGAACTTTACCCTCCTCCTCTACCGCCACGGCTATCAACAGGTGACGGAGAAGGTAAAAATTGAGAAGAACAAGGACGCCAGGGAGTTCACGCTCACCGTCAACAACGCCGTGTTCAAGATCGACTCCGAGCCTTCATCGGCCGACGTGTACCTTGACGGCGAAAAGATCGGCAGAACGCCCATCCTCGACGGCAGGCAAGTGCCCTTCGGATTCCACACCGTCAAAGTCTCGATCGGCGGCGACTTCCGTGACTGGGAGGAGGTAGTCGAGTTTGCCAAGAAGGAAGAAAACCGTACGGGGAGTTCGGCGATAGTGCTGCCCAAAGACTATCTCAAGATCGGTGAACGGGCCGAGCAGAAGGGCGACATCGACGCCGCAATCCTGGCATACCAGAGCACGGGGAAGGGGCATCCCGATTACTCCGTGGCGCACCACCGGCTGGCCCAGATCTATCTGGACGACAAAAGCGATTACGAAAGCGCCATCCGCGAATTCGAGAACGTGCTGTCCCTCCCGGAGAACCAGCAGCTGGTGTATAAGCAATTCTGCGTGGCCTTTACGAACCTGGGACATGCCTATTACGAGAGAGGCAATGCGCTCGTCCAGAAGGACCGGGACGCCGCAGCGCAGAGCTTCGGCAAGGCGATCCACGATCTCCAGATCGCGAAGCAGAACATGCGGTTCTTCCCGAACGACCATTACGACGAAGCCCTGCACGATACCTACTACTACCTGGCGCTGTCGTACCACAAGCTGTACCTGCTCACTCGGGAGAACACGATCCTGAACAGCGCGAACCTCGCCTGGCGCGAATACTTCGATTTCTTCCCCAAAAACCTCGAGGGGAACAGCACCTTCGTCCAGGCCAGGGAATCGGCGCAGAAATACTGGGACCAGATCAAAAACCTCTAGGGCCGGAGGAGGAGCTTGCGTGAAGGACCGGAAACTCTTTCGTGCGCTGGGTTTTGCAGCTTTGTTGGCCGTGGTCTTCGCGTCTGCGGGAGGCGCGGGCGAAATGGCGCCCTCTCCGACGGCCATCTCCTCGGGCCAACCCCGCGGCGCAGTCGCAGACCAGAATGGGGATAGGGCCAAGCCCGGTCCGATCCTGCCATCGCCGATCGGTCCCGCTGAGGTGTCTGCCGGCGTAACGGGAACAGCGCAGAAGGCTGAGGAGGAAAAACCCGGGGCCATAGAGCCGCTGTCCGTCATCTCCCTCGTGACGATCGAATCAGGCAGGAACGACCTGAATCCGCAGTGGTCTCCCTCCGGTACGTTTGTCTCCTTCGAGCGTCTCATGGGAGACAAAAAAGAGATCCATGTTGTGCTTCCTGACGGCACGCCCGTCCAAACTATTTATCACGTGCTGTCAGAAGGCGGTTCGAAGACGAAGTTCTTTTTCCCCGGCCTGTCGGACGAGACGAGCTACAACGCGGAACTGACATGGTCGCCCGATGAGACCCGGTTCGTGTACATGAGCAATGGCGGCGAAGGGAAATATGATTTGTATCTCCAGGAGTTAGGCGCGGAGTCCTCCCTGCGGCTGACGGACGACAAGGAAAAAGACGGCCAAGCGCATTGGTCACCCGTTGCGGACCGCGTCGTCTTCGTGTCGGGGCGCACAGGGAACGGCGATGTCTACGTCCTGGACCTCGAAACCCGCGCGCTGACGCGGATGACGCGGGGCGGCAGTGAATACCTCTACCCCCGGTGGTCGCCGGACGGCACGAAGATCGTCGTAATGCACGGCAGCAACGAGAACCATCACATCACGCTGATCAATGACGCAGGGAAGCCCGGTGAGTCCCGGAAAGCACTCACCACCTGGCCCTATGACGACCTGCGGCCGGTGTGGTCGCCGGACGGCAAGAAGATCGCGTTCTATTCCAACTATAATGCCGCCGGTGATCAGAAACAGTGGTCGCTTATCGTCATTCACGCAGACGGTTCAGATCCCACCGAGGGAGATGGATTAGCCGCAAAGGTCGTGGCATCGGACATTCTCCCGGATGTCGAGGTCGGGCCGGCATGGATGCCGGACAGCAACCGCATCATATTCGTGAAAAACGACCGGCAGGAGTACAACCCGCTCTATATCGCGGATATCAATCAAAAGACAGTCGTGCCGATTAAAACGGACACGAGGATGAACCACGACGTGACGATCTCAGCCCAGGGGACCGTAGCATTCCGCGCCCAGGTCAATCAGTGGGACCAGATTTTTACGATGAGCCTCAGAAATTGAACGTCGCGAGTCAGGCGTCAGGAGTTGGAAAGAAGGAGTAGATGAAGATGATGAAGCGATTCATCGTAGTCCTGTTTTCCCTGATTATAGCAACAGCCTCCTATGCTGCCGACGATGTTGTTACTCGGTCACTGAAGCTCTTTGAAAAGCATCACTACAAAGAGGCTGCATCGCTGCTCCGCGCCGAATCCGGTTCACTCGATCAGAACAAACAGGGGGCGGCGGACCTGGTGCTCGGAATGACCTATCTCAAGAACGCTCAACTGCATCGGGAATTGCACCAGGCAGCCGCAACGGTATCTCAGAACTATCTCAAAAAGCTTGCCTCCGCACGGGGAAAGGACCGGAGCCGTTTTGTCGACTTCTACCTCGGCAATGTCCTGTTGGAGGCGGGGAAGCCGGGCGCCGCCGCGACATATCTGGAGAAGTTCTCAGGCAATGAAGGCGTGGAACTGCGGTATCGTGCCATGGCCAAGGCATGCCTCGGCCTCTGCTACTACCGGAACAACGAAGTCCAGAAGGCGCAAGACCTCTGGGCAGCCATTGATGCATCGGACCCCGAGGCAAAGGCCGAACTTGCCGCCGCTTACAGCATGGCAGGACTGGCGGATAAGAACGCCGCTGGAATGGCTGATGAAAGCCTTTCAGCTGCCACGCGGTCCGGAAAACCGCTCTCGATGAGGATGGTCAAAAGCATCCTGGTTGTATACGCCAGGCTGGACCAGCCGGAAAAGGGCCTTGACCTGATCAATAGAACGGATATGAACAGGCATTCGTACCAGGAGATGTTCGGCAAGTCCAAGGTCATCAATTTCTATGACCCCTCGGTGTTGGACGACATGGCGACGCTTTATGGTCAGGCGAGCATACGCTATCTCGAAAAGGCGGCCTTGGACCCGAAAGCCAGAGACGCGGCGGAATTTTATCTCGGACAGGCGTACGCTCTGTTCGGATCCCTCGAAAAGTCTTCCAAAGTCGACGCTACATTCGTATCCTCGTCGCAAATGCCGCAGTCCTACAAGAACCGTATGCGGGTGTGGCAGGGAGCTAACCTGTATCAGAAGACCCATGTGATGGCCGAGGTGCTGCGCGCCTGGGACGAGCTTGCCCGGAATCAGCCAGAGGACCCGGACCTGCTCGCGGATATGCTCTTTAGCTGCAGCAGGCTGAAGATCGACTGTACGAGAATCATGCAAAATTCCGCTGCCGTTGTTGAGGCCGGGGAACGGAAAAGGGTCTCTACCCTGAACATCGCCATCGGGAAATACCATCTCGGCAAGTTTGACAACGCCCAAGCGGTCTCCTATCTGGAAGCAGGCCGGGACAAGAGCAACAAAAACAAGATCGAATCGAATGATCCCGCGATGCTCGTGGACCTCGCCGAGGTCTATTATCGCACAAAAAAATTTTCCGAGGCCCTTGAGATCTATTTTGAAATGAGCAAGCAGTTTCCCGAGGTGCGCCAGATCCAGGAGGCGATGCAGGGCGTCTATGCTGTGGAGCACAATAGCGCGGGGGACGTGAAGATCAATTAAGCCATTCCGGATTGCAGATTGCAGACTGCGGATTTTCTCAATCCGAAATATCATGAGGAGGTAATGATGAGATACACTCTGATACTGGTGATGCTAATCGCAGTGCTGTTTGCGACGGAGACCAGCGTATGGGCAAACCGCAAGAAGGACAACAGGCCGGACGGTGGGTCCTTAAGCTACGGAGAATACGGCAGACCGGCGACGCTTGATCCGATTACAAGCAACGAGATGATCTCACTCCGGCTCAGCGAGCTTATCTTCAACGGTCTCGTCGGGATCAACGAGAAGCAGGAGATCGTGCCGGAGCTCGCGGAGAAGTGGGACCGGTCCCCGGACGGGCGCACCTACACCTTCTATCTCCGGAAAGACGTGGTCTGGCATCCGAAAGAAGGAGAAGAGCCCAAGCCGTTCACGGCAGATGACGTCGTCTTTACCTACAAGATCATGATGCACCCCAAGACGATCACGCCGCTGAAGGTGCGGTATGAATTCATCGAGAGCGTGGAAAAAATTGACGACTACGCTGTCCGATTCACTCTCAAGCGGCCGGTCCTGAACGCCCTTGCCAAGTTCAGCTTTAAAGTGATACCCCGGCACGGCCCCGACAACGCGTCGTATCTCGCGAGAGACGATCATTTCGTGCAAGAACCCATAGGCACCGGCCCCTATCTCTTGAAAAACATCACCGACGAGCGTGAGATCATCCTTACTGCGAATGAGAACTATTTCAAGGGAAGGCCCCACATAGACAAGTTTATCGCAAAGCCCTTCGCGGACCAGAACATCATGACCCAGGCGCTCATGTTCAATGCCATCGACATGATCGTGCTGGTCAACTCACGCGACATCCCCGAGATACAGGGCGACAAGCGGTTCATCCTCCAACCTTACAACGCCCTCTCCTATTCGTTCTTCGGTTACAATATCAGAAACCCGCTCCTCGCAGACAAGCGTGTTCGCAAGGCGTTCACGTACGCGGTGAACCGGCAGGAGATGCTTGACTCGTTCTTCGGCGGGCAAGGGACGGTCATCTCCGGGCCCTTCGCGCCCGGGAGCTGGGCCTACAACCTTGATGTTCAGCCCCTGCCCTTTGATCCAGAGAAGGCAAAGGCGCTCCTCCAGGAGGCGGGCTTCACGCCCGGCCCCGACGGCATTCTACAGAAGGACGGTAAGCGTCTTGCGCTCACGCTCAAGGTCCCCATCGAGAAGGAGAGCGAGGCCGTGAAGCGCGTGGTGCTCGCCTTCAAGAACTACCTCAAGAACATCGGCGTGGACATCAACGTGGAATTTCAGGAATGGCAGGCATGGAAGGAAGACGTGTTCCTCGAACACGACTTCGACGTCATTTTCGCGTCCTGGGTATTCGACGACTCCGCCGACATCTCCTCCCTGTTTCATTCCGGAGAAATCGGATCGTGGAAAAACAACTTCGGCGGCTATTCCAATCCGGAAGTGGACAGCTTGATCAACGAGAGCAAGCTGACGCTCGACTATGAGAAGCGAAGGACCATCAACCGGAAGCTGCACGCAATTTTAGCCGATGAGAACCCCTATACCTTTCTCTGGACGCTCACCAATTATACAGCTTACCACAAGAGGCTCCGTCGCGTGGCCATTCATCCTTACAAATTCTTCTCCTATGCGGATGACTGGTTCATGGAAGAGAAGGACCAAAAATAGGAGGCGAAAGACAGCCACGACTGTTGTTGACGAAGCCCGTCTCGTCGCTCGGTAACTGCGACGTCTTGGGAGCACGAATAACCACGAAACCGAAACGGGCATCGTAACCGTTGCTGTTACGTATCATCATGAAATTGTCGGCGGTCAGATCCATAGCCCTGGTCCTGTCCAGGGAGCTTATTATCACAGCGCTCCTGCTCCTGGGCGTGAGCCTGGTAGTCTTCATCATTCTCTTCTTGTCTCCCGGCGAGCCGTTCAGTGTGCTGCTCGAAGGACAACTGTCAGCAGCTGCAGCCCGTGCGGGTGTTCGGGAAGCCATGGGAGTCTCAACGTCAGCGTATGCGCAGTATCTGTCCTGGCTCGCTGGCATGCTCCAAGGGAATTTCGGCACGTCTGTTCGGACGGGCCTGCCGGTCCTCACCGAAGTGTTGCACGTCGGCGGCAACACCCTCATCCTGACCATCGGGTCGCTCCTCGTTACCCTCGCGATCGCCGTACCTATTGCGCTCTATTCCGCAGTGCGCGGCATGGACAGCATATCCTGGCCCCTCACCATGTTCTCGTATGTCGTATCGGCCCTGCCGGTGTTTTGGCTCGGTTATCTCGTCATCTACTTTTTCACCCACAGGCTCGGCCTTTTCCCGCTTGCATTCGGATTTTCAAATGAGGCGCAACGATTTCGCCGGCTCTACCAGCTTCTGCCGATCCTCGTCCTCGGCGTGGGGAACGGGACGATCAGCGAGGTGATCCGCTTTCTTCGTCAAGAGATGGCGGGAGTGATGGCCGAGGACTACATCCGGACCGCGAAGGCCAAGGGAGCATCGGTTTGGAAACATTCCTTTAAGGAAGGCCTGCTCATCCCCGTGACGGAGATCGTGGCAAGCAAGATCCCCTTCATCCTGGGCGGCGCCGTCATCGTAGAGCAGGTATTTAACTGGCCGGGCATAGGAAGGATGGCATGGCAGGCGGCGCAGGACCGGGACTACCCCGTGATTATGGGCATCACGATCATCGCTGCCGTCCTCGTGCGCATGGGCAGTCTTGTTCAAAGCGTGGTGTACGTCGCGGTGAATCCGAGAGCCTCCAAGGAGTAGGGAGCGTTTTATGGAAAAGGTCTGGGTAATAGAAGATCCTGATGAGCGTCCCAGAGTCCGGGAAACGAAGCCCGTCAGGAAAGAAAAAAACCTCCACGCCGGAAAGAGTCCTGCCGTTGCCTATTCGCTTTCGATGTTCTTCTGGGGCGCAGGGCAACTGTACAATCATCGGCGCGGGAAGGGCGCTGCGTTCATGGTTCTGATGTTCCTCGCAGGGTCCGGCACGCTTCTCGCCCTGTTCTACCGGAACGGCTTGCTTTCGTTCCTGGCTGTCCTCGGGATATCCCGTACAAACTCATTCCTGCTCGCCGAAGCCATGCTCCTGGGTATTTTGATTTTTTGGACCTACAATGCCGGCGACGCCTATCACCAGGCAAGGAAGGAACAGAAAACCCCTTTTACCGGTGTCTCCAGCCGTTTGTATCCCGCTCTCTGCTCCCTGCTGGTCCCAGGCTGGGGACAGTTCTTGAATGGCCAGCCGATCAAAGGAAGCGTCTTCACGGGATTTTCGGTCATCGGTCTCTTTTCGATCATAACTCTTCCTCTGGCCTACTTGGCCTGGCCTTCTCTTGAGCCTTCGGACACCCGGGCCATGGTCGAAGTGATTTTTGCTGGTACAATTTTATTTACCCCCGTCATCCCCTTCCTCTGGATCATCAGCGCTTATGATGCGTTTCGGATAAGCTTCGATGACTATCGGAAGGAGCCGCTCTGGGAGCGGATGAAGGCTGCCAACAACCGCCGCCGCGTTCAGGGGTGGGTGCGGGGTGTCTTCCCGCAGATCAAGGGGACCATCGCACTCGGCCTGTACCTGGCGCTTTGCGTGATGACAGTTCGTGATTATTTCCCCGCAAGCTACTACCAGGAGGTGCTGGCGTCGGCCAGCTTGCTCATGAAGAAACGCGGGATGACACTGCTGCCCGAACTCATCGACAGGCTGCAGGCGTTGGTAATGATGGTTGGAAGATGAAGTGCACGTGCTGCCTCAATCCGGCAATGCGGTCCAGTTACCATGCATTGATAAACAACATCTTGCTACGGGGCCTTGTATCCAATGAAAACCTACACCCAAATATCCGGTGAGATTGGTGACTTCTCGGACTTGCCGTTCTGGAAAAAAGCGGACATCGCTGACCTCGTGTATGTGGGCTACGGGCTTTTGATCGTCACGCTTGTAGTGGCGTCGTACCTCCTCGGCGCGTTCCACCTCCTCCCGCGAGACCCCCAGGACATCGATCTTGACCTGATGCTGGCGGACCCGGGCACGCCCGGCCATATCCTCGGCACAGACTTCATAGGCCGCGACATGCTCTCTCGGCTCATTGTGGGCATCCAGGCCTATTTCCTCCCGGGGCTGCTCGCAATCTTCATCGCGCTAACTATCGGAATGGTGTTCGGTGTGATTCTCGGATATCGCGGTGGAAAGTTCGGTACTGGGATCACCTATTTCATGAACCTCGTGGACTCTTTCCCGCGGCTGGTGCTCATCCTGCTCGTGATTGCGGCGTTTAAGCCCGACATTTACTACATCATGATCGTCGTGGGGTTCACGAACGTGCCGGTTGTGGCAAGGCTTATCAAGAGCAAGATTCTGTTTCTGAAGGAGAAAAACTTTATTGAGGCCGATACTGCGCTCGGCCTGCCGACGAGAACGATCATCCTGAAGCACATCCTGTGGAACAATTGCCGCTCGCCCCTCATCATTCAAGCTACGCTCGGCATGGCAGAAGCGATCCTCATGGAGACCTCGCTTTCCTACCTCGGCTTCGGCGTGCAGGAACCCGCACCGTCGTGGGGCAACATGGTGCAGTCAGGCGCCAATTATTTCCTGCAGGGCAAGTTCTGGCCATCAACCGCGCCCGCGCTTGCGATCCTCTTTACGATCCTCGGGTTCCATCTGCTCGGAGACGGTCTGAACAACATTCTCGAAGGCAAGAGGAACGCATGACAAGGATGGCGGCGCCGCTGCTCACGATAGAGAACCTCCGGACCTATTTCTACTCCAAAAGCAAGCAGGCATTTATCCGATCCGTAGACGATGTGAACATTGAGATCGCGAAGGGCGAGACGCTCGGTGTCGTGGGCGAAAGCGGCAGCGGCAAGAGTGTGACCGCGCTGTCGGTCATGGGCCTGGTGAGCGCCGGACCGGGCGTCATCAGCGGAAAAATCGGATTTACAGCCGAGAGGGCTCAAATAAATCTGCTCCAGGATATTGACAAGTATGTGAAAATCACCAGAGACGGCGGTAAAATCATGAACGTGCAAAAGGACATCGTCGGATGGGGCAAAAATATCGATCATGTGATGAGCGACGTGCGCGGAAAGGAAATCGCCATGATCTTTCAGAACCCCCAATCATCTTTTAACCCGTTCACTACCGTCGGCAAACAGATCACCGAGGCTATCCTGCTGCATACGGGCGCAAAGAATGCTCCGGAAGCGCGGGAACGGGCTGTCTCGTGGCTTGACCGCGTGAAGATCGATTCTCCGCGGCTCCGGTTCGACAGTCATCCATTTGATCTTTCGGGCGGCATGTGTCAGCGAGCCATGATCGCCATGGCGCTTGCCTCCGAACCATCGCTGTTGATCGCTGATGAACCGACCACGGGGCTTGATGCCACGATCCAGTCGACGATCGTGGATCTGCTGGCGGAACTCAAGGCCGAACTCGGCATCACAACCATGCTCATCAGCCATGACATCAGCATTATCTCACGGCTTTCGGACAGCGTTGCCGTGATGTACGGCGGGACCATCGTGGAGTACGGGCCCGCAGCGGACATCCTCGTTTCAGGGTTTGCATCCAAGCACCCCTATACCGCCGCCCTCCTTGCATCCATCCCGAGCGCCCAAAACATCACCGAGAAGGGCTATCTCCAGCCCATTGAGGGAGATGTGCTCGATACCATCAACATTCCCGAAGGATGCCGGTTCTTCTCACGATGCAACCGCATGACCGGCGCAGTGCGGGAGAAATGCGAGCGGAAGGAACCGGACCTCCGCGAGATCGGCCAGAAACACCAGGTGCGCTGCTGGCTGTATTTTGATTGAACTCTGAAAACATTTTTTGCCACTGAGACACATGGCATACAAAGAGCGAAAGCCGCAAAGGCCGCCACGCCTGAAGAAGGTTTAAAACCTTGCCGTAAATGATGCCCTTTATGTCTCAGTGCTGCTGTGGGTAAATTTATCAATGGCAAAAACAATTCTCGAAGTCATCGATCTCAAAAAACACTTTGTGCACCGGAAGGGGCTTCTCTCCGCCTTCAAGGAGCGGCAGTTCATTCCTGCAGTCGATGGGGCAAGTTTTTACCTCAAGGAGAACGAGACCATGGGGCTAGTCGGCGAGTCCGGGTGCGGTAAGACAACCATCGGCAGGACCATTTTACGGCTCGAACGTCTTACCTCCGGCAGGATCATCTTTGAAGGAAAAGATATCACGAGTGTTCCGACGGAAGAGCTCAGGAATCTCCGGGGCCGGATGCAAATGATCTTCCAGGACCCGGACGCGGCGCTGAATCCTAAGATGCGTATCCGCGATATCCTCAAAGAGGCGATCACCGTCCACCACAGGCGGCACGATGTTGACGTGGAGAGACGCATCAGCGAGCTGTTGGAGCAAGTGAGCATCAAAAAGAGCAAACTCTCGAACTTCCCTCACGAGCTCTCCGGCGGCGAAAAACGGAGGGTGGGCATTGCGCGTGTGCTTTCCGTGGGCGCGCAGTTCATCGTAGCCGATGAGCCCACAAGCGCGCTCGACGTTTCCATCCAGGCCCAGGTCGTGAACCTGCTTCGGGACCTGCAGAAGCAACTCGGCCTTTCTTATCTTTTTATCTCACATGACCTGCGAGTCGTGGAGCTTATCAGCCACAAGGTGGCGGTGATGTATCTAGGCAAGATCGTAGAGATAGGACTTGCCGGCCGCATTGCACACCGGGCGCGTCATCCCTACACCCACATCCTCTGGTCGGCCCTCGTTGACAGACAGAACAAAGAAGTTGCCATGGGTACGACCGTTCCTGCCGGCCGCCGGGGTGTGTTTGATTTCGAGTGGCCAATCGCCGGCTGCCGCTTCGCCCCCCGCTGCCCTGTCTACGAGTCCAGAGGGAGGCCGCTGATCTGCACCGACCCGGCTACCGAGCCGCAACTTAAGGACATCGGCGACGTTCACCATGTTGCGTGTCATTTCCCCTTGTAATGTCCCGGCGGGGGACCTCGGGCCGCAGCTTGTAACTTCGAAAGACCTTCTCAGGACTGAGCTCCGGCAGACGTCGACCTTGGCATCTTGATCGTTACGCTGCCTTCACAATATAATGAAGGACATTCTAACAAGAGATACGAGCACCAAATGACGTGGTGATGTGACCTCAGGAGGTCCTTCGGGAACTAGTCTTCCTGACACGTAAAAAAACCCGTTCCAGGAGCGAACGGGCTTTCGTTCGGTAAAGCTCGAGGCATCACAATGCCTTGGCTGCTCATGCTCCTAAGACGCGAAGAAACCTTTCTTCGGCTTCGGCTCCTCTTTTCGTTCGGGTTTTCGTTCCGGCCCGGACATCCGTTCTGCTTCGGCACGAGTGACTTTGCCTTCCATTTTCGCTCCCTTTTGAATGCAGAGCGTCTCCCTGTACAAAATCTCTCCCTTGCCTCGCGCGCTGGCCCCGAGCTCCACCTCGTTGCTCTCAAGGCTGCCTGTGAACTCGCCGTTGATGTGTATTTTGTCCTTTGCCTGAATCTTGCCGCCGAGAAACTTGCCGGTTACCTTCACGTATCCTCCAGCGCCGATATTCCCACCGCTCATTTCTCCTTCGACCTCGACGCTGCCGCCCTTGGCATCGATGTTCCCCTTGCAAGTGCCTTTGATGAAGATGCTTGCATTGCTCTCGGCGGTGATATTCCCCTCGAGGTCGCCATTCATCTGCAGGTCCTGGCTGACGACCATGTTGCCGGTAACCTTGCTCCCCTTGCATATCATGTTCGTTCCCTGCTCGGCGCTTTTAACTGCACTTGCCACGGTATTTTTCTCGGCTACCTTGACCTCGATCATCTCTTCCTGTTTTATCATCTTTTACCCTCCGATACCCGTATTCGACCCGGACGGCGATTCCGCCGCCATATCATGCAAGCCTGCGTCCTTCAGAGAAGGATCCTTCCTGCTCTTCCAAGTCAATAGTATCGGATGGAGAGATAATATTCTGTGATCAGTATCACCTTGCGAATCCTCTTAAATTCGGGCTCTATGTTATATCCCTGTATCGAAAACAATCGCGAGAAGGATCCCGAGTGGCCTCTTGCCTCCCTCTGCCTGGAGATATAGTTTCTCCTTCCCCGTATGGGCTTGTACGTCTTGGCTCGTAGCACTTGTGCTCAATGCTCAAGATACTCCTGCGCCCCCTTTCCTGTCGCCTCTATGCTCTGAAGGGCCAGGCCGTCTACGAGCTGCGCCGCTATCGGTGCAACGGTGAGAAAGACACCCTCTCTGACAGGACGGCGATAGACCTGCACGGCGTCAAAACCCAAAGTGATGAACTCATCGCCGGACCTAGTTTGCGGATTGCATTTCTATTGCAGGATCAAGCTGTATACGGACAACGATTTTTCTGTCCTTCATCGAGTACCTGACATCGAGGATGTCGTCCTTCCCGAACGTTACGACCGGATAGAGCGGCCTCAGTTCGAACCCGATCTCCGCACCGGAAGGGCTCAGGACCCTGTGCAACCGAGACCGTTCGGACTGGATATTGCGACGGACGAACCGCTCCGCTTCCTGCAGCGCCTGCGACGCATTCAGCCCGGCCTGGACTGTGTATGAGAAGTCAGGCGCATAGATCTCGAACGAGTATGGGTCTCCCTCCTTGTCGAGAATGGCGATATTGGCCAAGTTATTCAAGGAGTCCGAGCCGTACAGGAGGAGCGTAAATTTACCCTGCACTTCGGCAGGGTTTGCCGCTTCGGTCTTCAAGTTACTGCCCCCCGAAAGTGCGATAAGACCTATTATGATCAGCAGGCCAATAACTGCGATAAAAAAAAGGTTCACTGACATTTTCCCCCAGGATCCTGCTTGAAATGGCTTGTGAAAATTCGTATGCAGCCCGTATCATCAGCATCAACGGCAGTCCAGGTGATGACGGCTTTAGGAAGGCGTTGCATGAATCATGACAGATTCACGACGGATATTGGAGCACTCTTACCTCGGTTACAAGCGCCTTGTGATCCAGGCCCCTCCCCCCGCTGTTTATGAAGTGCGCCTTTCCGTGGCTTCCGGAACGACAAGAACAATGTCAGCCAGACCTTTGCATTCGCCGTCAAACACGGGCGTGTCCCTGCTGACCGAGGATATGGTTCTTACCGTGATGTCTGGATCGTACCGTTTTAGATACCAGCAGATGCCGCCGTATTCCTTCGAATGATAATCCCCGTTATAATGGATGAACAAGCCTCCCGGCCCGCGGCTTTTCAGGATAAAGTACGCCATGGTGGCATCCTTGACCGCCTGTGCGGCGACAAAGTTCTGAGCATCGAAATGCGCTCCGTGGGCCATGCCGATCTCCAGAGCCTGCCGGTATCCCGGCGTTGAAAGGTCCAGCGCGATGGGTAACGGAGCAATATATCTCTTTGCCTCATCGGACAGTCGCTCCAATGCCTTCATTCCCTCCCGGGCGACGAGGCTGGCATATCGTCTCGGGATATTGGTCGCGATGAACCGAAGTCCATGCTCTTTAGCCGTATCGACGAGTGGACGGTAATCGGTGTTATAATTCTCCCAGACCTTGGCCTCCCTCACCAGGTGTTCGTGCTCGATGATGCCGGCCAGGTATTCATCCACGATCAGCTGGTTATCGGCCTCCAGCATTTCCGCGCCAAGCATGAGATCGTCTTTCTTGATCTCATAGAGGTCCCGCGTCAATTCCCGCTGCAGCCAATGAACGAGGGGGTGTTCATGGATCTCGCCGAATAAAATCACGTCGGACCTCACGCAGCGGCCAAGCATTTCCTGGTGGCCGATCGCCCTCCCTTCCCCGTCATAAAGACCATACACCGGTTTGTCATGGGGTATTGGCCCCCGCTGTAGCATAACGGCTCCTTCCGCTCACAGCGGGAGAGCATCACCGCTTTCTCTTGTCATATTACCAGAATAACTGGGCTAAATTTTCTTCTTTATCCCTTTACCAATGCTTCCACGCTGCGCAGCATCTTCAACCATCATCTGGTATTCGGCTATGCAATAAGCGATCCTCCCCCAGCAGAGAAGCCTGGGCTTCTTTGGACCTGCAGAACAGTTCGATCATTTCCGCCTTCACGGTTGGAACGACAACAGCAAGCGTCCACCAACGGCATGCCAAATGCGGGTGGGTCTTGAAATGCTTGATATATTGAACTTCAGGTCCTTTTGACGCTCGATACCACACATCCTGAAAAAGAAGTTTGAGCAGCACAGGGGTTTATGGATCGGACCTTTCCTGATCACGTTTCAACTGCTGAAAAACTTACTCTTAAGCATGTTCAACGCCTCGCCAAGCTTTCCTGCATCCGGGAGATTCCCATCGGGTGTCAGCTTGTCTATTATTTGGGGGAGCAATGCTGATAGATGCTGTGAAACTGCATCTTTAGATATGCCCACCTTCTCTGCTATCTGCTGAATCTTATCGGAACCGAGCGCCTGTTTGATTTGATCAGGTGAAATGAGCTTGTTTTCTCCGGTGCTTATCCAGGAGGATATAACATCGCCCAATCCTTTGCTCTTGAATGTTTCGACAAGCCCGGCGAGTCCACCGGTGGCCGGATTGTTGATGAGGTTCATCGCGTGTTCAACTATGCTGTTGACGTTGCTACCGCCACCCAGTTTTGCAGCTAATCCCTCTTTGAGTTGATCAAGTATGCTCATGGTCTCCTCCCTCTTAGAGAAGTAGTTCCTGCATGATTAGACCCACAGCCCCTGTCGCCTTGAATCAGCAGTCATACAGAATTCTGCGAAAGCTGCCGATCGATGCGCTGAACCGCTTTCCGGCGGTTCGGCACCGCCGGAAAATTTGACCACCATCAAACTCTTATCTCCTTTTACTTGCTTTTCCCTTTCGCTTTTCCCTCTTTGACCTCAATGCTTGCTGCCTTCATCTCGTATTGGATGGTCACCTTGGATCCCACTTTTAGGTCTCCGGTAACCTTGGTGCTAGCATCACGCGCAATTTCCCAATTATCCTTTCCTTTTTGCACTGTGATCTTGTCGTTCGTTAATTCAAGGATTGGCCCTGTTACCTGATATGTCCTGACGCCGGCAAAAGCCAGAGACGCTATGGACAACAATGCCAATACTGCGATCAACAGACGCTTCATGCCATAACCCTCCTTTAAAAAGAGATGTGCGCGTTCCTGAGAACGTGAGGACTGATATACCCGGTGCTTCAGCGGACGGTGATCATATCCTTAATCTTATCGTACGTCTTTTGCTTGATTCCCTTGACTTTCATAATATCTTCAGGCGAATTGTAGGGTCTGCCGTCAATAATGGCCTGGGCTTTCACGGGGCCGATCCCCGGCAGGGCATCGAGCTCTTCCTTCGTGGCAGTATTGATGTTGATATGCTGACCGGCTGCGAGCTTCGCCTTGGTACTCTGAGCCTTCTCAGTCATGGCCTTGCTTGCTGACGACGCTTTCTCGGTTATTCCCCCCGCTGACGGCATTGTTGCAGGAGCAGTGGTGGCTGGAGCCGCGCCAACAGTGAGCATGCCCTTAATGGCATTTATCTTTTTGTCACTCATGCCCTTGACGCGCTTCAGGTCGTCAACACTCTTATATGGTCTTCCTGCAATAATCGCTTGGGCCGTCGCTTTTCCTACACCAGGAAGAGTTTCCAAGGTTTTCGCATCGGCGCTATTAATATCGATAACGGCAGACGCATCCATCTTTTCCTTTGTATAGGAATCGGTCGATATGCCTAGAATCAGGGTCGTTAGAACAGCAGCGAAGAGAAAAAAATGATGAACATGGGAAGGCTGAACGTTGATCCTTGTTATCTTCATATGCTAGATGCTCCTTTCTTGCGATCGTTTAAAAAATTGAGGTCAATCAACACAATCCCGAATCCGTTGACCTGACCGTCTTTCACGGTTAGTGCAAGACGGCTCATAGCAGACATTCTGCTTCATGCAACATTCATAGAACAGCGACCTCCTTTCTCTTATATACCGAGCAGCAGACGTCCGTGTACGGCATGATTGTATTCTCCTCTCCGGGGATGCGATTCTGAGACACGGTTTTCTTATTGGTAAATGAGTACAGGACTCCCTAACCCACGCTACATCCTAATGTACACAAGTATAACATTTTTATCGTCCCGTGCTTTCTCGCGGATAAAACCAAATATTTTCGACCTCCAGGGAGCTACGAGGAAGTAGCAATAAATTATTATGCTATCAAAGAGATCTTATAACGTTAAGCAAGGTTTACAGTGCCAATATTGCTACGATAACGAAGAAGCCTGATTATATAATGTCTTTTCCATGAAGGCATCGGGCGCAAAGAAGCAATAAATGATGATGTTAAATCGACCATGAGATTAATACTGGATGTAAATAAAATAATACTGAAGTTTGACGCCAGGTCATCTATGAAGTAAATATTCTATGAATGGTTTCTTTGCAGGCGATTTGGAAGCTTTTTATGATTTTTGAAAATGACGTAAATCTGCCCATTATAAGGCTGCCAACGGTCAGATTATCCAAGAGAAAATATCAATTCGGCAAGCGGCCCTATGGGCAATGTCAAAAAAGGTTTTTCGGCAAAGTGCTCCTCGCTTCGACTCCATAATATTCAAAAAAAAATCCAGACAGGCACCTTTGCCCATCTGGAGAAGGGTAATGCTCTGGTATATAACCCCGAATACTCGTTCTCGGAAATGGAATCTGCATGCTTTCCCTGCCCGTGATGCGAACACAGTCGAGATACAGGCAGGAGGCCGTTTTCCGGCACCTTCGCCACATCACCCGATCCCAGGACGCCGGCTTTCTTGCCGTACTCCGTTCGAAAGAGCCGGGCTCTGTTATAGTGACGAGATCGATGCGTATCGTAGCCCGCTCTCTTACTCCCTGCCAAGTCCTGACAGAAGCGCGTTATTTTTTTTCCACCTGCGTCGTCAGAAATACAGGCAGCGTCATATGGGAAATCTGGTCCTGGAGTTCCTCGATTTCGTCGATATGCTGGTCCTCGTCAGTCAGGATGTGTTCGAGCACTTCGCGTGTGGCGAAATCGGTTACCTCTCCCGCTAGTTTTATTGCTGCATTGTACGCCGCGATAGCGCCTTCTTCAGCGGCATGGTCATTGGTGAGCTGCTTGGGAATGTCGCTGCCGATTCGTATTTCTTTTAGCTTGGATACGATGGGAAGGCCTTCGAGAAAGAGGATTCTCCCGATGAGTTTCTCAGCGTGCTTCATCTCGACAATCGCACGCTTTTCAATAAGTTTATGTAGCTTTTCATAGCCCCAATTCGCGCATATTTCGGAATGCACCATGTATTGGTTTATGGCGGTCAGTTCGTCGGCGAGTAGCGAATTCAATGTCTCAATAAGTTTCTGGTTTCCTTTCATCTGGATATCCTCCTTCGGAATAATATATAGATTGTACTCAATAACTCTCGTGCTTTTTCTTGTCTCTTAATCACGTTTCGGTTTCAGCGTTTGATCGGCCGGGGCGATCAGAATCGGATATTCGACTTTCAGCCGCTAGTCGATAGCCGTCCTCAGGAATCCGACAACCGTCAACACGTGCAGGTCGCAGCAACGCCCATGGTATCCAGCATTAGGGGGGCCGCCCCCCCTCCCAGCCCCTCTTTCTCGGCACCATTGAGGATGGTACCACTTCCCTTGAGATATTTTGTGATCCGGCCGTCTGGTGGGGGCGTGGCTCAAATGCCTGACAACCTCTGCCATCACGTCGGATATGCTTCTGTTCAAAAAAAGGCCTTTTCCGGAGCCCCCCTGACATACGCAGTCGCACTCTTTACCGTCTTCCTCGTATTTCGGGCGTTTTGTTTTGGCCCCCTGGCAAGGATGACATGCTTCCCCGCGACGGCCGCGGGGGCATTCTGTCATGATTACATAAGAGTATACCATGCCTTTCGATATTTATGTAAACCAGGTTTCGTTGTGAGCGGGGCAGTTTTAAGTAGTTGCAAACAGCAACAAATAAAGTGCTGTTTCAGAACGAGACAAACATCACAGCGGGGAATAAGGAAATGACAAGTAATTTTGTTCCGATATGCTCTACGCGAACAGTGTTGGATCAACAATTGCCGGTTGTAACTTACCATTCCACAAAGACGCAATGGTTGCGGACATCAGGAACGTTTATACACTGAATGATTCAACCGATTTATTTCAATTCTGATTAATCACGGTTCCTATCGCGAATTACCTGCGTGCAGAGTGAAGAAAACGAGATAATTATTAAAGAGCATTTGAAACCGGTAACGGAGAGATCACCTCTGTTGTGATAACTTCTTGTGTCCAGAACGTATTGGGACCTCTCAACGATCAAGGGCAAAGCCGTGTCAGGACCAACAGCTTGCAAGTTGTCCACAGGTCTGGGGGATGAGCTCCGCACCATAGGTGTCCATGAGTACATCAGTAATCAGAACTCCGATAAGCGCGGGAAGCCTTGTCCGGTGAACGACATAGGCGATCGAAAGCGATATGGCGAGCGGTCTGATGTTCTTCCACAAAATGGTGAACTTTGTTGTTTGCATGATAAATATATATCATGACGTATTTCCCGTGGTATCAAAACATAGTACCTAATGTGCATTGGCACGTTTTTTTACGCGGATGATATATAATTAAAATGATAGTGAGTTTTTTTAGATCAAGAGGGGTAGCGAACGGGCGCTGTTTGATTCTCATGCCAGTTCGATCAGAAAGGAAGTGACGTAGTATGAAAGCATTAGTTTATCATGGACCAGGCAAAAGGTCGTGGGAAGAAAAACCCAGACCGGTGATTCAAGAACCCACAGATGCGATCGTGAAGATAGCAAAAACCACGATCTGCGGAACAGACCTCCATATCCTAAAAGGAGACGTACCCACGGTCACGGACGGCAGGATCCTCGGACATGAAGGGGTCGGGATCATAGAGGAGGTCGGTCCCGGTGTAACGAACTTCAAGAAAGGTAATCGAGTGCTGCTTTCGTGCATTACTTCATGCGGCAAATGCGATGCGTGTAAAAAGGGGATGTACTCGCATTGCGAGAGCGGAGGCGGGTGGATCCTCGGACATACCATCGACGGCACCCAGGCGGAATACGTGAGAATTCCTTTTGCGGACACGAGTTTGTATCCAGTGCCCGCAGGTGCTGACGAAGACGCACTCGTGATGCTGAGCGACATCCTGCCCACGGGTTTCGAATGCGGCGTGCTGAACGGCCAGATCAAGCCTGGAGATACGGTGGCCATCGTTGGTGCAGGACCGGTGGGGCTAGCGGCACTGCTAACGGCGCAGTTCTATTCACCGGCTGAGATCATCATGATCGACATGGACGACAACAGGCTCGAGGTAGCAAAGAAGTTCGGTGCCACCAAAACCGTCAACAGCAAGGACGGTAAAGCCCGGGACAAGGTTAGGAAGTTCACCGCGGAAAAAGGCGTTGATGTGGCGATCGAGGCCGTGGGTATTCCTGCGACCTTTGAACTCTGCGAGGACATCATTGCGGCAGGAGGCCATATCGCGAATGTCGGAGTCCACGGCAAGAGCGTAGACCTCCATCTGGAAAAACTATGGTCGCAAAACATCACGATCACCACTCGGCTTGTGGACACGGTAACGACGCCCATGCTTCTCAAAATTGTCGTTGCCGGCAAGCTGAGACCCAAACAACTCATCACTCATGAATTTAAGCTGAATGACATAATGAAAGCCTACGACACCTTCGGCAATGCTGCAAAGGAGAAGGCGCTGAAGGTGCTCATGAAGGCCGCGTAAAACAGCTGTGAACGTTTAAAGGCCTGCGCTCCAACACGGATGCAGGCCTTATTTTTTTATAACAGCACGTGAACCAATGAGGGGTAAAAGGTGAAAAGTTACGTTTATTGCCCGGTGGTTTGTCTCCTGGTATGGTCACGGTCGCTAGCAAGGAATGAGGGCTCCTGCCGAAGCAGACCCCGCTGTTAAATGGGAAAGGAATACAACAATACAGAAGCGATAACGCTCCCAGTATCTCTTCCTTGCTTATCAGAATCACTTCCCAACCACCAGAACCGCAAAGCTATCCTTCATCATAACGGGCCGTGGTTTCGGTACTTCGGGCGTTGGTGCAGGAGCCGGGGCAAACTCAGCTACAGGCAGATAAATTTTATGGGTCTTTGTATCTATGGCCATTGTACGGGCACCCCGTTGGGTCGGGATTGTCTCCACATAAAACTTTCCCGGGAGCAATTCCCGGGCTATCGTGAGCGTTCCTTCTCCATTTGAACTAAATGCAAGCCCGGTCTCCGCATCAAAAGCATTTGCATCAACGCCTTGCCCAATGGGGAGGGTAGCCATTACTTTTCCTGAGTC
The DNA here is from genome assembly GCA_035516155.1 of Nitrospirota bacterium. Classification (GTDB taxonomy): domain Bacteria; phylum Nitrospirota; class UBA9217; order UBA9217; family UBA9217; genus JAJYKN01. Next base: position 225,720 of record DATJAP010000001.1, read on the forward strand.
CACATCCAGAACTGTCATTACTTTATTGTGACACCCTGAAAATGTCTGATGATGCTCTATATCAATTGCCATTCCCGATGGTTCTACGCAAGGACGTAAAGAATGGCGTTTTACTATCGCAAGCTTTTTACTATCCAGTTCGACAACCTCATTGGTGTCCTCGATATTTACAAAAACCCTCCCCTTATTATCAGTGGTTGCAAATTCCGGCTTACCGCCGAGAGCAATCGTCGCCAGCACAGTGCCTGAAGTTGCCTCAAATACGGTAGCATCTTTGCTTTTTCCATTAAAGGTAAATACGCGCTGGGAAGAAGGCTCATAGAGTATGGCATCGGGGTTCTCTCCGGTTTTAACTTGCCCGATTACCTTCAAAGTCTTCATATCGAATATGGAGGCGGTATTTGCCTTGCCATTGCTGATGAAACCACGACCCAGTTCCGGGGCAAGTGCTATTCCGTGGACTCCCGGAGTGTCGGGGATATCACCAACCACTTTTTCAGTCACTGTGTCGATAACCATAACATGAGTGCTGCGAGAAATGTACAGCCGATGGGCCGCACTATCCACGGTCAAGTAATCCCAACCACCTTCACCTCCCACCGGGAGTTTCTTGATAACGTGATAAACTGGTGCTGCCTGTGCAGTTACGCTGATGAGAAGCAGAAAGGTGACGATCAATGACTTCATGCTTAATCCTTTCCTTGCGAGAGTATACTGATTTGACACTTAATTTTCACAAACGTCTAATAATATTTTTCGACCTTGCTATTTCCGGCGCTCTTGGCGTACAAAGTGGACGGGACGTTTCCTCCTGCTCATGCCAATGTTATTTGTCTATAATCAGCCGTAGTATATCACAATAGCCGCCGATACGAAATCCTGATTGGAAGTGATAATAAGATAGACTCGCCCCTTTATTATTGCTATAATATGCAATTATTTTTTTAAACTTTATTCTTTCAAAAGGAGCTGTTTAATGCCATTCATTCGCTATTTGAGAACATATGGAGTTGTCGCTCTTCTCATTCTTGCCACAACGTCATCCGCTCTTGCCGCGGACAATTCGCCAGCTCCCGCGGCAACTACCCAACTGCCAGACTCGGGGACAACGGCGGTTGAACTCAATAAGGATTATTTCACCGGCTATTTGACAGATACCCTGAACATCTTGACATCGCCAGCTCGTTGGAGCGCGTCCGACTGGCTTGAGGCAGCCGCCGTTACGGGTGTCGCTGTGGGATTGTACACGCAGGACGAGCAGATTAAGACATGGTTTCAAAAACACAGTAGCGGAACATATGGGACTATTTCAGATGATGCCAAAAAGATAGGCACTTTCTCTGTGCCTGTCTTGGTGGGTCTCGGTGCCTACGGGTACATCGCTCCAGATGATAAAGCCAAGACAACATTTCTATTGTCCGCCGAAAGCTTTCTTATAACGGGTGCTTTTGTTGAAGTCTTGAAATACTCGACGGGAAGGCATCGCCCCTTTACAGGGGATCCACACGATACGTGGTCTGGGTATACGACCAACGGGGACTACCAATCATTCCCCTCAGGTGATGCCGCTTCAGCATTTTCAATAGCCAGCGTTGTTGCCAGCGAGTACGACAACATGATTGTTCCTCCCCTGGTGTACGCGGCATCTGCACTCATAGATTTCGAACGGCTGCATGAGAATGCTCATTGGGCATCCGATGTCTTTGTAGGATCGGCAATAGGGTATTTTACGGGTAAGGCGGTCGTTGCCTCCCATACTAAACAGAGGAACCTGAGTTTCGCGCCATATGTGGACGGGAAGGATAAAGGCGTTTTAATGACCTATCGTTTTTAAGGCTGGATGGCTGGATTCTCATTGGGTTGGGAAAAAAGTGACAGAAAATTTTTAACTTCAGGGGTTTGTCCTTTAAGGAGGACGCTATGAGTTTACAAGAAGGGAAACAAGACCAGAAGCAGGAAGGACATCGCACTGCCTGTTACAACAACCAGCTATTTTCACCTCGATCAGATTGGGGTCTCCGCAGGGAGCATCTCAGCCAGGTACATCACTGCATCCATCGAGAGGTTAATGAATAAGTGGCAAAAGTCAATTGTCATTTACTGTTTTCCGCGCCTTGCACCGGCATTTTCATTTTCTCTAACGCAGTTTATGAAGCTTAAAATCAGTGACCTATCCCGATCCGTCAATTCTGAGAATTCCACACCGATGTCGTATTTTCGATGCCCCTTGTTGTGCGTCAAGTGACACGAAACAACTTTTCCCATAAAACTTACAGGATCACAAGAGTTGAGCGACATCTCCATGAGAACCATGCTGTCTGTTTTCAATTTATGATCAGTTTGAATAATTACGCCACTTTGGCTGATATCTTTTATGCCAAACTGCGTTGACAGATTCAGCACTTTTTCGTTGGGTGTTGTGATGGAAAACTGGATGTCGCGATAGAACCAGTTTGGCTGCTCTGGCACAGGTGTTTTCCTGTTATTGTCAATCGAGTCAAGAAAATCCTTGATCCTGCCAGCTGATTCATCTTTAAACATTATGCCTGCCGAGTAAATAGTGGCGGTTCCCCCATCAGCTCTTTTTTCAATCCCGCTTAATTCCGAACGAACTATTATCCCCTTTACGTTAATATGCTTACCTTCGTATTCCAGCATCAACAAACACTCTTTCCCTATATTGAGCTTCCTGTCTGCCTTTATGGCGACGCCGCACAAGCTTATGTCAATAATTTCTACGTCGCCGATTAAGCTCATCCTGCTGCTCAGATCGATTAAGTCCAGTTTGAATCTCTTGTATCTCCGCATGTTTCGCATTCTGTAACTCCAATCGTGATGTGCTCTGTTAACCTGTTCCCTTTGAGACACGCGAAAGGACCGAATCGCGGAAAACCGTTTTTTTCAATTTTGACGAAGATGAGTTCATATCAATGCCGTCGATAGAGTGCTGTACTGTGCCTGGATGTCTATAAAATCGTGCTTGAGTGACAGGGCGACATCTCAAGTGGATTCCAGCTTCAACTAGCGCCCTGTGTCAGCATAGAGCTCTCCGACACTGAGGTCTACCCCGATACCCTTATGAAACCATTCATCAATATGTCCCGTCGCAGAGTGACCCTTTTTCATCAATGCTTATTATTTGGCAATTCTTCACAAAAGAACGCATGCCGTAATACCAATAATTATTGTTATACAAACATATTTTGTTCAATATTACTCAATCTGGTTTGGACTGTCAAGGCTAAAAATTTCGGGGATATCGGATAGGATATTTACATAATCGTAGAATTTGCCAATGGTAGCGATGGGAATTGGGGGTGGACACGCGAAGTATGCAAAATGCATTCAGCACATCCTCTGGGGCTAGCGCGTGTGCATGATTCAGGAAGCATTCGCTCTGTTCGATTTAAAACCGGATATCCTTCACTCAATTCCGAAAATAGCAGCTCCGGCGACCACTGACCAACTGACTGGAGACTGTTTTAAGACGCGGTGGCGAAGGTTCGTGATCTGCCCTGCCCGCGAGACGGCTACGGTCTCCAAGTCAACGGGCGCGGCGCCCTGGCGATCAAAGAAGCGGACGCCGCCACCACGCAGGACGGGCACGACGTGGACGAGGATCTCGTCAATCAACCGCGCTTCGATACACTGGCGGGCGACGCTGGTGCCGAGGACAAGCAGGGCCTTCCCCTCCGCGGCCCGGAGCGCCATAGCGACTGCGAATCGGATGTCACCCGAGAGGAAAGTGATGGCCGTATCCTCCTCGTCGTCAGGCGCGTGATGCGTCAGCACGAACACGGGTCCGCTCCAGGCTCCACCGTAGACCTTCCCGAACTCTGGCACCAACCCGGCTTCCGACCCCCGTCGTAGGTTCTCCTGCCGCTCAGCGCGGTGCCGATCGTCTGGATGACTTCCTCCACCACCGGGTTAGGTCGGCAAATCGGACCATCCAGTCCATCCCATCGTTTGATCCGGCAATATAGCCGTCCAACGATATCATCCAGTGCCAGATAACCATTCCCATAGATCTATATCTGTCACGCTGTCAATTTATAGCGAACCGTCACAGAATCCCTCCTGCGCCTTCCGCAACGATGCATGTCGTCATTGACATTTCACTTAGTGGGGTGCCGCAAGGCTTCTTCTCCACGACGCCGTCGTTGCAGCCATGGTCTGCACAGCAGCTTCCTCCTCTTCCACCATGCCTCTCGTCTTGACGCCGGCTCTTTTCTATCTGTTCCCCTGCAGGCTAATGACACAGAGTGCGACTCGACCTGCAAAGCCCTTCTTATGCCGCCTTCCTTTCAACTTTAAGCTTCCCCAGAAGCTCAGCAAGACGGTCCATGGTCTCGAACACCCCTTCCTCCATGCCGGCATCGAGCGAGCCGTCGCGGTCCTCAACGGACTGGTAAACGGATTTGGTCGTCACCTTTGTCTTGCAGCCAATGTCTTGTAGTGTACAAGTTTCAAGCGATACATGGCCCGGCATGCCTTCGAATTCAAAGGTATCGACAATCCGCTCGGGTGCAGCAACCTCATGATACACACCGTGGAACGCGTACTCATTTCCAACAGCATCACGGTTGATGAATCGCCAGAGGCCGCCCGGTCGTACGTCCATTTTATCGACAATGGTCGTAAAACGTCGTGGTTTCCACCATCGCGTTATGAGATCCCGATCCGTGTTTGCCTTGAACACGATATCTCGAGGCGCGTCAAAGACCCGCGTAATGACAATCTCCTGTTTCCCCGGTTCTGCAATGATCCTCGTGTGGCCGCTTGCCACAATACCTTCAGCGAGTTTATCCAGTGACTGCTCCCAGCCGAGACCCGCAAACTGGATCATCTCGCCAGGAATGCCGACCTCCCGCACGATCATCCTTGTTTTGCCTCCCAGGATGTCTTCAAAAGTAACTGTCAGCATAACTTCCGCGGGCCATTCGCCAAGCATGCCATAGTGTGAGGCCGGGACGGGTTGCCGTGCTCGTCGGCAAAACTAATGGTTGCAGCAATCTTCTCTCTCGGTACGATTTCCCGATACCTGCCGGGATTCCAGAAATCTTTTACCACTCCATCAAGCCCCGCTCCGCGCATGCAGTAGACGTACTTGCCTCCCGGGCGAAAATCGATGCTGATGTGGGGTGCTGTGAAATCCTTCGGTCCCCACCATCGTTTGAAGAGCTCTGGATCGCTCCACGCTTTCCACACGTTATCACGCGGCGCGTCAAAGATGCGCGTTATGGATAGTTCCTTTTTTTTATTGCGGTTGCCATTTCGTTCCTCCTTTTTCAGCCTTTCTCTCCCGTGAACGTCACTTTGCCGGTTCGCAAACAAACCATAAAGTTCTCTCACCTGAAAGTCCCCGTTTAATGACGTTTCAGGTTCGGCTTGCCTTCACGCCTTCGAGCAAAGGTGATATTATCACGTTCATGCTCATTATGTTCCCTCTGTAGTCCGTGATGGTCTCTACCGCGTACAGTCCCTGTAAAGTCGAATTGAGAGAATTATCATCCTCTTATCCAAAGATAGCACGCAATTCGGCAGGGGCATACATATATATTCCTCATTTTTGCACTGTTCCACTGTACGACCGACAATAGAACCTCTCTGCCACGAGACAGACGGCGTCAAGGGATGGGTAACGTTTCACTAATGACGTTAACCATGATGGCTGCATGGTGCAGTGAAGACCGTGACATCAAAACACAGAAGAAAATTCCGGCGATGGTATGAATGATGTACCTCGCAAATATATCGACGAGAAATTTGCATTTTCATTTTACCGAGATTTTTTTACCGGTGCCTTCTACTAAATGGATACACATGTCGGTCGATCCGGATCTTTTTGCATACTATCGTGGTACCTCCTGCAGGCTCTGGATTTCCGAACCAATTGAAACGAGGTATAATATGATACTGTCACCTGCTGGGATCAGATGAGGTGAGCCTCTTTGTCCCGAATACAGGGAACCAGAGAAGTAAAACGTGTTGCAAAAAGGAGGTCAGAATATCATGAATGCTCATGCTAGGCTTAGAACCCTTGTCGCGATGCTCTCGGTCGCAGTGATTTTTTTCATCGCTGATCCTGTTGCGAATGCGTTGACAAAAGCTGAGATTGACGTCGGCGTCACAACTGCCCTGTCCCGATTTCAGAAGGATATCAAGGGAGGCTCCGAGTATCTGAAGGCGGCAAAGGGCGTGCTGGTCATGCCACACATCACCAAAGCCGGTTTCATCGTCGGCGGGCAGTATGGTCAGGGCTCTCTACAGGTCGGCGGCAAAATTGTCCAGTACTATAACCTCGTATCGGGCTCCCTGGGATGGCAGATAGGCGCCGAAGAGTATGACATGGTCATTATTTTTATGACCGACGATGCACTGAACAAATTCCGCAAGAGTGACGGCTGGGAGGCAGGCGTGGACGCCGAAGTAGCGTTTGTCCAAGTGGGGGCAACCGCGTCCGTCGCAACCCTCGTGAGCCAGAATCCCATTGCGGGGTTTGTCTTCGATCAGAAAGGTCTGATGGCGGGAGTATCTCTCAAAGGCGCCAAGTTTACTCCGATTCGCCCGGAGTAAGACGCAGTTGAGGAAAACGTCACTCCCTGTGACCTTCCTCTCCCCGGGGTGTGGGAAACTCGGACGCAGCACTTCAGAACGTGCATCAAAGGGACGTTCATGGCGAAGGGTGGTATTGTGCTATTGATTATATCGGCCCATGCGGCGCTCCCGGGTCCCGATGGGTGCGTCGCGCCCTGTTCAACGTGCCACCCGCATACCGCCACATTGCTCCCGGGCATGAGTGTAAGCCGCAGGACATGGTACAGAGCAATGGGAGGGCTGCGGGAGAAGGAACGCCAGTGGGGGAATCCCAGAAGCGAGCATGGCGGGCCGGAGCATGAAAGGCGTCACAGCAAGGGAAAATGAATGGGGTCTCTCATTCCTTGTTTTGCTGAAGATTTTTCATCTGGGTCATCGTCGTATCAATTGCTTTCATGACGTCTGCATTTTTCGGATCGAATAAGAGGATGCTTTTCCATATCGAAATCGCCTCGGCAAGATTGCCTTTTCTGTATTCGATCAGTGCGCGTTGAGAAAGATGCGAGCTGCTATCCACCAATCGTGCCTGGAGAAATGGCTCATCGAATGACACCTCCGGGACGAGTTCCTGAAAGAACGGATAATTCTTCAGCAGGACATAATATGCCCGCCCCGATAAGGTAAAATCCTCCCTGCCGAAGGCTTCGTCAGCGGCGTGATGAATATCCTCTATGGTTTTGTGGTAGTTTTTGAGGAGCGTCTGGTTGTTCGGATATTTCCGGTAGGCCTCGGCATAGAGGTCCAACGCACTTTTATAATCACCCTGGACGACATGCTGTTCAGATTTCACACGTATTCGATCGACTTCAATATGCACTTGATCGGCCAGCGTCTTGTCAATCCCTGCCTTCTTCTGCGACATGCAAGAGAGACACACCAGGAGTATCAAAACCGTGTGAAGCGCTATCATTCCCCGGGAAAAAGACTGCATGCCCGTCTACCCCCACACCTCTTGCATTTCCTCGACAATGCTCTTATCCATGATCCTTGTGAAGACCTTCACGAGATCGGGACGGAATTGCGTGCCCGAACATTTTGTGAGCTCCTCCAGCGTCTCCATGAAGGAAATGGCGCCGCGATAGGGCCTGTTCGACGTCATCGCGTCGTAGGTGTCCGTGACGGCGATGATGGCGGCAAATAGTGGAATGGCATCCCCCTTCAGGCCGTCGGGATATCCTTTCCCGTTGTACCATTCGTGATGGTGCCTGACAGGGGGTATATATTTTTGCAGTGACGGCGCTTTACTGAGAATCTCGGCCCCGTACTCGGTGTGGCGCATCATTTCATTGTATTCCGCCACAGTCAGCTTGTCTTTTTTGCGGAGGATTGCGTCCGGCGTTTTGATCTTACCGATATCATGGAACAAGCACGCGACCTCGAGCTCCTCCAACTCCGCGTTATTCAGTCCGATTTCTCTCCCGATTAGCAGAGAAAACATGGCAACCCTCGTTGAATGACCATGGGTATAGGGATCTCTTGCGTCGATTGCCGCGGCGAGCACCCTCACCGTGGAAACATAGGAGTCCTCCAAATCTTTGGCATATTTATTGAGCTTGCCACTCTGTTCGTCTATCAATGCCGTCATTTCGTTGAAGCTTGCAGTCAGCTTCCCAAACTCGTCCTGCGAATAGATTTTGAGCCGCCGACGCCCTTTCCCCTCCTTGATGTCATCCACCCCTGCGGAAAGCTCTTGAATCGGCCTTGTCAAGAGCGACGAGAGAGCAATGCTGCCGGCGATGCCCAGCATGAGAATCACTGCAAACAAAAGCATGATCTTCTCTCGCGCTGCGCGTTCGGCATTCTGCAGCGTCAATTTGTTTACGCTGAGAATTACCCAGCCCTGCGGTTTATTGAACGAGACAATGGGGCTCACGATTTCGAAACATTCGACGGACGGACTCGATGATTCTGTAATCGTGGTTCCGTCGACGTCTTCCAGGAGCAGGCGCCCCTGAAGGGACAACACCGTTTTCCCGGTCCTGGCTATATCGCTGTCTGCGATGACCTTCATATCAGGGCCGACAATCGCTATGAATTCGATGTCCTGATTTGCCTCGCGTATCCTGAAAACCATGTTGTCAAGACCGAGGAAATCTTTCGAGAGCAGACTGTAACCCGCAGATGCCGCAGTACTTTTTGACAGCGCTTCCGCTCTTTTAAGAACCTCCTGGAGGATTTGACGGTTCATTATCGTGAGGGTGATGAAGTAAAATGCCAGGGCGGAGATGATAAGCAGGATGAGCACCATGCCGGTTATTTTGAATCTGATGCTGTTAAATTTGATGAGCATGTCGATATTAGATTTTCTTCTTAGGAACGAACATTCATGCGACACCTAGCGTCATACTCAATACATCGCCAGCATCTTTACAATCGCGTTAGCGCTTGCATGAACGGTCCACGAGCCAACCAGTCCGCTAAGCACGAGCAGAAACGAGCGACGCCGAATCCGAGAGCCAGCCACGACAAATCTTCATATTTTTCAATATAATCGACTCTTTCATTTCCGGGTTCGCCGATTAGGCATGGTATGCTCTTTGCCACGCGGGAATGTTACTATCCATTAGTACTTTTGTAAGATCAATACTGCATTCTTATCGGTATGTTTCCCGAAAACTTTAATGCAATCAAATCCAAATTGTAAGGGTCACGCCGTTGAGATAGTTGTTAAATTATCGGCATAATTTCGATCCGTTCGAATATACCTAGTCACACGGTTTTCTGCAAAAAATAACCGATTGAACATACGTGAAATAACTAACAACGAAGCCAAAAAATATTGATGTGCGTTATGCATATGCGTAAATCCCGATCAACTCCCAAATAAAATTCGTTATCGGTATCGATGATTATTTTACGGCAGGCTGGCGATTCCAGGTTACTCTATTTCCCCTCAGCAAGGGGTGGCTCTTTGTCAGCAGTCATGAGCACCCGCTCCAAAAGATTCCTGGATTGTCCATGAAAGACAACCTGACAGAGGAACTGTCAGCTTCAGCACGAAAGCAGGCCAAGATCAGGGAGAAACCGTCAGAGGGTCTGATCCATCATTCTGATTACGGCAGACAACGGGCGAGTATGGATACCAGACACTTCTTAAGCAATACAGGATCACACTTCGCATGCGCAGAAGCGGCACATTTTATGATAATGCCCATAGAGAGTCATTCTTCACCATGTGGAAACGAGATTTGATTCACGGTGAGCAGCACCATCGCGCTCCCGCGATTTAAGTTTACCAGCATTTGTGCCGATAAGGTTATCGTGGAATGACTCTGGCCGGGAGAATTGAATTATGAACAATCCGCAACCGTCGCAAAAGCATTGCAGCATCAGCCGAAATGAAGCCACCCCCCGCAGCATCATTTGGCTTCTTCAAGGCTGGCCCAGAAACTCCGTCACGGATTGTGCTGTCCATCATGGTGCGTAATTTCACGTGTCAAGGAGTTGACGTTATTTGTCAGGATACCGAGACAAAGAATGTCATGTTATTTCTTTATAACGTATTTAAGATGCTAATAAATAACAACTTACATATTGGCATGAATAGTGCTATTAAAGTTGCATAATAGTAAAATAGTATTATTTATTTCTTTTGAGTACAGCGATTTTTTTAGCAAACTATATATTTGCTGGATAGAAACAAAAATATGTCACCCACGTTGTGGGTAACAAATCCAAAGGAGGAAAGCAGCTATGAATAAGGTAGTCTCATTAGCATCATCGGTTGTTGTCGTGGCGTTGATCGTTCTTGTGATGGGAGGAGTGGCGTTGGCGACGAATTCCAATAACCTGACCGTTAGCGCCGCAGTAGCGCCAGGGTGTTACTTTAGTACTTTAAATTCAACATTGTCATTTAACCTTGATCCGTCGGTGGGTGGAAATGTTGTAACCAGCGTGTCTCCCCAGTTCTGGTGCACGTTAGGCACAACGGTTACGACGCCTGTATTATACACCCAGGGTCTGCATTATTCGGGCACAAGTAACCGGATGCAGAGTTCCTCAAACCCGACGCAATTCATCCCGTACAGTCTCTTGCTGACCCCTAGCGGTACGGCGGGGCTCGGCAAAAGCAACCCCCTCACTTTGACGGTCCAAGGTACAGTGCTCCAAGCCGATTATATTAATGCCCTGGCAGTAGCCGACTATCAAGATTCGGTTGTTATCACCATTCAACCCTAGTTGATCATGACGTCATTACTTATGGCCATGCACGCGTCGCATGCATGGCCATAACTTTTTTCTCAGAACCGCGACAATTGCGGTGATAGCGTGAAACGGAAAATATCCATCCAGCCGCAATCCTTTCGGAAACATGGCCAAGTCGTCGTCCGGATAATCAAAAAACTCACGTCGAAGATTAGTGACATCATATCGCAAACGGGTATTGGTCAGTCAATGATTTTTTGGATTTGCTGCCACGAATTCGAGATGAAGACCGCAAAAAGCCAAATGATGCAACTGCGCGGGTTACAGGAAGGACAGCTGACTAAAAACTTCAAACGAATTATTTTTTACTTTTCGGTCCTGGCTCTCTGGACTCCACCTACCGTCCGCAATTTCTATCAGCTGCAACTAACATCGGATATAAATTGTAACTTGCATATGAACGCGTGCGTCAGGAGTATGACGCTATTTGTCAGACTGCCTTAACAAATAATGTCAAAATAATGTCGTGTTATTCCATTACGATGTATAACATATGAATAAATAACAACTTATCGACTGGCATAAATAGTGCTATTAAAGTTGCATAATAGGAGAATATATCCCTTATTTTTTTAAATAAGGCGATATTTTTACCAAAACAATATATTTGCTTGATATAAACACAAATATGTTACCCACGTGGTTGTTAACAAACCCAACGGAGGAAGACACCTATGAATAAGGTAATCTCATTAGCATCGGTGGTGGTTGTCGTGGCGTTGATCATTCTTGCCATGGGAAGAGTGGCATCGGCCTCGGGTACCAGTACCCTGACCGTTACCGCGACGGTATTGGGAGAGTGTCAGTTTATTACTACTGCATCAACATTGGCATTTACCCTTGATCCGTCTTCGGCTGCAAATGCTACAGCCACCGCATCTCCCACCTTCTGGTGCACGTTAGGCACAACGGTTACGACGCCTGTAGCATACAACCAAGGTCTGAATTATTCGGGCGGAAGCAATCGGATGAAGAGTACCTCTAACCCGACGCAATTCATCCCGTACACTCTCGCGCTGACCCCTAGCGGTACGACGGGGCTCGGCAGGAGCAACCCGCTCACTTTAACGGTCACCGGCACAGTGCTCAATGCCAACTATATTAATGCCATGGCAGCAAACGACTATACAGATACGGTTACCATTACCATTGCTCCCTAGTTGGTCATGACGTCATTGCTTATGGCCATTCACGCGTCGTGTGTATGCAATATACTTTTTTCTCAGAACTTCGACACTTGCGGTGACATAACGTGAAAATGAAAATATCCATCATAACTTTCTGCATTGTTACCATTGCTCTTACAGGCGACTGCTTCGGGCTAAGCTGTCATTTTGCGTCAGGCTCATATACACTTCCGTTCGGGACTCTCGATCCTGCGTCATCGGCGAATGTAACAGCCACCGTGACAATCACGCTCACCTGTACCGGCACCAACGCTACATGGACTTTGACCAGCGACAACGGGAAGAATTACAATGGCACAAGCAATAGGATGAGGAATCAAAACAACATGACTCAATACATTCCTTATAGCGTAACATTTAGTCCCACAAACGGTAATAGGTGGACAACAACCATAAGGGGCTCAGGCACAATCCTGAATGGGAACTATATAAACGCTTATATTGGGCCCTATACGGACCAAATAACGCTTACCGTCGCGCCTTAACAGAAACTGCGGCATCTGGCATCAGTCGTAATTTTCCAGATGTGCTTGGCACGTTCGTCCTGGCACAACAGGGTTTCGGAACCGGATATATCAGAGAGGCCGACCTCCTGCTGTTTTTTTTGCGGCATGGTGTATTTCCATTTCATACTGAGATTGGAGAATAGATTTATGAATAACATACGGTACATACGCAGCCTTCCTATCATCCTTGCGGCAATATGCTGTTTCGGGGGGCTGTTTTCAGCGTATCTTCCCGCATCAGCGGCTGATTTCCGGGTGTCTCCGATCAGGCTTGACCTTGGTCAAAGCGTAAAGAGCGGGGCAATCAACGTGGCAAACGATGGCGAGGGGCAACTGAATCTTCAGATATCGGTTTCAGAATGGTCGCAGGATGCCGAGGGCAAAGACGTGTACACAGACACGTCGGACATTGTATTTTTCCCGAAGATTATGACCGTTGATGCAGGAGAACAGCGAGTTATCAGGGTCGGGATAAAAGGTGCCCCCCAGCCCCGGGAGAAGACATACCGGATCTTTATAGAACAGATCCCCGAGCGGAATAAGGGCAAGGGAGTAAACTTAGCAATTTCAATCCGCTTCGCGCCTCCAATTTTCGTGATGCCGGCGGTGGTGAAAACCGAAGGTGCCATAGACGCAATACAGCTATCAAACGGCAAGGTCAAGGCGATTGTTAAAAATACTGGAAATGTCCATTTCAAGATACTGTCCATTCTCATGAAAGGCAAAGCGGCCGACGGCAGCGAAGTGTTCAGCAAGGAATTGTCAGGCTTCTATCTCTTGAACCACATAGCACGAGCCCTTGAGGCTCCGATTTCTGCAGAAAAATGCGAAGAATTGTCAACGGTCGAAATCGAAGCGAGGACGGAAGATTTCAATCTCAATGGGAAACTAAATGTTCAAAAAGGGATGTGCAGTCAATAATTTCCTGCGTTCAGGTAAAATTGCCTGCCCATTCGTGGGGCTTTTTTTCCGATTTACTCTCTTTGTAATGGCTGCAGTCAATGCAATGGCCATTATTCCGCATGATAGTCAGGCCGCAGACCATCTCGTCGTTAACATCACGGTAAACAGCGTCTCCAAAGGCGATTTTTTCGTACTGCGGGACGAGAATGGCGATTTTTTCGTGCGAGCCGAAGACTACCCTGCACTGGGTTTTATCGCTTTTGCGGGCGAGGTCGCAAATATACAGGGAGAGCGCTACATAGCATTACGCTCCCTGAGCGGCCTCACGGCTGTTTTCGATGAAAAAAAGCTGCTGCTTAGCATCACGGCGCCAGTCAATTTGTTACAAAAAAGCGTGATTGATCTTTCCGCCCCTCTTCCGTCAAAGCAAAATGCTTACTTTCCGCGAGAGAACAGCGCCTTCATGAATTATGGCATCAACTACTCGTATGGCGACCCCTCCGGATTCGAGTCTTTTTCGGTCACCGACAGGTTCGGCGCACGGATGGGAGATGTCTTCTTTCTGACCGACACACAGTATACAAAAACCGACCTGAGCAGCGATTTCTTACGTCTGATGAGCTCGATGACCTATGAACGCCCAAAAGACCTCCAGTGGATCACCGCCGGCGACATGTTTGCTTCCTCCGGCGACCTGGGGAGCACCATTAATATAGGAGGCATCGGGATTTCGAAGGTCTATCAAATGGACCCCTATTTGATAAAACAGCCGACGCTCAATTTTGCCGGAGCCGCAACATTGCCGTCTCAGGTGGACATCTATGTGGACGGTGCGCTGGTTGGACGGCAAACAGTCCAACCGGGACAGTTCAATCTCCAGAACCTCAACTATTACGGCGGGTCACGCAACGTTGAATTGGTTATCAAAGACCCCTTTGGAAATGAACAGAGAGTCGGCTATCCCGCGTACTTCACCAGCGCTCTTCTGAAAAAGGGGTTTCAGGAATACAGTTATGATATCGGATTTCTCCGGCAACAGTACGGGACGGAGAGTAATGACTACGGGAAAGCCGCTTTTTCCGCATTCCACCGTTACGGCGCAAGCGATTTCTGGACTATCGGCGCTAGCGCTGAGGGTTCTGACGGCATCTACAACGCCGGCGTCCAGACGTCATTGCTTATCCCTCAGGCCGGCGTCGTCACCGTGGAGCTTGCGGGGAGTACGGGGGATACCAGCAATTCAGGTTCTGCCGTATCTGTGTCTCACAGCTATCAGAAGGATGGGTTTGGAAGCAGCCTGCTCTTGACGACATTTACGCGTAATTACGCGACCGTCGGGTCTACGACGGGACAACCAGGTCAGGTCAAGTTTGTAGAAAACATCGGAGCCAGTTACGCAACGACAACTCAAGGCTCGCTCTCGCTCAACTATTCCGAAACGGCTATGTATAATACAGGAAGCACGCAAGTGACCTCGGCTACCTATGCGTATAACCTGTCGAAGTCATTAACGCTTTCCTTGACAACACAAGCAGTCAGGAATAATGGTACGGACTACCAAGTTTTCGTGAGCCTCAACTACTACCCTGCGAAGGATGTGCAATACACTGCGCAGTACCAGTCTACAAAAGACGGCGATAGCGAGACGCTCCAATTGCAGAAGGCCACCCCGATCGGCGAAGGAGTGGGCTACCGCGGGACCTTTAGCCGGAGCGACAGCGCCTCGGCAGGGACGACAAACTCATTCAATCCCTTTGTGCAGTATAACGGGCACTACGGCTCCTATTCGCTCGATTCTTATTTCCAAAAAAGTGCCGGAGTGTCTTCGCAGATGTACAATCTCACCGCTGCAGGATCGGTGGTTTACGCTGGAGGGTTATTCGGGTTTAGCCGTCCGGTCGACGACAGCTTTAGCATCGTCCAGGTGGATAAACTGTCCGGCGTCGGGGTGATGGTAAACAGCGAAGAAATCGGGAAAACGGATTCCGCCGGACGGATCATCATCCCCACCATGCGATCATACAACGTGAATCAGGTAAATTTAGAGGATAAGAATATACCTATTGAGTACAGCATGTCAGGAATAAATGCCAATGTGTTACCGTCTCCGTGGGGCGGTTCGTGCATCGACTTTGATATTGCAAAGGTCCAAGCGGTAACGGGTTCTCTTTTCATCAAGCAGGCGGGACAAATGACGCCCCTTGAGTTTTATGACGTAACCATGACGGTCAAGGGAAGAGCATTCAAATTCCTGACTGGCAAAGGAGGAGAATTTTATTTCGAAACCACCCTGAAAGCGAAAGATAAAAACCCGTCATCAGGGCAACAAGGATGCAGGCAGCTCAAGGAAAAAGCGGTATCTCCTAACAAAATCGCCATACCCGGCTCCTATCCCGCATCATTCGATTTCGAAGGCAAAACATGCTCTTTTGTTGTCGCGATTCCGCCATCGAGTGACGAGATCATTGATATCGGGAATGTCATTTGTGAGCTGAAGTAACGAGCAATCGCTGTAACAGGAACGCATTGCCCATGAGACGGTGACATAAGCGGACAAACGTGATTTAAATCACATAAATAATCTAAACCATGTTCTATAATATTGATAAAATGAGGTTAAGCCGTGATGTTATTCAGTGGTCTCCGAAAATATATGGCAGCGTTTTTTCTTACCATGTTCTATGCTTCTGTTTCTCTTGCTGCAGTGAATGACCTCGGCTTGCACTCTGATGCGATAGCTCAGACGACACAGCCAACGAATGAGTCGTCAGTAAAAACATCTGCAGGGATTGACAGTGAGTATTCCCCTCAATATTTCACAAGCTTCGGAAGCGCGATCACCACGCCGGAAGACAAGGATAAGCCTTTCAGCTCGATGAAAGAATACCTTGAAGATACTGCTGCCATTACACTCGCCAAAGGCGGTGATGATATTATATGGAGTCTTGCTCCATCGCTTGCCAGGATGAGTCTCAATCCGATAGACGATATCAAGAATATCCAGTTGCTTCTGAAATACAGGTTCTAGTCAGGAAGTCATCTCTGCAATTTTTTTTATTGCATTATGCAAGCCCGACAACGTATTTCCCTTCGATACTCCCGCCCGGCAACTTCTCATTGAACTGCACAGATGAATAGCTTTTTGAACAGTACTGCTTTAGGAATTGAGGGCTTTCTTGTACCGGCATGCTTTACGCGGACATTGCTGGATCGACAACCCTGCTTGTAACTTTCAATTTCACAGGGCCTGAACAATTTGCCATGTCATTATGAAAGTTGCATGCAGAATAATAATGCGATTGCGGCCTCTCGTGCAACAATTCGTCCACGAACCCATCCCCTGCCCCCTCCTCCTATAAAAGCAAAGAACCGGCACGGCAAGCGTGATAATCGCGACTGCCCGCCAGAACCCCCAGGGAAAACGTACACAGGAAACATACCTATCGTCTTCTCTCTTCGATCTTCTGAAAGCGAAAACACGCAAGTGCGCCTCGGGAGCTCAGCATCGTCACGAAAGCGCACTTCGGCAAAGAACCTTGATCTGACGATCTTCGTCAAAGGGTGTCAGTCCCCTTAACCCTGCAGTACTCAACGCTGAAATAGGTCCGCTGAAAATACTTTGCCACATTCACCAGGCTGATTAACACCGGCACCTCGACCAGCGGCCCGATGACGGCGGCAAATGCGGCTCC
Source organism: Nitrospirota bacterium (assembly GCA_035516155.1). Classification (GTDB taxonomy): domain Bacteria; phylum Nitrospirota; class UBA9217; order UBA9217; family UBA9217; genus JAJYKN01. The sequence continues at coordinate 242,811 of DATJAP010000001.1, forward strand.
TGAATTGATGCCGAAAACGGCAACAGCGACGGCAATGGCCAGCTCGAAATTGTTGCTGGCCGCGGTGAATGAGAGCGTCGCGGTCTTCGAATAATCCGCCCCGATCTTTTTCCCGAGGTAGAAAGAAACCAAGAACATGACAACAAAATAGATCAGGAGCGGAACCGCGATGCGCAGCACATCAAGAGGAAGCTTGATGATGTAATTGCCTTTGAGCGAGAACATAACAATAATCGTAAACAGGAGCGAGATAAGCGTTACTGGACTTATCTTCGGAATAAAGACCGTCTCGTACCACAGACGGTCTTTAAGCTTAATGAGGATAAAGCGGGTGAACATACCGGCGATGAAGGGAATACCGAGATAGATGAATACGCTCTTTGCGATCTGACCTATTGTCACATTGACGACAACTCCCCTGAGCCCGAACCAGACTGGCAGGACGGTAATAAAAACATAAGCATAGACGGAAAAGAAAAGAACCTGAAAGATCGAGTTGAACGCTACAAGACCGGCCGCATACTCGGGATCACCGCAGGCAAGATCGTTCCAGACGATCACCATCGCAATGCAGCGAGCCAATCCGATCATGATGAGACCGACCATATATTCGGGATAAGACCGGAGAAAGATGATCGCGAGAGTGAACATCAGGACCGGCCCGATGATCCAGTTTTGGATGAGCGAGAGACCCAGGACCTTTTTGTTGCGAAAGACCTCGCCGAGTTCTTCATACCTGACCTTGGCAAGCGGGGGGTACATCATGAGGATCAGGCCGATGGCGATCGGGATATTGGTCGTACCCGCCTGAAAACTGTTGAGTAAGGCTTCCGTACCCTGCGTGAAGTACCCCAGGCCTACGCCGAAGGCCATTGCGGCAAAGATCCACAAGGTTAGATAGCGGTCAATGAAGGAAAGCCGTTTGGTTATGGTTGTGCCCATCACAAATTCACCTTTCTTTTATTGTTCCTGCGAGAGCCATCCCTCTATTCTGGCCCTTATTTGATCCCTGATTATTCTTGTCCCCTCGAACTTTTTTTCCTGGCTTCCTTGCAACCGCGAGGGATCAGGAAAGCCCCAGTGCAGCCTCTTCGCGTATCCTGGAAAAGTGGGGCATCGTTCGGCTTTTCCTTTCCCATAATCTGTCTCCCCTCCTGCCGCGTCATGTAATCCGCCCATGCCATCACGCCCCCTGCCTCAGTTTGTCAGCGAAGTAAGCAGGCAATCCTCGATCGATGATAGCTGCTGCAACCGTTTCTACATCGTATGCTACGCGTATAAACTCCGAGTTCACCGATTTCGGCGTTATGTCCACGACCGCAACGCACGCCCGTGGATCGCCGTCCTTGGGCTTGCCCACGCTGCCGGCACTGATGAAGACTTTCCCGTTGATTTCTTTTCTGTACGGTTTGTGAGTATGCCCGTAAATCATGATATCAGCATCGCCTTTCCCGGCCATCTCGAGAAAGAACCTCTCTGGTCGGTCTTCATACCAGTAGAGGTTGTTCTTATGGGGTGTTGCATGGAACAACCAGACGCTCCTGCCTTCGGCGCCGAGCGTTATCGCCATGGGCAGGCTCTTCATGTAGTTTTTGCTTTTCAATGTCGTGTGTTTCTTCGTCCAAGCAAAGGACAGGTTGGCCATCTCCTCCTGCACAGGATCCTCTGCCTTGCATCCGCAGTGCTCGCGGTCATTCGCGACGGTCTCGTCGTAGTTTCCCTGCACGCCGTCGATGCCATGCCCGACAAGGAAATCCACGACCTCGTTGACAAAGGGCGCATAGCCGCCGAGATCGCCGAGGTGATATATCTTGTCGGGCTTCAAAGTCATCGCGGCATCATAGGCTGCTTTGAGCGCATCGATATTTCCGTGTATATCTCCGAAAACGGCAATCTTCATGGTTTACGCTCCACAGGAGCAAGCATTCTTTTTCGGTGAGACACAATCCGTGCTTGCCTTTTTTGACTTGAGAAATCGGGATAAGCGCTTCCGGTCTTCCTCTATCAAACTGCCGTTGGCCTTTTCGCATACCGATACCATAAGCATTCTCCTGAATAAATCGGCTTCGTTCAAGCTGTAATGAATCCACTTGCCCTGCTTCCGGTCCTTGATAAAACCCGCCTCCTTCAATATCCCGAGGTGGAACGAGGCCTTGGGCTGGACAACGTTCAGCGCGGCGACAATGTCGCAGACACAAAGCTCGCCGTGCTCAAGAAGCTTCACAATCCTCAGCCGTGTTTCATCTGAAAGCGCTTTGAATATACTAGACAATTTTTCCATGGAGATTATACCTCTCCTTTGATCAGTTCCTTCACCTTCTCAAGGTTCGGAAGTGGTTTCCCTGAGTGTTTAATCTTTCCGTTCACGATCAGACCAGGCGTTGAGAGTATGCCGTGACGGGCAATGCCGTACACATCTGTAATCTTAACAACATCGGCAGCAATGCCAAGCTCATTCAGGGCAACCTTCGCCATCTCCGCCATCTTGTGGCAGTTCGCACATCCCGGACCAAGGACCTTGATTTCCATACCAATCCTCCTATAAAATCGCATTGAATAGATACCCTACACCGATAATGGTGACTGTCATAATCCCCGCGAACACGGCAAGAAGCTTGATTTTCAGCACCTTCCGGAGAATGATCATCTCGGGAAGCGACAGAGCTGTGACCGCCATCATAAAGGCAAGCACTGTGCCCATGCTCATTCCCTTCTCCATTAACGCGTAGACGACGGGGATCACACCTGCGGCGCTGGAGTATAGCGGAACGCCGATCGCAACGGCGATCGGGACAGCGAAGGGATTACTGTTGCCAGCATAATGCGCGAGGAAGTCATCAGGCGCATAACCGTGGATGAAGCCGCCGATGCCTATAGCGATCACGACGTATAGCCAGACCTTTTCCAGAATCTCCACCGTATTGACGCGGGCATAGCTAAGTCTTTCCTTGAATGCCTGTTTTGCAATTTCTGAGGCGGCACCCATGGACTGGATTTTATAGACATACTCCTCAACCCAATGTTCCAGTTTCAGTTTTCCGATAATAAGCCCGGCGATAATCGCGACCGATAGACCCGCAGACATGTAAATGACTGCAATCTTCCACCCGAAAAGACCCCACAAGAGCACAACAGCAACCTCATTTACCATAGGCGACGAGATGAGGAATGAAAACGTCACGCCTAAGGGCACCCCAGCCTCGACAAAGCCGATAAAGAGCGGAACTGCCGAGCAGGAACAGAAAGGGGTAACGATGCCCAGGAAGGCGGCAAGGAGGTTACCAATAAACTCTTTTTTATGGGATAGAATGCGCTTGGTCTTTTCTGGTGGAAAGTAAGAGCGAATGACTGATACGGCAAAGATGATGATAGAAAGCAGCAGAAATATCTTAATTACGTCATATATGAAGAATTCCATAGCATCGGCAAGACGTGACTGCTGCATTCCCACGAGTGAATAGACAATTAATCGGGCAAAATCTTGTAACATGCAATCCTCATATATATGAAATTTTTTATATGATACATGTGCGCCGAGAAGTTGTCAAGGAAGAAAATTAACGAGATGTTTATAGAGGAGGGACACTGACAACCAGGAGTTGTTCCTTGCCGTGGTATAAAGATTGGAGACTACAAAAGAACCGAAAATGACCTCTTACTAAAATAAGCGAGCTCAATATTCGCACTTCATGTCGAATATTTGCACAAGACCAGATATTCCCAAGCACGAACTGTTCTTCGGGAAGCCTTGGCAATCTATTGAGCGCCTGGACAACCGCTCATGGTTGAACCGTTCGCGGTGACGTACGGCCTCGACTATTTCCGCAGCTTCCGACGCTTGCAATAAGCACTTTTGAATCGACCTCCGGATGAAGCATGCGCCCTTGGCCAGTCAACTCCGATAGGCAAACAACAGGAAGTCATATTCTGTGGATGGAAAGGAACTTCTCTCTTTTTTTCCTGTCCCAATGTGCGCAGAAGGCCGGCTTACCTTTCATGACCAGCTCCATACAGAGGTTACAAGCTGGCAGGCATTTGACTATCGGCTTGTCGATCTTCCCGGCAGCTTTTTTCGGCCACAAGGGGTCAGCAAAGAGTACTCTTGCAAGGCCGATAAGGTCGGCCGTGCCTTCTTGAATGACTTTTTCGGCCGTCTCAGGTGTTTGGATGCGTCCTGCGGCGATGACAGGCAGTCCGGGTACGGCCTCCTTTATGCTCGCCGCGAAATGGGCCATATATGCCTCTTCTCTCTCCTTTTCCCTGTACGCAGGAAGAAAGAATGAGTCATACGTCCCTGCCATGACGGAGAGGTAAGCAACACCCTTCTTTGCAAGCTCCTTCGCATAGAGGGAGGTCTGGTCAGTGTGCAATCCCTCAGGCAACCATTCATCGGCGAGGAAACGGTACCCTACTGGATAATTGCCCACGCTTTTTATCACCGCTTCGACTACTCTCAGAGGAAACTTCATTCTGTTTTCAAGCGGACCGCCGTAATCGTCTTTTCTTAAGTTCGTCCGCTGGGAAAGGAACTGGACGAGAAGGTACCCCGTGCCTCCATGGAGCTCGACTCCGTCAAACCCTGCCACTTTGACCCGAACTGCGGCGTCCGCGTAGGACTTGATGATCGTCTCTATCTCTTCCTTGTTCATCTCTTTCGGCAGTACCTCGCCGGTTTTTACAGGCGAGGGCGCGAGCCTCTGCTGTGCAGCATGGGCGTACCTGCCTGCGTGATTGAGCTGGCAAATGGCGATCGCACCTTCTTGGTGAATAGCCGTTGCGATTTTTGCAAGTTCGGCGATCGAGCGGTCATCGTCGGCCCGCAGGGTGAATGGCGATCCCATGCCTGAGGGATCAACGGCGACATTTTCCGTCACGATCATCGCCGCGCCTGACTCAGCCATTTCCCGGTAATAGTCGATGATCAACTCGCTCGCCGTTCCATCGGGATTCGCGTAGGACAGAAAAAGCGGCGCCATCGTGATACGGTTTTTCAGGGCAAGCCCCTTAAGCTGGAACGGCGAAAAGAGAAGCGATTGTTTCATACGAAAGGCTCCTTTTTTTGAATACATTCTGTAAAGCAAGGATAAGTCAAATAGCACAGAGGGGAAAGCCCTTGACGGGCTATTTTGTTCCGATATGCTTTACGCGGACATTTCGGGATCAATAATTCTGGTTGTATCTTACAATTTCACAAAGACTTAACTGTTGCAGAAGGATTCGTTACCACACATAGAGAATACCTGTTCGAACCCTCAGTCCCTCCTGCTCCTCATCTTCGAGAGCAGCCGAAGGATTTCCAGGTAGAGCCATATGAGCGTGACCATAAGGCCGAAGGCGCCGTACCACTCCATATACCTTGGCACGCCCTGGGTCGCACCCTGCTCAATGAAGTCGAAATCGAGCACTAGGTTCAGCGCCGCGATGACCACAACGAAAAGGCTGAAGCCGATGCCGATCAAGCCGTTTTCGTAAATATAAGAGATATGAATATTGAACAACCCGAGGATCATGGTGATGATATAAAACAGAGCGATTCCGCCCGTTGCAGCGACCACGCCAAGCTTGAATTTCTCCGTTGCCCGTATGAGGCCTGACTTGTAGGCTAGGAGCAAGCCAAAAAGCGTACCAAACGTGAGACCCACTGCCTGGATTACGACACCTGGGTATAAGGTCTCGAAGATCGACGAGATGCCGCCAAGCACTAGGCCTTCGAGCAGGGCATAGACCGGCGCCGTGACCGGCGACCAGGCCTTTTTGAATACCGTGATGAGGGCGACGATAAGGCCGCCTATGCCACCGATAAGCAGCCATGGGATGACGGCTCGTGGATCATGGCCGATCAAATAGGCCCGCCACGTCCAGATGGCGGAAAGACAAAGCAAAACGAGAAGGACCAGGGACTTGTTCACCGTACCCTGGATAGTCATGGACTCTGTTGTGAGGGCCGTCCTCGCGATCGCAGTGAAGGTTGCGTTGTTCAATGCGGGGTTTGATGTTCTCATCATGCTTGAGATCTCCTATTGAAATACGGTTTAAAGCGCCCTTCCCCCCGGGGCAGACTTCTAATGTTCAATCCACCCAAGGTCGCTTAAATCTGTCCTGTCAACATCATCAAGGATTTTATGCGTTTTAGGACAGACTCCTTGATCGATGTACCCTCGGCGTACTTTCCCCCTGTCTCCGTGCCAGAGCAGCATGATTATCGGTACTCGTTACTGCCGCCATCAACAACCGCCATATTGACATTCCACAGGCTCAGCTCTCCTCAAAAAAGGAATTGATTGCCTGATCTGCCCCTGGACCATCAGCCCCTACGCGGCCTTGAGTTCCGAAGTGCAGTGCGCACAACGGATTGCCTTTATGGGGATGACCGACAAACAAAAAGGACAATCTTTCGTCGTGGGTGCTGCGGGCGCTTCGGTTTTCTTGATCTGGAGGCGGTTTGCCACGCGGACCACCAGGAAGATGACAAAGGCTACGATCAAGAAATCAATGACTGCATTGATGAACGACCCATACTTGATGATGGGCGCACCCGCTTTCTGTGCTTCTGCGAGGGTAGCATAGGTGTCACCGGACAGGTTCAGGTACAGGCTGCTGAAGTCGACTTTCCCCACGAGAAGCCCAATCGGAGGCATAAGTACATCGTTGACCAGCGATGTGACGATCTTGCCGAAAGCCCCGCCGATGATGACTGCAACCGCCAGATCAAGAACATTACCGCGCAAAATGAACGCTTTGAATTCCTTCAACATGGTATGGCCTCCCTTCGCAATGTGGATGAACAGTTCTTCTCTCCGCCTGTTATTCCCCGAATGCCGCTTCCAGGAATTGATGTTTACAGGTACTCCATGCCTCATTGAGAAACTTCTCCAGCCGTATGCCCGCTTCAGGACTGTCCTTGTAGTCTCTCTTATCATCGAAAATATGATGCCCGATATACGGCGTCAGTCCATATGAATAGTTCCTCTCCGCTGCATATGATACTTTGCATGCCATCACCATCACAATGTACCATAGCAAATACAAAGATTTCTTGCTCAGAGCGTTCTCCTTCCTTGGCTGGTTTATTGGTTTAATTGAAAGATGATAAGAATTGAGTAATTAGATTATAGCAAAACCAGAGAGAAAGCGCCGATAATGAATGGGGTGTTAGAGTATTGCATGAAATGGGGGAAAAAAGCAGGGTAAGAAAATTACAATATGAATTATCCGAGATCGAACATCTGCAACGATTGCGCGGTACAGGCTGGAGGGTGCACAGCATACGTCAATGCCAGTTCTACATCTCTCACAATATTATACAAAACTCGACGTCACCCCTAGTAGCCCACACTGCCGATATGATTTCGAGGGCAAAAAAATGCCGTAGTATCATGCGAATCATCAACGTGAGCTTTCCAGGCTCAACACAGCGTTGCTCATGGCAGAATGCTCAGCCCCCTTCTCATTTTCCACAGGAAGTATTTTTCGAACTGAACCTTCATCCATTTCGCCCAAATTGCCTTCTTCATATAGGAACTTTGACGCGGCGGGAGCACGGGATAGGCTTTCATGATGGCCGCTGTCTTCCCCATATCCATGATGCAGACAACTCCGAGTTCATCCGTGAGAGGCGGCATCTTGCCTGTTATGTCGGAGGCGATGGTTGCCGCGGCCGTCTTCGCCATTTTTACCGTCATGTATCCGGTCTTTGGTACGCCTGTGGGCACCGGCGTAACTTCTGGAGGTGCTATAGCCATGGTTACGCCTATTGCAAAAATATTTTTATGTTTCGTATGCCGGCAGTTTTTGTCAACAGGAATGAAACCTCTCGCATTTCCGAGTGGCCTGACAGCAGAAACACCTTTGAACGGTGGTGCAATCATGGCGAGTTTGAACGGTATCTTGCTACCGTCCTTCAGCCGTATCTCTCCGGGCACGACCTCCTGAATAGCTTGGCTCACAAGCGGCTTTATGTCCCTCTCGGCGAACTCATGCTCCATGAAAGTCTTCGAGTTGCCAAGTCCGCCGACGCCCATATGTCCGAGATAGGGCTCTGACGTGAGATACAGGAGGGGGACCTTGTGGCGCATCCTTCGGCGGCGTAGGTCGGCGTCCATTTCAAAAGCAAGTTCGTACGAGGGTCCAAAGCAGCTTACCATCTGTGACGATCCCAGAACGACCGGCCCCGGATTTTCCAGAACCTGCTTCCATGTTTCCTTCGTTTTTAGCGCATGATCGAGGGTGAAGGTGCACGCCGTATGCCCCTTGTCGGGACCGAGGCCGGGGATTTCGTCAAAGGCGAGATGCGGGCCTGTTGATATGACAAGAAAGTCATATAGCAACTCTCTACCTTTTGAAGTTATTACCTTCGATGCGTCAGCATCAATCTGCTGTGCCGCTTCAGGGACAAAATTAATCCCCTTCGGTTTCAGGATACCGCTCACCTTGAGCGTGATGTCCTCTGGCCTTCGCCAGCCCATGATGAGCCACGGCAGCGATGGCAGGAACACGAACCGTTCATCGTCGCTCACGACGGTCACATCCGCTTTTTTGCCCAGGAATCGCTTGAGCTCAAAGGCCGCCGTCAATCCCCCGAACGATCCCCCTAATACAACGAGCTTCGACATATTGCCCTCCCGGAATGATTTTGCCAGAAGAGAATGGCCTTAACTCTTGAATGATGCGCTTTTTTGAAAAATGCTCGTGTTAATTACCTCCAGGATGTAATCGTACCCTTCTTCCGTGTGGGGGATAACACAACTTGAACAATCCTTGATGCCATTCTTCATTGTAAATTTTCCGTCACAATCGAGCAAATAAAGTGGACACCAGCAAAAAAGACATGATTTCCATTCCTGAAGATCGTGGCAAGGGAAAAAACTGCACTCATGGTGAATAAAATACTTATAGTTCATGTATCAACTCCTCCCGCGGGATTTTAACTTGGTTTTTGAAAGGTCTTCCGGCTTGGGGCTCAATCCTACTTACCCGCCTTCCCATCATGACATTACTCATGACAGTGGCTTGCTTTTGGGTTTTCGTTCCCTTCACGGCTGCGGGGCAGCGGGAGAATTTCACTCCTCTTCCCTGACATCCTTGTAAGTTTTTTTAATTATGAAACGAGGTTATTCCGGCACCTCCCTCTATTAATGAAATTACGCAGTTCATCCTTATCCTCTACGTTCGCGCATCTATCACCTTCAAAAAATCTCCAAAAATAATTTCCCATGATCAAGTACCCGGTGAAGTTGGAATGTTATTAAATATGCCATCTCATAACGCTCCCGGCCAATGCCACAGTGGTATGCGCTCTGCAACACAACGTCACAAGGTCACGTCTTTTTCTTATAGTGAGAACGAAACGCCTACAAACGCCCGTTTCCCGAAACGGTCAAACCGGAGCAATGTTTCGTCATAACCGTTCCAGTATTGGATATAGGGTGAAAAATTCAGGTGCGGCATCTTCTGTTGATATTCAATCTCATAATTTTCTTTCCCGCCGATTCTTGACGTCACGTCGAGCCGATTGCCCCACTCGCCCTGGACGATGACATCTCTCAGAACAAGATTGATTTCGCCGTATCCCTCATAATCGAGAAAAGTCTCGGTGCTGCCAAGTGATTGAAGATAGGCCGCCTCATCGGAGTAACCAAAGGCGTGCCAGAGTTTCATATTCAACTCGATATGATCCTTCTGCTCTGATTCAGCCTCGCATTGTTGCTCCATGGGCAAGAAACCGAGGCGGACTGCAGCATACAGCCGGTTCCAGCCTCGTGAATCGGGGCCCGCAAGGCCGTTCGATTCGTGTTCAAAAGGGCTCAGGATTATGTCTCGCAGAGAAAAGCGTCCCCAGGAATGATTTATCCGGTAATCAAAAAAAGCCTCGGGATTATAATTGCTTTCTTCAAAAGGCATCGAGGTTTGCCCCACATCCCAAAGCGATTTCTGCGTGTAAGCAAAGTACAGTGACAAGGGGCGTCCCTGTATTGAAATATCCCGGTTAAAAAACTTGTATTTCACGCTGAATTGAAATTTAACCTGTGCATTCTCGTTCGTCCACCAGTTATTGATCGTAAAATAATTTATTTTGTACGTGCTTATTGGTGATGTTTTATTGCATGCGCTGGCTTCAATTGGAGATGGCGGCGGTTCCTCTTTCTCCCGGCCAGCAGGTTCTGCGCCTCGCGCATCGGCCGGTTGCGTTTCCGCAATGGGTTGAAGACACGGCGCTGATTTGTCAGCCTGCGGCAGGACTTCAGCGGCCAAGGCATCAGTGCCTGCGCATGTTAGGATCAATAAAACGGCTATTTTTACAATATTCTTCATATGCCGTATGACCTCCCCACTTATTGTGCCAAGGTAAGAGAGGTAGATCTTTAGGTCGGATCCGCTGGAGCCTGTAATGGATTGACGACCAACCATCGGCCCGAAGGGGAATCATTTTCGGATTCAGATTGTAACCTGTTTTCTCTCACAGCGAATTCATCATCATTGTTACAGGAGATTGATCGTAGGCTTTCATGAATTAAATAAGTGCACACTTCAATCCGAATTATGAATCCAAAGTCAATAATACTAACTGGTATATGCTGTCTATTCTTCGTCCCGTTGCGGCATGCTGACGATATCTACACTTTGATCCCTCGATATACCCAGAGGAATATTGATCCCCTGAGCTTTAAGAATGAGGGAAGCTCACTAGTATAGTCAAAATATTCCAACGCGTCGTTTGCATGTCATTCGGACGGCGTCGTTACTGCTTGCCTGAATTTCCGGAGCCGTTGACCGGCAGCTATCTCTGCGTAACGAATACCCGGTGTCCCAATCTTTAAGCCGAGTCCTTCGATTTGATAATTTGTATTTCGCAGAGCTTGTCTTCGGGCTCAAGGCTGCATCCCTCGAAAAATCCGAAAACCTTCCAGCTCCAGTCCTGCAAAAAACATTGATTTATGTTGAATTGGTTGGCCGAAAGACGGGATCCTGGATCTCCCCGGGGTGGCCAATCCCTCGTGAATGGTAGTACGACGCTAGTAAAGATAGCGAGCCGGATTAACAGGAAGGCCGTTGACCCGGACCTCATAATGCAGATGAGGCCCGGTACTCGACCCGGTATCCCCCGTATACGCGATTATGTCTTCGCGCTTCACGTGCTGTCCCGGAATGACGTTTAACCGGGAATTGTGGCCGAAAACGGTCCTAAGTCCGTATCCGTGGCTGATCTCGACCATGTTGCCATAGCCGGCTACGAAAGCCGCCTTGGTAACCACCCCGTCGGCGGGTGCGAGCACTGGGGTGCCGATTTGGGCTGCGATGTCGATGCCTGCGTGAAATTGTGTCTTGCCGTTGACTGGCGAACTTCGATTGCCAAACGGGGAAGTGACCCATCCGCGGACCGGCCAGACTGCGGGCGTTGAGGCATAGAGCGAACGCTTGTCCTCAAAGTATTCTATCAGGGTCTGCATGCTTGTCTCTTCCTTCGAAGCCGCCTCCCGGAGTTCTGTCAATTCCTGATGCATTTCCTTGAGCGCCTCATCCTGCTTCTTTTCACCAATTGCGGCGAGATCCTGAAGCTCGACTTCATCCGCACCGCCGATCCCGAGGAGCTGCTGTGCTTTATCGCGGGGGCTGAGATTGGCTGCCTGCCGCAGTTTTGTATCCAGGTTGCGGATCAGGAACATCTGGCGTTTACAATCATTCAAGCCGAGGGCGAAGCTCTGGACCTGGGTTTTCTGCTGCATAAGTTCTTCGCGCATGGACTGCAGTCCCCCTGCTTTCTCTTTGATGTCGTTATATTCATGAATAAAGTAGACCGGGAAGACAAGTACTCCGGCAAGGGAGAGTAGAGCCGCCTTGATTACTGATTTTGAAATGTGCAGAGTCCTGATGCGCGCATGGGGACCGGGCAGGAAAATAAAGGTAAGATATTCTTTTTTCTTAGTATTTCTTGAATTCTCACCCCACATGCTTCCTCCAAAGGCGAACAACCAGTTAAACCGTAGCACAATGAATTAGGAATTGTCAAGCTGATATCACTTTTTGAATAACTCTATTTTATCTTTCTGATAGTTAATGGTAAGCAGGGGAATAAAAGAAGGGTTAAGTGAAGGTGTTTGAAGATGGATACCCTCATGACTGGTTCGAAGGGCCGGGACCGGGTTGACAACTCCTGTCAACCCCTGTCAGAACCCCTGTCAAACCCCTGTCAGATTCGTGTAATGGCAAAATGATAGTGTCCTATTCTGGCAAAGTGAAAATGTCCTATTTCAAGTTACAATACCCTGACGTAATTGGAGGATATTGTGACGGAAATGGACATGATCACCATGAGCAGGAGAGAAACGAAAAGGCTGCACATT
>DATJAP010000002.1:0-22541 GCA_035516155.1 Nitrospirota bacterium
CTCCATAAGTACATACCGGCCGTCAGACACCATCACGAATGGTTCAATGGCGAAGGCTATCCCGACGGCCTGCGCGGAAACGATATCCCGCTCCATGCCGCGATCATTGCCGTTGCCGATGCCTTCGACGCCATGACTTCGTCGCGCACCTATAAAAAACCGCGCACCTGCGAGGAAGCGCTTCACGAGCTGAATCGGTACGCGGGAAAGCAGTTTTCGCCCCGCGTTGTCGAGGTTTTTCGCCAGGTGATCGAGTCCAATCCCTCGCTCGCTGAACACTTTTCAAACAGGAGCTGAATAATGAGTGCATCCAAAGCATATCAATCCGCAGCCCTCTTGATTACCGTCGTCATGCTCCTTTCTTCCTGTTCGTTCCTCTCCCGGGCAGGGTTGTCAGGGGAGCGGGATGCAAGGATCGCCAGTGAAACGGCAAAGCAAGCCCAGGAGCAATTTGCGCTCGGAAGGTATAAAAAGGCACTTGACGTATATTCCGCAGCGTATGACAAGTACCATACTGCCGACCTTCGCCGCGGTTATGCCAGGCTGGGTGAACAGACCAAGGCTGCTGCTGATGCGTGGTTTCAGGCGGGAAACTTCGGGGAGGCTGGGAGTGCTTACAGGAACCTGTTCGAGAGCGGCATCACAACCAGGGACTTCGCACAGGCACTGTCGTTCGACGACGACGTCCTCATTAGAATAATCAAGACATGTTCCAAGTCGCTTATGGAGATCGGCCTCATGAGGTACCGTGAGGAAAAACTTGAGGAAGCAATAGCGATCTGGAAAAAGGCGCTCGCCTTCGACGCCGACAACAGGAGTGTCAGAAACGCCATCGATACCGCAACCGCCCAGTTGCAGCAGCTCAAGACGCTGAGATGATTGTACCGGGAGCAACCGGGGCGGGGCCGCTCCTCCCCTCCTGAAGGTCACCCCTTCCCGTTCAGGTATTTTTTCCTTGCCGATTCCGGAAACCGCTCGATCGCGTAGCGCAGCATGGTGCGCGGCATTCTCCGGTAGTGCCGTCTTAAAAATTCTTCTTCCCTGTCACGAGAACGCTTCCCCACCTCGCGCAGCATCCAACCAACCGCCTTGTGAATCAGATCATGTTCATCCTTCAGCAGCAATCTGGAGAGCCTGAGGGTGTCGTTGAAATCGTTCTGTCTAATAAAGGTGAACGTTGAAAGAATGGCGATCCGGCGCTTCCAGAGGTCTTCCGATCCAGCAAAAGCATAAAGCTGTTTCCTGCTTTTACCAAAGAGATGGGTGCCCACGATATTCGGCGCCGATAGGTCTACGAGATCCCAGCTGTTTATGTACCGGGTGTTGGCTATATAGCGGCCGAAAATTTTCTTTTTTACGGCTTCGCTGCCAGCTGCATAGGAACGGATCAGCATCAGGAGCGCGAGCATTCGTTCCTCGTGAATCGGGGATTTGAGGAGCAATACCACATCATCCACGGGCGTATTGCTGTATTCCTTGGCTAGTTTTCTGAGCACCGGGACGGTGACGCCGATGAACACATCCCCTTCCCCGTACTGTCCCTGTCCCGTCTTGAAGAAGCCCCGAAGGATTCTGGCTTTGTCCTTGTCCGCAAGCATGCGCAGCCTGTGCTGGATTTCCTGTATTCCCATGATCGCTCCGGAATCGCATCCATCGGCGCTATGCCTCCGCCCCTTCTGCCCCGCTTTTCTTTTCCGACGTTGCCAGATAATCGATAAATGACTTGAGCAGGTTGGTCCCCTCTTCTGAAAGGTCCAAAAACTCAACGCCGATATCGTAGCGCGTCTCTTCCCGCTCTTCGAACATGCGAATTGAGGCAACTCTTCCGTTGAAATGCACAAAGTTATCGTCATGGAGCGCGAGCCCCATGGGGATGACGCTTTGCAAGTCAAGGCTCACATCGGTTTGGATACGGAACCCGCTCAGGCTGACTTCCTTCACCTTGAACTGGGCGGGGTAACTCAGTATCTTCTCGCCAGGCATATGAATATGGAACCGTATGTCAATCCTGCGTTCGGATTCAGAAAGCACGCTCCCTTTTTTGATAAGTTCAATCGATTTAAAAAATTCCGCTATCTGACTCGCTGAATCCTCCTTAAATCTCATCCCTGCCGTGTAAATCATGGTCCGTTCGCCGGTGACTTTTGCTTCAATCCCGCTTAATTCCGACCGTACGACGAGGCACTTCAAATCGAAGCTTTTTCCCTTATCTCCCAACTTAAGCAGGTATTCCCTGCCCGGGTTGAGTCGACGATCAACCCGCAGGGCCACTCCGCCTAGGCTGATGTCGATGATTTCCACTTTGTCGGCCAGGCTCATTTTCCCGTTTATATCCACCAATTCCAGCTTGTATCTCTTATACCGCCTTTTGTCGTGCTGCATGCCGGGGACCCCTCCAATGCATGGATATCCACCATCGAATTAAATTAGCTGTAACGTGTCACCAACAGGCATAATCTTGAAAGCCTGCCTCTCCCCGGCGCAACCCATTTTCGGGAAGTGTTGAAACGCGGGCAGAGCATAAATGTACTATAGAACAAAGATAAAGAAGTGTCCATTCACGATCGCGGCGGGTTGCCTTCCTGCCGGTTACCTTCCGCTGTTTCCCACGGCGAGGCTCCTCATCTTGGGCAAGAAATCAGCTACCCGTTCGTCTCCCTCCGGCGGCGACCAGCCAGCGAATTCTGCAGCTGAGTGGGGATCATAGGGGCCTTCCTTTACTTCGAGGAAAATCGAATCATCAACCATCGGGATCCACGTATGCCAGACATCAGGGGGCATTTCAAAACCGCTGTTCTCCAAGTCCGGCCCCAGAGAAATCCTTGCCGTAACCACCGCCTGATCATCGAATAAAAGAAGATCGAATTTGCCGCGGAGAACGACGGCCAGTTCAAATCTTGATCTGTGCCGGTGCGGCCTGAAATAGGAATCAATTTTCGCCCCGACAAGATAGCGCTGAATCCTGTCCTGATTAGATATATGGATGTTGAAATTCGACCGTCTTCGGACCGAAGAACTGGCTTTTGCTAAAAGATCGCCGAACAGGGCTGCATTGATAATCTTCATGTTTTTCGATGCCGAGTAGCTGCGTCGGCTAGATCATGTTTCCAACGTTCTTTTCGTGCCAGTATATTGACTGCTTGGAATTTTGTCAAGTCGATTACCCAACCCCGATGATCCGAGCCTCTTGATGAACCGGGCCCGTGATAAGAAGTTTGCGCCGTGTTTGAAAGCCATGAACTTTCGATTCGCTTGTCGCCTTCCTCCTCTGGCGGAAAAATCTTCCCCCCTTCCCGGAAGGCTTGAGTCATGACCGCAACAAGACGGACATTACTTCAATATTTCGCCAAAAAAGGTCTTCATCGCCTGCCACGACTCTTTGTCGGCCTTTTCGTTGTACGCGATCGGGAGGTTAAATTTTTTCCCGAGAGCGGTTGCGCGCGGGTTTGTAAAAGCGTGCGTGGCGCCGGGATAAACAATCACCCGATAATCGGCACCGGCGGCATTCATCTCCTTTTTAAACTCTTCAACCTTATCTGGCGTAACGAATTTGTCGGCGCCTCCCTGCAGGACGAGAATCTTCGTCTTGATCCCCGCGGGACCAGCCGGTTCGACCGCCCCCAGGCTGCCATGAAAACTTACCACTCCCTTCAGATCCGTTCCTTGGCGGGCCACGTTCAGAATGACGCCTCCGCCGAAACAAAATCCGATCGCCGCAATTCTAGCGTCATCGACGGTCGGCTGCTTCTTGAGCAAATCCTCGGCAGCCGAGAACCGGGCTCGTGCTACACCAAAGTTGTTCATGACTTCCGACGACATGGCCGCCGCCTCCGTGGGGTTGCCAGCCTGCTTTCCTTCACCGTACATATCGGCGACAAGGGCTGTATACCCGAGTTCGGCCAGCATCCGCGCCCGCCTCCGTCCGTTGTCGGTCAGGCCCCACCATTCGTCCACCACGAGAATGCCGGGTCCTTTGCTTTTCATGCTGCTGTCGTAAGCAAGGTAGCCTTTCATGACCGAACCGGCAGCGTTATACTCAACGGTTTTTGCAATTATTTTTGCATGAGCTGTCACCTGGCCGATGAGCAGAACAAGCACCACGGCGCCGGCTAAAACAATGGTAAATCTCTTCATAGCACCCTCCCCTGACACAGCTGTCATCAAACCAAAGATACAGCTTCCGTGTCCGCGAACATTCGCTCCAGCCGGCACGCGATGCCGGCCGCGCGTTCAAAGCATGCTGCGTGCATAATGTATATAGTTTAATTTTAGCAGAATGAGGGGAGAGATTCATCGGCAGGATCAGCGGTTTCTCTCTTTTACCACGCGTTCCACTTCCCGCCTTGATTCTTTTTCCTTAATCGTATCACGCTTATCGAAGGACTTCTTGCCCTTGGCGAGTCCGATCAGCACCTTGGCCTTGCCGCGGACAAAATAAATCTTGAGCGGGATGAGCGTGAAGCCTTTCTGGGTCATCTTGCCGATGAGCTTCCGGATCTCCACGGCATGAATGAGGAGCTTGCGCGTCCGAAGCGGATCATGGTTCATGATGTTTCCGTAGGGATAGGGGCTTATGTTCGCGTTCAGCAGAAAAATCTCATTATTCTTCACGATGGCATAGCTGTCCGTCAGGTTGGCGAGCCCCAGGCGGAGGGATTTCACCTCCGTGCCCTTCAGCACGATTCCCGCCTCGAGGGTCTCCTCGATGAAGTAATCGTGGTGGGCCTTGCGGTTGGTCGTAACCGTGGTATCAGTCTTTTTGTTATCCATGGGTGCGATTCCGTACTCTATTGTAACGAAAAACCGGTAAACTGCAACACCTTTGTACGGAACAGAGAGGCGGGAAGGCTTCAGGCAATAGCTCAGTGATAAAAGTCAGGGTTTAGAGTGCTGAACCGGAATGTAGAACTTAAAACAGTTCAGCGTTCCGCATGTTGGACAGGCATAAAGAGCTTTTACATTAAATTTACCGGATCGACATCAACAATTACTTTGCACTTTCTCCCGTATTTCTCGTCGATGACGTTTCTTCCCTCAACGGCAAGCGTCCTGATCGTTTCCCTTCTGGTCGAAAGCAAAATCAGCTGGAACCGGTATTGGCCGCGAACCCGGGCGACGGGCGCGGCCGCAGGTCCAAGCAATGCCGGGTCTTTTCCGCGTATCAGGCTGCGAATACGGTTCTGGGCCATACGGGCAGCCTCCTCGGCCAGCTTCGCATCAGGACACCTGATTTCGATCTTGACCATGCGTCCAATGGGGGGGTAGCCTAGTTGGGTACGATATATGATCTCTTCATTATAAAACCCATCATAATCATGAGTCGTGCTGTGCCGGATCGAGTAATGGTTCGCGTTCATGGTCTGGATTACCACTTCTCCCGCAATATTACCCCTGCCCGCCCTGCCCGCAGCCTGGGTAATGAGCTGGAAGGTTTTTTCCGAGGACCGGAAGTCCGGCAGGTTGAGCCCCACATCGGCATCCACCACACCGACCAACGTCACGGCCGGGAAATCATGACCTTTTGCGATCATCTGAGTGCCGAGCAGAATGTCCACCTCGCGGCGATCCACCTCCTGCAAAAGCTTTTCATAGGCATCTCGCCCTCTGACCGAGTCGCTGTCCATGCGTTTCAGCCGCGCGCCGGGGAAAAGCGCTTGCAGTTCCTCTTCAATCTTCTGAGTGCCGTAACCGAGTAGCCTGAGTTCGATGCCGGAGCACAAAGGGCAGGTGGACGGTGGCGGCATAAGAAACCCGCAGTAGTGGCACTTGAGCTTTTGTTCTGTCTTATGAAAAGTGAGAGACACACTGCAGCTCGGGCACTTCATGGCAACGCCACAGGAACCGCAGATGAGCACCGACGAGAAGCCCCGCCGGTTCAGCAGCAGGAGCGTTTGCTCGCCCTTCTCAAGCCTCAGCCGTATGCCGTCTATTAGTCGAGGGGAATAGGGGTTGTGCTTCGGAAGAGTCTTGACGTCGGCAATCAGCACCTCGGGCATGGGGCGGTGGTCCACGCGGTTCGCAAGGCGCAGATAGCGATACTTCCCCGATTTTGCGTTGTAGTAACTCTCGAGTGACGGCGTGGCCGAACCGAGCAGGGCAACAGCGTTCTGGAACTTTGCCCGCATGATCGCCACATCCCGCGCATGGTAACGAAGCCCTTCGTCCTGTTTATAGGAGTTTTCGTGTTCCTCATCCACAATAATGAGGCCTATGTTCGCAAAGGGAGCGAAGACCGCAGATCGCGCGCCGATTGCCACATCCACACCACCTGACTGAATCCGGCGGTACTCATCAGCCCGTTCGCGGTCCGTCAGCCCGCTGTGCAGCACCGCCACGCGGCTGCCGAAGCGTTTTCTGAATCTGCCGAGCAGCTGCGGCGTGAGCGCTATTTCGGGCACCAGAACGATGGCACCCTTCCCGGTGGCTGCAAGCCCGCTGATGGAATGCAAATAGACTTCAGTCTTTCCGCTCCCCGTCACGCCGTGCAACAGGTAAACGCCGAAGGTCTGCGCCTCTACCTGTTCACCGATGCGCCGGACGGCATCGGCCTGCTCGGGCATGAGGTCAGGTGGCACGCTCGGGACGAACGGTTCCTTTTTTTCGATGTCCCTGCCTGCATCCTTTTCGATGATCTCCGCGATCCCCGCCGCGCACAGGGCTTTGATGGTACTGGCGGAAAATCCCTTCAGATCCTCCATACCAACTACTTCGCGATCGCATAAGAGCAGCAGAAGCTCCGCCTGCTTCGGTCCCCGCAGTAGTTTCACGTCATGATCGCCCAAAGCCAGCTGCAGGAATTTCCTTCGCTTTTGTTTTGCCCTGGACAAGGCCTTCGGCACGATGGTATCGAGGGTCTTGCCAAGCGGGAACAGATAGTAGTCAGACATCCATCGCGCGAGGCGGACCAGGTCGGGCGCCAGCGGCTGGTCGATAACTTCGATAACCGATTTAAGCCCGGAGATCCCTGTCTGTTCCGGGAAGCCGACGACCGTCCCTGCTATGCGCCGGCTCCCGAATGGCACCAGCACGCGCGAGCCCTCTACGAGCTGCCCCTGCAATTCCTCGGGGATGCGATAATGGAACGTTTTATGAACGGAAACGCCGACGGCTATATCAGCAACTTGGTCTGGCATGGGGATGGATCACGCGGGTCAATGGGCTAGGGTCAAGTTAGGTCAAAAAACGGTGATCGTCAAGAACACTGTTTATCCATCGGCCAACGAGTGAGATCACTCACCGAGGGCCCTGGTTATGGCGACTTTATTTCCTTGTTGCCTAGAATGTCTTTGAGCTCGGTCATGAATTCGTTGATGTCCTTGAAGGAGCGGTAGACCGAGGCGAACCGGACATAGGCGACCTCGTCCAGCTTATGTAGCCGGTCCATTACTTCCTCACCGATGACCGTACTCGGTATTTCCTTGAGTCCCTTCTCCTGGAGGTCCTTTTCGATTTCCTCGACGGTCTTTTCGAGCATTTCCAGACTGATGGGACGTTTTTCACAGGCTTTTTTGAGTCCGTTCAGAATCTTCAGCCGGTCGAAGGGCTCGCGCCGTCCATCCTTCTTGATGACCAGCGGCAGCACTTCCTCGACGCGCTCATAGGTCGTGAACCGTCCTTCGCACTTGAGGCACTCGCGCCTCCGGCGGATGGACTCGCCTTCCTTGCCCATCCGGGAGTCTACGACCTTGTTGTCGAGGCTTGTGCAATAAGGACAGCGCATAGGACCACAGTGCAACGTTCAGCGTTCAGAGTTAGCAACACGCGGGACAATCGGCCATAAACGGTAATCCGCGGCCACTATCGGTCGGGGAGCATAGTTCATTAGTCACTTCTTATACTGTGTTACCTTGATACCCGATTCCTTCAGCATCTCCGCTGCCAAGGCGTCAGGATAGCCGTCTTGGAATATGATGTGTTTCACGCCCGCGTTGATGATCATCTTGGCGCAGATGCCGCAGGGCTGATTCGTGCAATAGAGCGTCGCCCCGTCAATATTCGTTCCATGCTTGGCAGCCTGAATGATCGCGTTCTGCTCCGCATGGAGACCTCGGCAGATTTCGTGCCGTTCCCCCGAAGGGATTCCCAGCTGTTCGCGGAGGCATCCGCGATCGAGACAATGCTCAATACCCGACGGCGTGCCGTTATAGCCGGTGGCGAGGACGTTTTTATCCTTCACAATCACGGCACCGACCTGGCGGCGAAGGCAGGTGGCCCGCTTCTTAACCAAGTGTGCGATTTCCATGAAATATTCGTCCCATGAAGGGCGCGTATGCTGGTTGGTCATAATGCACCTTGAAACCGAGAACGACGGATGAACCCTGGTAAAAATAAGAATTCCGACGCAGTGGTAAGACCGCGCTGTGTTGCCGTACGCGCCAAAGGCCTTGTCATCACTGCGCTGTCTAAAACCACACGGCAAAGACCCGTGTGCACGAAGCTCCCGTGTTTTCCCCGATCCTTACACTTCCGCTTTTTCCATTGCGAACATCGGAAACCGGGCGCAGAACGCTTTGGTGCGCTCCTTGATCGCGGCAAGTTTATCCGGAGAATGGCCGTTAGCCAGCGTCTCGCAAATTAGATCGCCGATGATTTTCATCTCCGGTTCGCGCATTCCACGCGTGGTCACGATGGGCGTTCCGAGGCGGATACCGCTCGTCGTTACCGGCGGTTTCTGGTCGTAGGGTATGCTGTTCTTGTTGCAGGTGATCCCGGCGGCGTCAAGCGCCGTTTCGGCATCTTTGCCCGTAATATTCTTTGGCGTCAGATCCACGAGCATGAGGTGGTTCTCGGTCCCGCCCGAGACGATGCGGAGACCGTCCTCGCTCAGACGTTGCGCAAGCGCTTTTGCGTTCTTTTTCACCTGCTGCTGGTACTCGCTGAAGCCCGGCATGAGCGCTTCTTTGAAGGAAACCGCTTTGGCCGCAATAACATGGACAAGCGGTCCGCCCTGGATGCCCGGGAAAATGATCTTGTCCACCGCCTTTGCGAATAGTTCCCTGCACATGATCATGCCGCCGCGCGGGCCGCGGAGGGTCTTGTGGGTGGTTGTGGTCACGAAGTCCGCGTACGGCACCGGGCTCGGGTGTTCTCCCGCCGCCACCAGGCCGGCGATGTGAGCAATATCGGCCATCAAATAGGCCCCCACCTTGTCCGCGATCTTGCGGAACCGCGCGAAGTCGAGGATGCGGGAATAGGCGCTGTAGCCGCACACGATCATCTTTGGTTTGTGCTCCACCGCCAACCGCTCCACCTCGTCGTAGTCGAGCAGTTCGGTTTTCCTGTCCACGCCGTAGAAAAATGACTTATAGAGCGTGCCCGAGAAGTTCACGCTGGCCCCGTGGGTCAGATGCCCCCCATGGGGCAGGCCCATGCCCAAGATCGTATCCCCGGGCTTGAGCACACTGAAATAGACCGCCATGTTCGCCGACGAGCCGGAATGGGGCTGCACGTTTACGTGTTCAGCGCCGAAGATCTGTTTCGCCCGATCAATCGCCAGCGCCTCCACCTGGTCGGCGAACTCACACCCACCGTAGTAGCGCCGGTTTGGATACCCTTCCGCGTACTTGTTCGTGAATACCGAACCCTGCGCCTCGAGTACGGCCGGGCTAACGTAATTCTCCGACGCGATGAGGACGATCTTGCTCAGTTCGCGCTCCTCTTCTCCTTTGATCGCATTGTACACTTCGGGATCTATCTGTTTTAGTTCTGACATGCGGTTGTCCTTTTGACCCTGTGAAGACCTGCCACCACGAATGAATGCGAGTGCCGCTCGCCTGCATGCACGGACACGCTCTCAGGCCGGTAGACCAAGCCCCGCACCTTTGTCGGTGCAATGAAAAACCGTGTGGGTGAAGCTCCCGTAGTTCCCTGTGCCTTTCTACAGTTTGATTGATTGTTCGATAGCCAGTATCTTGTCGAGCCGCTTTTGGTGCCGGCCACCGGCAAATTCAGTTTCGAGCCAGGTTTTCACGATCTCAAGGGCGACGCCCTTCCCGATCACCCGCTCACCCATGACCAGGATGTTGGCGTCGTTGTGTTCCCGGCTCATCTGCGCAGTGAAATGATCATGGCAGAGCGCGGCGCGAACCTTCGGATACCGATTGGCCACGATGGACATGCCAATGCCCGTCCCGCAAATTAGGATGCCGCGGTCCACCGTGCCGTTCGCGACGGCTGCCGAGACTTTTGCGCCAAAATCCGGGTAATCGACGGAATCCCGGTTCGCGGGTCCGAAATCGGAAACCTGGATGTTCGCAATGGTCTTGATGAATTTGAGCACTTCTTCCTTCAGTTCAAAACCGCCATGGTCGCAGCCGATCGCCAACTTCATGAAAAACCCGCCTTTCAACGCAATGTTGATATTAACATCTCCGCTGTTTTTGTGTCAAGAAAAATACCCGCTGCCCGTTCCCCGGCTATTTGTCGCCGGAGGCCTCGTCCTGTGCAAGGAGAGGACTCTATGTGGTCTGAAGAAAGGGGCAGTAAAACCGCAAAACCGCTAAAAAAATTCATACCCGATCATGCTCAATGCCGCCACGGCGGCTGTTTCCGTACGAAGGATGGTTGGGCCGAGGCTTACGGCATGAAAACCATGGGTTTTGGCCGCGTCCGCCTCTGCGATGGAGAAGCCGCCTTCCGGACCAATGAGGACCATGATGTCCCCAACGCCGGAATTTTGTCTTAAAACATTTTTGATAAGCTCAGTCCCTTCTTCCCAGGGCAAAAGAGAGAGGGTCCTGGAGCCGGGGGCTTTGGCTGCGATGAAATCGCGGAACGATACAACGGGGCCGATAAGCGGGATGTCCGAACGGTTGCTCTGCATGGCGGCTTCCCGTGCGATCTTCCGCCACCGCGCCAGCCGTTTCTCTTCGTCCTTCACTTTCATGATCGTCCGTTCCGTCATGAGCGGGACAACAGCTGCTACGCCGAGTTCTGTGGCTTTCTGCACAATGAAATCCATTTTATCGGATTTCGGGAGTCCTTGGCCAAGCGTGATGCGGGGATGACGGAGTTCATTCTTTGTTTGTGCCACAATTTCCGTCTTGACTTCCGTCTTATTGAGCACGGCTATTCTTGTTCTATACTCGGTCCCCTCCCCATCGCACAGGAGCAGTTCGTCGCCGGTCTTCATGCGCAGGACATTCACAATATGACGAACGTCCTCGTCGGCGACTCTGATGATCGCACCGCTGATCTGATCAGGGGATATGAAAAAACGCGGGAGTCGGGGCATAAAGAATTACGTAATGATCTCAGAATTTAACCATGAGGAAACGCCTCTTCCTCCAGACCACTGGGGCTAAAGTACCTTATCAGACCTTCGCATTCGGCGCCGGAGGCTTGTTTTTTCCGCCCCTTCTTCTCCGTCGTCCGCGGTGAGGTCGCGCATGCTTCACGCGGGTATCCTGAATTTTCTTTTGCTCAGCCGGCGCGAGGGGATTGGCCTTGATGAAATCCTTCCACCACGCCCGAAGCTCTTTTCGTTCGCCCGTGACCTCGCTGGTGAACCGGAGATACTCGTAGGCGTCGCTGAAACCCGGCCGGCGCAAGAAAAACCGCGGGTGTTTGCCTTCGCGCTTCTCAAACCGTTGCTGGTTCCAGTAGATATCCCGCATTAACAACCCTATTTTTTTGGGAATCATCACCCGCTGCGCTTCTTCCGCCAGAGTCTCCGCAACCGCCTTTGTCGCGGCCTCCACCGGGTTTGCCCCGCCGGCCCTTAGTAGCCCCGCCTTTTCCTCGATGTACTGTCCGAACAGCAGGGCAAACAGCATATAAGGCTGCACTGGCCGGCCGGACTGCACGCAGGTGTCGACCCACTCAAAGGCCCGCCCGATCCTGGTGTGAGGAAATCCATCGGTCTCCGAATCCACCCACTCGTTAAGACGCGGGAAAATTTCACTGAACAGTCCCGTCTTTCTAAGCAGCTGGTAGGTCTTCTCTCCTTCCCCGAGCAAAAATAGCTTCAGGATTTCCTCATACATGCGGGCGGGCGAGGCAAGAGCAACCTTGTCCTTCAGCTCCAGCAAGGCACGATACGTATTTTCCTCAATCTCGAACCCGAGCATGGCGGCAAAGCGAACTGCGCGCACCATGCGCACGGGGTCTTCGGTGAAGCGTGTCGCGGGGTCACCGATGAGGCGGATCATCCCTTTGCGGAGGTCTTCCATTCCGTTCACATAATCGATGACAGAGAAGTCAGCGATATTGTAGAACAGTGCGTTCACCGTAAAGTCCCGCCGAAGGGCATCTTCTTCCGGTGTGCCGAAAACATTATCGCGGAGTATCATACCGCCTTCGGTTTTAAGCATGCGCGGAGGCTTCGGTTTTGTGACATTGCCGGTTGCCGAAGGAGCCCCGCCGTTGACCGGCGCCACACCTTCCAGCGCCGCCAACCCCGGAGCAACAGGAACCCCCGGCACTGACGCCGCTTCAAAACCGGGCAGCGAGAACTGGTCAAGAGCCGATGCCGCGGGTTCCGGTTCCTCGGCTATTGATGATCGAAACGTGGCAACTTCTATAATTTCATTGGCAAAATGGACGTGGGCAAGACGAAATCGCCGCCCGATCAGCCTGCAGTTGCGAAAAACCTTTTTGACTTCGTTCGGCCTGGCGTCTGTTGCGATATCGAAGTCCTTGGGTTCCCTTCCGAGCAGGAGATCGCGCACACCGCCTCCTACGAGATAGGCGTCATAGCCTTGTTCCCTGAGGCGATAGAGAACATGGACTGCGTTGCGACTGATCCACTTGCGGGAAATGGTGTGTTCAGATCGGGGAATGATCGTGGGCAGAATCGGATTCACAGGAAGGTATATTAGCACAAGGGAATGGGCAACGTAAAGGGGGAAGTGGCATGAGAGGACATAAATCTAAGCTCCGAGAACCGGCGGCGAAAAAAAACGGTCTACATCCATCAGGCAGTTCATCGTTGTGGAATCCGATAAATCTCGGCATGGAATAAAAGAACCAGGCCTTGACACAAATCCTGTTACCGTGCGAACCCTACGACGCTGCGCAAGGCATAGGTGGATGGATTCCTTAAAACAACCCCATCTGCCGGTCCTTCTCCTTTTGCTTCCTTGTCCTGTCGGCAATGACCGTTTTGTGAACAAGACTTTCAGGAAATGCTCCGAGATACGGAGACGGTATCGGAGCAAGCCGCTGTCCGTACAAAAAACGGCTCCGCGCATGGATGAGAAAGAGATCGTTTTTCGCGCGCGTCATGCCCACGTAGAAAAGCCGCCGTTCCTCCTCCCTGTCCACATCTTCCCTTATAATAGTACAGGGCAAGAGTCCTTCGTCGACACCGGTTAGGAAGACGACGGGGAACTCCAGTCCCTTTGCCATGTGCATGGTCATGAGCACCACCGTGTCAGCCCGGGGATCAAAAAAATCAGCCGGACTCAGGAGCTTTGCTTCCCGCCTGGAAGCTTCACGTGGACCCCCGGCCTCTCCGGCATGAATGACTAAGTGAAGATAGGCGATGGTCTCCTCGATTTCCGCGATTTTCGTTCCGCTCCTGCCTCCCAACACCTGATAGGGAATGCCCGATGCTGAGAAGACCTCTTCCAGCGCTTTTGCCTGAGCATTGGTCCGGTAAATAACGGCAAAATCCGAAAAACGGAATGAACTCCCCGTGTAATCCCGCGCCGATGTGTTCTGTCTCATTTGAAAATGGCTCGTTCCGCCCATGCGCACTTCGATCTCGCGGATGATGAACTCACCCTCGGCCCGCTCATCCGGCGCATCTACGACGACAACCTTCGAACCCTGCTCCCGTGCGGTGAAGAGCGTCTTGTCGATGCGTTTTACATTGTTCCTGATCAGCGCATTCGATGCCTGAAGGATGGTTCCGGTAGAGCGGAAGTTTTCAGAAAGGGTGATCCTCACGGTATCGGGAAAATCTCTTTCAAAATTGAGAAAGTTCCCGATGTCCGCGCCGCGAAAAGCATAGATTGCCTGGTCGGGATCACCCACTGCGCAGATGTTGTGCCTGGCGTTCGTGATAAGCCGAAGGAGCCGGTACTGGGCTGGGTTGATGTCCTGATACTCATCAACGATGAGGAAGCCGTATCGGTCGCGATAGGACTGTGCAATTCGGTTGTCCGCAAGAATCTCGAGAGGTGTCAGGATCAGGTCGTCAAAGTCAAAGGCGTTCCGCTCTCGAAGTGCGGCTTGATATGCGTCATAGAGTTCTCTCTGATCATCATCAACTCCGTCTCGCCCCCCTTCCGACACGGACGAGGAAGGGGGATTATCGGGCTCCAGATAGTTTTTGATCCTCGAAATGCACCCCGCCGCCTGCCGGGCTCTTCTGGCCGAGCCGCCCACGAGCGGCTTCAGCAGTTCGATCTGCTCGTCCCTGTCGCAGATGCTGAAATCATCGGGCCGGTTGTCCTGAATGATCAGCAGGCCCAAGACGTGAAAAGTCCCGATTAGCACAGCACCGGCGCTTTGGCCGAGCAATGCTGCCGTCCGCTCCTTCATCTCGCGCGCGGCCCTGTTCGTGAAGGTCACGGCAAGGATGCTCTCCGGAGGCACGCCCTGTTGAACGAGATAGGCAATCCGGCGCACCATGGTGAGCGTCTTGCCGGTTCCCGGACCGGCAACGACGAGAACCGGACCGGCCGTTGTTGTGACCGCCGCTTTCTGGGCTTCATTCAGACCGTCGAAAATCCGGGTTTCTCGTGGGTCCATCAGTGTCTGGCGCCGTCCTCATTCATGATTTTGAAGCCGGGGCATCTTCTCCGATCGTCCGCTGGCATGGCATATTCACCCGCAGCAAAGATATAATCGACAGCCTTGCGCCCAGGTTTTCCGTGCGTATAAGAACACAAGGCAAGATAATCCTGCGCGCCCGAAGAACCGATACTTCCTCCCAGGTACCGATCGTTTTTTATTTCGATTCTCGCCGCCCGCTACTCGACCTTCAGCAGGCTGATCTCCGGCACTTCGCCGCCCACGTCGTCACCCTCCGTACGGCCCGCTTCGTCATCTTCCTTTGACTTGTTCAGGGTATGGATCAGCTTGTTCACGTTGTTTCTGACTTCTTCTCGCCTGCTGCCGGGAAGGAGGATTTCGGCGCTGTCCGGAGTATCGATCTCGACATGCCAGGCGTGGTTTTTATTGTAGACAACCACCTCATTTTCCCTCCGGAAGAATATGATCGTGAAAATCGCGCCAATACGAGCAACACTGAGCATCAGAACCGCACGTGTTTTTCTGCCACTGCCGTCCCAGCAGACTCTGGTTTACAGGAGCTTCAGTTGTCCCTTGATCTCTTTTCTCTCCACATCCCCGAAAATACTGATCTTGCCGAATTCTCCATCGTACCCCGGTGCAATGTGCACGTTCCCCGCACGCATGCGCATGACGGCTTCCCGGATAAGGGGAGTACTTGCCCGTTCGATGTCATCGAGCGGGGAGTCAAGGAGAATAGTGAATTCACTGCCCAGTTTTTCGAGGAGGGGAAAATACAGGGACTCCACTTTTTTCGTGTTCACCCCGCATCTCAGACCCTCTGCAATGATTTCTGGCAGCGGAATGATCGACGAAAAGGAAGGCGCCCCCTCGAGCCTGAAACCGTGGTCCCGGTCCGCGAGTTTCTCCATGCGGTGCATCACGCCAACGGTCACTTTTCTTTTGCACACCGGGCAGAGATAACCATGGTCGACCGTTTCCTTTGGCGTCATGCTGACTCCGCAGTCGCGGTGACCGTCATAGTGATACTTCCCTTCTTCAGGAAAAAATTCAAGGGTGCCCAAAAACCCCTTTCTCGTCTTGATCGCTTCGATGATCGAGGGATAGGAGATGTCCGTATCGAGGATATTCGCCTCGCGCCCGATCTTTGCCGCGGAATGGGCGTCTGAATTCGAGACCAGCGTGAGCCTGTCGAGGGCGGAAAGCCTCCAGTTCATGAGCGGATCGGACGAAAGGCCGGTCTCGATGGCGTGGATGTGCGGTGTGAGTTCTTCAAAACATTCTTCCATGGCATCAAAACCCGAGGCGGCGCCAAACACGGAGAAATGCGGCGTCCAGGCATGAGCGGGAATGAGCATTGCCTCCGGCGACGCGTCGAGGGTGATCTTCAGAAGCTCCTTTACATCGAGCCCGAGGATCGGCCTGCCATCGGAGTGCAGGTTCCCGATCTTTGACAGCGCAAGATTGATCCGCGCGGCGTCCGTAAAATCAGGCGCAAGAATGACGGAATGGATCTTGCGTGTCTTCCCGTTCTTGCTGTAGATGCAGCTGATCTCCGCCGAGAGGATGAACCGGACATCGGTCAAGCAGGACGCAGGCACATCGTCGGTCTGCTGTTCTTTCCTCAGCGCGAATAAACCGTCTCCGCCGGGTTCGAGTTTTTCGTCAAGTTCCTTGAGCCACGTTGGATGAGTGAAGTCACCGGTACCGATTACCCGGACGCCCTTGAGCTGCGCCCACTTCCAGATGCCTTCGGGACACATGTCTTTGCTCGTTGCGCGGGAGTAGTGGGAGTGAACGTGGAAGTCGGCGATGAATTTCATGGCGGGATTATAGCATTATACGGAGAGCGGAGAAACAGGATTTTACGTTTCTAAAAGAAGCAAAAGAGGAGGATGGAATGCCGATTATTTTAACCGTAATAAAGAAATGTGGATCACTTCTCTGAGATTGACAAGTTTGTCAAACATCAAGAAGTGATCCCGAGCGGAGGCTGTTTTGTTGTTTCCCTCATGAGGTGCCGAGCAGAGTGAAATTACTCACATTTCCGGCAGGTCTTGATACCGAGCAGGGCATAAGGCGGGCACCAGCCGATAATCCCCGTAGCGAGCGGGATGACCCCAAGATAGGCCCAGGGGGTTTTCGGCCCCAAATAGGCAAAAGTAAGAATGAACAGGCCGGCCATTACCCTAATCGTTCTTTCCCAAGAACCAATATTCTTCCGCATACTATACCATCCTCCCTAGATTCCTTGAAATTGGCGGCGTCCGATCGCTCGCCGTTTACAGTTGCAACTATACCAGATAGGGAAAGAGGAAGTCTGTGACTTAGTCACAAAGCGCGGCAGCTCGGAAGACCAACGCGAACCCCAAAAACGCATTTCCGTTTACGATGATCGACAGTCCAAAATCTTGTGCCGATATTAAGCTAAGCTCCGGTAATCTATTGAAAAAATTCTCATCATTCTCGGGAATGGCGGTGAAGGACCGAATAATTATGGTACATTTATAGAAGGGAAATTCAATCATGAAAGGAGGCTTGTAATGAAAAAGATGCTGCTCGGTTTTGTTCTTTTAGGATTGATGTTCGTCAAGACTGCTTATGCAGGGGACTTTACGCTGAAGAGCGACCAGATGGGCGGTCAGCTTACCATGGATCAAGTATTCTCGGGATTCGGGTGTACTGGCAAGAATATCTCGCCCTCCCTGAAATGGGTTGATACGCCGACGAATACAAAAAGCTTCGCTCTCACTGTGTATGATCCCGATGCGCCGACCGGGAGCGGATGGTGGCATTGGGTCATCTTCAACATCCCCGCAGACGCAACCGAACTCAAGGCCGATGCAGGAAATCCTCAGAAAAATATCGCTCCCAAGGGCAGTGTCCAGAGCATGACGGACTTTGGTAAACCGGGTTTCGGCGGTCCCTGCCCACCCGTGGGCGACAAGCCGCACCGCTATATTTTCACACTCTATGCCCTCGATGTCCCGAAGCTTGACCTTGACGAGAAGGCTAGTGCGCCGCTCGTTGGTTATACGATCAACCAGCACATAATCGCGAAATCGTCGCTCATCTCCTATTATGGCCGGTAGTGCCCCTGCTTTATGCTTCTGCGGGCAGTCTTTTGGTTTAGGGCCCTGGCGCCGGGGAAATTGAAGGGCAGGGATGACAATGTCCCTGCTCCTCTCGAACCCGCCTTTCCGACCGTGTGCGGCCTCCGGATCCTCTCGAGACGCGGAGGATTTCCGTGCCTAAAAAAACCTGACAAATGTGACCAATAACGCGATCATTCTGGATACTTAGCTATTTCCCCTTCCTCCACATGGATTCGGGTCAAACTATTATACGCATTATGGCACACGGTGAAGGTCCATTGACTCGATGCTTTGGAGCAGTTTGAACTGCACCCGGGCGCGGTGAAGATTATGAGATGGATAGTTGATTTTAAAATAGGTGTCGCCCCGGAGATAATCGGCTAGGAATCTGATGCCCAGTTCGAAGGTGAGCACCTCGACGGCCTTCGGTAGTAGAGCGAGCTCCTTTAGCGTGAGGAATGCCCCCGCTTCTCGAAGGTAGCCACGCCTCACCGCAGCATACAGCGAGAGATCGAATCGGACCGAATCAAGGTCCGGGGCATTCTCGCCGCTCGGGTTTGCCGCTGACCGGACGCAATCGCCGAAATCAAAGTGCACGATGCCGGGTTTTACCGTGTCCAGGTCGAGCATGCACAGCGCCTTGCCAGTTGCGGCGTGGATCATGACATTGTTCACTTTTGGGTCGTTGTGGACCACCCGCAGCGGAAGCGCTCTGGCTGCAATGAGGTCCGTCAGAATAGGCGCAAGGGACCTTCTGGCATGCACGAACTTCTGCTCGTCAGTAACCTGGTGAGCGCGTTTTTTCACGTCTGCTGCCAGCGCTTCATCATAGTCAGCGAGGTACTTCGGCGTAACATGAAACCCTGGCAGCGTGTCATGCAGTTTTGCCGGTGATAGATCGGCGAGAAGCGACTGGAAGGCGCCGAGCCCCCGACCGATCTCGTAGGCACGCTCCGCGCTCTCGATCCGGTCGAATACCAGGCCCGATTCGATAAAATGAAACATCCTCCAGTACGCCCCTGCATCGTCAAGAAGGAAAGACTTGCCTTTTCGCGTTGGGACGAGCACAGGGGTGACGCTTGAGGGGTCATGGATGCCCTTCACCCTGAGCCGGCCCGAGATGTGCGAGGTCACGACCTCCACATTTTCCATAACCTGTTCGGGATGTTTGAACACAGCGGTGTTGATGCGCTGGAGTATGTACTTGAGCGTCGTTTTGCCATTCAGCAACTGGCAGAGATACGTGTCATTGATCAGCCCGTCGCCAAAACGTTCGGCCTTTATAATCGTTCCGGGGACGGTGAATTGCGATATAATCGGTTCAAGCATCATTTCTTATCTGACGGGACCGTACGTCCGGTCACCGCAGGCTTCGGCCAACGTTCTGTCGGGTAACCCAGACTATCCGGACAAGATTTCTCCACGTGTTCGCCGGGTTCACAGAGAAAATCTCCTCAAAAATTTTAACATATGACGTTATCATTTTCGAATTTTTAAAGTATGGTCAGTGACAATGTTTTTGTCCCTATATGAAGAACTTGGGCAATTTCGTTTGCGAATTTGACCGGCCCCCCCGGGTTCGCGTCCTGTTGCGCCGCCTCCCCGTTAAAATCTCTTTCGTTTTTCTTGCTCATTCCAGTGCTCTCCCACACCATATGCATTGTCAATGACGCCAACGGGAAGCATTATACCATGCTACGCTGAAATAAATAATTATTTGTATCAGGTGAAACTGAACTGCAAGAGTGTTATAATATCCGAGCAGTCCCGGCCTCAAGAAAGCCGGGGTAGGTGCTATCCCATGATTTTTCAAAACCGCAGGCAAGCAGGAGAAAAACTTGCCCGGGAGTTGCAGGCCTTGGGGCGGAAGAATACCATTGTCCTCGCAATCCCCCGAGACGGGGTTGCAGTAGGCGGGGCGGTGGCAAAAGGCATCGGCTGCCCCTTCGACGTTATTCCCCTGATGAAAATTCCTATTCCCTGGAACCCCGAAGCGAGCTACGGTGTCGTCGCCATGGACGGGACCATGGTCTGGAACAGACCGCTCATGAACCGCCTTGAACTGTCCGAGCGGGAACTCGAAATGGCCGCCGCCGTCGTCATCGAGGAAGCAAAAAGGAGTGAGCAGCTCTACCGGCGGGGAAGTCCTTTCCCGAACCTGGATAATAAGACGGTAGTCCTGATCGATGACGGCCTTGCCTCGGGCTACAGCATGCTGGCGGCAGTCAATTTTGTGAAGAAACGGCGTCCAGGCTCCATAATCATTGCTACGCCAGTCGCTTCCGACATAGCCTGCCGCATGCTTGCAGCGGAAGAAGGCATCGAGAGGATTATAGCGCTTGTCCAGGATCCTGAACCGTTCTTTTCGCTTGAATCCTACTATCGAGAGTACAAATTCCTCACCGACGATGACGTGATACGGGAACTCGGTTGATTGCTAAAATAATTCTTTTTCCCTGAGAGTCCTTCCTCGCGGCCGCAATTCCGTTTTTTTTGCTCTGTTGACAAATATTTCTCTGACAATCAGCCTCATTTACGCAGTTCACTATCCCTTTTCAGGACCTCCCTGTTATAGACGGCGATGACGTCTTTGCGCTTCACCATTCCGATGATTTTTTTCGAGCCCCTCCTTTCCACTACGGGGATTTCCTCAATGTCCTTCATGGAAAATTTCTCCATGGCTGTGTTTAAATCGTCCTCGGGCGCGAGCACGATTACGTTTACCGTTGCGATGTCGCCGGCATTCACGATATGGGTGACTCGTTCCTCGAGGAGGACAGGCCGTACATCGTGAATGGACACGATTCCCGCCATATCACTTGCGGAATCGACGACGGGAATATAGAATCGCTCCTTCTCAATCATGATTTCTATCAACCGGTAAAGAGGTGTCTCGGGGTTGACCGTTACAACATCAGAGACCATGACATCAGCGACCTTCACACGGCCCATAATAGATTGTTCTTTCCCGGCGTGGAGCTTGATGCCTTTCCTGGTGAGTTCGGCTGTGTCGATGGAGTCATGGTACAGCCGCTTCGCGATCAAGGTTCCGATGATGGAGCTGAACATAAGCGGCACGATGATCTTGTAGTTTCCCGTCATTTCGAACAGGAGGAAAATGCCGGTGAGTGGCGCGTGGGTAGTGGCGGCGAGGAACGAGCCAATACCGACGGTCGCATAGGCGCCGGGAGTCGCGGTCAAGTGAGGAAACAACCTATGCACCACGTACCCGAAACTGCCACCCGTCATTGCCCCGATAAAAAGCGCCGGCGCGAAAACACCGCCCGCTCCTCCGGACCCGAGCGTGATCGATGTGGCCATGACCTTGAAAAAAACAAGGAGCATGAGGATCGGGAAGAGCATGTTTTCGTGCAATGCTTTCTCGATGAACTCGTAGCCGTTGCCCATGATCTCCGGCAGGAATATGCCGAGACATCCCACCAGAAAGGCGCCCAGGACGGGCCTCATCTGGGGATGCATTTTTAAGGCTTCGAACTCGTCTTTCAAACGATAGAACGTGCGGACGTAGAACACAGACGTAAAACCGATAACCAAGCCGAGGACCAGGTAAAGGGGAAGTTCGAAGATACTCACCAGTTCGTACTGCGGCACAAGGAAGGCGGGGTTGGCTCCATAATACCCGCGGGAAATCACCGTGGCGATCCCCGACGCGATGACGATGGCAGCAAACGACGCGATCTCGTAATCGCCCAGCAGCACGATCTCGGTCGAAAACATGACGCCCGCGATCGGAGCATTGAAGATTGCCGCGATTCCGGCGGCCGAACCTGCCGCGATCAGGAGTTTGGTGCGGTTCCCCGACGTTTTGAATAAGCGTCCTACCGCGGACCCCACGGTGCCGCCGATGATGGCGATCGGGCCCTCAACGCCTGCCGATCCGCCCGAGCCAATCGTCAGGGCCGGCCCAAGGGTCTTGAGAATGATGTTCCTGAATTTCAAAAAACCGCCCTTGATGTTTACCGCTTCGAGGAACTTGGCAAAGCCGTATCCGTTGACTTCGCCCGGGAAAAGGAGGGAAAGCGGTATCAGCAGGAGCGCGCCTGCCACCGGCAGCAACGGAAGCAGCGCACGGTACCATCCGCCCCGGGTGATGCCGAGCAGCTGAGAGCCGTGCACGAAAACGGCATTATGGACGAACTGCAGGGTTGCGCGGAACAGAATGCTTGCGGCTCCCCCGAGAACGCCTACAATCACCGACGAGATGACCAGGAACGTGTTCTCGTCCGTGCGCAGGCCTGCAACCATGCGGTAGACCTGGAGAGATTTCGCCTTGAGAGCATTAAACATGCAGTGTGCCGCCTTTCTTCGCTGTCCTCACGTGACAGGAAAAATAAAAAAATGGGTCCCGAAATGATATAAAGCTCCGGCACCCCCTTAGTGGAACAGTGATGCATCTGTGACAGCCGGGAGGTTTCACGCGGCGTTTCCGATTCTCCGTTTGGTTGCTTTTCTGTCGTAGCAACCAGTTAATGATACCAAGGATTTGAGAAAATAGGGTGACACTCCAATGTTAGGTCAATGAGAGGAGTGTCATCATGAAACCCGTAAAGAGTATACAGAAGAACGGTAAAAAAGGGAAGTTCCCGAAGCGAAGCAAGCGTTATGGAACCGATTTCAAGCTTCAAGTAGTTAAGAAGTTCCTTGAGGAGAGCGTTCCTGTTTCGGTGATCCGGCAGGAATGCGGGTTGAGCGGCGAGACGGTGGGACGCTGGGTGCGCGACTATC
>DATJAP010000003.1:0-91842 GCA_035516155.1 Nitrospirota bacterium
GCTGTTGCTCTATCCACCTGAGCTACAGGCGCATTCAAGTGAAATGGTCGGGGCGAGAGGATTTGAACCTCCGGCTTTCTGCTCCCAAAGCAGACGCGCTACCGGGCTGCGCCACGCCCCGAGTTGCTTCGCAACTGCTTACCCCTCACTCGTAGGGCATATAATACTCACACTCCTTTTCAATGTCAAGCGCTAACGTCCGGGGAAGGGAATCCGGCACGGAGAGCGGACTGAATGATCATTGTCAAACCCCTCGTCCGAACATCTGTCATCCTCATACCTCCTTTTACCTTGAAATGACCTTCATTATATACTATTATGAGCATTAAGGGAGTACAGGGGCTTCAACCACAAGCCGGTCTGGAAATGCATCTGATGCCCTTTCCGCGGCAAGGAACGTTCTCAACCGGAAAATCCCTTTGGCATTACACGCAGGGCTTCGGGCAAAAACGCCATCTCATGTTTGTCTATATCGTAAAACGCACCCTCCTCATGATTCCCATCCTCCTTGGCATTACGGTGCTAAGCTTCGGGGTCATGCGCCTTGCTCCCGGAGGGCCCGCAGAAGCACAGATGGAGTTTTCCGCCAAGGCGTCCGCCGAGGCCCGCGAACGGTTGAGAAAACTCTATGGAGCCGATCAGCCCTTCTACAAACAGTATGCAACGTGGCTCAAGAAGTTCATGACGCTCGATTTTGGGGAGGCCTTTGCCGACGGACGCAAGGTGAAAGACAAGATAATCGAACGCCTCCCGATCACGCTCACGATAAATATTCTCTCTCTCGGGCTTGTTCTCCTGATCGCCATACCTATAGGCATCATGTCTGCCACACGGCAGTACTCGCTCCTTGACCGGTTCACGACCATCTTCGTCTTCATCGGCTTTTCCACGCCTTCCTTCTGGCTGGCATTGCTGCTCATTTATCTTCTCGGAGTGCAGTGGGGAGTGGTCCCCATCTCGGGGATTCACAGCCTGGATGTCACTGGCCTCACCGTCTGGGGAAGGGTCATGGACGAAGCGAATCACCTGGTCCTACCCGTTTTCGTCTCTGCCGTCGGAGGACTTGCGGGGTTTTCCCGTTACATGCGGAACAACATGCTCGAAGTCATGCGGCAGGACTATATTCGGACAGCGCGAGCAAAAGGCCTTCCCGAGCGAACGGTCATATACAAGCACGCGCTCCGGAACGCCCTGATGCCGGTCATCACGATCCTGGGGCTCTCGCTTCCGGGAATCATCGGCGGCAGCGTGATCATGGAAACGGTCTTCGGCATCCCCGGCATGGGGCAATTATTATATCAGGCGGTGTTTTCGAGGGATTATAACGTTGCCATGGGTATCCTGGTGCCAGCCGCGTTTCTGACGCTGCTCGGCAATTTTTTCGCTGACATCGCCTATGCCTTTACCGATCCCCGGGTGAGACTGAAATGACAGAACCAGGGGGCAGGAGTCCCCGGGCAAAGGAAAGAATGAACAGACGGAATCCATGATGGCTAACGCCGAGTCGTTCACATCCCGTACAATTCACTACCTCATGAAGAACAAGCTCGCAGTTACAGGCGGGATACTCGTGCTGCTTGTCTTCGTGCTCTCCATCCTCGCGCCCTGGATCGCCCCGTACAACCCCGCCGCAATTGACATCAAGAACATCCTCGTCGGCCCCAGTTTCTCCCATATTCTCGGGACCGACGACCTCGGCCGTGACGTGTTCTCGCGCATGCTCTGGGGGGGAAGGATCTCGCTGGAAGTGGGCTTCGTTGCCGTGGGTATCGCGACCGTCATCGGTGTCATCCTCGGCGCAATTGCCGGCTATTACGGCGGATGGGTGGACAGCATCATCATGCGGGCCGTGGACATCATGCTGAGCATTCCCACCATATTCCTCGTCCTCGCGGTAATCGCCATCCTCGAACCGAGCATCATTAATATCATGATTGTTATCGGACTGACCGGCTGGATGGAACCGGCACGCCTGATCCGGGCCGAATTCATTTCTCTTAAGGAACGCGAGTTCGTGATCGCAGCGCATGCCCTCGGCGCAATGGACGTCAGAATAATCCTGAAGCACATTCTTCCGAACGGCCTCTCCCCCATTCTCGTGTCGGCGACCATGGGTATCGGCGGCGCAATCCTCGTCGAGTCGGCGCTGAGTTTCCTCGGCCTCGGCGTCCAGCCCCCCACGCCGAGTTGGGGCAGCCTGCTTTCCTCGGGCAAGGACAATATTGAGATCGCCTGGTGGCTTTCCGCCTTTCCCGGCCTCGCGATCCTGGTCACCGTGCTCGGCTATAATCTCCTCGGAGAAGGCATCCGCGATGCGCTCGATCCGAGGCAACAGGAATAGGAAACATGGCGTTCCGGCACGACACGTGGCGGTTTCAAACAGGCAGAGCATGTTCCTTCAGCAATTATCGAATGAGGGAGGATTAACGCAAGAGAACGATGAAATGGAAAATTGCCAGTCTGCGGACACGTCTTTACCTCATCAGTGCCGCGCTCCTTCTGACCGGGTTGGGCAGCGCTATTCTGATCTATCTGACAGCGGACAACGAGGGGGACAGCGTTTCGGGTTATGAAGTGGTAGGCGGTTATATCTACCCCGGCATGCACGAAAATTCCAAGAAATACATCCACGATCTGGAGGTCTACGGGGGGAAGGCGGCCGTACTTGCCGACGAGTTCAATCATTGGTTTTACGGTCTCTGGCACGGGCAGACCCTGGCATTCACCATAGCCTGTCTTACTATTTTTTTCTCCCTTGTCGTTTTCATTGCTGCCAGAAGCTCGGCATCCGACCCGTCTGATACTCCCGGAGAAGACAAGAAGACAAATACTGACTAGTCTATCGTCTCTCTGATGGCATGGCCTTTCGTTAAGGCGTCCGGGCTCCTTGTCAGGCAATTAGCCTTCTCTCGGCCTCAATCGTTTCCTGGCCAGAAAAAAAGCAGAGGTAAAAAACCCGATGGCCGTCACGCTCATAGATTATATACCCTTCTACTATTCATCCCTGTCCAAAGCGCCTGCCCCGCCGGTTATCACCGGCAAGTTTGTCCAAATCAGGAATGGGGACACCCTCTACCTCGTTTTCTCGCCTGGTGAGTTGTCGAAGTATCACGCGAACATCGTTGAGCGGTTTTGCAACGATAAAGGGCTTGAGGGGAGTTACGATTCGGAAAGGAAGAGGTACGATATGAGTGACCACGACTGGATTGTGGCAGGAGGCGGAAAGTTCGCCATCGACAGGATGCAAAAGACCATCAAACTCTATGACGATTCGATGGCGTACGGGAAATTCGATACGAAAAAACTGAAGGACGCCATAAAATCTCTTCGCGAATTCTCAGATTTCACCATTCTCATCGAATAACTTACTCCGAATCTTCCGTATCCAGACTCTCCTGCCTCGCTTTTCTCTTGTTCGAGCGATACCGGGTGATGGCCTTTTCATGGGAGCTGAAATCCTTCGAGAAATAATGGCTGCCGTCTCCCTGGGCAACAAAGAAAAGGTAGTCCACCTTATCGGGATAGAGTGAAGCGAGAATTGCGCCTTCGCCGGGGTTCGCGATCGGCCCGGGCGGAAGACCCTTGTGAAGATAGGTGTTATAGGGCGACCGCCGCTTGACGTCCTGGGGAGTGACTTTCGTAATCCATGCCTTGGTGCCGTATACGGTGGTCGGGTCCGCCTGGAGTTTCATCCCCTTCTTGAGACGATTGATGTAAACAGCGGCGATCAGCGTCCGCTCCGCCTGCACCTTGGCTTCTTTCTCCACGATGGAAGCCAGCGTGATTATCTGATGTTCGGTAAAGCCGAGTTCCTTTGCGCGATTTCGCAGGCTGTCCGTGAAAACCGCCCTGTACCTCTGGACCATCTTCTTCGGAATATCCTCGAGTTTCATGCCCTTGGGCAGATAATAGGTGTCCGGGAACAGATATCCTTCGAGTGTGTCTGCATCAATGCCGAGTGAATGAACATATTTTTTGTCCTTCACCAGGTTGATGAAATCCTGCGGATCGGAAAGCAGGGGCGTATTGGAAAGTGTCCATCCGATCTGGTACAGATTATAGCCCTCGGGAATCACGACCTCATACTCGATGATCTTTCCCTTGCGCAGTGAATCGAGCACTTCCCAGAGACTCATATTTGTGCTCAGGCCGTAGTAGCCCATGCGCACTTTACGGCTTATGCCCTCGAGTCTGCCGATAATCTCAAAATAGCCCCGGTAACGGATGATGCCTTCCTCCTTCAGTTGGGCTGAGATGGCCTTGAAGCTCATGCCCTCTGTCACCTGAATTTCCTTCCAGACCTTCTCTTTTGACGGAGGGACAAAAAGCGCTATGTAGAAATGAATAATGACGAAGAAAGCCGACGTGGCGATCAAGAACGCCCACCAGGGAATTTTTCTCAACCCTTTTTTTGCCGCTCCATGCATGCCGAACCCCGCAGACCGGATACCAGTCTAGAGCTGCCCCGACCGCAGGATCCCGATCAGGATCCAGAGGCCCAGGAAAGCTGCTATAACATACCCTATCAGACCGAATACTGGCAAGCCAAAAAGCAGGGGCCCTCGGGCGGAATGAATGATGATGGACGATGCCACGATGATTGAGGCGGTGAGGACGCTGAACGCAAGACGGTTGCTCGATTTATCAATGTCCCTGATGAGGTTGCCGAGTTCCTCATGGTGAATGTTGACCCGAATGTCGCCATGCATGAATTTTCTGTACGTCGCTTTAACCTGTTTGGGGAGGATCGCAAAGGCGTCGGCAAACTCTGACATGTTCTTTCTGACGTTCCGGGCGGTATTCAGCGGATTCAGCCTGCGGCGCACAAGTTCCGCCACGTAGGGCTTTGCCGCCTCGAAATAATTGAACTCGGGGTCAAGCTGCTTTAAGATGCCTTCGAGGGTTATGAGCGATTTATCCATTAGATAAAGGTTCGACGGCAGCTTGAGCTGGTGCCGGAGGAGAATGCGCGTGACGTTGTCGATATAGGCGCCGAAGTCTATCTGCTTCACCTGCATGATATAGTAGGGCTCCAGCAATTCGACGAGATCCTCCTTCATCTCCCGCTGGAACTTCTCGATGTCCACGGTCGTCTCGGATACGAAGCCAAGCTCGACATATTGCCGGACAAGCGCATCGTAATCGTGGTTCGCGAGGGCAAGAAAAATGGATGCGAAACGCTCCATATTCTCCTCGGTGACCCGCCCCATAATCCCAAAGTCGACGAGGCCAAGCCTGCCGTCGGCGAGCACAAAAATGTTTCCTGGATGCGGGTCGGCGTGGAAGAAGCCGTCCTTCAGGACCATCTTGAAAAAGGCCTCTCCGCCCTTCAGGGCCAGTTCTTTTCGGCTGAATCCCTCACTGTCGAGGCGTTCATATTCATCGATGCGGATGCCCTCGACCTTTTCCAGGACGAGGACCCGCTTGCTGGAAAGGTCGGTGTAGACCCGCGGCACGAAGAGGATCTTACTGTGCTCAAAATTTTTCCTCAGTTGCATGGCATTGGAAGCCTCGATAAAAAAATCGAGCTCTCTCTTGATGGTGTGCGCGAATTCGTCGACGATCCCTGGCATGTCATAGGGAGCCAGTTCGGGGATGCGCGATTCCATGAGTTCGGCAAGCCAGCGCATGATGCTGACGTCCCGGTCGATCATGCGTTCGATGTTCGGCCGCTGGACCTTGACCATGACCTCGTCGCCGTCGAGGAGCGTCGCCCGGTGAACCTGGGCGATCGACGCGGCCGCCACCGGCGCATCGTCGAAGAATGCATAGACGCTGCTGATCGGTGCCTTGAGCTCTTCCTCGATTATCTTTCTGGATTCCAGGGACGGGAATGGAGCGACAGAGTCCGTCAGCTTGAGAAATTCACGGGAATATTCGATGGGCAGCATGTCAGGCCGGCACGCCAGCACCTGCCCGAATTTTATGAAGGTGGGTCCCAGGTCTTCGAACATCAACCGGAGACGTTCCGGGGCTCCAATGGGGTGAACGAGGGACGGCGGCTTCTTAAAGGTAATGATGCGCCTGCCCAGCGAGAAAAAACGCTGCAATCCGAGCTGTTCCACAAGGTGGCCGAACCCGTGGCGAGACGCCACCGCGATGATCCGGCCAATACGCGGAATGTCTCTGATATATTTTCTCCTGAATCCGATAGGAGACATAGGCGCACTCAGGATGCGATCTTAATCCGCGTCCTTTCCGTCGCCCCCCTCCAGTTTTGCAAGCCTCGCTGATAGGGATTGGATCTTTTTCTCCAGGCTGGCAAGGTCATCACGGGTCGGGATATTGAACTTTTCAAAGGCGGCGCCTATCGCGTCCTTGACCTTGTGATCCATGTCCTTGGTGCTTTCTTCGGCCTTTGAGACCCATTCCTTCACGAGCGTGGCGCCTTCGCTCTTGGAGAGTTCTCCTGCCTTCACCAGTTCATCGATGAATTCCTTGGCCTTTTCCTGCGCTCCCAGTCCCACCAGCATAGCCTTCTTGATGACTTCCGATACCATCATGGTTGCCTCCTTAGTCTGCGTTATCCGTCACCGGATGGGTTTCTCACGCTCTCTTTATTATAGCATAGAACATATCGAGAGCCGCATCCAGTTTTGCAGGATCCTTTCCCCCGGACTGCGCCAGGTCGGATTTGCCCCCGCCGGTTCCACCGAGAATCGGAGCCATTTCCTTGATGATCTTGCCTGCATGAAACCGGTCCGTGAGGTCTTTGGTTACCATGACGATGAGGCTCACCTTGTCGTCCTTGGCCGACCCCAGCGCCAGGACTCCGGAACCGAGTTTGTCCCTGAGTTTGTCGCCAAAGTCCCGAAGGTCCCGGGGGTCCATTCCGTCAGCGCGTTTTGCCAGCGCCTTTACGCCGTTGATGTCCCGGGCCTCGGATATCACGTCGCCGGCCTGCGACGACTGGAGCTTGTGCTTGAGTTTGTCCAGTTCTTTCTCAGCGTCTTTCAGCTGGTTCAAGACCCGCTCGACTCTGCCGACAATGTCCGGATCGGACGCCTTGAGCAGCCTGCTGATCTCCTGGAGGCTCTGTTCGTCCTTTCGCACCGCATCATAGGCCCGGCGGCCGGCCAGCGCCTCGATCCTGCGCACGCCCGCTGCGATGCCGACTTCGGACACGATCTTGAAAAGCCCGATGTCGCCCGACGCCGTCGCATGCGTGCCGCCGCAGAGTTCCTTGCTTACGTCCTTCACCGTCACGACCCGCACCTTATCGCCGTATTTTTCATCAAAGAGGGCCATGGCGCCCGTTGCGATCGCCTGGTCGATGTCCATGACTGCAGTTTCGACGGGGTGGTTCTCGAAAACACGCTCGTTCACCAGTTCTTCGACGCGTTCCCGTTCCCGTTCCGTGAGCGCCGTGTAATGCGTGAAATCGAACCGCAGCCGTTCCGGTGAGACAAGCGAGCCCGCCTGTTTCACGTGCTCGCCCAGAACCGACCGCAGCGTTGCATGGAGAATGTGGGTCACCGTGTGATGCCGGACCGTATCCATGCGGTCTTCGGAATCGACTTTCGCAAGCACAGCGTCGCCTGTCTTGAAGCCGCCTTTTTTCACCTTCCCCTTGTGGACAACGAGCCCCTCCACGGGCCTGACCGTATCCAGAACAGTGAATTTCGCCGCCTCGCCAAGGAGTTCCCCCTTGTCCCCCACCTGTCCTCCCGATTCGGCATAGAATGGCGTCCGATCGAGGACTATTTCCAATTCGTCGCCCCCACGAGCTTCGTTCACCGTGAGATCACCCTTGATGATCGCCAGCACCTCGCCGGCGCCTTCGAGTGTTTCATACCCCGTAAAGACCGTTTTGCCGACACGGCCGGCAACCTCTTTGTAGACGGGCTTGATTTTCTCTTCGCCGGAACCGGCCCATGCGGCCCGCGCTTTGTCCCGCTGCTCCTGCATGGCCTTGCGGTAACCCTCCTCGTCGAGCTCCAGGTGAAGGTCCCGCGCCATATCGGACACGAGGTCGAGAGGGAAACCAAACGTGTCGTAGAGTTTAAACAGGACGTCTCCGGGAATCATGTTCCTTCCCGTGGCCCTGACTCTGTCGACCACCTCGTTCAGCAGCGCCATGCCCGAATCGAGCGTGGCGCCGAATCGTTCTTCCTCGAGCAGCACGACTTTGGCAACATGCTCACGGGTATCCACGAGCTCCGGATAGGCTTCGCGCATCTCGTCGGTCACCACTCCGGTAAGCCTGTACAGGAAGGGCTTCGTAATGCCGATAAGCCTGCCGTAGCGGCTTGCCCTGCGGATGATCCTGCGCAGCACGTAGCCCCTTCCCTCGTTCGACGGCAGCACCCCATCGGAGATGAGGAAGGTCATGGCCCGGAGATGGTCAGCGCACACCTGGTAGGAAATATCCGTCTGTGCGTCCTGGTGGTAGGGGACGCCGGCCAGGGCGGCAATCTGTTTGATGATGGGCTGGAACAGGTCAGTCTCGAAATTCGACTTCACATTCTGGCAGATCGAGGAAAGCCGCTCAAGCCCCATGCCCGTGTCGATGCTCGGTTTCGGAAGCGGCGTGAGCTTGCCGGTCTCGTCGCGGTTGTACTGCATGAACACGAGATTCCATATCTCGAGGTACCGGTCGCAATCGCAGCCCACGGCGCATCCCGGCTTGCCGCAGGAAATTTCCTCTCCCTGGTCGATGATGATTTCGGAGCAGGGCCCGCAGGGGCCGGTATCGCCCATGGACCAGAAATTATCCTTCTCGCCTAGCCGGACGATGCGGTCAGGCGCCACGCCGGCAACCTGCCGCCAGAGCTCGAAGGCCTCATCGTCGTCCTTGTAGATCGTGACCCAGAGCTTTTCCTTCGGCAGTTTTACCTTCTCGGTGAGAAACTCCCAGGCATAGGAGATAGCGTCCTTTTTGAAATAATCGCCAAAGGAAAAATTGCCGAGCATTTCGAAGAACGTATGGTGCCGAGCCGTGTGGCCCACGTTCTCCAAGTCGTTGTGTTTGCCCCCAGCGCGGACACACTTCTGCGACGTCGTCGCGCGCCTGTAGTCGCGCACGTCTTCTCCGAGGAAAACCCCCTTGAACTGGACCATGCCGGCATTCGTGAAAAGCAGCGTCGGGTCGTTCTTCGGCACGAGCGACGAGCTTGGCACGATCTTGTGCCCCCGCCGGGAGAAGTATTCGAGAAATAGTTTTCGCAATTCGCTGGCTTTCAAGGCAAAACTCCTTTATCCATGATCGATTATTGATGCAGCAGATAGAAAAATAGCAGAAATAAGGGAAGAATTCAACAGATTACTGATTTTCCTTCATGATCGTGGATGTTTTTCTATCCATTCTGAGGGGGAGCCGAATCACGCGAACGATGAGGTACTCGTCAGAATGTCCGGCGAACTTCTTTCGGCATTACCTTACCAGATTGATGATAGAGCGCGTGATCTCGGACGAAAATCCTTTCCGCTCCAGGAAGCCGGCCAGCCTCCGCCTGCGGACATCAGATCCGACCGATTGCATTGTCCGGAGTTTCTTTTCCGCAGCCTTCACCGCTGCCTCCCGCTCATCTTCAGCGGGAACTGCCTCATTAATTGCCTCTCGGATGACCTCGTGAGATATCCCCTTCCGCCTGAGCTCCTGTTCGATCCTGCGCCTGCCGAATCCCCTGAGCCGAAGCCGGCCGGCTGCCCATTGCCCGGCGAACTGCCGGTCATTGACGTATCCCAGACGCTCCAGATCGGCCAGCACAAACTCAATCACGGCCTCATTGAACTGCCTTTCGCGGAGTTTCTGCTCAAGTTCAGCATGGCTCCGCGGCCGGTAGGTGAGCAGGCGATATGCGGCGTTCCTGGCCCGCGTTCGTTCCTTTTCGTTCAAGTCCGCGGTCAACGCCACTTTACTTGTCCCCGA
Organism: Nitrospirota bacterium; assembly: GCA_035516155.1. Classification (GTDB taxonomy): domain Bacteria; phylum Nitrospirota; class UBA9217; order UBA9217; family UBA9217; genus JAJYKN01. The sequence goes on from DATJAP010000003.1 coordinate 9,872, forward strand.
ACCGGTCGATTTTGAATTCCGCTTCCCCGGGCTTCTTCCCTGGCTGGGGGCCGGCCTTGCGCTTCTCATCGTCTTCGAAGGCAAGGTCGCTGGTGGACTGAATGCCTTTGACCTTGAGCGCGAAGTCGTCCGGATTGCTCGCCGTCAGCATTGCCTCATCATAGGTGATATAGCCTTTTTTGTAGAGCATCAGGAGGGACTGATCAAAAGTCTGCATGCCGTAATGGGTGATGCCGGCAGCGATGATCGTTGGAATCTGGCGCGTTTTCGCATCGTCGATAATGGCTTCGCGCACCGAAAGGGTGCCGAGCATGACTTCCACCGCCGGGACGCGGCCGTTGCCGTCGGATCGTGCAACCAGACGCTGCGAGATGATCCCCCTGATGACCGACGCGAGCTGCATCCGCACCTGCTTCTGCTGATAGGGAGGGAACACGGTTATGATGCGGTTGACCGTTTCCGCCGCATCCAGCGTATGGAGCGTAGAGAGAACCAGGTGCCCCGTTTCCGCCGCGGTGAGCGCCGTTGAAATCGTTTCGAAGTCGCGCATTTCGCCGACGAGTATCACATCCGGGTCCTGCCGGAGGGAACTCCTGAGCGCCTCGCTGAAACTGAACGTGTCGGAGCCGATTTCGCGCTGGTTCACGATGCTCTTTTTATCCCGGTGCAGAAACTCGATTGGATCCTCAATCGTGATGATATTCGCGGTACGGGAGGTGTTAATGTAATCGATCATCGCCGCAAGGGTCGTCGACTTCCCGCTTCCTGTCGTGCCGGTCACGAGGATAAGGCCGCGCTGCTCGCCGGCGATTTTCTGAAGCACGGCCGGCATCATCAAGTCGTCAAAGGTCAGGATCTTGGCTGGTACCTGCCGGAAAACCATGCCCACGCTCCCGCGCTGCTGGAACACGTTCACACGGAACCGGCCGAGCCCCGGAACGGCATAGGCCATGTCGAGTTCGTTCTTTTCCTTGAACCTGGCCTTCTGTGAAGCGCTCATGATGCTGAGCGCGACATTCATCGCATCTTCCTGGGTCGTCCTCTTCTCGGTTTCGAGCGGCACAAGCCTTCCGTCAATACGCAGAATAGGCGGGACCCCGACCTTCACGTGCAGGTCCGAAGCCTTTTTTTCAAAGGTCGTTTTAAGCAGTTCGTTCAGGTTCATCTAAACCTCCGCATGCTTTTCGCTTTTCTGTCCCTTCGTCGACTTTGCGACCCGCTCCACGGGAGGGGCTTCCTTCTCTTTTTCCTTCGCCGCCGCTTCCTCGGCGGCCGCGGGAGCAGCGGTACCCGGAAGTCCGCTTGCCTGGCGTACTTTGGCCTCAATCTCCGCGGCCATATCCGGGTGGTCGTGCAGGAACTGCTTCACGTTCTCCCGGCCCTGTCCGATCCTCGTTCCCGAGTAGGAGAACCAGGCCCCGCTCTTCTCGATGATGTTTTTCTCAACACCGATATCGATGATCTCTCCGAGCTTCGAGATGCCTTCGTTGAACATTATATCAAATTCGGCGGCGCGGAACGGCGGCGCGATCTTGTTTTTCACAACCTTCACCTTCACCCTCCCGCCGGTCACGTCGTCGCCTTCTTTAACGGCGGAGACCTTGCGGATATCGAGCCGCACCGACGCATAGAACTTGAGCGCATTGCCTCCCGTGGTCGTCTCGGGGTTCCCGAACATCACGCCGATCTTCATGCGGATCTGGTTGATGAAGATGAGCGTCGTATTGGACTTGCTGATGGCGCCGGTGAGCTTCCTGAGCGCCTGGCTCATAAGCCGCGCCTGGAGCCCCATGTGCGCGTCGCCCATCTCGCCCTCGATCTCGGCCCGGGGCGTGAGCGCCGCAACGGAGTCGACGACGATGACGTCGATGGCGCCGCTCCGCACCAGTGTCTCGGTGATCTCGAGCGCCTGCTCTCCGGTATCAGGCTGGGAAATAAGCAGATCGTCGGTCCGCACGCCGAGTTTGCGCGCATAGGTCACGTCGAGTGCATGCTCGGCGTCGATAAAGGCCGCCTGGCCGCCGGCTTTCTGCGCCTCGGCGATGATGTGGAGCGTCAGCGTCGTCTTGCCCGACGATTCAGGCCCGTAGACTTCGATGATCCTGCCGCGCGGCACGCCGCCGACGCCCAGGGCGATGTCCAGCCCCAGAGAGCCGGTGGAAATCGCCGGTATTCCCGCAGGGACCTCCTCCCGGCCGAGCCTCATGATGGACCCCTTGCCGAATTGTTTTTCAATCTGGCTGACCGCCAGTTCCAGCGCTTTTAACTTTTCCTTATCCGCCATGTTCCTTCTCCTTTCGCCGCTGCGCGGCTGTCCCTGATTATAATCTGTCGTACTCTGTCCTTTCTATCCCAAGCGTTGAACGCCGACCTTACTTTAGTTCCACGCTCCCTAGCTCCGTATACACCGCCCCCGATGGTTGGAGTTCGCTCTTCATCAGACTGACCGACGTCACGTCGAATCCCGGCAGCTCAATGTCTTTCATCTCATCCAATGCCTTGAGCCACCGGTCGCGGGACCGGATATACTTGATCCTGCCGAGGGTCAAATGCGGCTTAAACGCCCGCTCCTCGCGTTCCATGCCAAGACGGGCCATAGCATCCTCAACCGCGGCTTGCAGCCGCCCGAGCGTCTCCGTATCTCCGGAGAGCCCGATCCATGCAACGCGTGCATTCTTGGGACCGGGAAAGGCGCCGATTCCTTTAACGCCAAGCCTGAATGGTGCGCTCCCCGCTGCTGACTGCCGAAGCCCATCCATGATCTCCGGTATTCTCGTCTCCGGCACCTCTCCCAGAAATTTGAGAGTCAGATGAATGCCCTCCGGCCGCGGCCAACTTGCCTCCACACCGGAACTTTTGAGACGACTCTGCGCTTCAATCAGCTCCCTTTTGATCTCATCGGGGATCTCTATGGCGATAAAGGAACGCATACATAATCAGACATCCGGCCTCCAAAAAGCCAGTCTGTCTTCTCTCCTCCGCCTCCCTGCTAGCCTATCAGATGTCTTCTCACCATATCGAGCGCCATTTGCGACGCCCGGAGGCGAATCTGCTCCCTGTTGCCGAGGAAATGGTGCTCCAGCGTCTTGACGCCCTGCGAAGAAGCAAGCGCGGTATATACCAGTCCCACGGGTTTTTTCTCGGTTCCGCCTTCTGGGCCTGCGATGCCGGTGACGGAAAGCCCCAGCGCCGTATGGGCGGCCTGGCGAATCCCCTCCGCCATGGCTGCGGCAACTTCACCGCTGACAGCGCCGCGCCGCTCTATGATATCAGCCGGAACGCCGAGCATCTCGGTCTTTGCAAGATTGCTGTACACCACCGCGGCGCGCTCGAAATACTCGGAGCTTCCTGCGATGTTCGTAATACGCGCGCCGATCAGCCCGCCGGTGCACGATTCGGCTACGGCGAGCGTCAGCCTGCGCTGTTTCAAGAGCGCGCCGACCACCTCTTCCATCTCCACGCCATCGACGCCGTACACGGCGTCACCAAGCTTCTCCCGGATGGCTGATTCGGTCCGGTCAGTAAGCGCCTGGGAGTTTTCGGCGGTCGACCCACGGGCAATGATGCGGATATCGACGCCAGTTCCCTTTACCGACAAACCCACCACCGGATCGCCGCGCCGCATGATGTCCTGGATGGCCTGGTTCACCGCGGACTCGGACATGCCGCAGGTGCGCAGCACCCTGCGCCTGATAAACGACTTCCCGCCGAAGCGATGCTCAAGCGCGGGCCGGAGCCCCTCGCTGTACATGGCCCGCATTTCCCGCGGAACGCCGGGAAGAACGGCAAGGAACACCCCCTCTTCATCAATATAAAAACCCGGGGCGGTGCCCGCCGGGTTCTGGAGAAGCCGCGCCCCTGCAGGAATCAGGGCCTGTCTCTCGTTCGGGATGACAACCTCCCTGCCTCTGCCCGCAAGCCGCGCGTGAACCGCCTTGAGCGCGTCCTCGTTCAGAATGAGCCGCTTTTTCGTGATCTTGGCAATGACCTTCCGGGTGATGTCATCTTCCGTCGGCCCGAGTCCGCCGGTAATGATCACGGCATCAACCCGCTCCAGCGCCCGCTTCAGCACTTCTTCCATGTTTTTTTCATCGTCGCCGACAACAGTCTTGAAGGCGGTCTCAAGGCCGACGAGCATCAGTTCCTCGGAAAGGAAGACGGAGTTGGTATCGAGGGAACCGCCGGTCAAGAGTTCAGTTCCCGTAGCTATGATTTCAGCGCGCATAGAAAGTACACCTTCATGCCGAAGCGAATGGTGCAGAGTGCCTAAGTTTTGAGCCCCTTCCTCTCCGCCCTCTGCTCTTTATAATCAATCCCTTCCCTCTTTGAGGCAACAGCTGTCATTGTATCATCGCACTCTTGAGGCCGTCAATGAAAAAGCCCTTAAAGCAGTTCATACACCCATACTTTCCCGTCGCTACGCATTTCCTCGACGCGCTTCACAAGGCGTTTTTTATACAGGTTCAAAAGCCGAGTGCCGCTGGTATTCGCCTCTATTTTTTTCCCGTCCGAAAGCTCTTTCGATGTCGCTTTCTTTTTCTTGACGATGAAGTCGAGCGTGTCCCTGAGATAGTTGTTGAGACTCCCCAGGACAACCCTCCCATTGCTCCTGAGCTCTGCCACCATTGCGAGGTCCTTGCGTTCGATGGCGACCTCGATGTTCTCCTTCTGGTTTTCGTTGAGTCCGGAAAGAAGAAGATACTTGTCTCCGTATTCTCCAGACAGGAGGCGCGACACAAGCTTTGTTACGATCTCGTCTGCGCAAGAATAGTCGATCACCCCGATCTTCGAGAAATCGAGGGCAATGACGGAACCGTCGGGCTCTTTTTCTATGTCCCGCTCGATCCGCTCACGGATCGCCTGCCCCGACGGACGGGTCACGAGGTCCTTCGACCCGTTGCCGAGTTCATCCTTCAGGAGTTTGTAGAGGTTATAGGTGATCATGCCGGGCTCTGTCCTGTTTTGGCTCACTCCACGAGCTGGAGTCCTGATACCAAATTACTTCAATTGATTCAATTGAATCATATTTAACAAGCTTTGTCAAGCGAAATTTTGAGCGAAAAATTCACGCAACCTGGATCCTCGGCTACCTGTCTTGTTCTCCATTGACGGTATCGGATGAAATGATGCTATAGGGGCGAGCGTCATGATTCAGATAATGTCGAGTTTGCCTGAGTTCCGGGAAAAGACGTTCGCGTTCAACCTCTCCCCGTCTGTCCCCTCAGGGGAGGAGATGCGGCGAAATCAGAGTTCCGGCAGGAGAATATTGATTTGTGCTCCGGGGAAAAAGGTGAGATTCCGCTCCTGATCCCGGCCCCGGGACCATGGCGGGATGATGGACAGACGCGCGGTTCCTGAGCGAATCGAGAGCTTGCCGCGCCATTGATCGATAAACCGGCGCACCGACGCGAGGCCGTGCCCCCTTCCCTCGTCTTCATATCGCGAGGCGCCATGGAGCAAAGCCTTTTCAATGGCTTCGAGATCGCTCCGCAGCTTGAACCGGCTGGCCAGGGATTTCCGGAAACCGATCCCTACATCCATGACCGCGATCCTGACCACGTTTTTGTTCATGCTCGAAAACCGGTATTTCTGGATGCCCACGAAGCCCCTGTTTTCGCTGTGTTCAATAATGTTCTGGCAAACCTCGGAAAGGGCAACGATAAAGCTGTTGATCGCCCGTTCATCATAGTGGAGGTGGTTTGCAAGAATGGCCTGCGCACGGTCCCTTACTATCCCGACGATGAGGTGGATGTCATTTGACCGCTCGATGGACGTTATCTCAAGAAGTACGTCCGATCCCTGGTTGCGGCTTTTGTGAGGGATGGGCGTTTGATAGGGCTCTTCCAGGAGGAAGTATCTCCGCGCATGACTGAAGAAGTCCATCCGGTCGAGGTACGTACATACCTCGGCGGAACGCGGGAGCATGACGGTTTTTTTCACGTCTTCGAGCATGCAAAGCTCTCCGATTTCGAGGAGCGCCAGCATGCCGTAGGGATCGATGAAGGAAACGTCGCCGAGGTCGATCTGTTCCGAATTGAGGAAGGTCCGGAGGGTCTTTTCGAATGTTTCTTCGGTTAGCTGGGTCATCGGGAAATGAGAAACGCGGCAAGCTGAAGCGTGATATTCGTATAGATGCCGGCACCGATGTCATCGATCATGATGCCCAGGCCGCCGTTTACCGCCTGCAGGCTGTGGAGGGGCCAGGGCTTCGTGATATCGAACAACCGGAACAGCGCGAAACCTGCGGCAAGATATCCCCACCCCGCCTTCACCATGAACATGGCAATCAGAAAGCCGGCTATCTCGTCGATCACGATGGAAGGGCTGTCCTTCCGGCCGAGTATGATCTCCGCCCTTCCCGCCGCCCACGTCCCGACGAGGCAGACCAGAACGGTTATGGAAATATAGATGAGGGGGCTTGTGTTTCTGATTCCGTACTGGATGAGGGCACCGACGAGCGTTCCGGCGGTTCCCGGCGCGACAGGGAATTTTCCGGCATAGGCGCCCTGGGCGATAAAGAGGATGAGTTCCCGCGCTGGACTGTTCATCATCCTCCCCTGCTGAGGCTCGCCCGGCGCAGAGATCCGGTTACTCAAGCGCCACGCCGCCATTCGCGCCCTGCGGCACGCAGCACCGGATGGCGTCGAACGCCAGCAGGATGCGCTTCTCCCGCTCAAGTTTCTCCGGGGCAAGAGGCTTCACGTCGCGTCCGGCAATCATTGCGATAAGCTGCTCCCTCGTCGGTACCGATTCAAACCCTTCACCGATGACTTTTCCCGTAATCGCATCGAGCACGACGGCGCTCATCGGGTCCATGACCATTGCCACGAGTACGGGCATGCTGTCAAGGACCCGCGCGGCGGCGACCACATGCCGCTCCCGGGACGAGAGGGACCCTGCGGCGCACTTGACCACCATCGCCTTCCTGTTATCCAGGACCACGAGGAAATCCACACCGGATTTCGAAGCTTCCCCGCCGACCGTTACATCGAAGACGACATTTTTCCGGACGTCGGTTGCCGCGTATCCCTTCTCCCCGAAAAGCATACGTTCGGCAAGATGCTTGACCACCGCCGCCATTTCCTCGCCTTCGTCGATTTCCTGCTTAAGGATTGTTAGTATCTTTTTTTCCCGTGCAACGAACTCGTCTTCCATCACAAGCCTTTCTGCCTGCCCCGTTTCCACTTCGAAGATTGTCACAGTCTGATGGTATCCTAAACGTCCTCTGGAACTGTTACCTCTTCCTACCCGATTTCTTTGCCGCGGTCTTTCCGCCTTTTTTGGCCGGTTTTGCCGTCGCTGTTTTTTTCTTCGCCGTTTTCTTCTTCACTGCTTTTTTCGCTACCTTCTTTTTTGGAGCCGGTTTCTTCGCCGCTTTCTTCCCCGTTTTCGCCGCCTTCCTCCCCTGCCGCGGCGCGGACGATGCCCCGGAAGTGACCGTCATGGCCTTGGTCGCAGAAGATGGCGACGTCGATGCCGGGATCTGAAGCGGCCTTGATCGCGATTCAATGAGGGGGTTGCTTTCCAAAAGAAAGCCCAGAATGTCGCGCTCGCGAACCAGGATCCGGTCCTCGCCGGCCACTTTGTAGGCTTGTCCCGCGTGCCGTTCGTAGAGGACCCGATCTCCGGGTTTCACGACCGTCGGTATGAACCGGCGCTTCTTCTTCTCGCCGGGCTTCTTCCGTTGCTTTTCTTCTTCGTAGGCGCCCGGGCCAATGGCTTCAACCACGCCCTCTTCGGGTTTCTCTTTTGCCGTATCGGGAATGTACAATCCGCCGGCAGTCTGCGTTTGTGCTTCGGCCGGCACGATTACAGCCCAGTCATGCAACGGTTTCAGGCTCATAGCTCTCCTCCTGGAAGTTCAACAAAGAATGCTGAATTTTGAGTTATTATACGAAAAATTCGCTCTTCTGTCAAAAGGGTGCTACAGTTAATTTACTTTTTGGCGAGCATCAACGTTCTCCAATCCAACACCCGGCGGAAGATCAGCCTTGACAGCAGTACAGGTAGTATTGTATAAATGATGCCGGTGCCAACTGAACTGTCGTGCGGCCTCAACAGACAAGACCATTTCATCGGGGACCAAGAAAAACCAAGAAGGAGGAACATATATATGAAAAGAACAGTCCTTATCCTGCTAGTGGCATTCTTCACCCTCACTCTGGGAACAATGTTCCATGCCAAATCTGCGAGAGCATATGAATCTGGTACTTATGAACTCGACGCAACGATTGCTCCGGCGTCCGGGCCGGGAGACTATGATGCCGGCTTCGGCGTTACCTTCGGCGGAGGATATACCCTGGCTGAAATCGACAAAAATCTCCAGGCGCGGTTTGATATCTCTGTTTACCGCTTCACCCACGACTTTCCCTGGGGCAGTGGTACCTACGTACGTGTTCCCTTTTTATTAAGTGGCCGTTACTATGTGCCGATCGTGGATAGGCTGAGAGTATTCGGGCAAGCCGGGCTGGAAACAAGTATTGATAATTTTGATAATTCCTCGAATCAGAGACAAAGCGAAGTGAATGTTGGCATTTCGCCCGGAGCGGGCGTCGAATTTTTCGTGACCCCCAAGGTTAGTATTTACGCTCTCGGCCTCGTGCACCTCATTTCGGACAGCTATTTCAGCATGCACTTCGGCGTGGCAGCTCATTTTTAACTCCCACCGTTGGCGGGAGCTCTCAAGAGAAAATGCCCCGGGCAGCTTTCCCGGGGCATGATTCTGCTTGCTTGTTTCGACTGCCGTTCATGACAGGCTTCGCTTTCACTGCCCATATGTTCTGTACGCGTCTCTCAATCTGAAAAGATGCTCTCTGATGTAGGGCTCATTCAGGCGATCACGGTTGTAGAAGACTCGCTCAAGATTGTAGGGAAGCGTCGGATCAACGCCCGTGGACGTCGTGACCACGTTGGACTCGCCGGGCGCCACGATTTTCGTTTCCTGGGCATAACTCCAATCATTATATCCCTCCACCTGCAGAATCCCGGGCTTCATGTCTCGTCTGGGAGTCAGGGGCAGGGCGATCATCACCCCTCCGATCTGCACGTGATCCCCGGAAGCTGTCTGTGAATTCGCATAATACACCGAAATTGCCGTGTCGCCGAAAAACCGCTTCATATCGATGCGGAAACCCTTGTCATTATCGAAGAAACGCCCTACCGTCCCTTCGAGAGAGAGATTGAGCGGACTGAAATAGTACCGGTACGATCCCAGGTATAATTCGCACTTTTGCGGCTGGTCCTGAACGTCATTACTCGTCGCATAGGCTTGTTTGATCGAGAACCGGTGGGTCCCATCTCCGGGCGTCCACATGACTTCATTCAGGGTGCCGTGATAATCAGGCATGATCATTCCGCCGCCGAGGTTCACCATCACGCCGGGAGCGGCTTTGACTGCCTGAAACAGCATCAGCCGGTCAAGTTGGCTGCCCGCCCGGTCATACCTGAATGCCCTGCCGTTGTCAAAGTTTTCACTCCAGGCAAGCGGGATGTCCCAGCGCGCATTCACGACCGCGCCTTTCCAGGCATTGAAAAAATAATCAAGTTTCGCCGAGAGCAAATAATCAAAGGTCCCGACTTCGGTGGCGACCAAGGTTTTCAAGCCCGGGTACACAACGAGGCTCGAGTCGAGCCATGAGGAGTTGGCCGGACCGGCACGGTAGTCCACACCTTCGTCTTTTTCCACATTCTCGGTGATACGCAGGTGGTCGTTCAGCTCCCGGTATTTTCCCGGATCGTGGAGAAATGCCCTGAAATCGCCAAGCGGAGCGCTTAATTCCAGCATTGCAATGCCCTGTTTTTTTACGATCACCCTGAATGTCTCGTAATCTCCGGGCAGGGTATCCGCAACAATGCCGATTACAACACCGAGGCCGTCCAGCTCGTTATAATTGTACCGGTTGTTCTCATACTCCACGACCAGAAGCGCTTCGCCTTTTGTTCCGACCCTGACGTTCTGAAAACCCTCGGCCGTGAGCTTCTCCCGCACACGCTGTAAATCCGCCTCCGCGGCGTGCTCTTTGCCGGTTATCCTCGCAGGGGCCGCGGCAGGTTCCTGGGCCATCTTCTCCGATTCATCCGGCAACGAACCGGCAGATCTCTTCGTCTCCGGGCCCGTTGGCTTCTCTTCGGTATTTTTTTCAGGCAGCGGTGTCCTGTCGAGATGTTCGTTCCCCAGGGGAAACTGGAGGCCGACGCCGAATTGCGTGTTTCCCGGCCGGTAATCGAGGGACGTCTTTGCAGTCACCTGCAGGCGGAGCGGAAATCCGAAGAACTCCGGGGCGACCAGTCTGGCCCCCACATTGGTCTCCTTCGCATCGTTTTCTCCGATCAGGTACAGCCACTCGAATGCCTTAAACTCCGCACCGCCAAAAGCTCCCTTCATCCGGTCCGGCCCCGTTCCCGCGCCGAGGCTGAAGCGGAACCGCCACAACTCTTCCGATGCGACTATGTATTGTGTCTCAAAATGCTTTGATCCGCCTCCCACATCCTGCATGCCGAGCGCTATATCGGGCAGATAAGAGCCTCGGGGAATGAAAGGGACTTTGATTTTGACATTCGCGGAAAGGTCTCGTATATCAGCGGCCGAAACATCGGTCAACCGTCCACCGAACTCCGCAAAGGAAAAAAACCCAACGGACAAGAGGTAATTATCTTCGCGAGTCGCCAGGTCGCGCCATTGAGGCTCTATCTGATTGGAATAGAGCGCATTCACACTCCCTTCATCCGTCACTTCGGCATTCGGGGTGTTCAAAAGGCCGGTGAAACCCTGCAGGGAAATCGCGTTTGCAAAGTCCCCGGCGTTGGCGAATGCGGCATTCATCAGGATGACCAGCCAAAGCGCGATGCAATGAGACACAACTAGGCGCATGAAGGTTTCGTGATATGAGGGAGTTCGAGATATGGATAATTTCATAAACGACACTTTTTGCAAGAGACTCTTTTGACTATGCGGATAACGGCTATAGTATCACAATTCGAAAGATAAGCAATATGAACAAATAAAAAAAGAGGAAGCCAGAAGCCTCCTCTTTTGTTCAAACAATTTGCTCTCAATACGTATTACGGAGTGCCTCCTGAACTGCCTGTACTGCCGGTGGCTGTTACTGTCAAGGTAAAGGCGGGAAGCGGCGCGAAGGTGGCGCCGTTGCTGACGCTAATGACGATACCCGATATGACGCCCACATCCGAAGCTCCGGGAGTTCCACTGAGCGTACCGGTTTGCGGGTTGAACGTCAGCCAGGCCGGGAGTGTTGCCGGTGAAACGGTTGTGATGCTGAACGTCAAGTTATTGGCGTCAGTTCCACCTACGAACGGTGTGAAACTATATGCGTTACCTACGATTGCGGTGGTGCTCGGATTGCCAATAATGTAGAGCGTACTAGTACCGCCGGAGATTATGCCGTTTCCGGAAGAGCCGCAACCGGACAGTGCCACTATCATCATGATGAGACCAATCCCGACAACATGCAAAAAAATCCCGAGTCTTTTTCCCATGGTTTTTTCCCTCTCGTGGTAAAAGATTGGCGATTGTTCTGTCATGGCAGAAATTAACTTAATAAATCTTCGAGGTAGTCCCTTCGATTTTTTGTATTATTTCATGCGTCCAATAGTTTCGTCACGAAAAAGAAATATCTACGTCTTCGGGTTTTTCTTAATGCCCAAACGCCAATTGGACATAGGTGTTTTTAGGGAGGGGCTCAGATTTCGACGGAGAAATAAAATATTTATTAACCGTCGAAGTAATCTCAAAATGTCCGAGTAATTATTCCACCGGCGGGATGATCCCGCTGATCCGTTCCGGGTACAAAACCTGCAGTATGGATGAAATCATCCCATGAGGTACGTTCGAGATCCCTGGGAGGAAAACGTTATAACCACAGCTTGGTAAATAGGCTGATCAGGCGGCTTCGCTTCACCAGTGCCATTGATTGTCTTTTGTCATCTGTACGCCTCCTGCGGCGCCATGCAAGCATGCTTGCCAGCATGCTTAACAGGAGAGTGCCGTAACAGACGGCTATAAAAATTGATAAGGAAGATTTTGCTATCAGGGCCAATGCTGCAATCCCACAGAGGGCCGTGATAATCCAGAGAAGTGACGTCGTTCTGGGGGCGGAAAGACCTTTTCTTACGAGAAGATGATGAATATGTCCTTTATCAGCGCGAAAAGGATTTTTTCGATTCAAAATGCGCAGCACTAGCCGCCGGAGCGTATCAAAGATCGGGACCAGGAGAACCAGAACGGGATACATGGGGCTTACCGATGATGCGGGGCCTTGAGTGAGGAGAATGGATAAGATCGCCAGTGAGAACCCCAGGAACAGGCTTCCTGAATCTCCCATGAAAAGACGCGCCTCGGGAAAATTGAACGGAAGGAAAGCGGCAAGGACGCCGACAAAGGAGAAGGCAATAAGTGCGACTGTGCTGTTGCCAGAATAAATTGCGGCAATCCCGAGAAAAAGAAAACTTAAAAGGGATGCTCCAGCTGCAAGGCCGTTGAGGCCGTCAAAAAGGTTTATGGCGTTCGACACGCCGAGTATGCAAAAATAGGTGAAAGGAATGCTCAACAATCCAAGTTCGATCAGCCCGATATGCCCGTAAGAGCCGATCTGTGTAATAACGGTCCGGGCGCCGAAAATGACGATTGTCGATGCAACGGCAATCCCCCCGAATTTCGCTTTCCATCCCAGGGGTCGGTAATCGTCCAGGAATCCGAAGCCAACCAGCAGAACGGATGCAACCGCGTATGAAACGGATACGCTGTTCAGTGGTATACAATAAAGGATAGCAGGAAGCACCCCTAAGAGAAAAGCGCCGCCTCCCCACTTCGGCGTACTCTTGACGTGAAATCTCCTGTGACCGGGAACATCGACGCAATTGCATTTCTCTGCCATCGAGATGATCACCGGGATGATGGCATAGGTCAAAAGGAAGGAGAATAAACTTATACAAAAAAGTTTCATACACTATCTTTCGTCAAGGCATGATCGCATTTTATGACATTAGGTCTCATCTCAAGTTTGTATGGATCGTTGTCATGATGATAGCCACGGAGAACCGTTCAGACTTGAAGAACACGAAGACTTGATGAGATAAAATAAGTTCGTCTTTATTTTTTTCGATCCTGTAGCCTCGCGGTTAATGCTATCGTCTCGTCCGAAAATTTTAACGACTCTACTCTACCTACTAAGAATTCACCAGACGTATCCTGTTCAAATTGTCACAGAGTTACTCGCGATCGAATAACACGACGTTAGTATAGCGTATTTTTTTTCTTTTTAAAAGGCTTTTTGACAATAATTAAATCAACTATTTCCCATCCTGCTAAACAGAATTTCTGCGGAAGTGCCAACACCATAAACAGTGTTGATGTCTCCTGCGGAATACAATCCCGTGAGTCAACGTTTACTTTTACAATCTCGCGCAATAGTTATGATTTTTTGCGATTGGATAGAGATTCGAGGTAAAGCGCAAGAAAGAACCCTATCAATGAGCTCAATACGCCTGCCACGATCACATTTTGACGTATTTTAGGAGAGGACTTTTTTTCCGCTGGAACGGCCGGATCGATGATCTGTACCGTCGTATTAACAGACTTGTCTTTCATGAATTCGGCGAGAGCGACAACATAATAATTTGCCAGATCGGCGGCAAGTTTAGGATCTTTCCATTCAACGGCAATAGTTATTGTGCCTTCCCTGCTTTTTTTGAAGGTAGTAACTTCTTTCCCGAGTTCTTTGACGGTATCTTCCATGAGCGGCGGCTTCTCCGGATTTTTCCAGGTACCCCTTGCTGCATCCCACTTGTCTTTATTGAATACATGGAGGAGATCAAATTTTCTGATCACCATGTCGGCGATGGTCCGGCTTTTCAGGAAGACGAGGATTTTATCAGCCGGTGTTGTAAACCCGCCTATTGAGCCTGCAAGCGCTCCGGCAAGCGGGCTTGCGGACAAAGCAGCGCCAAGACCTCCGGATTCCGGAGCTATCGCAATGATCATGGCCTCTGATTTATAGTACTTGGGAAGCTGAAAACTGACAATGGCGGTTCCAATAACTGAAACCAAAAACAGGGCGATCAGCAGTATTTTTCTGCGCCAGATGATGTTCCAGTAATCGATCAGATCCGTTTCTTTTTTGCGAGTCGGTTCCCCCATAGATAAAACACCTTCAATAGTTTTTAAAAAAGTATGTGTATCGTAGCGAATATCACCGCGGTCTTGAACAGGACATCGATGATATCTCCCAAGGTTCGCAGGGTTGCGTACCGTTCTATCTTCTGAGGAACGAAGATGGCATCTCCGGCCTGCAGTTTTACGTTTTCGATATTCCCGACGCTAGGGGACTCCTCGCCATAAGCAAAACCGTTTGCCTGAACAATAAACACTTCTTTGGAGTCTGCATTCTTCGTGAATCCGCCGGTCCGTTCGAGATAATCCTTAACCGTCATACCGGGCAAATAGATCTGCGCACCCGGGGTATAGACTTCCCCGAGGATCATTATTTCCTGGGGCTTCTTCGGTATATCCAGTGAATCCCCGTCCTGGAGAAGAAGGTCTTCTTTGGACCCAGCCCACTCGTCGATGTTAGCAGTGATATTAATTGCCACGCGTCCTTGGTTCTGCTCCAACATTGTTTTCAGATTGCTCAGGAGACTTTGGTTCAGCGCGAGTTCTGATTTTGAAATATTGGACTCTTCAGCACTCACGGCCTTTGCAGAGCTGCCTACTGCGGTTATCAACATCTGCTGCTGCATTTTTGTAATGAAGGACTGCGCGTTCTTCGATTCGCTGCTCATGACGCTTTTGCGCCTGAACACCACTCCGTACATGTAGGCCTCGGCAGTGACTCCACCCACCCTGCGCAACAGATCGCTCAGCCGGTCCCCCCTCATGATCTCGTACGTGCCCGGCCGAAGAACCTCTCCGCTTACAGTGACTTTTTCAGCCGCCCGGTACCGGGTGTATACTCTGATCTCGTCCTTGGGCTGGAGCAGAAGATTCTGTGCCATATCACCCTTCATGAGACTGGCGAGGTCAATGGGTATGATCTGGCGATCGGAATACGTGTTGGTCAGACGAATGATTTCTACCCTCGTCAGGTCCGATATGGGAAGGATCCCTCCCTGATCGATGATCTCCTTCAGCCGCAGATCCGGCCGCCATTGAAATTCGCCGGGATGCTGGACCGTGCCGCTCAGCGTCACGGTTTCCCAGACTCTATCATAGACCGGTATAATGTCGATCGTGTCCATGTTCTGGACCTTCTCACGGAAGCTATCCGGAGAAACTGAAGGATTGATCTTAGAATTTTCAAGATTTATGTCAAGAAAAACCTTTCTTTGATTATTCTCATATCGCGTAAGCTGCAGCCTGCCTCCCAGCGCTGTCGGCAAAATACCGCCCGCGGTCTTTATCACATCATCTAGAGTCTCCTGCCCTTTCATCTCATAGATCGCCGGTCTGTATACCGCTCCAGCAACTCCCGCGACCGGTCCAATGAGCGGCACGAAGACCGTATCTTCATTCTGCAGCTTGATATCCTGGCTGCGGTCGCCTTTGAGCAGGAAATCGTAAAGATCTATTGTTTTGACAACTTTGCCGGCACGAAGAACCTGAATCGTCCGCAAAGTCCCGAGTTTCGTCGGTCCCCCGGCGACAAAGAGAGCCCCGTAGACAGTGGTGAGCGAAGAAACCGGATAACTGCCCGGCTTTGTCACCTCACCCACGACATATACCGTAATGGTCTTGAGCGATCCCATGGCAACACTCAAGTTAAAATCATTGTAATACTTCGACAGATGACGCTTTAAGGTCTTTTCCAGTTCCCCAAAACGGACACCTGCGATGGAAATCACGCCGACCTTTGGCAGAGTTATTTCCCCCTCCTTGGTCACCTTAAGATTGTAAATGCCTTCGGTCGTACCCCAAAGCGTCAGCGTGAACTGATCGCCGGGGCCGATGATATAATCTGGTCCGACCGGCATGAACGTAGGAGGTGCGAAGGTCGAAACGGTTTTGTTGAAGAGATCATAGCCAAACTGCTTGAGATTTCCCGGGAGGGTAAGTTCGAATAAGGATGCCTTGGGCGGCTCCACAGCAACAGGAACGGAAGCTGCCCCCACTTGTTCCTGCTGTCCTTTCTGGGAACTCTGATAAATTTTTTTAGCCCCTTCTAAATCTCCACTCTGGATAGCATTTGTAATCGCCTGTACAACCCGCGGGTCGATTTGCTGCATTTCCTGGACAGCATTTCCTGATGTCTCTTGCTGAGCCTCTTGAGCAAGCGCAGATTTCATCGGGAATAGGAGGATCACGCAAAACAGCACGAAAAGGATTTTTTTCATGTAAACCTGTCCCTTAAATAACGTGATTGAAGCTTGTTCGTCTCGATTTGCGAATATTGTTTCTCATATTAAGAAACCTGTTCAGCATCGGAATTACGATGTTAGAAAAATGGAATCGAGACTAATTCAAAACCAAATACTGCCTTTTAGTGAAACCTTCTCTACCGTGTTGGCGAGTATATCAAACAATAATAATATAATCAATTAGATACTTCTTGTCTGTCACATTTGCTTGCAAATCATATAAATAAAAAAACACATGCCTGGTTCATTCACATTCCAAGCCAAGTATTTATCCTCGTCGAAAAAATTGCGGTAATTTGTGCAATATTTTCCACGGAATCGTATAAAACCGCCTTTGCAGAGAGTTGACCGTCCACGCACGATAATCTTCGTATGTCTTGATAAGCAAATTCCACAGGTTTCTGTTGCTCGTTCCTCCCATCCTCATTTTAACAAGAACTTCCGGGATATAGACGGTAGAAATCCTATATCTCTCAAGGAACCTAAGCATTAGTTCATAATCCCCCGCAATCTTGAAATTATCATCAAATACCCCATACTCTTCGTATATCTTTTTTTTCACAAAAAAAGTCGTGTGTGGAGGCGCCCAACCTTTCTGGAATAAGCCGACTTGATAAGGACATGACTGCCAATACCGTATGATTTTACCAGTATCGTCCTTAGCAACATAAACAAGATCGCCGTAACAACTGTCTACACCATGCGATGCCATTTGCATTATAACGGTCTCAATTACCTTATTGTTTGCATAGAAGTCATCGGCATGGAGGAACCCGATTATTTCACCCGAAGCCATATGAATACCCTTGTTCAAGGCGTCATAAATACCCTTATCCGGCTCAGAGATGAATTGTGCGATTTTTGTCTTGTTATTTTTTATGACATCAACCGTCCCATCCTTTGAGCCCCCATCTATCACGATATGTTCTAGATCTGGATATGTCTGATTTGCAATACTATTGATACAATCATGAATCGTCCGGACATTATTTAAGACCGCTGTAATAATAGATATTTTCATGCGCTATGCGTTTACCTTGCCGGTCACTTAACCCTCCAAGCCTAAGGCCACAACCGCCTTTCAATAAACCAGTTTCCGATTACTAGGACGTCCATTTTCGTCCGTAAAAAGCAGTCCAGCGCTTCCTGCGGAGTGCAGACTACGGGTTCGTTCTCATTAAAAGACGTGTTGAGCACAATGGGAATGCCGGATATTTTTTCAAATGCCTTGATCAGATGATAGTAGCGCGAATTCTGCTCCTCGGTAACAGTCTGCAATCGGCCGGAACCATTCACATGGGTAACTGCCGGTATCAATGCGCGCTTCCCTTCCCGGATCTGATAAACTTGCAGCATGAACGGCACATCATAATCAGTCTCGAACCATTCACCTGCGGCCTCGCGGAGTATAGAAGGCGCAAACGGACGGAATGACTCACGCCGCTTGATCTTCCGGTTCAGGATATCCTTCATGTCCGCGCGCCGCGGATCGCAGACGATGGAACGATTGCCGAGCGCACGAGGCCCCCACTCCATTCGCCCCTGAAACCAACCGATGACCTTACCATCTGCGATACGTGCGGCCGTCAAACTGCAAAGCTCTCTCTCATCTTCTATTTTTTCAACCGTGCACTGTTGCCTTTCTAAATCAGAACGTAATTCGTTTAGCGCAGAACCGATTTCGTCATTACTAAACTCCGGGCCAAGATAGGCGTGATTCATCACAAACGAACGCGGGTTGCCCTGCTCCTGGTTCCAGACATAGAATGCAGCACCGATTGCGCCGCCGCCATCACCAGCAGCCGATTGAATATAAAGCTCCTTGAATGGGCTCTTTTCGAATACCTTTCCATTCGCCACCGAATTCATGGCGCACCCGCCGGCCAGACAAAGATATGGCGACTTCGTTTCCTTATAGACATGCTCAAGCAAATGAAAAAACGCCTCTTCGTACATCTCCTGCAGAGATGCGGCCAGACATTTATGATACTGGGTAAGCGGTTCATCCTTGCCGCGCGGCGGCCCCAGCAATTCAGTCAGCTTTGCAGAATATACTGCGCCGATCTTCGGTTCTCCATTATTCCAGACCATGGAGACACCTTCCGAGTGGTGCTGAAAATAATCCAGGTCCAGTTCAAAGTGTCCTTTCGGTTTCAGCTGAACAATCCGCCGCATTTTCTCCATCTCGGTCGGCTTGCCGTACGGAGCCAGGCCCATTACCTTGTATTCATCACCATAATTGGGAAATCCCAGAAACTGGGTCATGGCAAGATAGAACAACCCAAGGGAGTGGGGAAACGTAACCTGGTCACTGACCGTGATTCTGTTGCCATTGCCCATTCCCCACATGGTACTGACAAAATCGCCGAATCCGTCGACAGACACCACTGCGGCAGAGTCGAAAGGCGAAACAAAAAACGAACTGCCCAAGTGAGCACGGTGGTGCTCGATGTTGTGAAAAACAGCTTTGAGTTGCGCAGGTTGCGTTTTGAATTCAGAGCATAAAGCAGTTTTCATATCCGTCACTTTACCAGCATTGGTGATCCGATCTTTTATGGACGCAAGGCTGGGACGCTTGGATACAGCAAACTGCGCCTTTTTCAAGAGATGAGCGCTGGGATTTCGGTTGACGGCAATATGGTCAACCTGATCGATGCTGAGTCCGCTGGCCCGCAGACAGTATTTGATCGCTTCAGTTGGCAGACCCGCCCAGTGCTTGATTCGCCGGAAGCGCTCCTCTTCCGCCGCAGCGATAAGCTTCCCCTGGACGACGAGACAGGCTGACGAGTCGCCGTGGTATGCGTTGAGGCCGAGGATGATCATACGCCCCCTAAAATGTTTATTAAAGGACAATTATATTCGATAAAATCAATAATTAAAAGTTGTATCTTACAAAATAATTTATCTTAACTATCACGGCTCACGAAAACTAAGATTGTGTCATTATTCCGTCTTTACGCAAGCCGGAGGCAGCCCATCACCGAGAACCCACTCGTACACGGATTTCATTTCCTGTGCAACCTTTGGCCAGGAAAACCGATCTTCTATCAGTATTCTCCCGCGTGCACCCATAGCTTGACGAGTTGCATCTGATAGAGAAATGGCTTCACGCAGTGCTATCGCCAGAGGCTCAACTCCGATATCGACCCACCAACCACACCCAAACTCTTCAAGCTCAGGCCATGGTGTGCCTTTCGTGGATATTACCGGGACACCAAAGGCTAAGGCTTCAGCAATGGCAAGCCCAAAATTTTCGCTGTAGGAAGGTAAGATAAAAAGAGCTGCTTGACGAAACAATCTGGATTTTTGTTCATCAAAAGTTGGCCCGACAAACTTAAAGACATCCCGCAACCCCACTTGCTGTAAAGCTCTAATCAACTCCGCTTCATGCCCATCCTCATCTGGCCCGGCAATTATCATGTGCCAACCGGCAGGGCAGACCTGTTTCCATGCTTCGATAAGATTCAATAACCCTTTTTTTCGATGAATTCGAGATAAAAATAGCGCTACGTGCTCGCCGGTAGGAGATGGTAATTTTCTACAATCTACCGGGAGATCAACGCCATTAGGGATTATTGCAATAGGATTTGACAGCCCCAAAGAGCGTAATTCCTCTGCCTCCTGGTTGGATGTCGCGTGTATTACCCGTGCAGCTTGAAGTGATCGTTTTTCATATGCCCACCACAGAGGACGTTTTTTCCAAGCTTTGTGGTTAAATGCCCACGGTTCCAGCATACCACGAGGTGATACAATGAGTGGTGTGTTATGTTCGGCGCAATAGCGATATGCCGCAAGATGAGGATAAAGCCATATCCCGTGCGTATGGACAATATCAGGAGAAAATGTGGAGAATTGTTTGGTAAATTTTGACGAGTAGGAATAAAGCCGAGGGAATTCAGCCGGAAGTGCATTCACCGATATGTGTTGCCAAAAGGAAGCATCAATGGGAGAAGAAGAGTTTTGAACACCGATGACCGCTACGTTAACTCCATTTCGGCCAAGCTCTTGAGATACCCTCGAAACACTGATAAAGGGGCCGCCGGAGGAACGTGAAAGATAGGGGTTGACCTGGAGAACTTTCATTATCAGTAACTATATATAACGGTTGAATACATTTTCAATTTGCTGCGCAAACATATTGCCGGTAAATTCTAAATTGAGATTATTTATGGCGAATGTCCTAGCCTCTTGAGAATACTTAGCTTTATGATTTCTACTCACAAAATCTTCTAAGGCTATCTGAAATGTTTTAGTATCGCGCATCGGCACACTTCTTAAAATAGCTGTTTGTGCGCCTATTCTTTTAAGCTCACGGGAGACTAAACCTTCATACAAGACGACAGGAACACCGCTTGAAAGTGCCTCACATGCTACTGTCCATCCAGCAGGCTGCCATGTGGAGTCAACTAGCCCTGCATACGCCGCTGCATTATGCAATAAAAACCGCATAAATGGATAACTTATGCGTTCTAAAATAATAACACGATCAGATAAATTTTTTTTTGCTATCTCCTGTGTCAGCAAGTCAGTTCTGCTTTTGTCAGAATATTGTGAAATCCGGACCAGCAACATCTCACTTCGCTCAATCATTTTAAGAGCATCACTGTTGATGCGAAGTTCATCTCCGGGCATTATTATAAATGGTTTTCTTAATATTTTGTCTACCATCCTGCGATGGGATACAGGTACACTCTCATAACTTGAAGCCGAACAATAGAATGAGATATCTACGCCACAGCGAAAATTAATCACTGGAATACTGCCTGACAAATCTTCCCTAGCTTTTTCTGCTTGTTCATGTGTCATTACGACAACACCTTTCGCAAACCTGGCAAGTAAACGAGTAGCGATGTCCTTCTTTTTGTTATTGAACGTTGGAAAAGACTTTGGCTTCCAAACATAGCTATTTAATAGTACTCTTCTTTGCGGTCGCGGAAGGAATGGCTGTTTAAGTATTGCCTTTACCGCGAGTCCACCCCAGAAAGAAACGATATCAACACACTTCATCGCAGACATAATGTCCTTGATATGAAATATTTTTTCAAAAGGACCACCTGAGGTGTTCTTGTCAGCGAGACTGCAGACATCAATCGCTGAAATCTTGTGGCCACGATTAATAAACGCGGCTCCAAATGAGTAGGGCAATGGCAGTCGTGGACGATCCAAACTAATTTCTAAAGTTGCTTGCCACTCATAAATATTGTTATTAATCCCAACCAATATATGCATTGTCATAGAAAAAACTCTTTTAAATAGAAAGATAGTCTGCTACACTTTTCCATTAATGCTTTATCGCAATGACAAGTGGATTAGAATAAAACATTGAGGGCCATAGATCGCGAAAAGATCGCGAAAAGCACTAAAGTTTGTATCGGGATCTTTATATTGCTCTATAATAAATCCATAGTCTACAAGTCGTTTTATAAGAATCCCTACTAATTACCTTTGATCTGACATTGTCGGCTGTGCAGTAAATGAATGTCCAGTTATGTAATAAGGTGATCGTGTGATTACTGCTATGGAACAGCACAGCAGAATGCCTGTAGAAAGTTCAAAGACACCAGTAAACCCAGCAAGTAGCCCAAATATTAGTAGCAGAAGTGCTGTGCAATATATAAACAAATGAACTGGTTTCATTGCAATAAACGCCCTAACTGTCAATATAGATAGAACATAAATAAAACCTATGAATGCAATCAGTAGAAAAGATCCCCAAACAAGACCACTCTCGATCCATATCGAATAAATTCCGAACTCACCAGGCTTTCCGGCATTGTCAATGCTGCCTAATCCTTCTCCAAATAAGGTAATATTTTCGGGAATTAGCGAAAGATCTATTGCTTGTTCAATACGATCTTGGACATCATTAGATTCATATGTTTGCACGAGAAAAGTAAGAACAGGAAAAACCTCTGTTTCTTCACGAGGAATAAATGTTTTGCCAAAAAAATAAAACCCTACTACTAAAATAAGTGCAAATGAAACGAATTTTACTAATTTTATATTAATAGTATGTTTGATTGTGGCGGAAATACAACTCAATAAGACTACTATGCTCATGATAGCGAAAACGGAAACAATTATTAAAATCCTCGAGCGAGCACCCGCTATGAAAAGTGCTGCAAACGCTGAAACGAAATTGAATGATATCCAGAGAAAATTACGGAACGAGTTTTCAAATCTCGACAGCAATAATATGAATACAAAGTAAACTTGCATCAATCCCATTGAAGAATAGCGATCAGCGCTGGCAAAAACAGATGGAAACCTTGCAAAAAACGACCCCTCTAGTAAATTCCGATATATAATACCGCTATCGGCGTTATATGTGCTTGATGCAAAGAACTGCGGATCAATAAAGTACTGAGCCAAACCGACTAAATTTACCGGAATCATTAGCCATAAAAAATAATTTCCCAGCCGTGATAATTCAAATTCCGGGCAGTATTCTTGAATTACGACGACATAAAGTAACGGAATGCACATATAGAGCGCATGTGAAAGACCTTCCATAAAAGGGGCGTTAATTGATGTGAAAAGCTGTAACAAATAAATAGAAATGAGGATTTTAACAAAAAAAAGTATTTTCACTCCTTCACGACTGATTGGGATGACTGATGCTTTCTCGTTTCGTATACGATATATCAACAAAAGTATTACAATTGAAATTGAGTAAAGCATAAAGAGGGCGGTTTCTGGAGGGATATAGCGCTTCAGAATGTCTCCATAAAGTGCGAGCAGAACGATTGATAAGTAAATGCCATTCATGGTTTATTGAAGTGCTTTCAGAAAAACTTCTGCAATATGTTCCCAGGTTAAATTTGCACAATAATAATTTCGATTGTATAGGCCGTGCATTTGCCTTAAACTGTTATCAGAAGCCGTTTTGAGAACTACTTCTGCAAAGCGTCTCGGAGAACTTAATTCAACACAACTAACTCCTTGCATGTCCTTCCAAAATGCATCTGTCATGCTTCCCCATGTTCCGACAACAGGCAGCCCATGTTGCATAGCAGCCATCAAGGTTCCTCTTTTTGAGCAGACACCAGCATAATGAGGCATAAGGAAAATATCACTTGCTTGCAGCCATGCAGAAATCGCCTCGGCAGGTATTTTGCCTGGAGATATAACTGGTGCAGTTAAGTGAAACCATTCGCGTGGCACTCCTCCTAGCAACAGCCAATGAAATCGAATTTTACTCTTACTTAATATTGAATCAACTTTTTTTACATGGCTACTCAACCATTTTAGGGACATGCCGCCCCCAAAAAGTACCAGAACAATATCATTTTTGGTTATGTTATTTTCTAGCCGCCACTTTTCCCTGTTAATGGAAATAATGGGGAAATTTGAACCAATTGGAAGCAAGTGGACCTTCGGCTCATTCTCCCAAGATTCAATTTCATTAACTAACGGGTGAGACGCTGAAAAAATATGTACTGACAAATTAGCTAGCAATTTCAGTGATCTTTTCTGTATTGTTCCTTTTATCCAACCCGATGGGTACCACCAAACGCGAAAATACGTCTCATGAACTATTAGTGCTGTTTCCCAATAATTTCTGCATGATGCCCAAAAGTCAATGAGATCAGAATTTTGAAAATCGTCAGTATTTAAATACATTAAAGGGGTATATTGCAGAATTATCAAATCTAATTTTAATTCTTTAAATAAAACAATAAGCCTGCTAAATGTCGCTCGATCCCATTTGTCGTCGATGATATATGTATTTTGTCTTTCTTCTCCTTTGCCAGCAAAGGTATAGACATCATGACCACATTTTTTAAGAGATTCTCCAATTAAAACAGAGTGATCTCCTATTCCACACAACTCTGGTGGAAGCGCTCTCGTAATAATGCCGATTTTTTTTGCGTTATTCATTGCATCGCACGCCAAGTGTAAATAATCTTTACTAATAAGATGCTCTGTATAAAAATAAAGGCAACTGCCGGTAATAAATTTAAAATCAGCGCATCAATGGTTGTATGTATACCAAAAATACTTATAAACATGATTTGACTCACAATACTGACAATGATGTACAAATATTGACCACGCGTTACATTTCTGGCTATAACCATTGTATACATAGTTGTACCCACTAGGGTCAATAATGAACCGAGTATGGCTAAGGGAAGCTCTCTTGTCAGCCCCTTATAATGGCCGCCAAGGATAAACAGCCACCATTCAGGAACCCAATACACAATAATCATGCATAGTAGGCAGAATGCCAACAACATTGAAATCACCAAACTTACACGGTGAACATACAATTCCTTTGTCTCTATTCTTGCAAAATAAGGCTGGATCATGAAGGCATTTAACATCATCAAAAGACTCATTATCTGGCCAAGCCTACTTAGGGCTCCAATCTCGGCAATCGAAGATATTCGTCCATAAAGGCTTAGCAGAAAAACGGATATTTGTCCCTGAAACATGTAATAAATTACCGCTGGCGCGAGTGGCAAGATGAAGAGTCTAAGCTGTCGCGATTGTAATTCATCCGGATGCGCGTTTTCATCTATGAGAGTGGTGCACCTCTTCGATAAAAAATATCGGCCGACAATAACCCCAATTAAATTTACAATGAGGGCTGAAACAGCTGTAGGCCATATAATACATACTGCTAACGCCAATAGCCGAGAAACGGCTTCTGAGGACCCGACTTGAAGAAGACCGTTTGCATCATGATGAACGTTTAAAACTGACTTTTTCAAAGAGACCGGCTGCAGAATCCAACTTGTTAGTATAACCAACGCGACCGTTCCACTCGCGTTAACAAGAGACCATTCATGACCGTACATCATTTTAATTGCAAGGATTAAGATAGCCCCAACTGCAACAGGATACAGCATTCGTCGATATTGAAATGCAACTGCAAGGAGAGCGCCAAGCTTCTGTCGATCGTCTTTTATTCGTGCTCCAAGCGTATTAACAGCATGAGACAATCCAAAGTCCGATCCGATTGTGCCGATAACAAGCAACAGCGAAGCTATAGTATAGAGTGCATATTCACTGACCGGCAAGAACCGGATGATTATCAGCCCGGCTATAAGGTTCATCGCCTGAACAGCACCTTGACCAGCAAGAAATTTGCCAGTCAAGAGTACCCAATAACCTACCCTAGAATCCCATGCCTTTTCATAGGCTGTGGGATCACTTTCCAAGATTACACCCTTAGATCCAGATTCGTTCTGTGTCCTAATATTAAGCCACATGTAAAAAATACCTTATCGGTTCACAATGATTTCTCAATGAAATCGTTGCAAAAATGATTGCCGACCAAATCCTGCCGGACAAAAAACATTATTCCGTTTAGAATCGGAATCTTATCTATACCAACGACCACAAGCGTTGCAAACTAAAAGGTTACGAGTTTCAATCAAAACAAATTATGATCAGTGATTTTTGATATGTATCGTCTCTGCACCCCATATTTTTTTTCAAATCATTGAACAGAATCACAAATTTGCAAACAGCGTCGTACAAACATTGTGTATGAAAATAATTTTAATTCAGCGTGAGAAATTCTCTTCGGACAAGACAGCGACATAAGGATGCATTTCTTTAATCCTTCTCTATCACCGGGATCAACTAATAATCCTAATTTGCCATTCATGACGGCTTCCCGACTGCCGTCTTTTTTACTTGCTATCACCGGGACTCCACATGCCAGTGCTTCCAAGAATACAATACCGAACCCTTCTCCCCGACTCGGCATAACATAAACATCTGAAAGTCTATAATGATCAGCCTTTTCCGCTTCAGTAACAAATCCAGTAAAAACAACCCTGTCATGAATATGTAATGATCGCGCTTTTTGCTCAAGTCGCTCTCGATCTGTGCCATCACCCACAATCATATAGGAGATATTAGGAATTTCATCAATCAATAGGCAAAGAGCATCCATGACTTCATCAAATCCCTTTGCGCGTTCGCTTGAATCTAATCTACCGAATGTCATCAAGACAGTTTTTCCATTTAATCCATAACGATCAAGCAACCGAGTAGATTTTGGCCCTGGACTGAATTGGTTAAGATCAACGCAATTATGGAGAACATACGTTTTTTGCCTATTGAAACCTGACCAGTTAGTAAAGAGATCCCTTGTGTAATCACTGACAGCGATCACGGCATCCGCTTTATGAACATACCTATTAACAATCAAGCTTCTATGCATCTTCCAAGCTTCTCTCCCATGAATAATTAGCATTAGTTTGGATTTAGATATGACTGTAGACAGAAAGGCCACGGGATACAAGTTAATATGCCCACAAATCGTCATATCAAAATTTCGACATCTTATTATCTGCCGAAGAATTGTCACAAAATATTTGAGTTTACTGTTCAGGCCGAGAGTCTCAAAAGTTAACTTTTCTGGAAGTGGTTGTTCTGTCGGGCGTGACATCAACCGAGGAATAGCAATAACCTCAATGATTCCAGGGTCGGAACATAAGGCATTCAGCAAATCGCGGTTGAACTTGGCTATACCTCCATTACCACCGAAAGCATCCGTAACCAAGACAAGAATGCGCTTTTTCGTTCCCCAATATTGCTGATATATGTATTTCGCCCAACCCCTTAACCCACGCTTACTGATAATTTCCTGGTTATTTGACAACCATTCGCGCACAGGAACAATGAATCCTGTCTTCTTCCGCGTCAAGATTTCTCTGGGAAGTGATCGTTCCGGTGTGGAAGCCATAGCCCTTTTATCCGGTTTGTTCTCTGTGCAGAGTAACGGCGTCACGGTCCGCAGGAATTCAATGTCCACGAAAGGCACCCGCAGTTCGATGGAATGAGCCATGCTTGCCCAGTCGCTGTCGCGCAGGAGTTGATTCCGCATATACCATGTCATCTCAAGCGCGGCAACTTTCAGATGTTTGTTATGAATGTTTTCTCCGGTTTGTTCCATACGAGAAATGGTTTGAAGTTCATACAATCCTTCTTTTGCCATGTCCCGATCCAGTGACTTCGTTATCTCCCAGGGCATATACAATCCACGCCTGAGCAGATATGCACCGCCCCAGGTTCCACCGTACTCGAACATACCGGCATACTTTGGCGAGGTGAATCTGTTGAAAATCGGCGAGGTAAACATGCGCATAGCCCTGCCGAATGCAGGGGACCTATTGAATAATTCAAATCCCCGTACCATGCGCGGGATCTGCTGAAAACTTGGATAACTGCCAAACAGCTCGTCGCCACCAAGGCCCGAAAGTGCCACTTTCATCCCCGCCTTTTTAGCTGCAAGACTGACGAAGTAAGTATTCACACCGTCAATAGAAGGCTGATCCATTGCATCCAAAAGCTGTTCCCGTTCGGCGAAATAGTCTTCCTGTGAAACCCATATGGTCTGGTGTTTTGCGCCATACTGTTTTGCAACTCGTTCCGCAAGCGGCGTTTCATCATGTTCAGTGCCCTTGAATTCATTGAACCCAAGCGTGACGGTATTAAGACCACTTACAGCTTCTGCTGCCAAAGCAGTCAGTGTTGTTGAGTCAAGGCCGGATGAGAGAAATACAGCCACGGGTACGTCAGCAATGAGATGATGCAGGACTGTGTCCAAAAGCGCATCCCGAAGCCGCGCATCTAAATCAGCTTGGTCCAGTTTAGGTTCAACGATTGACGCTTTTGCTATCTCATCACTTATGTTGCAGAATGATTTTGATTTCCTGGCGCCGTTGTTATCAATCCAGAGACTGCTTCCTGCGGGCAAAGAGCGAATGCATTTATACAGCGTATAAGGTTCGGGTACGTGGCCCCAAAGAAAAAATCCGACATGGCCGGCCGGCTCAGGCGCAGTGCCTATTGCGTTGCCGGCTAGAAGCGCTTTCACCTGCGATGCGGCACGAAAACTTTTCCCGTCATCAGCGTAATAAAGCGGCTTTATGCCAAAGGGATCGCGAGCGAGGAACAGGCCTTGATTTTTTTGGTCCCAGATCGCAAAAGCGTACATACCGCGAAGCTCGTGGACCATTTCCTGCCCCTTGTCGGCATAGAGATTGAGGAGTACCTCGGTATCACTGGCGGAGCGAAAACAGAAGCCTTTTTTTTCCAAGTCCGAACGAAGTTCACGATAATTATAAATTTCTCCGTTAAAGGTGATAATAAGACTGCCGTCATGATTCAGCATAGGCTGGGATGCATTCTCGGAAAGATCGATGATGGCAAGACGCCGATGACCCAACGCTACGCGATTATCCTTTGAATACCATTCGCCTGAGTCGTCGGGGCCGCGCAGAAGCATTCTGTCGCGAATGCTGATCAACTCACTTCTATCGATGGCAGGCGCCGCCTTATGGTATGAAAATATCGCTACGATGCCACACATTAGCTATCTCCTGAGAATAGACCAATTAAACCATTTTGTATTATACTAACCGAAAATTGCAATGTAAAGGCTTAATGGGCGTAGAAAATATAATCGAGGAGGCATTGTTGTTTGTCAAATTGGGCTTTCTGGGTTCAGCAGTCGGAAAGATATGCGGCGTTCTACTCGAATCTGCATTGACGAAATAAAAACAGCCGGAAAAGGCCATAACCACGAGAGCATCATGTGCGATCTCGGTCGGGGCGGTCGAGTACATCGTGGATGATCGGGAACAAAAAGAGCCTGGACAGCTTCTGTCAGCAGTTCACCGATGAGGAGTTGTTGCAGGCCAGATCGTTCGCCATGAGCATAGGGGCCCCAATAGCGCGGCGATTCGAGTCTACGTCCCTGCTACCGGGCAAAAAATTGTATTCGTCCACTACCACGCATTATCGCAGACACCGAAAGCTGTAAATAAGGTGCGTCGGGGCAAGCACACAGCACTAGCAACGCAAGGTGATTTTCGGTGGTGTGTCAGTTTAAAAAAAAGGTGAACTTTTAGTTGAGTGCTTGACATACATTGTAAAGGAGAAGAAAATATGAACAATATGTTTTCTACTTTTATAAGCTGGTTTTTCTTTATAATGGGAGAAACAATGATATGGCCATTGAAGTCTTACAAGTAAAAGCACAGATTGAGCAAGCACGAGACGAATTACGTAACCGTGGGCTATCATGCATGAGTTCCAAAATAGTACACCTTGCCAATAGACTCGGTTTCCATAGATGGCCTGTTGTCGGAGATGCAACAAAAAGCTGGGATGTGTTAAAATCGGCAACATTTATTGAAAAAAACATCGCTGTAGGTGATCCAATCCTAGACATTGGCTCATTTGCCTCTGAAATATTGTGCATACTCCATCGGCTAGGATATAATAATTTAACTGGGTTGGATTTGAATCCGCAAATCACTCATATGCCTTTCGCGGATTCGATCCGTTATGTAATATCAGATTTTATGCACACACCATTTGAGAACGGTGCTTTTCATGTCATTACTTCGATATCAGTGATTGAGCACGGTTTTAATTGCTTGTCGTTGCTTTCGGAAATATCTCGCCTTCTCCGCCCTGGTGGCTACTTTATCGCCTCTTTTGATTATTGGCCACAAAAAATCGATACAGCTGGAATTAGGCCTTTCGGCATGGATTGGTCTATTTTTTCTGAACAGGACATACACATTTTTTTGCGTCGTGCCGAGGAATATGGCCTCTCCTGTATTGGCGATTCTCATTTCACGGCTTCTGAGCCGACTGTTTCCTGGCAGGGGAAGAGTTACACCTTCGCGTGGCTATCGATGCAAAAGCGAGGATAGCTCGTCATGCTTCACAAACCCAAACGCTGGAGGATTATAGTGGAATCAATGAAAGAAGATACATCTGCCCGATTTAATAAGCCCACAGAACACCTCGCGGGACATGTTCAGAATAAGACATGGCAGCACAATAACCGTATCTGGTGGGAGAGTAATCCAATGCGTTATTACTAGAATGCAAAGAAGTTATTTGTCAATCAATGACCCACGAGTATAGTTTTTTTAATAATGACACAACGGACAGTTTGGGCCCAGCAGAACTTGGATCAATTTTTGATATTTGCGCATTTTTTGTTAAAATGGCTCTGTATTCCTCTCGGTTTGGCAATCCAAATTGATTGTTTGCGTATAAAACTCGTTGGATTTCTTCATCATGCCTTATACGCTCCCATGAATTCGTCTCTGCATTGTACATCTTAATTATTTTAGCTGGATTTCCAGCAACAACAGAAAAAGGGGGGACGTCCTTAAGTACGGTAGTGTTAGCACCTACTACGCTACCCCGTCCTACTGTTACATTTCCCGTAACAACGGCATTAATTCCTAACCAACAATTTTCCTCTATAATTACGCTCCGTCCAAATGTCGCACCTTGCTGCATAATTGGCTGGTTAGGGTCTGAAAAAATATGATCTAAGTCTGAAACATAAACACGAGGTGCAAATAAACAGAAATCACCAATCTCAAAATAACCTCCGGTAGAAAGCATGGATTGTCTGCCAATCAAAACGCAACGACCAATTTTCATGCATGTTTCTATATTATCAGGACTGCTAATGTTAAGCCATACATGATCGCCTACAGTTGTTCCTGTATCAATAAACAAGTTATTTCTTCTACCAGTTATCTGAACACGATGTCCTATGGTCACATCAGCAGCTATCATAATTTTTTGTCCTATCCCAGAGATCGGCAATTCCTGCAAAGTTCATTTCTAACTACATTGGCACGAAGTTCTCGTCTCAAATCTTTAATTTTATCGCCATTCCATATTTCCGATAACGTATTATTATTTACGTTACCCAATACATATTTTTTATCATAATCATTACAACAGGGAACTACGTCTCCATCCCAAGTAATAGACATCTTAAGCCATGGCGTGGAACACGTTGCTGGTTTTGTATTATTTTGTTTCGTTTTATTCTTAACAGGGAGTTTATGAGATTCTATCATGTTAGTAATTTCTTCAACGTCACCATTCCAATCTGTGAATGGCTTTTTGAAAACTTCGTTTATCCCCCTTTGTCGTTTCCAGAAAAAATGCATTTCCTCCATGCTATGCGAATTTTCCGCGAAATCGATCATGCTTATTACTACCCTTACTTTCGACTTGTTGTTCTCTTTTAGTTTTAAAAATCTTAAGATATTCTCTTTTGATTTATTAAAGGCATTTGCTATTCCTCTGATCTTGAAAAATGATTCATCATCATGCCCATCCATTGCAAAATATAACAAGTTTGGTTTCGCTTTAATAAGGCGATCAGCAATATTTTCTGTAAGCATTATTGGGTTAAGGGACAATCCAACTTTAACGCCCCTTGCAGAACAATAACTAATCATTTTGTCAAACTCCGGATGGAGCAAACTTTCCCCGAAATGATGTAGCCAAAGCCCGTTTTTATGTATAAATGGTGGGTTGATCTGGACTATCTCGTCGATAATTTTTTTGAATATCTCCGCATCCATAAAACCCTGCGGACGAGTCATTTTATAGGTGCGTACACACATGATGCATTTCATTGGACATTTATTAGTTAATTCAAGGTTTTCAATAACGAATGGATAGTTAACAACAACTGGTCTCATTCTTATTGCAATATGATAATTCATACTGATGACTTTATTTATAAGCATATAAAAAAATGAATTACTGATATTCATGTGGCACTCTCTCCCGGGGCCCCTGTGGATATTTCGCGAGAAATTGTTGTATCCCTCAAGCCTTGTCCGATTTTATCACTTTTCTTGTTCAGACGCTATCACTTCGTTCTACACCGAAATTCAGGAAACCACGGGAATTTACAAAGCAGCACTACCTGAAAACATAAAGTGATATTCAAAGCCCTTGGACAACTGAGGTCTTTTTTAACTGATAACTTTGATGGACTTGCAGAAAAGTATAAAGCTTGGATAGAGGGGTGTCAGGCATCGGCAAAAATCAAGAGTTATATTATTAATCGTTTTGAACGAGAGATATGGCACTCCTCCCCTCTTTAGATTCACAACAGACCTTGTTGAGCAGCTACAGATTGCCCTTATAAATAAGGGATTGAAGCCTGACAACCCGAACGGCCTCAAACCTACAGCCAACAATAGAATGTTGGGCAATCTCAAGCATATGTTCACCAATGCTGTAGAGTGGGACATAATAGAGACCAATGCTTTGAAGCGTGTGAAGAAGATGAAGTTATTCAAAGAACCGAAACGGTTACGTCTCCTGTCTGTCGACAAAACCCAGGGGCTTTTCAGTGAATGCGATGAACGCCTGAAATCGATTGTCATAACGGTCCTGTATACCGGCGCTTTGTCTCAAATAGGAGAACATAGACTTGTAGCATGGATTTATTCTGCTTAACAAGACAAAGAACTGCGAACGTCGAGAACTACCCATTGATGAAACTGTTAGGGAAATGTTCACACGCTACCCCGGAGTATTGCCAGCGAAATCGACCTTGCAACACTTAAGGAATTATTGGACCACAAAGATATTAAAATGACACTGCGATACACTCACCTTTTATCGGCGCACACGAGGAAGGCTGTAAATGTGTTGGACAAGCTTTTAACGAGGAAGGAATCAAGTGACACAAAACTGGCACATGAAAAAGAAAAGGAGCTAGCCTATGTCGGTTAACTCCTTGGGAAAATTGGGCTGAGCGACGGGGCTTGAACCCGCGGCCACAAGGTATGGCAAGGAAAGCCGATTTCTTACACGCTGTACCCTTCCCTTGCTTTTCCTTACCTTTCGGGTAGCATCGAGGGGCAAGGTTTCCCATACAGTAAACGTTCTTAACCTCTCTCCTGACACAGTCACTGACACACAGGAGATTAATTTAAATGAATTGATGGATATTGCCAAGCTGATATTAGGCGGATAACTGGAAAAATCACCGACAATACTGACGCAAATAGACGAGAGATGGAAGCACTGTTAGAGAAGTGGTAATCAAAAGGCCCTTGGAAAACCGGAGGCTTTGTTTCCTTTAAGACTCGATTCTGATAGAATTTTCAATATGCAGCGGCCACTGAGGTCTAAAAGGAGAAGTGTTGTCCACTGGAGCGCCATGTTAGACTTTTCTGCCTACCATATAAATATCTGAACATAATGACGGTTTAAGCATCAAGGGATAATCCATAATTTTTGTAGCAACCCGTGTAACTGGATTTTTAGAGGAATAACCCAACCAGTTTCTTCCCCTTATTTTGATGGCAGTAAGTCCCATATCACGAGCAATGTATATAAGATCATTTACGTCAGGCTCACGGACATGACCACGAAACTTGTCTGCTTCATACCAATCTTGCATATTACTCCACTTTCCGATACCGAGAAGTGCTGTTAAACGCTTATTCAAATTCTTGGAATTTGGTACGCCTAAGATAAACACACCACCCGGCTTGAGTTTTTCAACAACTTCATGAAAAAGTTTCTTTGGTGAGTGATGCCAATGCTCCATACTATCGAATGTTGTAATAATATCGAAAGCTCCTGCGATGTCACGTATCCCATTCTCGACAACATCGCGTGCGATTACCTCAACACCAAGGCATCTATGTAAATCGAGTATCGAAACCCCAATGCTGTGATTCACGGGGTCGTTAAAATCGTCTACCAATACAGTTCGTTTCAACCCATATGCTGCACAACCAATCGTAAACAACCCTATACCACCTCCAAGATCGCATAACTCCAAGTCACGACAGGGCTTAGGTTTAGCTGCATCTAAGGCAATGCCTATATTAAATGAAATACGTGGAATATCCCGAACTTGTTCATCCACCATGTCTTTAGGATACTGATTTGCGACATTTCTTAATACGTCTAATAAATTGTGGTTATGCATGTTGCCTCCGTATGAAGCACAACCAAGTGATTGAGCAATTAATGACTTAACATTGATAAGAATATTGGTGTCTGAAAAAAGCCTGGCCAGACAATCATACGTGCTCCTTTGTGAAATGGAACAACCCCGTTCCATATCTATTCATTTTGTCATAATCATTGGTCAAATGACGACCATAAATGTACCTTTCCTCGATGAGGCGCATATCGTGAAAAAGCTCCAGAACGTACTCTCGTGTAAATGTCCGGTGCGCATTGAAATAGACCTTGTTAGCCGAATCGACAGGTACCGAAAATAAAAGGTTTCCACCCGGTGACAAGACCCGCTTGAGCTCGGCAACGGCCTTTTCACTTCCCCACGGGTCAATAGGGTCGCCGTATCGTCCAAGGCCAATGTGCTCAGTGACGCATAATGAGGAAAGGCTATCTATAGAATTGTCTTCAAAAGGCAGGTTTAATATTGATCCCCTTATGAAGGACAAATTGTCGAGTTTCAACTCGACAGCTCTTATGTCTATGTATGTTGTCGGGACAAATTGGGATATGATGGCTATTGTCGTTATGGATGATCCGACATCATAGTGATGCGCGGGATTAAGTTGAAATAGTTTTCTAGCGGCCCAGGTGTCTTGGAAAAAATAATGAGTTACTATAGGAAGATAATCTGTTTTATCAGTTAGACATGGGAATAAATTGTGATATGACATTCTAAAATTGTGATTTGTATTTCTGTATTTATAATTAAGATAATTGCTGAAATACCAAGAAAAGTTTCTGATCAATCGTATCGGCTTGAATACGATAAATGACTTTATGGCCAGTATAAGACGATACAGCGTAACAATGAAGTCCGATTTTTTGAATAGTGTTTTTAAACTCGATCTCATTTTTTATGTATAATGTATTGGAAATACTTTCGAATACAAAATGACAGTGATTACGTGGTAATAGTGCTTCTGTATCTTTAATTGTCCTGAACTTTAATTGCGTTTACAAGTAAGCCTTCCTGTTAAGATCCAATTTTACGCTGGTGTCTCTATGTTGTCCACCGCATCATAAACATATTGCCGGTATAGTTCCTTGCCGTCCTCGGATGTCTGCATCGGTGTACGGCCCTGGCAATATCGTCCCTGATTAGTCCGCTGATTGTTGTAGTAATCCATGAACTCGTCAAGATCCGGATGGATCTCCTCGATGGTACGATAGCGCTTCTTTCGAAATGCGACCGCGTAAAACTCATCTTTGATCGTTTGATTGAGCCGCTCGACCGATCCATTGGTCTAAGGTCGGCGCACCCAGATGCGACTATGCTCAATCTCGTTAAGCTGAAGGTAAAGCTCATAAGGATGTGATTCCGGACGACCGCAATATTCCATCCCGTTTTCAGTCAACATTCGGAGCACCCGCACGCTGTGCTCATCAAAAAACGGCAGCGGACGAGTAATTTTATAGGTGCGTATACACATGATGCATTTCATTGGACATTTATTAGTTAATTCAAGTTTTTCAATAACGAATGGATAGTTAACAACAACTGGTCTCATTCTTATTGCAATATGATAATTCATACTGATGACTTTATTTATAAGCATATAAAAAAATGAATTACTGATATTCATGTGGCACTCTCTCCCGGGCCCCCTATGGATATTTCGCGAGATATTGTTGTATCCCCCAAGCCTTGTCCGATTTTATCACTTTTCTTGTTCAGGCGCTACCACTTCGTTCTACACCGACGGTCATCGAACTCGTCTAGGCAGGCGGTCTTCTACGCCTGTCTTCTTTATCTCAAAATCAGAGCTGTAATCTAGACTTCGTTTATATAGGGAATGTTTTGACCCAATATGTTGCCGTCGCAGACAAAGACTGATGGTAGATCTAACCATAGGATAATTCTAGGTGACCTAATGAGAACTAAATCATTGCACAAAACTGTTTAAAGATACACCGATGGTGCTCTTGCTAGATACTATACTCCGTTTGAATGGAGATCGCTAGGGCAGAGGGTTTTATGGCTGTGGAATGATGAAAAAGTTTCGGAGCGGCGGTTTGGAAAATTCTCAAGAGGGAAGAACGCCGAACTTGAGACGTGCGATGCGTGGATTATCAACAGAGGCCCTCCGTGAATTCTGGCCATACCCATATGGCAAATGTGAAGTGAAGTGCCTCCAAGCATCGTTTTTGGGGCTATGCACTCTTGACTGACACCGACCTGACATTGATGTTGACGATTGCCGAGTTGTTAACTCGGAACCTTGCACAATCCGTGGTCCAGTATTATCCTGGGACTATTTTTCTGTGGAGACGTCGTTTGCTGTCGCTTTCTCCAGCGTCATCTGGTCTGCGACATCGGCATTCCTTTCAACATGCTCTGTCGGGTCTTGGTAATGTTTTAGCAGCGTTTCGACCTGGGCAACTGTCGCATTCTGAATATCATCTTCGCTCACCAGAAGCTGTTCTCCCGTAATCTCGTCCTTCATCCCCTGTATAACCAAATCCAGGTTGATCACGCCTCCCTGCTGCTTAAGTTTTCGCACGATATCGACGCCAATACTGTAATTATCCTTGTCGGTCTGGGTTTTGAGTGCTTGCATGTCCCCGGCACCAACCTGCGAGGCCAGAAGTAAAACGCCCACGACTGCGATCCATTTCATTTTCATCATGCCTCCCTTCCAGCGTTTCATCATGACCAACAACAACGCCGCAGGGCATGACTAACGCTGACTTTCCAACCCGGCATTCCAATTATGCGGATGAAACCGAACGTTATTCCTTTCAAGCTATTGTTCTAGTGTTGCCTGTTGCCGATCAGCAAATGTCTTTGCCGCTGGGGTATTTTGTGATTGGGACATCTGCCGATAGGCGGTCGGCGTAACGCCCGTGTTTTTCTTGAACTGTCTGATAAAGTTACTCAGGTCCCGGAACCCCACCTCGCTGGCTACCAGCGAAACGCTGTTCTTATTCCCGGCCAGGAGTTCCTTTGCCCGGCCTATCCTCAAGGAATTCACGTATTTCATAGGGTTCATGCCGGTATACCTTTTGAATACCCGGCAAAAATGGAATTTGCTGAGACTGGCTTTTCGTGCGAGACCTCCCAGTTCCATCGGGGACCAAAGGTTGCTTTCAATGAAGGAAATGACCTGCAGAATGTTCTGCGGTTTGTCAGAGAAGGTCGTTTTAAGGCGCGAAGTCGACGCTTTCCCTAGGGACATATTTGCGGCAGGGACCC
Organism: Nitrospirota bacterium; assembly: GCA_035516155.1. GTDB lineage: Bacteria > Nitrospirota > UBA9217 > UBA9217 > UBA9217 > JAJYKN01. Next base: position 47,223 of record DATJAP010000003.1, read on the forward strand.
CGTCACTCCCGGTCGACTGCCTGACAGCCAAGAGATTTTCCACGAGCTGCTGGAGGTTGATGACATTCACCGGCTTCTGATAATACTCCTGCGCGCCCAGTTTCATGGCACTGACCACGGTTTCATCCGAGCTCTGGTCAGACAAAAAGATGACGGGAACATCAGGATGGGCTTGTTTGATCTGGCGCAAAGCCAACATTCCCCTCCATACTTCACAGCCGCTGTCGAGAACAATAACGTCAGCCTCGCACAGACTGATCCTGTCTTCATAGTACCCGAATGTACACTGTTCCACCCTTTTGCCTTTGATGTAAAGGGAACTGCAGTAGGCCGGTTTTTCATCATTGCTGATTAAAAGCACAGAAACCCGTTGCCTTTCACTTTGGCCTGTCATCATCAAGCACCATCCATTAGCCAGGTTAGAGATTAGTTTGATGCCGTTTCTGTTGCAATTAATATATAATATTTGCGTTTCGGTTATCGTGTTGCTTAAGCATTTTTTTCTAATACAATAGCAATATCAGCAAAACGAGTGCCAGAAAGAGATGAGGGAAAAAAACTTTTAAAATCAATGTATTATAAAAAATGCCCCGTTCATAAAATGAAATCAGCCTATTTTGAACCACTCATCTTAACAGTAAATGCATCTCTTGACCCATAATCATTTTTCCAAATGCGCGATTTATACTGATGGCCTGTATAAAGTTATCTTATCACAAGGAAAGGAATTGATTAAATTATATTGGAAATTTAATGTTTTTTCCTTAACTTCTCTTCGGGCATGGATCGACACTCTATCTACTTTTCCCTTCCTTTTGGATTGAGTAGCCAGAAACCGCTTAAACCTATGTCGGCATAGTCCTGCCACCAGACAACTTCGAATCCCCACAGCATCAAGGCGAGGGTCTCACCCACAGCCTCAATCTCCTTGTCGATTGCGCATGTCCTACGCTCTTGATGCGAACCACGCCATATGTTCCTCTCTAGGCGAACTGGCCAGCGGCAAATCCCGATGCCCAAGCCCAATGAAGGTTGTAGCCACCGAGTTCCCCGGTCACATCGACAACTTCACCGATGAAATACAGGCCAGGCACCTTTTTCGATTCCATGGTCTTAGACGAGAGTTCATCGGTGTTCACACCGCCCGCGGTCACCTCGGCAGTCGCATACCCTTCTGTGCCTTTAGGAACGACTTCCCATGCGTGCAGACGGTCAGCGAGCGTTCTCAACTCCCTGTCTGAAGTCTCGTTGATCGGCTTCGCATCGGGCAACAGGCCGCACCACGTTTGCGCAAACCGCTTCGGCAGATATTCAGAAAGCAGATTGTGCAGCAGAGATTTGCTGTGTCTCCGGGAAGCGATAATTTTCAGTATGTCAATCTCCGGGAGGACATCGATGATCAGCGCTGAACCAGGTTCCCAATACAGCGACGCCTGGAGCGCCGCCGGCCCGCTCAATCCCCGGTGCGTGAAGAGGATGCTGCCGCGAAACTTCCGGGAACCGCAGGATACGGTTGCATCGAAAGAAACACCGGCAAGATCTCGAAAGACCTGCTGGTCCTTTCCTGAGAAAACAAAGGGCACAAGCGCCGGCCTGACCTGGGTCATTTGAAGCCCGAAGGTTCTGGCCAAGTCATGGCCGAAGCTGCTGGCACCGAGATTGGAGTAGGAAAGACCGCCTGTCGCAATCACCAGAGATTCCGAGTTGAATCGTCCCTGGTTTGTCTCAATCAGAAAATTCTCGCTTTTCCTGACGTCCGTCACGAGACAAGTGAGCAGCATTTCCACGCCGGCCTTCTCGCATTCCCATTCGAGCATGGTGATTATTTCACGGGAGCTTTTCACACAGAAAATCTGGCCCGCTTCTTTTTCGTAATAATTGACATTATGATTTCCGGCAAGGGCCAGGATGTCGCGGGGCGTGAAACGCGCCAAAGCCGACCTGCAGAAAGGAGGATTTTGAGAAAAGTAGTGGCCAGCGGTCACATGCAGGTTCGTAAAATTACACCTGCCTCCGCCGGAGATGCGGACCTTCGAGCCTGTCTGCTTCGCATGGTCGACCACCAGCACAGAGCGACCGCGCTTACCGCATTCGATTGCACAGAGCAGGCCCGATGCACCAGCGCCGATGATGATAACGTCTTTTGAGGTAATGGATACGGTCACGGTCACCTAACTGATCGTCTCGTACGAGATCGAGCAATGTCCTTACGGTGTCATGCCGGCTCATCCCGTCATGAGGACAAGAGGAGCTTCGATCCAGTCTTGATTATTTTTCACGTTTGTCGTCCGCATTGATGTGCTGTAATGTCCCATCATTCAGGACGATCGACAGCAATCGAGTCGTAAAACGACAGAAGGTCATCAACGGCTGCGTCGGAATAACGGATAGCGCATCTATCTGGCAGGATTGCGCCGTTGCAATTTCTGATGATGAATGATCCCTTTTTTTCCGGCCGCTGCCTGAAATTGGACCGCGGTGAGCGTCTCAAAAAACCCTATTTTGGACGCGCAGCTTATCAAAATATTCGATGTTCATCACCACCCAAACGCCGTTCGCGGTCTGATAGACGGACTCATCCAGTTATGACAAAGAGACGCTATTCCCCTCTATCCCTCAGACGAGAAATCAGTTTAACTCAAAAAAAACGTAATTTTGAACTTTATGATCGTGCGCGTCTAGGCCCCTATCAAAACCGTTTCATTCCTTGCCTGTCTCAAACTTAATTGCAGGAGCATCAGCGGTGAGTCCCCTTGTGATCGAGATCCCTATTCCCTTGTCGCCTTCAACGTATGCCTGTCCCTCGCTGACGAAGGAATGTTCCCTCTTCCCCGTCAAATCAATAAATATCCCGAGGCCCCCGTTTGTCGCCGCACCCTGCACCAGGGACCCTCCCTGATAATGGTCCTCGCCGCCGTCATCCTCGAAAAAGCCGACACCATAATCGTGTCCCATGCCCTGTCCCACACCGAACGAGTCATAATAGAAATCATTTCCTGCCCGGTCCAGTAAAACGCCGATAGAGGAATGGATCCCCGCACCCTGGCTGTAACGCCCCGATATATACTGGTCGTTGCCCGCCCTGTCGTCCAGGATGCCCAAACCGTAATAATAGGACGCCCCCTGGGCAAAATAGTCGGCGATGTAGGTATCATCTCCACTGCTATCGATCAGCATGCCTACGCCCCCGGGCACCCCGTCTTTGTCTTTTTCCGGCCTTTCGCCGAGCCCGAAGCCCTGGCCCATGCTTTGCGTGGACGCCGAGGGGTCACGAAAATCTGGCTCCAGTCCACCCAGCTGATAAAAGTCATTCCCTGCTTCATCAAACAGAATTCCCGCCCCTCCAAACAGCCCCAATCCCTGCCCCCCGTACGAGCAAAGATACCGGTCGTCACCTTTTCTATTCACGAGAATGCCGATACCCATCTGTCCCGTGCCTTGGGCAAATTCCCTGGCACTGAAAATTCCGTTTCCGTCACCGTGATAGAGGAAACCAAGCCCCCAGAAGCCCGCACCCTGGCTGCCATCCCGGGCAATGAAGGTATCGTTGCCGCCAAGATCTATCAGAAATCCCCCACCCAAAAGCCCCGCGCCCTGGGAGAAATTTTCCTTGGTTATATAGCGGTCGTTTCCTCCCCAGTCTATAACCAAAGCGAGGGGCATGCCAGGCCGCGTCCCGCCTGCATTATTGAGATAGACATCATCACCGCCAAGATCGAGGATGAGTGCGGCGTCCTCCGTATATACATTCGGCCCCTCGCCGCCGACAATCACCTTCCCGATGGGGCTCATGGCTTCATAGAGAATCGGCCCTTTATTTCCGCCAAAACGCTGTATCAGATCAGCTTTTAAAAGAGACAGATTATCCCGTGTGAGAAAGGCAAGGAGAGGCGTAAAGGCCCGGAAAAGGGCTGCGCGATCGACCTTCAGGGAAACTTCCAGAATCCTGTTCCACTGGCTGTCGTCCGAGGGATCGAGGGCCTTGTCCTGCAGCAACTTTTTTTCTTCCGGCGTCAGATTGGACAGAGCGGCGTCGATACTCCTCGTTGTTTCCTCCATAACATGAAGGAGCGCGGGAAACGTGATTTCCTCCGGTTTTTCCGGAGAGGGAAGACTCACGTCGAGGAGGGCCGCTGCCCGCCGCACGCCCTCAGCGGGATCCTCGTTCTCGAAAGGCTCGCTGATACCGCGGGACAATTCTTTCGCAACCTCTCCGGCTTCCAGGGGATGCCGCATCAGGTAAGTCACCTGTTCCAGCTGGAGCGGATGCGATTTTTTTTCCAGCGCAGACCCCGGGTTATGCACACTGTTCGACCTCTCATACAAACCGTCGTAAACAGCGTGCAATGCGGGAAGCGCGCCTTGTGCGCTCAGGGCATTTCCCAGCAAAGAGGTTTGTGTGGGGCATGTCCCCATGTCGGGATGCATCGCCTCCCTCTGCTCATGGGTGGGCTGCTCTTCCAGGATGACGGAGAGGGAAAGCGTGCGGTCCCCGCGAAGAATATCGAGCACGGCAAGGGAGCCGATCTTTTCCCGCTCGATCATTTTTTTCAACAATGGTTCAACGCGCACCGCGTCGCCACAGACGGGATTGTTGTTCAGGGACAGAATGACGTCATCGTCCTTGAGGCCGGCCTTGTCCGCCGGTGAACCGTTTATTATCCCGGCAACCTGGACAAAATAGTTTTCTTTGCAGGTCGACGGGGCTTGCTCCAGTTTCCGGGAAGCCAGGTAGATGCCAAGATAGGGTTTCGGTTTCAGGACAGGATAGGGTTGCGAAGGCACATTGAGCAATTCACAATAGGAAAATGTTCCGGGCCGCAGTTCTTTGGGCGACAGAGAAAGCCGCCCGCCGCATGAGCAGAGAACTATCGCCAGGAACAGACAGGAACAATATTTTTTCATAAGGAAGCATCCCCTCAGCTTCGCCGGCCCTTCCCGCTCCTTCTGTCCCCGCCGCGTCTGCGTTCAGGCCCCCGGTAGTTCGGATCATTTGCTTTCCTCCGGTCCGGTTGTGTTCTGCGGTCCTTTCGGGCCCTGCGTTCCTTTTGCACCTGCCCGAAGAGATAGTCGAGCATCTCCGTTCTTTTTGCATTGAGGATGCTGTCGTGCCGCGTCCCAGGGCCATTGCCGGCCTGGTTTATCTCAAGTCGACAACCCAATAAAAGTGAAACAAGGAGGTGCTCAAGCTGTTTGAATAGGCTGAGGTTCTCCAGGACGGTCCCGCCCTTTTTGCTCTCGAGATCGGCAAGCACGACGGCAATGTCCTGCGACGTCGCCTTTACATGATCATGGATCGTTTCATACCATTTTGTGAGAGCGTTACCGTCCTCGTTGATGAGGATCGACAGCTCCGATGTTATCATCTCCACCCCATCCCTGGCTTTTTCCAGCTTCTCCTTGGTAATCTTGCCGTGGTGCAGGGCTCTTTTCAACAGATCCTTGAAATAGTTATTCACATCCTCGATCAGCTGCTTTTCCTTTGTCCGCCCGATTCCGGCTTCCGCGAGAATGACTACCGACATTTCGCAGAGTTTTTCAATTCTGACCAGATTCTCCCTGACATACAGCGCGATGCGGCGCAGTTCGGGGGCTATTTGCAGCCACTGTTTCTTGAGCATTGCGAGAATCTTTTTTCGCTCCGCGATCATTTGCTGGAGTCTCTCCATCCTCATCACATCGTTTATTCTCTTTGTGCTGAGGCGGCCAATCTCGTGCTCCGCCGACTTGATGAAGGCCGACGGGTTCTTGAAGTCGAGGGACTCGAGCCTGTGCAGGTGATAAGCATACAGTTCCACTTCCGACAGGAGGACGGGGTTGACGAATTGAGTATGGTCGAGCACGCCGAACAATATCCGCTGCCGGATGTCCGCTACCGCGTCGTCCGTCGCCTGGCGTTGCACAAAGTCATCCACTTCTTTGAGCAGCCGCCGGTACGCGGCCAGATCATTGATACGCGGCTCCCCGCCGCCTTCCTTGCCAGCATTCGCAAGAAACGCCTCGAGTTCCTCTGGGGCGGGCTGGATGCTTTCGTCGAAATCCGTGCGGTTGTCGAATATGGGTTTGTTAATCGTCATGGCAATCCTGAAATGAACAGCGGTTCTTCATGAATCATACAGAAAGGCAGTCACTGGGTCAAGAGGGGATTCTTTTCTTTTTTGCCGGTGGATGGAAAAAACCTCACGCATCGCATGACCTCAGGCCAAATCAAGGCTTCATTGACATCCTCCCTGGCCTGAAGTCCGAGGTTTGACGGCGTCAATTAATGAAGGAATTTATATGCTGAACCGGGTGGTTCGGAAACAAAAGAAGATGTTCGACGTCAGGCGTCGGATTTCGTATTTTTTTCTTTGCCTTTCTCTTTCTCTTGATCTTTGTCGCTTTCGTCATCATCGAGCATCCGGTACTTTGGGCGTTCGACATCGTCGAACTGGCCGCTCTTCACGGCCCAGAGGAATAGGAACCAGGCAGCAAGTCCGAAGCTGAGAGAGATGAGAATCAGTATGATCATGCTTGACATCAGCGCACCCTCGCCCGCAATGAATTGCCCACAACGCTCACGGAACTCAGCGCCATCGACCCTGCAGCCATTATGGGGTGAAGCACGCCGGCTATGGCCAGGGGGATGGCCACGGCATTGTAAAAAAATGCCCAGAATAGGTTTTGCCTGATAATGGAAAAAGTTTTATTCGCCAGCTTGAGTGCTTGGGGCACAAGGCGCAGGTCACTCCGCATCAGCACCATGTCCGCGCTTTCCAGGGCGATATCCGTTGCCCTGCCCATGGCGATGCCGACCTCGGCTTCGACGAGCGCAGGAGCGTCGTTGATTCCGTCTCCGATCATGACACAGCGTTTTCCGCCGATCCGCATTTTCCCGATTTCTTCCGCCTTCTGCGCCGGAGATCGTTTTGCCCGGACTCTTTCGATACCCACAGCCTTCGCAATGGCTTCCGCGGTCGCGACAGAGTCACCGGTAATCATGACAATATCGAGGCCACTTCGTTTCAGGATTTTCACGGCTTCCGCAGCCTCGCTTCTCGGCGGATCGGAAACCGCGAAGATTCCCGCCGGTTCTCCGCCGTATGCCAGGCATACAACCGTAGCGCCGCCAGCTTGCCGGGATGTGGCAAAGGCAACCTCCCCATGATCCATACTCTTTCCGATCCCCTCGCTCTCAACAAATTCCCTGCTGCCCAGGAGCGTCTCCTTTCCAGCAATAAAACCGCGGATACCCTTGCCCGGCGACACGGAAAACCCCGTCACCTCTTCGTGGGCAGAGGATCCTCCGGCTGCCGTAATAGCCTTCCCGATTGAATGCTCGGAAAAACGTTCAAGGGATGCTGCGAGGCAGAGCGCCTCGGCGTCTGACCTGCCGATTCCATGAAAGTCTATCAGTGACGGCTTCCCTTCCGTGATGGTACCCGTCTTATCGAACACGACCGTATCGATGTTTCTCGCCCGTTCGATAACATCGCCGCCTTTCATGAGGATCCCCCGGGAAGCGCCGTAGGTTGTTCCGATCAGGATTGCGAGAGGCGTTGCCAGGCCAAGAGCGCAGGGACAGGCTATAACCAGCACCGAGACGGCATTCATCACTGCAAAGGAAACCGGACCTCCCCTGAAAATCCAGTATACCGCCGTGAGGACGCTGAGAAACAGGACAACGGGAACGAAAACCGACACCACCCGGTCGGCCAGAGCCTGAACCGGAGCGCGTCTTGTCTGTGCATCCTCAACGGCTCTGATGATCCTCGCCAGCACCGTGTCATTGCCGACTCTCGTTACTTCATAGACAAAACGACCGTACAGATTCACGGTTCCGCTGAAGACTTCCGCGCCGGGGCGTTTCGCAACAGGCAGGGACTCGCCGGTCAGCATCGCTTCATCTATTTCGGACTGGCCTTCCCGCACGATCCCGTCCAGGGGGATCTTTTCTCCCGGAATCACTTCGACGAGATCGCCCCGCACGAGGGAGAACACGGAGACCATCCGACGCTCGGGAAGGATCGTTTTTCCGTCTTGCTCGCCTCCCTCTGCCGGGGGGAACAGTTTTCGCGCTTCCCGCGGGGCAAGGGACAGGAGCCGCGTGATGGCTTCCGAAGCCTTTCGTTTGGCCCCTGCTTCGATGTATCTGCCCAACAGGATCAGGGTGATGATCATAACGGCGGTGTCAAAATAGACCTCTCCTCCGATTGACATCTGATAAATGCTGTAAAGATAGGCCGATCCCGCTCCTGCCGCGATGAGGAAATCCATGTTGAACATGAAGCTTTTTAGTCCCCTGACCGCGCCAGTCCAAAAAGGCCATCCTGAGTAAAATATCACGGGGGTGGCAAGGCCGAGCGAAATGATATTGAAGATATTCTTGATCTTCACATCCATGCCCTGGAAATAGCCGGCGTACAGGGCCACGGAGAAGAGCATGAGCTGCATGGACAAGAAGCCAGCCGTTCCGAACCGGAGCAGCATCTCCCGCTGTGCTCTTCGCTGCTCCTCATCGAATGCCGTTGCAACGAACGGTTTGGGGGTATACCCGATCGAGGTGATGCGGGACAGGATCGCCTGGATGCCCGTTTTCTCGGGGTTCCAGCGGATTCGCGCCCGATGAGTGGCGTAATTGACCCGGGCGAAGGTCACGCCGGCGGTCTTCAGGAGTATCCGTTCGTTGAGCCAGACGCAGGAAGCGCAGCGGATGCCGTCCAGGACAATATCCGTTTCAAGTTCGCTCCCCAGAGGACGGATATTCGGGGTGAATGCGGCAAGGTCGACCGGTGCGGCGGAGGCTGGTCCCGGGGTCCATGCCCTCCGGCGCCGGTAGAATGCATCGAGTCCTTCGCTGTTAATAATCAGATACACTCCCTGGCAGCCGTGACAGCAGAAGACTTTCCTGACGCCGTTGATTTCGTCGTACACTGCATCCCGCTCGGGAAATTGGAGAAGGCAGTGATCACATTTCAGCATATAACCGAATTCCCTTCAGGATGTAATAAAACCCCATGACCATTACCGTGACTCCTCCCGCCTTCTGCATCCAGAGCCTCATGCGGGACCCCAAATACGTCACCGCAGCGCTAAAAAGAGCCAGAGCGGGAACTGTTCCGGCGCCGAAGTAAAGCATGGTGAGCATGCCTCCCAGCGGAGATTCGGTACCGGCCGCTGCGATAAAAGCAGTGTAGGAAAGGCCGCAAGGCATAAGACCGAGGACAAGGCCGAGGGGATAATATCTCCAATGGGAAGAGATGCCGAATAAATTTTTTGCCGTGGCCAGCACCAGCGAGTTGTGCCGTTCAAGCCAGCCCGTTCCACCGGCAACGCCCAGGATACCGAGCCCCATGATGATCATGACGATGCCGGCTCCCACCATCACCCCGTTCTGGATCCCCATCAGTTTGCTCGCCACATTGACGAAGGAAGCGGCGAATCCCATGATCGCGCCGACAATTCCGTACGTCGTGAGGCGGCCGGTATTGTAGAGTGCTTGATCGATAATCCGCGCACGGGAATTATGAGAGACGCCGATGGCGGTGGAATGGAGCGAGGAGGATGCGACAAGGGGGCCGCACATGCCGATGCAATGGCCGAACCCGCCTAAAAACCCTGTAGTTAAAGCAAGAAGATAGCCGGCGTTCATCACTATTGAACCTCGAAAATATAGTTCGCTACCGATTCTTTGCCGGCCCGCTGGATGGCAACCGAGGCCCGCCAGATCTTTTTTCCGCTGGGGCAGCGGATGATGACGCCTTTGCCTTCGTAAATCCCGTCGCGGAGACGGGTAAGCCCGATGACATTCTGCCCCATGAACATACCGGGCATCGAGAGGTCGATTGAGACGGATGCATCCGCGACGGGACTGCCTTGATTCGAGATGGTTGTCCGAAAGAGCAAACTGCGCATGGCTTTCAGGGGTTTGGGGGTGACCTCGAAAGCCACGGTGAGCCCGTCCACCGTCTTGATGCAGGGACCGGCATTTATCATGCAATTGGGCTCTGAGTCTTGCTGCTCAGATGCCCTGACGCGATGAACGCTGATGCACAAGAACACCAGGGTCAGCGCCATGAACAGCATCACGCTCTTCATAAGGCAATCTTACCGGTTTCCCGATCAATGGTCAACCTCCAATATCTTCGCATCCGCATGCGGAAGCATCCACTCGTCAAGGACAGTCATGGAAACCCGCTTTCGTTGCCGAATTGATGATGCTGACAAGGCCAGGGAGGATGTCATTGAACAAGAGGAACTCTCGACAGATACGAACGCAGCTTTCTGGAAGGATGTATCGCAGGCAAGAATAAGTCGATGCCGGTTGCGGCAACGGGACTGGCCGGGCAAGAGAGCAAAACCCTACCACTAGAGCACTGCGGCAGGGGTCGATTCCCCCCTGCCGCTTCAGTCTCACCAGTAGGCCTCACACCACTCTCAGTATGCCTCTCGATCTTTCATGACCTCATCCACACTGACCGGGGCCCGGAAGATCCTATAGACCCAGATCTTATACGCAATGATGATAGGGACAAAAATAAACGCCACAACGGTCATGATCGTCAGCGTATAGGTGCTGGACGATGAATTATAGATTGTCAGGCTGGAGGCAGCGTCCATGTTTGACGGGATGAGGTTCGGGAACAGGCCGATGACGCCGGTAAAAACCACCATCACCACCGTGACGCAGGACGATGCAAAAGCAAGAAGGGATGCCCCTCTCGCCATGAATATTCTCATGCCGATAAGCGCGCTGACCGCGATGATCGGGACGATGAGCAGCAGCGGCGACGCCAGGTAGTTGTCATACAACCTCGTGGCAAAAGCTGTGACGATCAGGAAAACGACGGCGACGATCAGGAGGGCCGGCCAGATCTTCTTCGCAGCATTAGCCGCCCGTGTACTCAAATCGCCAGTGGTTTTTACACTGAGGTACAGTGAGCCGTGAACCAGGAACAGCAGGACGAAAAGAACTCCCGTGATCAGCCCATAGGGGTTCAGCAGCGAGATGAGTGACCCGTGATAGCCGGCGGCATCCATTGCCAGTCCTTCAAATATGTTTCCGAAGGCCACGCCAAAGAGCAGCGCCGGCAGGAAACTGCCGATCCCGATGCCAATATCCCACCCTTGTTTCCATCCAGCGCCTTCGCCTTTTCCCCTGAATTCGATGGATACGCCCCGGATGATCAGGGCGAAGAGCAAGAGGAGCAGCGCGGTGTAAAGGTAGCTGAACATCAATGCATAGGTTTTGGGAAAGGCCGCAAAGGTGGCGCCGCCTGCCGTAAGGAGCCAGACTTCGTTCCCATCCCATACGGGACCCACCGAATTGATCAAAACGCGTTTTTCCGCATCACTCTTCCCGAGAAAGTTGTGCAACATGCCGGTGCCCAGCACGAACCCGTCGAGCATGAAGTATACAGCCCATAGCACCGCCCAAAGAATGAACCAGATCACCTGAAATTCCATATGATATCTCCTCTCTTATTCTTTCTCAGCTTTGTTGAGAGATCGTTATTGGGGGCCTTTTTTCGAGTACTTCGTCAACAGATAGATGTCGACGACGCCCAGACTGCCGTAGAGCAGGGTAAAGCCAAGCAGGGAAACCCAGACTTGCGCTGGACTGATGGACTGTGAAACTGCCGCAGCTGTTTTCAGTACGCCGTAGACAATCCAGGGCTGCCGGCCCACTTCAGCCACGATCCATCCGAGTTGGGCGGCAAGATACGGAAGAGGAATGGCATAGAGCATGATGGTCAGGAAGAGCCGCCGTGACTCCAACGTGTCTTTCCTTCCGTACACAACGGCGAGGAGGGCAAGCAGGATCAATAGAAACCCCAGGGTAAACATGAGCCGAAAACTGACGAAGGTGGGGCCGACCGGCGGCCGTTCCTCCCTGGGAAAATCCTTGAGCCCCTTGATCTCTGCATCAGGAGTATGGAACGCCAGCAAACTCAGGCCGTTCGGTATGCACAGACCCTCCAGCTGGTTGCATTCGCGCTCCGCGTTCGGGATGACGACGAAGTTAAATCCCGCGCCTTTTTGCGTCTCCCAGAGTGACTCCGAGGCTGCGAATTTTGCCGGCTGGGTTTTGGCCATATTAGCCGCAGAAAAATCGCCGCCTACTGCCACGAGGATGGTGGAGACAAGTCCGAAGACGGCGGCCATACGGAAAGACCGCTTAAAGAACTCGACCTCGTTCTTCCGCAGGAGGTGATACGCGGAGATCCCCATAACGAAGAAAGCCGCGACCACGTACCCCGAGGTCACGGTGTGGAAGAACTTATACCATCCGGTAGGGTTCGTAATAAGAGCTCCGAAGTCCACCATTTCCGCACGGCCGTTCTTGAGCTCATACCCTACGGGATGCTGCATCCAGCCGTTGGCCAGAAGGATCCAGAGTGCCGACAGATTGGTCGCAATCGCAACCATCCAGATGGAAAGGGCATGCACTTTCTTTGAGACGCGGTTCCAGCCGAAGATCCAGAGGCCGATAAAAACCGATTCCATGAAAAATGCAACCGTCGCTTCAATGGCAAGGGGCGCCCCGAAGATGTCTCCCACGTACTTGGAATACTCCGCCCAATTCATGCCGAACTGGAACTCCATGGTAATGCCCGTCACCACGCCGAGGGCGAAGTTGATCAGGAAAAGTTTCCCCCAAAACTTCGTCATCTTTAAATATACTTCATCACCCGTTTTCACCCAGCGTGTTTCCATGTACGCTGTCATGATTGACAGTCCCAACGTCAAGGGTACAAATATGAAGTGGAACATGCTTGTTACGGCGAACTGTAATCTGCTTAACGACACAACGTCCATAGGATCCTCCTTCTCATTGTAAACAGTCCGATCATAATGGATACCTCCCCCAAAACGTCCCGGAGAGTGCGAAACCCTTGGCGGGCTTCCCCGCATAAACTGTTGCCTCCGACATGAGCAAACCTCCTTACGCCTGTTATATAGGATATTTTATGTCCTATTTTATCACCAAAAAATTGCTGCTTTCGCGAATATTTTGCGCTGAATCTTGGGTAGCATCCCCCCTTTCCTAAAGAATGCAGCACATTCCCCTCAGCAGCAACGAAATGCAATTTTCTGATCGTTCAATGCATCTTTGTTAGCCTTGTTAAAATCAGATAAGGTCCTCATTCATGTAAGTGATAGCGCAGCTTCGTTTCGTTCAGTCAGCTACCTGGATTCTATCAGGCCGGAAATTGTCTGTGTAGCAAGACGTCTCTCAACTTCTCTCCTGATTTCCAGCCAAACGGGGTGAACCGCGCAATGGGAACTCAAGCTGCAACGGCGTTTATCGACCGCGCACGTGTTTATAGCTGCAATGCCCTGGATGGCTGTAAGCACCTCCAGGAGGGTTATGTGGTTGGGGTTTTTCAGAAGACGGAAGCCGCCCTTCATGCCGCGCATGGACTCGACAATCCCCTCGCGTACCAGCCGCTGAAGGATCTTGGCAAGAAAGCTTTTCGGGATTTGCATCTGTTCTGCGATCTCGCCGACGCTCGCTATCTGATCTTGCTCCCGGGCAAGATACAAAACGCAACGCACGGCGTAATCGGTTTCTCTCGTCACGAGCATAATTAATTGAAGAACCTTTCCAGGAGGCCTTTGAGCATCAAAGCATGGCGCGCCTCATCCCGAGACGATTCATCAAAGAGATCGTGCGCCTCATCGACATTCACTTCTTTCGCCTTGACGGCGGCTTCACGCTTTCCCTTGTTTGCTCCGATTTCCCCGTGCATCATCTTTTCCAGGTTCTCTTTGGTCTGTTCTGAAACGAGACCCAGCATTTCCGCATAGCGGGCTGCATGTTCAGCCTCTTCCCAGGCTATACGCTTGAGCGCTTCCGCTATTTCAGGGTATCCTTGACGCTGGGCCTGACGTGCCATGGCAAGGTAGAGCCCGACCTCATGAGTTTCACCGCGGAAATTCGCCATTGCCGCATCTTTAACAGCCGTTCCCTTTACAACTCCTAGCTTGTTGACATTCACAAGATCCATTTTCGCTCCCTTAAGAAAGTTATATAGGATTTATTTAGTCTTGATTTACCACAAACCGTCAGGCATGTCAAGTTCTAATTTTAGAACTTCTTTTGTCTTAAATTGTCAGTACGTTATAAGATCCTGGTGTGCATAATGAGGGGAGCGATGAGTGGATATTTCTTGAATCCTGCATTTCTCTATTTGATAAATGTTTTTTTACCCGGTGAATCTTGGCAAAATTAAACGCAACAGGCGCCCAATGCGGGTCGGCCGGAACACAATAACAGAGGCCGCCGTTGTTTGGGAATGAACTCCAGGGTTCTCTTCCGTTCTCCGATTTCCGGGCAGCCTCATATAGCTCAGGCCTCCAGCAACAGCAGCCAGGGGGAGCAGTGCACAGACCAGCCGTTTAGATATTTCTTGAGGGGCAGATATCGAAGAGAACGCACGAACCGTGATCAGGGTTCCTGGCCACACAGACGTTCCTGCCGTGAAAGATCAAAAGATGAGACAAATTGCCCCATTCCTTGCGCGGCGTTACATTGACGAGGTCGGATTCGATCTTGACCGGATCCTCGTGTTTGGTAAGGCCCAACCGGTTGGCGAGACGCTTTACATGCGTGTCGACGGCAATGCCTTCGTTGATACCGTAAGCACTCGACAGTACGATGTTCGCCGTCTTCCGCGCCACGCCGGGCAAGGTAATCAGTTCCTCCATGGTTTTCGGAACATTTCCGCCGTATTGCCCCAGGAGCATTTTCGCGCAATTGCAGATATTCTTAGCCTTGTTCCGGTAGAAGTTAACAGACGCGACATCCTTCTCCAGTTGTCCCAGCGGACTATTCGCAAAGTCTTCGATGGTGCGATATTTCCTGAACAACTTATCTGTCACCTTGTTGACCTGAACGTCCGTGGTTTGTGCGGAGAGGATCGTTGCGACAAGAAGTTCAAAGGGAGTGGTATAATGCAGGGCCGTTTGCGGAGACCCTGCATATTCTTTTTTAAGCCTCTTGAGGATTTCCGTCACTTGTTTCTTTTTGTCCATACTCCTCTCCTTTTCCGGCCGGACCGGCGATTATCTGAAAGCGATTGGTTCGTAAGACGGAATAAATGCGTCTGAACTAATCTAGCATGCTGCTTCGAATACTAGTAAGATATCGCAGAGTCCTCGAACGAAGAGCGTTGCCATCGTGCTGCTGTCCCAGGAGCGTAAGCAGATCTTCCTTCTTGTCCACATCAGTGCGTTCCGGAAGGACGTGGACCGAACACAACGCCCGACGCAGTCTCCTGACGGTTTCCTCAAAGACGGAGGCGGTACTCCACGTCATGTGATGAAATACATCCGGGCAAAGAGCGCCCTTCCTGAAACCAATCAGGTAATATCCGCCATCGCTGGCGGGGCCGATCACTGAGTCATGTGCTGCTAATGCTTCAAAAGCCTCATCGATGATCGCCGCAGTTACTCCCGGAACGTCGCTCCCGATAAGGACCGCCTCCCTAACCTCGTCCGAAAAAACTCGAGAAAAAGCCTTTTCCATCTTTTCCCCGAGGTCGTCCCCCAGCTGCGGTACATAGGAATAAGCATCGCCCAGCCACTGTCGTATCCTATCGCTCGCTTCGGGGGGATCAAAGCAGATGCGGAAAGAGTAATGTCCGCCGTTCAGCATATCGATTGCATCGAGGACCATGCATTCGTATAAGCGTAGGACTACATCACCGTCCAGGGAGGTTGCAAGGCGGGATTTGACCTTCCCTTTTTCCGGAAGCTTGACAAACAGAATAACGCAGCGCGTATCGTACATGGGGCTATCGGAAGACCTCGATATATTCCATAAAAGACACTGAACTCTCCCCGGTGTTGTCCGAATCGTTCATGATCGCGATTCGCGCGCGGGCGGGAGGTTTCGTCCCAAAGGCCTTTTGGTAATCAGCCACGATATCGATCTCTTCATCGAGCCAAACGCCTGCGTTTCGCGCGCCTTTCTCCAGAAGGATCATCTTCGACCGGTCGGTATACGGACTGTCGACGATCGATTCAGGCTGGTCCTTGTTTGCCCAAACATAGTTAAGGCTGCTCTGCGGAGGATACTCTCCGTAAAGCTTTTTCGCGATACCGAATTTCATCTTTTCCAGAGTCCCCGCCTTCGCAGGATCGTACGCGAACATGATATACACGCGCATCGGATAATCGTCCCCGGCTTTGCTTCCTGTTGAACCCATTTTATAGACATTGCTCACTTTCCAGCGCCACCTGACTTTGGGGTAGTCATAGACGTTGAAAGCATCCTTATAGACGATTGCCGATGCCGAGGCGTGGCTTTCCGCTTTCAGAACGTGATGTTCGCCCTCCTTCTCCAGGGAATAGACCGTATGCTTCTTGATGTTCGGGAAAAAGAAGGGTTTCCAGTTGGCCAGACTGGAAAAGTCTTCGCAAAAGAGAACCGGTTTATCCTGCGCGCGGCTTGCCGGCGCCAGCACCAGAACGAAAAGGAACAGCATCAGCCAGGTTTTCATCTGAGAAAAGGCATGCCTCACCGGGCCGCGCTTACCGCGAAGATTCATTCCCGGCGAAGGTCCGTGTCCCGCTTAATGATATTCTTCGTGATCGTCGCCGAACACATAATGGATGATTTCCCAAGCGGTTTCCTCGATCGACTTGTTCGTTGTGTCGACAACTCCCCAACTTCGGTGATGTCTGATGAGGTCCCGCACATACTCAACTTCGGAGAATATTTTCTTAAAGTCGCTATAGCTCGGCTTGAGCCCCGATTGTTTCTGGCGCACCTTCCTCACCTTTTGGAGGACTTCCGGGTCTATATTAAGACAGACGATCTTGTGCTGATCGATCTGAAGCAGCTCTTCCGGTAGGGGTATGCCCGGCACGATCGGGACATTCGCGACCTTGTAGCCTTCCTGGGCCAGGAAAAAAGAGGTCGGCGTCTTAGAGGTGCGCGAGAGGCCGAGGATGACGATATCGGCTTCATGAAGACGTTCTGCTCCCCTGCCATCGTCGTGGTTGAGGGTATACTCGATCGCATCAATGCGTTTGAAATAACGTTCATCGACCCTTCTCAGAAGGGTCGGTGTTTCAAGCGGCTCGAGCCGTAAATAGGCCGAGAGATTGTTGATGAGCGGGCCCAAGATGTCGAGATGAAAAAGATTGTGCTTCAAGCAGTAGTCGCTGGCATGACCTCTCATATCTTTTCTTACAAACGTGAACGCGACGAGAGCCTTGTCCTCCCTTGCCTGTTCAAGGACTTTTTTAAGGGCGGACTTTGTGTCAATGTCGTGAAAAAGCAGTATTCTCGTGCGTGCGTGCTCGAACTGGACCAGGGCCGCCCTCAGAATGTGCAATCCGCTCTGGCCTGTGGCATCGGAAATAATATAGATTTTCTTCGCAGGCATGCTTTCCCTACATTATGATTTAACCGATCCTGACACGCTTGTCGATAAGTGCCGCGTGTGAGGCTGCCGGAAACGAAGAAAACAAGCCCGTCTGCGTTCATTTCTCAGCCGCCCCCCGCATGCGATCATCCAACCCCTAGTACGCGAAGTAGGGTCCTATGCCCAGGCTGGATCCTTGCCCTTCAATCCCGACATAAACGAATCGTCCGAAATAGAACGGTAACCCCCAGTCGAACAAAGACGGTTGCTCCGCGCCTATATCGCTAAACACATTATTGCCGGCGTTGGCAAGAGTGACGAAGTTGCCAAGCGAGAACAGGACCTGGCCGCTAGTGGATCCCGACGCGCTGTTATTAACCGCGGAAAGAGTTGTCGTGGTCGACGGGCAAAACCACTCTGAAGATGAAGAGCAGTTGGGAATCATGCTGGCAGAGGGTGACGTAAAAAAAAGCCCGTTCGAGCCGCTGTCGATGATGCCAGCGTAGGTCGTGCCGGAGAAAACTGTATTGATTTCTCCGTACTCGTCGGTACTGTACGTCGTAACGCCGGGGGGGATGTTGTTAGTCTCAGTGCCGATTCCAAGGACAAGGTTGCCGTTTGCTGAAGACGCCCCGCTTAACGATACGTCCGGAAGCTCCACGATTACGCCGTTGCTGTCCGTGGGAAGGCTTACTACAGGATTATGGACCTGATCGGCCAGCGGAACCGTGGTCCCGTTACAAACCGAACCATTACAGGAGTAGTAGAGCCCGAGATTTGAATCTGTGGTGCAGATCGAGCCGCAATCCTCGCCGAAAACGCCGACGCCCAGGATACCGTTAAATCCCGCCGCCTCAGGTGTTTGATCTGGTGTGCCGCAAGTACCGGGAACAGTACCAAATGTGGAATCGATGACCTGGATTGGGACACTGGCCGCGGTTTCATTCCCCAGGACAACGTCGGCCAGATTAATAGGCCCCCATTCCGACGAACCATCGCCGAATTGTGCGCACTCGGCAAGCGATCCTCCATTGGCGGTAACCTGAGTCAGAGGCACTGTCAATGCCGTTTTGAAAATTCGCAGACCGAAGCTTCCCGTATCCAGCAGAATGTCACTGACTGTAGTGCAGGCCGTGGTGGAACCAGGCGCGCACACTTTCACGCTGACACAGGGCTTGTTGACATAACCAACTGAAGTAGAAGACGAACAAAGCGATCCGTTCACTGTAATGGAAAGCACGTTATTGGCGGTCGCGGCGATCCCTCCAGTCACTGTCAGCATCGTAGAACCTGAGACTAACCCTGACCTGGCCATAATCAACGCCGTACCCGTTGTACCCGTCGCCTGTGACGTGACCAAACCATTGGATCCCGTGGCATTGCTGACCACGGCGACAGCGGGGGCGGAAGAGATCCAGGTGGCTGACGTGGTCAGATTCTGCGTCGTGTTGTCCGTGTATGTGCCCGTGGCGGTAAACTGCTCGGTTGTTCCAAAGGCAATGCTCGAGGATGCAGGCGCCACCGTGATTGACACCAGAGCAGCCGGGGTCACCGTCAGCTGCGTGGACTGCGAAAAGCCTCCATAGGATGCACCAATCGTTGTGGTACCCGTCATAGAGGAAGCGGCTACTCCTGTCAAATTGCTGAATGTTGCCACACTGGGATTTGATGAATTCCAGATCGCCGCTGCTGTCAGAATCTTCGTAGAGGAATCCGAATAAGTTCCCGTAAGAGTAAAAGGTTCTGACATCCCATATGCGATACTCGGACTTGTCGGCGACACAGTAATGCGAACAAGCGTTGCCGAAGTGCCCGATTTCGTGTTGGAGACTCCTCCTCCACCGCCGCCGCAACCGGCCGTCAGAACAAGAAGACACAGAAGGATCAGTACATTACTTGATTTCATCAATGCTCACTCCTTGCGGGACCAGGGCCGGGGAATACGCACGGCCCTGCAGGTTCCTCATATGACCCCATCTTTCGACGACGACCCGGTCCGTTTTTATCTGACGAAACCGGCGCCCGGGCTTGCGTGGAGCCTGCTTGAGCGCTGTCTGGTAATCGTTTGCGTAGGATCCGAGAAGGCTGGTAAGATCGGGAACGGCTATGCCGTTCCAGGCAATAGCAAATACGACACCCGATGGGGAAATGTATTCCCGGATCGTAATCGCATCAGACCCAATTTCCTGAACCTGATAACCATCGTGGACCGTGACCGAGCCCCGCGTTGCCACAAGAGCCCTGCGGTCCGAGCTGATAGAATCCACCGACTCACCGAGCACGGCCAGGGCAGGTTTGGCCGTCACTAGGACTGTTGCCAGAAAAAAAAGGCAGAGGAACCGGGAACAGATACCATTTTTCATAATCATGAACTCCTTCTTCCAGGATCATGAGCAATCGACAGCGGTGAAAAAGGTTGTTTCGTATCCCAGGTTGCTGTTCAATGTCTCTTTCAACCTTCCCGCTCCGTAAAGATCCCTCAAAAAGTTGCGCTGTATCATACATTTCTCATGGAAATAAATCAAGAATGAATAGCACGAATCCAAAGCTGGGCGGGGCCGAACGGCCTTGCCCGTAAAATTGCTTCATTTTGATTCATAATTTCGAGCATGGGTCAGGATTATGACTGCATATATGGCGGGCGACAGGACGGAGAAAAAATCCACCCTGGTTTTGTGACTATGATCGGTACCACTTTTCCAGACGCTCGGGCGACACGCCGCAGCCGTACAGCATCTGCAGCATCCAGTTCCTGAACGTGCCGTAGAGAATCCCTTCAGCCTCGTACCGGCGCGGCGAGGTCAGCACTTTCTCGGGGATGATGGCGATGCGGTCGCCACGCCTTCTTATGCGCTTCATCAAATCCACGTCTTCCATGATGGGGATATTCCGATATCCGCCCAGCTCTTGAAAATAGCCGCGGCGGATGAATATCGCCTGATCGCCGAAGGGGGCCCTGGTCAGCCTGCTGCGAAGATGGACATATTTCTCCGTGATTTTGAAGATCATCCGGTGTGTGTCGAACCCGAGATCGAAAGCCCCGGCAACGAAACGCTGGTCGCTCATTGTCTGATGGATCAGGGAAAACGCCCGGGCAGGCAGCCGGGTGTCGGCGTGCAGGAAAACCAGAATTTCGCCCTTTGCAATTGCCGCACCGTTATTCATCTGACGAGCCCGACCGCGTTCAGATATCATTTTTCGCACGCGGTCCGCAGTAATCCCGCTGATCGTACTTCCCGATGGGTCGCCGTCCACTACTATGAGTTCCCTACCGCCAGCGGGTTCCTGTGCCTGAAGAAGGCTTATCGCCTCATTGATTCCCGGTGCTTCATTCAGGACGGGGATGATGACCGAGAACAGGGGGGGGTTGTGCACCAGGTAGGAATCGAGCGGCGTCATTTTTCGCCTGCCTTCCATGCCGCCCGTATGGCTTCGATGCGTTTCCGGTTTACGCCGAAGTCCGATTTCCCGAGACGCGACGCCGACCGGACCTGGATTACGTGTGCGCTTTCATCAACAAAGAATTCGACATCGTCCACGAACCGCCAGATTGCGCTGGTGAATTCGGCGTGAATATAGCCGTCCCGTTCTTCGATGATCCTTGCCCGCTTCATCTGACCGATGATTTTTTTCAGATCGGCCAGGGCTTCTCCCTTTGATGTTGAGTACGACAGCGGTTCAATGGCATGTTCGCGGTCCGTGCTTTGGCTCGAAACGCAATTCGGCGTTTCCGGGCAGGGAGCCAGCCACCCATCCCGGACGCCGAGATTTGCAGGGAGTGCGCCGGAACATCCCAACAGAAATAAACTTGCCGCAAGGCCCAAGACCGATACTGTCGCACGTGCACTGTTCATCATTTCACCACCCTGGGCAGGATCGCAAGTATCGTGCAAAGAACGCATACCCGCGCCCCTTACAAGGGGTATAAAAATCGTTTTGCCTGTTCTTTGCCTCTTTCCCGATCTGCCGTTCTTCAGTAGAACTTTACTTCCTTCTTAATCAGCAGAACCGAGCACGGCATGTTACGGATGATTTCATCGTTGCTCCGACCCCAGAGAAAATGCTCGAGTTTTCCCTCCTCATGGGCCAGCATGATGAGCAGATCGATATGCTCCTCCCGAACGGTTTTCAGAATCACGTCGGTTGGATCGCCCTCCCTGACAAGCTCCTTCACGCCGAGACCCTGTGCGCGTTCACGGGCCACCATTTCGTCAAGCGTCTTTTTGGCCTTCTGAATCTCCCTTTGATAGTCCACTTCAAGCGACGGCATCGGAAGGTTCCAACCCTCGATGCCGAAGGGATCGTGCAGCACATGAATAAGATAGAGTTCCGCACCATACATTTTTGCAAGAGAAACACCGTAGTGCACGGCCTTTCTGTCGAATTTTGTCATCCTGCTTGCCACGAGGATTCTCTTTATATCGTCCATGATCATACTCCCTGCATAATAACCATTAGGTAACCGCGGCATGCGCTAGCGTATGGATCATCCACGCCATCCGCTGTACATTCGCATTTTGCCGATCACTCTATACATAATCCTCCCGTCGTACAATACCGACGATCGGCTGATTGTCCAGAAAGCGCTTCACATTTTCAACAGCTCGCCAGGTTGCTTCGTCCGTAATCCCCGGGACCATTGCCGAATTGTGCGGCGAGCCAATCAGGTTGGGCAGCTCAAGGAAGGGATAGCTCGTATGGAACTCCCCGTGCGAAAGGGGTTCGGTCCACCAGGCGTCAATGCCTGCCGAAAAGTCGGGGTTGCTGACAAGATGGGCATAGAGCGCGGCTTCGTCTATAATTCCACCGCGCGCCACATTGACCAAAATTGCATTCGGCTTCATCCAGTCGAGTTCCTGCTTGCCAATGAGGCCGCGCGTTTCTTTCTTGAGTGGCAGGGAAATGACGAAGACGTCTGACTCGGATAGCACCCGCCTGAGGCTGTCAAGCGTCCCGATGAATTCCACCGGCTCATCGGTCCTGCCGCTGGTGTTTACCGCATATATCCGCATTCCCAGGCCGCGCATCAACCGAGCCGTTGCCCGTCCGATTCCGCCGAATCCGAGAATCCCGCAAATTGACCCGCTCAATTTGCGGTTCAGCACCAATTGGTTGAATTCTCCCCGCATGAGATTGCGGTGCTCCCGGAAAAGGTTCTTTGCCAGCGCAAGAGCCATGGCAAGAACATGCTCGGCCATGGGTTCCGCATAAGCACCGACGTTGCCGGCGATGACAATATCCGTAGGCACGTCGGCAAAGGGAACGGAATCAGCGCCTGCCGAGAGCAACTGTATCATTCTGACGTTCTTCAGCAGTCCAAATTCGCTCGGCCCCAATTCCCTCCTTAGAAACCAGGACAACATGGCTTCACCCTTGATCAGCGTTTGCTGCCTCAATCCAGGCGGCATGTCGCTGAGAAAGGAAACCTCTGCTCCCGGGCCGAAATGTTCCCTTATCTGGGCCCGCCTCGGCTCTCCTGCTTTATAGGTTACGACGACGGAGTGCCTGCTTGAATTTTCGACTGAATTTATCATACCTAAGTGCTGATCCTTTTTTGTTCTCTCTTTCTAAAAATAGCACGGACTGATTATAAAGTACAGGGCGACGGATGCCGGGATCGGAGTTGGTCATTCAGAGTTCACAGCAATTGAAAAGAATCGATTCCGGGCAGGTACGTATTGAGAAACTGTCGCATGCCGTGCGTTTCCAGACGGTTTCTTGGCTTTACAAGAACACGTCGATATGCTAAAAAACTTCATGAAATCGTTTGTCCCCCTCCTGGCCGTCCTGTGTCTTCTCGCGACCGCGCTGCCCGCCTTTGCCTCCCCCTCTTCGTTCGACGGACTGACCATTACCAGAATCATCCTGAAAGATGAAAGCGGCAACTCCCTGGCCGGGTCCGACCAGATCACACAGCTTATCAGCGTAAAGCCTGGAGGCCTGTTCTCGGGCGCCGCAATCCGCGAAGGCCTCGCACTACTCTATCTTAAGGGGACCTTCAGGGACATCCGCGTTGATGGATTCCCCGAAAACGGCGGCGTCCGGCTCGAATACACCTTCATCCCGATCACGATCGTAGACAGCGTGGTGATCAAGGGCAATTCCGCGCTCTCACAAGCCGAGATAACCGGGGCGCTGCCGCGTCTTACGGGAAAGGAATTGCGCGAGGATCGGTTCCCGGAACTGAAGGCTGATCTGGAGGAACTCTACCAGGCGCGCGGCTTTTCCGAGGCCTCGTTCTCCTTCCGCGTTGAAAAGCTAGCAGCACACCGTGTAGCCCTGCGGGTCGATATACACGAAGGCGCACCGACGGTGATAGAAAAAATTATTTTCAGCGGCAACAGGGCACTCGGGGACAACGAGCTGCTCTCCGTCATGACAAGCCGCATCGGTTCACCCCTCGTTCGGGACATACTTCTGGATGCGGATAGGGAAGCCATCGCAAAAAAATATGCTGATGCCGGTTATCCTAAGGCGGCAACCGGTCCCGTGAGCATAAGCTTTGAAAACCACAGGGCCACCATCCGCATTCCCTGCAGCGAGGGGCCGCGGGTACAAATCCGGTACCTGGGGAACAACAACATCAAGTCAGCGGTGTTGAATCAGGCGATTCTGATCTGGTCCGAACATGACATCTCCGATGCCGTGATCGGCGGCAGCGCCGACAAGATAAAAGACATTTACCGGGAGCGTGGATACGCCGATGTTTCCGTTGACGTGAGCAAGACGGAGAAGCCGGGCAAGCTCGACCTGGATTTCATCATCAACGAAGGGCCGCGGCTTGCGGTTGTGAAAATCGAGTTCACGGGGAACACCGTCTTTTCATCAGAACAGCTGCAAAAGGGAATGGCCTTGCGAGAACGGGGCTGGTTCACGGCCGGCTGGTACCGCGAGGACCTGCTTGACAAAGACGTGGAGAACATCCGTGACCGTTATGTCGAGGCAGATTACCTCTCTGCCACGGTCAGGAAGAGCGTGGTGCGAAGCGCCGACGGCCTTACCGCATCCATAACGCTTGAAATCACCGAAGGTGCGAGGACTACGACCGGAAGCGTTACCTTTGAGGGGAACACCGTATTTTTGTCATCGGCGCTTCTGGACAAACTGAGTACCAAACCCGGAGCGCCGTACAATGAGCGGCTTGTCGATGATGACAAGTACCGGATCCTTTCCCTCTATTCTAATAAGGGCTATCTCTACGCCCGCGTCGATGTCGACAAGACGCCCCGAGACGGAACGGTGGACGTCCACTACCGAATTACCGAGGATCAGATCGTCCGGGTCGGGAAAATCGTACTCAAGGGGAATGAACATACCAAAGATTATGTGATTCTCCGTGAGTTGTTGGTGAAGCCCGGCGATGCCTATGACTACGGCGCAATGCTCTCCAGTCAGCAGCGGATTTACCGGCTCGGATATTTCAGGCTCGCGGAATTTGAGCCGATCCACCCCGGTGAAAGGGAATACGTCAAAGACGTGCTCTTCGATGTCGAAGAGCGCCCCGCCGGGGTTGTGCAATTCGGCGCAGGTTACGGCGACCTGGACCGGCTTCGGGGTTTTGTCGAGCTTTCCTACCGCAACCTCTGGGGCACTGCCCGGTATACCAGCCTGCGCTACGAGGAAAGCGACATCCTCAAGCGGGCCATCTTCAGTTACAAGGAGCCCTGGTTCCTCGATCGGGACATGGATGCCACGGTCAGCCTGGCATGGTCCGATTCGGAACGCCTCAACTCCGATACCCGCTTCATCTATTACAACACACGGAGCACCTCGGCCTCCTTCGGCGTCGAGAAGTCTTTTGATACATTCAAACCGTCGCTCACCTATGAGTTCGAAAATGTGGTCAATTACAACGTCCAGCCCGGGGCAGAGCTTTCGCCCGATGACAGCGGCCGCGTGCTGGTAAACAGCCTGAACCCAGCTCTGACCTGGGATCTCCGCGATGACGCATTCAACCCTCGCAGCGGCGCTTTGTTCGGTGTCGTCCTCAAGGAGGCGCTGCGGGAACTCTACTCCCAGGCCGACTTCACCAAACTGACCGCCCAGGGAAGCTGGTTCGTGCCGTTGAGCTCAATGGTGCTCGCCTTGTCCGCGAGGGGCGGCATGGCATGGCCCTTCAGCAATACCAACGTGGTACCCCTCCACGAACGTTTTTATGCGGGAGGCGGCACCACAGTCCGTGGCTATACGCAGGACTCGATCGGGCCGAGCGTTAGGGATGTCTTTGGAAACGTGATCCCGCAGGGCGGCCAAAGCATGGCGGTCTTCAACGTTGAATTGCGGGTGAACCCTGGCAAGGGTCTCGGGTTTGTGCTTTTTAGCGACGCCGGTAATGTCTGGCCCGGGCAGGAGTTCGGTATCAGCGATCTGCGCTCCTCCTATGGAGCCGGCATCCGCTACGGGACTCCCATAGGCCCCTTGAGGATCGACTACGGCCAGAAGATCCATCGACGCCCCGGCGAGAGCCCGGGAGAGCTCCATTTTAACATCGGCAATTCGTTCTGATGTGAACGTTCAGCATTCATCAGAGAATCCAAACAGGAAAAAGCATGTTTGCGGCGGTCTTTTTCAAGTTGAACGCCGGACGCTGAACGGGATACTCCCGCTGGACGCCTGCGCCCCGGCGTGGTAATATATAAAAATGAGTGCTGTTCCCGCACGGGGCTCCACCCCGCGTGGAGCGGAGTTTGACTCGTCATGCCCATACACAGAAAAATCATAACTATAATCGGCCTCGGCATGTTCCTGTTCATGATGATCGTCGTAGTGTCCCTGAAGAGCGTGGTGACCTCGTTCTCTTCTATCACGAGTGAGGTGGAGCGCACTTCCCGGGAAACGCAGCATCTCATAGACGTGGAGAAAGCGATCTCAGCAATGTCCTACGACGTACACCATTCCATTGCTGAGGGAGACAAAAAATATCAAGAGGACTACGAAGCCATGCGGCTGCAGATGCATGGGGAGCTTGATAGGCTCGCGGCAACGGGGTTGAATACAGACGACCGTCAGGTAATCAATTCCCTGCGGGCGAATGCCGGCCGGCTCGAGACGAAAGCCACGCAGCTCTTTGCACTGGAACATCCCCGGGGAAGAGATCAGGTCACGGCACGCAGTGTGATTAGCGCGATCGATTATCTGACCGGCCGCATCGGCAAGGACATCGAGACGCAGGTCAAGGAAGAATACGCTCTCCAGAATTCAAGTCTCTCCGATTACGTTTATTTTCAGAAGACGCGGATAATCGAGCTCTTTGTCGTCATCGTGCTGCTGTCGCTCTGCTTCCTGGTCGGCTTCAGCATGTTCATCCACCGCAAAGTCGCCGATCCCCTCATGGCGCTCGGGAACGGAGCCATGGAAATCAGCCGGGGCAATCTCGAACACCGCATCCGGCTGGACGGGAACAGCGACGTTGCCCAACTGGCGGAGCGTTTCAACGACATGGCTGTGCAGCTCAATCGGTCGTATTCCGAACTGGAAAAGAAGCTGTTCGACCGCACAAACGAGCTGGCCGCTATCGACGCGGTGGCCCTTACCCTCAGCCAGGCAGCCAGTCTTCAGGAAATGCTGTCTCGATCGCTCGACAAGATAATTGAGAGCCTGTCCCCCCTGGAGCCCCGCGGCGGGGTGTTTCTCTGCAGCCCCGACGGCGAGAAGCTGCGCCTTGTGGCACACAGCGGCCTGCCGCTCCTGTTCGTGGAGCAGGAGGAAACAATCAAAATGGGCGAGTGCCTTTGCGGTATCGCGGCCCAGAACGGGGAAATTCTCTATACCGAGAATGGCTGCTCGGATGCGCGCCACACGCGGAGCAAGGACGCCACTTTTCATTCGCACATCATTATCCCGATCAAGTCGCGCGGCATCGTGCTCGGCGTCATCTTTCTCTATCCCCAGAAAGAGTTCACGCTCAAGCCGTCGGACCTTCAAATGCTCGACACGATCGGAGCACAGCTCGGGATGGCCGTCGAAAACCTTCGGTTTTATGCCGAGGTGAAGGAATCAAGTGAAAAGTTCTGGGATCTGTTCGAGAACTCCCGCGATATTCTTTTTACCATTGACACATCGGGCACGCTGACGGCTGCCAACAGGGCTGCGGAAAAATTTTCCGGCTACACCAAGCCCGAACTTATCGGTAAAAGCGTGTTCGATTTTCTCACGCCCGAGGCGGCACTGACGGCGAAGCGGATGATGAGCGGCGAAGGCATTGCCGCGCGGCAGGTGGTCGAGTTCGAAGTTCTCAAACGCGACGGAACCCCGGCTTTTATCGAAATGAACGCCCGCAGGCTTTATCGGCAGAGGGTGCCGGCGGGATACCAGGTTTCGGCCCGGGACATGACGGAGCAGAAGCTCATCCGGGAGAAACTTATGAAAGCAGAGCGGCTCGGCGCCATCGGAGAAGTTGTTATTACCGTGCGGCATGAGATTAACAACCCGCTCACTACCGTCATCGGCAACCTCGAACTGCTGCTGGAACGCTACGGCAACCGGGATAAGAATCTCGCGTCCCGCCTTGAGACCATTTTAAACAACTCTCTCAGGATCGCCGAAATCGTTAAACAGCTTCAGGCCATCAAGGGCGACAAAGTCGTAGAGTATGTCAAGGGCGTTTCCATGACGGACCTGAAGCAGGAATGACGGGGGCCTATCGGGCATGCAGCGCCTGTCGAATGTTCCTGTCAGAATAACCGGGACGCGAAAGTCCAGAACGCCCCGGATCGCCCGATCGCTGATGGTCGGTGCATGCTTGCTTATCGCCGCCCCGTGTTTGCCCTCGTTCCCTCCCTTGCTCTTCCCTGCGGTGCACGCCGAGCTCCTGGACCACATCGTAGCTGCAGTAAACAATGAAGCGATCACGGAGAGCGAACTTGCTCAGGCCGTGGCCCTGAACGTGCGCTTCGGCAGACCCGGAATGGACCGCAAAAACATCGAATCCGAAACGCTCGAGGGTCTGATTACCCGGTGCCTCCTGGTCCAGGAGGCCAGACGGCTCAAATTCATCGGTGTCTCGGAGCAGGAAACGAGCGGCGAGATAGAAAAGCTGAAGCAGCGATTCGGTTCCGACTCTGCCTTTTCCGATTTCATGAAAGAGCACGACCTGTCGCTGACGGAGCTTGCACGTATGCTCGGAGAGCAGCTGCTCGCGCAGAAATTCATCAAGAAAAAAATTGTACCTTTCGTGCGGATAACTCGGGAGAGCGCGCAGAGCTATTTCGACGCCCACCGGAGCGAGTTCCCGGGCAGGCAATTTGCCGACGTTCAGAAAAATATTATCGCACGGCTTACCGATGATAAAATCGGGCAGCAGCTCGACCAGTACGTTGCCGAACTGCGCAGCAGGGCGGACATCCGTATCAATCCTTCCTGAGGGACGAGGCCTTTCACCATGCAAGGAAAGTCGCAAGTTCGGCGCCGCTTCTCACCTGACTTTCTCCCGGTCCGGCGACTGTCGGGCTCACTCTACGCTCCGAATATTCTTAATTTGGACTGAAGCGGATTTGCGGCGCCCGGAACTCGGTTCCCGCGTCGCTGGGCCCCTGACGCGCGGACCCGTTGTGGTTGACAGTGGTGCAGGCACTATGATATGGTAGAGTCAATCAGAGAGGAGGCTTATATGGGTAAAAAGCGTATCCTGACATTAATTGTGTTCCTGTCGATGGGGCTGGTAACTCTGACAGCGCATGCGGCTGATGAGCTTTTCGACACCGAGGCGGCCGCGGGACACATGAACAAAGGCATTGCCTATCTGAAGGCGAAAAATTTCGACGATGCTGTTCGGGAATTTGATGAGGCCGCGTCAATCTCTCCCGAAGCCGAGCCCTATTATTATCTCGGCTATGCTTATTACCTCAAGAGCAGGGAGGGGGACGGGGAAAGCCGCAAACTGTCCCTCGAAAACTTCCAGAAAGCCTACGAAATCGACCCGAACTTCACTCCCACACGGTATAAACCGGCGGAACCATCTCCCCTTCAGGGAAGCCAGCAGCCGCAGCCAGGCGCCATCGAGGCGCCATCCGTGACGCAGCAGCAGACTGCCCCGGCGGCGGAGCCAGAGGCACAGAAGCCCGCTGAAACTGCAACACCCCAGACAACGCCGCAAACCCCTCCTGCAGAGCAGCCGAAATAATAACAGTTCAAATTGATTATCCCGGTTGTGTGCTCACGGCCGGGTTTAATTCGCCGCTACCTGGCCGCAGGATAAATATCGTTTTCCTGGGGGGCCTTATCAGCGGAAATAAGTCGGAAACGGCTTCTTGAACGGGATGCGGGATATCGGCGGATATCTTCCCAGCCTGCGCCACTCGGGGAATGCGGCTGCTTCACGTTGTCGGGCGCAGGTCTTCGGTGAGCTGTTTTTCGATAAAGGTCTTAATAAGAGACTGGTCTTCCGGCTTGATGCGAAGAAACTTAATACCCATTCCTTGTATTTGCAGCGGACCCTTGTTCTTGTCAAAACTGTATAATACCACGCCATCGATCTTGAGCTTCGCCTTCCCCAGCAGCAGGGTAATGGCGACCCGCAGACCCGCCGGCCGCGGTTTCGGCGTGCTCACATACATGCCGTGCTCCGAAAGCGCCGTAACACAGTCATTACGGGAATCCGTTTCACTGCCCTGTCCGCTCCCGATGATCACGTTCAGGCAGGTGGTAAGGCGAATATAGTTGCGCGGCGTTGCCTCCGTCGCCCGCTGAATGGCTGCATACAACGCGTCGGGATCGACCGGTTTCTGAAGAAATGCGGTAGCCCCTTCCTTCAGGCAGGATTCCCTGACATTGGGGTCCTTCAAGAGCGTGTAGACGATCACGGGAATCGACTTCGTTATCGAGTTCTTCTTCATCTGCTTCAGGAAATCAATACCGTTCATACGCGGCAGTTCCACCTCCGTCAGGATCAGCGACGGCCTCGCGACGTTCATGATCTCCAGTGCTTCTTCCGCTGTCTTGATGGTGTGGATAGTATACTCAAGCCGCTGCAGCAGGATGCCCGTATAATAAAGATGCGATCCGTCTCCATCCACAACGAGGAGAAATCGCTTCGATCTGTCCTCCGTCCTCAGCCCCGCTCCCTGCGAAATCATTTCAGCCATGGTCTGCTCCTCACTCCCCTTTGCATGAAATGTTCAATATTGCCTGTCTGCCCCGCCGCATGCCTATAAATCTGTCGGGACCTGTTGCCCCGCTCACGATGGTTTTACCATGCCGGTGATCAGTTCAATCTTGGCCAGTATGCGGAGCGCTTCGTCAGAGGTCGTTCCGCAAAATTCCTCGCTTGCAAGGTAGGAACCACATACTGCCGGCCTGTATATGCTGCTGTGGATCGCGCAGCAATTATCGCCGGTTAATTGCACACACCGGACTCCTGCCGGTTTGCCGCCGGGCATTCCGGGTATTGGCGAGGAGAGCGAGGGTGCTATGCAGCATGCACCGCACCCGGCGCGGCAGAGCATTTTGGCTATGTTATGATCCGCGGTCATACGGCGAAGAGCATAAATAAAATGCAAATGGCCCTGATGCGCGCTTTCTTATCGGCATTCGAAAAAGAGAGCCTATGCAGGGAGCTTGTTCTTTTTGAACAAAACGAGGTTCTCTATCTGCGCAAGCAGCTTTTCGAACTCCTTGAAATGAAGCGACTGCGGCCCATCGGACAAGGCATGCTCCGGCTCAGGATGGATTTCGACCATGACACCGTGAGCGCCAACGACAACTGAAGCCAGAGCCATCGGCAGCACCAGGTCCCGCTTGCCCGTGGCGTGGCTCGGATCGAAAATAACGGGGAGATGGGTCATCTTTCTGACCAGGGGAATGATGGCGAGGTCTGCGGTGTTCCGCGTCGCCGTCTCGAACGTCCGGATCCCCCGCTCGCAGAGGATCACGTCGGGATTGCCGCCGAACAGGATATATTCCGCCGAGCCGAACCATTCCTCCACCGTCGCCGAAAGTCCACGCTTCAGGATCACCGGTTTCCTCGCTCTTCCCACCTCTGTCAGGAGATCGAAATTTTGCATGTTCCGCGCTCCGATCTGGAGAATATCTACCTTGCCGGCCACGATTTCGACATGCTCCGGGCTTACAAGCTCGGTCACAACGAGGAGGCCCGTCTCCTTCCTGACTTCATCAAGCAGGTCAAGTCCGCCTTCGCGGAGCCCCTGAAAGCTGTGCGGGCTCGTCCGCGGTTTATAGGCTCCGCCGCGAAGAACGCGCACGCCGATCTTCTTGAGGAATTTCGCCGTCTTCATGAGCTGGTCTCTGCTCTCCACGGCGCAGGGACCCGCGATCATGAGAAAGGGAGATTTTCCGCCGACCTTTATATTGTCTCCCAGCCTCACCACCGAATCGAGGGGATGGAAGTCACGGCTGACAAGCTTGTACGGCTTGGTTACATGGATGATTTCCTGGATTGCCCTGTTCCCGCGCAACGCCGTGTCATCCACCCACCCCTGGTTCCCGATCACCCCGATAGCGGTCCGCTCCGCGCCGGGAATGGCCACCGGTTTCAGCCCCATGGTCATGATGATCTTTTTGATTGCAGCAACGTCCTTTGCCGTTGCCGAGTGGTGCAGTACGATTAACATGTAAACGCTCCCGAGAAACAGGTCTACTTCCGCTCCCGTTTCCTTCGCTCCGTAATGCTCTCGCCGCCGATTCCCCAATTATCGGTTTCCACCTCTTCAATGACTACAACCGTCGTTTGCGGGTTCTTTCCGAGGACATCCTGAAGCATTTTGGTAACCCCCTGGATCAGCTGCGCCTTCTGAGCGGACGTGGCGCCTTCCCTCGTAATTTTTATGTTCACAAAAGGCATGAGATCCCTCCGGAATCGTGCTCGTTCTTTTCCGATTTAAAAAATCGTCCCGCCGACGTGAGACATCGTCAGCCCCTTGGTAATCTCCCGTCTGATGAAGGCCTTGATCAGCTGCTGATCCTCGGGCTTGATACGGACAAACTTCATGCCCATCCCCGGCGTTTTGAGCGGGCCTTTGCCGCGCTCGAAGCTGTAGAGGACCATCCCCTCGACGTGGATCTTCGTGTCCTCCAGAAAAATCGTGATCGGCAGCTCAAGTCCGACCGGCTTCGGCTTCGACGTGCTGATGTAGATGCCGTTTTCCGACAGGGCGGAAACGTAGTCTCCGATCACGGAACTTGCATCCTTGTCGCCGCCCACGATCACGTTGAGGCAGGTATTGAGCCGGATAAACTTGCGAGGGAACGATTCCGTCGCTTTCTGAATGGCCGCATAGAGCACATCAGGATCGACCGGTTTCTGGAGATATTCGTTGCACCCTTCGCGAAGGCAGTCCTCTTTCATAGCCGGGTTCTTTGACGCAGTGAGGATGAAGACGGGGATCGAGAAGGTCACCGGGTTCCGCTTGATCTTTTTCAGGAGTTCCAGCCCGCTCATTCCGCTGAGTTCGATTTCCGTCAGAATGAGTGCGGGATGGGCGACGTCGACGAGCTCCAGGGCATCTTCGGCGTGCTTCGTCGTGTGGATGTTGTATTCGAGCCGCTGCAGCAGGATGCTCGTATAATGCAGATGGGAGCTGTCACTGTCGACGACAGCGATAAGGCGCGTCACCCGCTCTCCCGGTTCAGACTTCGCTTTGCGACCTTCGGATTCAGCCATAAACTCTTCCTCCTTCAGCGTGGACCTGCTCCCGAAGCCTGCGATCCGCATTCCCGAGCCTGTTCACCAGGGAGCCATCACCCCCGTTTTACAGAGGGAGCTTGATTTTATACCGGAGCGCGAATATTCGCAAGATGAATGTTGCAGCGATGCAGGCGACCGCTGCTGCGACATCATTGCCGGAGGAGCGGACCACCATTAGATAGGTCCAGGCCCCGACGAACGAGCAGGTTGCATACAGCTCTGTTCTTTGAAAAACATAGGGAATTTCATTGCAGATAACGTCACGCATAACACCGCCGAAGACGCCGGTAATGACGCCGAGGAGCGACGATACAAACAGAGCGCAGCCGAGCTGGTCGGCAAGCGAGGCGCCTGACGCGCTGAAAGAACCGAGGCCCAACGCATCGAGTGCCAGCACGATGTTCACGATGCCTTTTTTTTCGAAGACATCCTGAGCCACCGCCGTGGATACGATTGCCAGGACCAGGAGGAGGATGGCATACTCATAATGTTCTATCCAGAACAAGGGATGGCGGTTCAGAAGGACATCGCGCAGCGACCCGCCACCCAATGCCGTGACCATGGCCAGGGAGTAAACGCCGATAATGTCCATCCCCTTTTTTCTGGCCGCATAAATGCCGGTCAAGGCAAAGGCGATAATACCGAGGACCTCAATTGTCTTGACGAGGGTGTTCATCAGATCGTGTTGTTATCGTCCGCTAATTCCCGGGGGGTTATCCTGATGCCAAGAATCTGCCACTGGCCTTTCTGCTTAATCAGTGACAGCTGCAGATCGACGGCGCCCTCATCGAAATCAGCAGAGGCGGAGTATAAAGCGGTTACCTCAACGCCGTTCAAGAAGGAAAGATCAATCTGCGCTTCCCCCGTTGATCCTCTATACTCGCGCAGCGTTCCCATTTTTCGAAGAATGGCGAAGTACCGTTTCATGTCGGCATTATCCACCGAATTATTGAACTCGTCGCTGGCGCGCTTCTGAAGCTCCCCGATGTCCCACCCCGAGACGATTGCCGGAACAGCGGCATCGACAAAGGCCTTGCTTTCTTTATCCAGCGCGCTTCCCACAGAAGCGAGAACTGCCGCCGCAAATGTAAGAAGTGCTCCGATTGCCAGCAAAACATTGCCGGTCTTCCTCAACATCTTGTGTAGGGGCATGCTGCCTCTTGAGCTACGTCGAAATTGTTTTCGGTTACACGACCTTGTTCAAGCTTACGGCAGAACGGTGCCGCTGAGCTCGTCAATCATCGATGCCGCGCTCCCCGGATCATGCATGGCAGCCGCCTTTGCATCTTTCCATTGGCGCCGCAGTTTTTTGACATTCTCGCCCTTCAACTCGCGCACCCTCAGCGTCCGGTCAATAGCATCAAGCCGCCTGTGCGCCTCCCGGAGGGCCTTTTCCAGGTTCATGTACTTCTGCGGGTTGGACTTTGGTATGGAAAAATCACCGCTCGTCCTCCAGATGTCGCCGAGATGCAGCCATGCAGCGAAATAGTCCGTCTTGCCGCCCTCCATGGGCGTGATCTTCGAGGTGGCCCTGATGTCCTGCACGCGCAGGCCGTTCCGGTCGGCAACGACCTGCTGGCGCCCGGTGAATGGCTCGGCACCCTGGGAATCGTAGTACCGCCACGTGACCGATGAAATCTGCGTCTTAGAATCGTGGCAGCTTCCGCAGGTCCGCGACTTGCCGTAGGGATGCGCAACCTCCTCCACCTGCAGCCATGCCAGATAGTTGTTGTTCCCTCCGGGAACACTGAATGTGCCCAGCTGTGCATACGCGTCATGCGTTTCCCCATGGGGCCAGCGGAAACTGAGCCCTGGCTTGGCCGCTATGGTTTCCTTGATGCCTCCGACGCTGTTTGGCCATATTTTCGTCGGCATCCAGCGGCCCTTCTGATCCTTGATCAATATGGGCGGCCCCTGCGGTCCGTAATAGAGGGAATACTTCTTGAACGGGCTCGGCAGGGACTCTATAAGACCGGGCCCCCAGGAAGTCATCTCGTAACCGCCAAGGAT
Organism: Nitrospirota bacterium; assembly: GCA_035516155.1. GTDB lineage: Bacteria > Nitrospirota > UBA9217 > UBA9217 > UBA9217 > JAJYKN01. The sequence goes on from DATJAP010000003.1 coordinate 82,230, forward strand.
CTTTACGTGGCAGGCCGCACAGGCCATATTTTTGTGAACGCTCCCGGCCATGGCCTCCTCGACCTCGAGATGGCAGTCCTGACACGTGGCGTTCCGCTCCAGGTGCCCCATGCCATCCGGACCCGTTTCGTGGCAGTCAACGCACTCGATCTTCTTGCTGACGTGGACATCCTCAGGCAGACCAGGGGGCTCTGACAAATCCTTGCCGAGATAACTGTCCCCGCGGCGGCGTTCCGTCGTCCCTGCGTGGCACACAAAGGTGCTTCTGCCTCCACCGGAGCAATTCAGTGACGGAGGGATGCGGCTGAATGCATGGACTCCCTGCTTGCGCGAGGGCGCATAGTGGCAGTCAAGACAGCCTGCATGGCAGATGTTGCATGCCTTCTGCTTGGCAATCGCCTGATCGTGAGACAGCGGGAGGTTGATCTCGGCGACGATCTTTTCCGTATTTTCAAAGGAGAATCTGTCACCTTCCGCCCTGCCGACCGGCTGGGTGTCCGCGAAGGACGGCCCTCAATTATTCGGGCCGTGTATATCGTTCCACGTCCGCATGGAGCGCTGACGGAAGTTCGCCCCCATCATGCTGGTGTTGAACTGTTTCCATTCCTCGGGATGACACGAGGATTTGCCGCAGGTCGCCCGGGCAATGGCAGGGTCATATCCGAGAGTTCGTGTGTTCCTGTCTTGCCAAAGAAGCGTTCCTACGTCATAGTCCAGGGACCCGTCCGGACGGCGGGGCAGCAGTTCACGCATCCGGTCGTCGCCTGAGGGTAGAATCTGCCGAACATGGCCTTTCCGGTCCATGACGTTGAAATCGTTGTCCAGTACAATGAGTTTCAGAAGACCTTTATGAGCCGTAGCGGGATTGTCGGACAAGCCGTTGCCAAGGTGGCAGTCGCGGCATTCCGTATTCGGATGGCGCGACTCCCTCTGGACCTGTTCACGGGTCATCACGAATTCCGGATAGCCGAGGCGGCTCATCCGCTCCCTGTCCGCGTGGCACGAGACGCATTTGTCGCTCGATTGATAGCCTGAATAGAAGTAGATGAAGAGCAGCACGACTATGAGCTGGACCGCGACGGCCGTCATGCCCGCTCTGGTGCCGAAGAATTTCCAGAGTCTGCCGATTGCCATAATATACCAAGATTACCACAGGCCCATGATCAAAACAATTAAAAATCATGGGCCGTCCCTGAATGGACGCTACGACGCTCGGAGGGCTTCGACGATGTTCTTGCGCGACGCTCGTATGGCAGGAAGCACGCCGCCGATGAAACCCATGATAATCGAGAAAAAGACCGACTGGGCCGCAATGCCGGCAGTCATCGTGAAGGAAAAAGCAAGTTCGGAGAAGGTCTGCCAGTTCACTGTTGAAATCGTGATGAGCTGCATGAATGAAGCGAAAAAAAGGCCTGTCAGTCCGCCGACGAGCCCCAGGAACATGGATTCCAGGAGAAAAGCAGAAAGGATGCTCCTCCGCGAGAATCCCAGTGCTCTGAGCGTTCCAATTTCGCCCGTCCGGTTCGCGACTGCGGCATACATGGTGATCATGGCGCCGATCATGGCGCCGATGGAAAAAATGATGGTCAGCGTCAGGCCGAGGATACGCAGGAACTTTGCCATCACCTCAGACTGATCCTCATAATATTTCGTCTCGCGCTTCGCTTCGACCGTAAGTCGCGGGTCGCTCTCCACGCGGTCCCTGAACGCAGAAAATTCCTCGGAGTCCTTCAGCCTGAAAAGGACCGATGAGTACACAGGCCTGCGGAACGCCTGCATGAGTTGGTCCGCATCGCCCCAGATTTCTGAGTTATAGGCCGTGGCGCCGGCGTCGAAGATGCCGACCACGGTCCATTCCCGCATGCCGAAACGGATCTGTTCACCGATGCCCGCTCCCCTGAACCGTTTGGCCACACTCAGCCCCGCGACAACTTCCGACGAACCCGGCCTCGGCATGCGGCCTTCAACCAACTTTGCCTGAGTTCTAAGCGCGAACGAGAAAGGCCCGGTTCCGCGGATAACAACGTTCGACGGCTCTGTGGTTCCGCGCTTCGGAAGCTCGATCAGCACGACCATCTCCTTGGCCAGCAGCGGCTGGCCGTTCTGCGCGATAGCCACTTCGGGCTGGGTCGAGATGATCGCCGCCTGGGTGCGGTCTACGCCGCTCTGCACCTCGGACTGTGAACCTTTGCGGATAACCACCACGTTGTCGAAGGAACCGGTTTGGACCAGTGTTTTTCGAAGCCCAGCCGCGAGCATGAGCACCGCGGCGAACACGAAGACTACCAGCGCCATGCCCGATGCGGTAAGAACCGTCGTAAGCCGTCTTGTCCAAAGGTTGCGGTAGCTATATGACAGGAGAATAGCCATAGGATATTAAAAGATCTTTCAATGCTCCGCACGATAAAAAACAAGGAACCATGCAATATTACAGCAGACATCATACCATGGACACGTTCCTCATCACCGTGTTCTCTATACTCTGAACGCTGAACTGTCTACTGCGCTGAGTGGTGAACTCTATTTCATCAGCCTATCCTTCTCAAGCCATCCGCGATTCTTACATTTATCGCGCGCCAGGTCGGGAATGCTGCAGCAACGACGCCGATAATAAGCGCTGCCGCAACATCCATCAGAAGAGTCCTGTTCTCAACATTGAACACCGGGACATAGATCCCCATCGTGTCGCTGAACCACTGCGCAGCGGGGTAGGTGAAGGCGATTCCCGCGGCGCATCCGATTGCCGATATGATTAGCGACTCCCCGAACACCAGCCCGGCTATGTGCCGGGCGCCGAAGCCGAGCGTCTTCATGACTGCGTATTCACCGATCCGTTCTCTCGCCGTCATGGCCATGGTGTTCGCCATGACGGCCATGATGATAATGATGACGATAATCGACACGGCCTGGATTACTGCAATAATGGCGTTGCTCATCGCAATAAAGCTCAGCTGGAACGCCTTTTCGGTCTCGGTAAGTGTTTCGGCCAGGGAGTTTTTGAACAGCGCATCTATGGCAACGGCAACACCGGCTGCCCGGTCCGGATCCTTCACGCCCACGATGTAATACCCTGCTACATCCGCCCGAAGGGGGGCTGTTTTCCTGAGCGTTTCATTGAGGTAGTCCCAGTGGAAAAAAAATACCGTCTCATCCGTGTTTTTCTGCTGTCCATGATAGATGCCGCGCAGCACGAACTCCCAGTTGCCCGGGAAGATCGTTCCCTTGAGTACGATGCTGTCGCCTACTTTCCAGCCGAACTGCTCAGCCACTTTGCGTCCGGCGACGCAGCCCTTGCGGTCCGCAAGAAATGCCTTTTTCTGGCCTTCGGAAAGCACGAATTCCGGATAGAGGTCGAGGTAGGTCTTCGCGTCCACGGCGAAGTTCGGAAAAAAGTTTTTCTCACTGATGTAGACGCCGCCGAACCATTCTCCTGAAGCGACCTCCGTCACGCCGGGAACCTGGCGGATCCGCTCCTTGTAGGAGACAGGCAGGGAAAATATGAGAGACACGGCGTTGCGCGTAACGAGCCGCGTCGAAGAGGACGCCGCCACGCCGGAATACCATGCACTCACCACCGTACGGAGAAGGCCGAAGGCGAGGATTGCCACCATGATGCCGATGATGGTGAGCCCCGTGCGGAGCTTGTGCCGGAAGGTATTTCTAATGAGAAGTTTCAGGATGTGCATCCAACACCCCCTTCTCGAGGTGTCTGATGATGTGCGCTTGCTCTGCAGCGCGGGGGTCGTGCGTGACCATGACGATGGTCTTGCCGAACTCTCGGTTCAGGCGGCCCATGAGACCGAGCACATCCGCGGCTGCAACCCGGTCCAGATCGCCAGTGGGTTCGTCGGCGACGAGGATCGTCGGGTCCGTCACGAGTGCGCGGGCGATGGCAACGCGCTGCTGCTGTCCACCGGACAATTCGGAGGGATAGTGGTCCACACGGTCGCTCAAATTCACGATGCCGAGCGCCGCTGCAACATGCTCTCTCCGCTCCTTCCGCGAAAGCCCGGTGAGGAACAGGGGGAGCTCCACGTTCTCGAAGGCCGTGAGCACCGGGATAAGGTTATAGAACTGAAAGATGAATCCCACGTGCATGCTGCGCCACCGCGCGAGCTCGGTTTCCGTAAGCGCCATGATTTCGATCCCGCCGATAATGATCGAACCGCTGTCGGCTTTGTCGATGCCTGCCAGGAGGTTCAGGAGCGTGCTTTTGCCCGACCCGGACGGCCCCATGAGCGCGAGAAATTCTCCGTCAACGATGTCGAGAGAAAGGTCCTGAAGCACGCTTATGACCTGACTTCCGCGGGTGTAGGTTTTGGTGACGTTGCGGATAACGACTATGGGAGGCTTCGTATCGTCCATGAGAAATTCACCGGATATCTTCACCGCGAAGGCGCCAAGGAAAACATTCGATTCAGGTTTACCGTATACCTTCTCTTTCTTGCCTCCTGGGCGCCTTCTCGGCATCAGGATCGCATAGTGTCGGGTTAACCTTCTTTAATGGTTATCCTCGTGCCGGTCCTGAGTTTCTTCGGCGGATGCAGCACAACCCTGTCGCCTGCCTTGACCCCGTCGAGCACTTCCAGCATATCGCCGATCTTCCCGCCGATATGGACCGGAGTCTCCGTAACCCGGCCTGCCGTGACAAGGAACACTGAATGCTTTCCCTCATGTTCAACAACGGTGCCGGCTGTCAGCGCAATCTTCGGTTTCTCTTCCGACAGTGTGACGGCATGCTCCAGGAAGGCGACCTTGGCGCTCATTTCCGGGAGAATGCGCGGGTCCATTTCCAGGAACCGCACCTTGACCGTCACCGATGCCTTCGACCGGTCCGCCGTCGGCACGATCATATGCACTTCGCCGCGAAACCGCTGGTCCGGCAGTGCATCGAGCTGGATCTCGCAGGGCTGACCCTTCTTCACTTTCTCCAGGTTGGATTCCGAAACGTCCGCCTCGACCTGGAGCGATGCCATGTCGGCGATGGTCACCACCGAGGCCTTGGCATTCACCGCCGCCCCAAACGGAGTCACGATGTCCCCCACATCCGCGTCCTTGGTGAGCACCACGGCGTCGAAAGGCGCTCGAATGCGCGTATACTCCACGGCAACGTCAGCAGCCCTGAACGCCGCCTGTGCCGCTCCGATTGCCGATTCGGCCGATGAGACGCCTGCCTGAGCTTTCCGATACCGCGCATCGGCACTGTCAAAATCCATCTGGGCGACAAAGTCTTTGGCGAGGAGATCTTTGTTGCGGTTGTAATTGAGCGTTGCATCGTGAAGCTCAGCCTGAGCCTGTACCAAGGCCGCGCGCGCGCTATCAATGTTAGCAGCTGCCTGCTCGCGTGCAGCCACGACGTCCCGGTCTTCGAGCCGGGCGATGACCTCGTTTTCCTTGACCCTGCTTCCCTCTTCGACACCGAGCCAGTCGAGCCGGCCTGTTGCTTTCGACGATACCGCAGCTTTGCGCTGTGCAACAACATAGCCGCTCGCGTTCAGGAGCGTAAAGGTCTGCGATGGATAGACGAGCGACACCGTTGCCGCTTCCACTTCGACGGTCGGATTGAGGACGTACCAATACAACACCCAACCAAGCAGGAGAAAAACAATGATCGCAGCCGCGATGATCGATGTTTTCGGCCTCTTGCGGCCGTGGTAAACCGTGTTCGACTTGTCGATTTTCAGTTTTGCAAGCTCTTCAGCCGCCATGTGCCGACTCCGCAATGAGCATCAAAGGTCCCGTTTCAATCGGACAGAAATTCTGGTTCAGATTCTTCTCGAACGGTAAAAATTTTCGTGTCACCAGTCACCCAGAGGGCACAGAGAAAATAATGAGAACGCGCAGGATGACATTTAAAATTTCTCCAAGATTTTCCGTGAAATCGGCGACCTCTGTGGCGAACTCTTTTCCGGCTTGTTCAGGTCTGGTGGGAAACTATATCAAAACAGCCTCTCCATCGCCTCGTCCACGGTGCGCACGCCCATCAGATCCATCTTGCCCGGCGCCGCGGATTTTTCGAGTTTGTCGACATTCAGCTGGGGGAGCACGCAGCGGGTAAAACCCAACTTGGCAGCATCCTTGAGCCGCGCCTCAGCCTGGCTGATTGCCCGTACCTCTCCGGCAAGGCCCACTTCTCCCATGACCACGGTCTGGGCATTGATCGGCTTCTCGCGAAAGCTCGACGCAACCGCCGCGATCACGCCGAGGTCGACCGCCGGTTCGTCGATGGCGAGCCCACCTACCACGTTCACGAACACATCCATGCCCATGAGGTGCATGCCCACTCGCTTTTCGAGAACGGCGAGCAGGAGCGACACCCGGTTATAGTCCACACCGATGCAAGTCCTGCGCGGCATGGCAAGCTTCGAAGGCGCCACGAGCGCCTGAAGTTCCGCGAGAATCGGCCGCGACCCCTCGAGGGAAGACACGACGACCGAGCCCGTCGCGTCGGCCGGCCTTTCGGCGAGAAACATCTCCGAGGGGTTGACTACTTCGGCTAGCCCCTCTTCCTTCATCTCGAACACACCGATCTCATTCGTGGAGCCGAAACGGTTCTTGACCGCGCGAAGAACGCGGAAGGCGTGCCCCTTGTCCCCTTCGAAATAGAGGACGGTATCGACGATGTGCTCAAGCACGCGCGGCCCGGCGATGGCCCCGTCCTTGGTCACATGGCCGATGAGGAACGTCGGCACGCCCGTGCGCTTTGCGTAGAGCATAAGTCTTCCGGAAACCTCGCGCACCTGGCCCACGCTGCCCGGCGCGGATGGCAGCTCGGACGTGAACACGGTCTGGACCGAATCGACGACGAGCACCTGGGGCTGGAGCCCGTCAGCCGCGTGCAGGATTTCCTCCAGCTGCGTCTCGGCCAGCACGTAGAGGTTCTCGCCTTTCACGCCGAGCCGAAGTGCACGCATCTTAATCTGTGACGGAGACTCCTCGCCCGAGACGTAGAGCGCCTTGCCGCGGAGGCTGGAAACCTGTTTCAGCATCTGGAGCACGAGCGTGGATTTGCCGATGCCGGGGTCGCCGCCGACAAGCACGACTGAACCGGCAACAATCCCCCCGCCGAGAACGCGGTCGAGCTCCCCAATCTTCGTCACGAAACGGTCCTCGTCTCTCGCCTGGATATCACCGAGCAGAAGGGGTTCGGCGCCGTGACCGCGCTTTCCGCTCCCGATGTCCTTTCCTTTTTCCATCCGTTCCTCGACCATGGTGTTCCAGGCTCCACAGTCAGGGCACTTCCCCATCCAGCGGGGGGACTGGCTGCCGCAGGACTGGCATACGTAAACGGTTTTGGTTTTATGAGGCTTCATGAAAAATTATTTTCTCCTTGTGAATCAGTCATTCCCGCGAAGGCAAGAGGGAAGCCGGCGATACGTCAAAAAATAGTACAATTTCCCCTAAAAGGCAAGTCAAATGACGCATCGGGGCTTTTGAAACAATAGTGCTTTCCGAGCCTGTCATATCGAACGAGTGCGTACGGCATGACATCTTGCACCTCTTCCCGCCCCACCTCCGTGAACACGGATGGTATTTCGGGGAAAAAGGCATCTCCTTCGACTAGACGATGGATAACAGTTAAATAAATTCTGTCCGCCAGAGCAATGGTCTGACGAAAGATACTCTCCCCTCCGCAGATAAATACTTCATCCGCTCCAGTGCATGCGGAGAAAGCCGACTTCAGATGGTGGACAATAACGCACCCCGAGGCGGCATAGCCCTCATGCCGCGTCAGCACGATATTCGTTCTGCCGCTGAGTGGCCGGCCGATGCTCTCATAGGTTTTCCTGCCCATGATGACGGGATGTCCCCTCGTGATCGAGTGAAAACGTCTGCGGTCCGAGGGCAAATCCCAGGGCATTTTATTGTTCCTTCCGATCACCCGGTTTTCAGCCATGGCGGCGATAATTATAATGATCATTCCGTGCAGTTTCCTCATTCCCTGGCATATCCATGTGTCTCATTGCAGCACATTTCCCTTGAATATTCAATGACACGAATAATCCGGCTCTACGTTCAACCTCTTGTTTTGCCTGTCGATTAAAAGTATAGCAAAGAATGGTGCTTGGGCGAGCGCTGAGACCTATGCAATGATCGGAAATCAAGAACCGGGGGGAAAAATAGTTCCGAGGCATCAGCAGTTTTTTATTGACAAGGATATGCGCCGGGAAACGTTTTATGAAAACAGTCCCTGGTTTCGGATCTGCTACTCTTCTCATGACATCGGCCCTGTATGCAGCTCCACCTGGCGATCTCCGGATCCAACGGAGAGAGCAGGACCAGAAGGGGTGGATTGCCTAACGCGAGGATGACGCACTCTATTGCAACCTGAACAGCAAAAAGTTGAACTACCTCCCTTTTGTAGTATCCCCCTAAAAAGAAAATTGACTCTCCGTCGATTTTGTGTTAAGTAATCCGGTGAGAATTCCTTCACAGAAGCACCTTGAAGACAATTATGAAAATCTCCCTGCATAAAACGCTGAGATTCAAGATCGCACTATTTATCATTATACTCTTGCTGATCACCGCTTCCATTTTTTCTCTGCTGACCATCCAGACCATGAACAGGTATATTTTCGATGAAGTGCTCAAACGGGCTGAATCATTGTCCAAAAGCACGGCAGCCCTGGCACCGTACAGCATGTTATCCGGAGACCTGCTTGGCCTCGACAACATCGTTTCGAAGGTCAAAGAAGCAAACTCCGATGTGGAGTATGTTGCGGTCACCGATGTGCATGGCAAAATATTGGCCCATACGGATATCACGAAAAGAGGTTCGCTGTTAGATCCGCCCCGCGAAGACACACCCGGGGAGGATGGTAACGCTTCGCGCACGGCCGGAGTACGAAGCGCGACGGACAATTTTTTTGAACTCACCGCCCCCATAGTCTTCAAAAACATGCCGCTCGGCAGTGTTGCCGTCGGGGTGAACAAGTCCGTGCTTCAGCATGCGCGGGCAGAAACCCGGCGAAGGATTGAGACGGGGCTCGCCATTGTCGTGTTCCTCGGCATCGGGTGCATTATCGTGCTGTCTTCTCTCGTGACGCGGCCGATCAAGGAACTGTCCAGGGGGGTCCACGAACTCCGGGAGGGGAGAAGGGCGAAACTCCGGATTTATTCTCATGATGAACTCGGAGGGTTGACGGAAGGTTTCAACCAGATGACCGATTTGATCTCCAAGCAGCAGGCTTCGCTCAGCGCCTCGGCGCAGGATCTGGAGGAGGCCTATGTTTCCACGGTCACCGTCTTGTCCGCCGCGATCGATGCCCGCGACCCGTACACACTCGGTCATTCAACGAGGGTCGCACAACTGTCGCTAAAAATCGGGGAGATGCTCGGATTCTCCCATGCAGAGCTGGAAGAGCTCGAGATCGCCAGCCTCTTCCATGATGTGGGCAAGCTGAAGACGCCCGACTACGTTCTTATGAAGGAGGGCCCCCTCAACCCCCTGGAGCATCGAGAGATGTCTGATCACGCCGAACAGGGTGCGGCGATCCTGAGCAGGGCGAAGTCCCTCCATAAGTACATACCGGCCGTCAGACACCATCACGAATGGTTCAATGGCGAAGGCTATCCCGACGGCCTGCGCGGAAACGATATCCCGCTCCATGCC
>DATJAP010000004.1:0-54418 GCA_035516155.1 Nitrospirota bacterium
AATAAGTGTCTCTTGGAGTAGTGGCTGTTTGGCACAGCCTGCAGTCAACCGGTTCGCCTGGAGAAATACCAGGTCATCTGCATCAGCCCATGAACCGGGGACGTGGCAAACATCTCTGCCGCATCTGCGAACAGAATCTGCATTGGCTCTCAGTCGTTGCAGGGCCTGATTCGGGAATTTTCGGCCTTCAGGCCGGGGAGGATGTCAAAACATATGTTTTTGATGCCCTTCTCTGTCGCATCACGGATTTTTTCATGTTTCCTTTCTGAAACGGTATCGGGAAATTATAAAAAAGTTCAGTCCTCAATCAGACTGTTTCTCATGACTTTAATTCGCGCGAGGCCGATCGTGGCAATGCTCTCGTTCAGGCCTGAGGTCCAGCCGGGAAGGCATTTTCGCTTTACTTTTTAACGAGAGCGGTGCTTCCTGAGGATGAGGGCAGCATTGATGCCGCCAAAACCGAGAGAGTTGGAGAGTGCAGCTGTGATGTTCTGCTTACGAACGCGAAGCGGGATAAAGTCGAGGTCGCACTCGGGATCGGGATTTTCGAGATTGATGGTCGGTGGGATGAGGCCGTGTGAAAGAGCGAGCGCGGTTACGCCCGCCTCGATCGCGCCGGCAGCACCGAGCATATGGCCAAGCATTGATTTCGATGAGCTGACAGCAAGTTTTCGGGCGTGCAGGCCAAAAGCTTTCTTGATGGCGGCCGTCTCGATCCGGTCATTCGAAACAGTCGAGGTTCCGTGGGCATTGAGGTACTCAATTTCGTCAGGCCGCATGCCCGCATTGACAAGCGCATGTGTCATGGCTCGGGAAGAGCCATCGCCGTCCGGATCGGACCGCGTGTAATGGTAAGCGTCGGACGACAGTCCGTATCCGGAAAGTTCGGCGTAAATGGTCGCTCCCCGTTTTTCTGCATGGCCCAGCTCTTCGAGGATCAGCACGCCGGCGCCTTCGGCAAGCACGAATCCATCACGGCCGCGGTCAAAGGGACGGCTTGCTTCTTGTGGGATGTCGTTCTGCCGCGACAACGCTTTTGCCCGGCAGAAGCCGGCGAGGATGAGGGGCGTAATCGACGCCTCGGCGCCTCCCGCGATCATTACATCGGCATCTCCCCGTTGGATGATCTTCATGGCCTCGCCCAGAGCGTGGGTCCCCGTGGCGCAGGCCGTGGAAACGTCGAGACAGGGTCCTTTTGCCGCAAGCTTCATGGAAATGTATCCCGATGCCATATTCACGAGCGACAGGGGGGTAAAGAAGGGGGACACGGCATCCGGCCCTTTGCTCAGGAGCGCTACCATATTCTTTTCTGCTGTTGTCACGCCACCACGGCTGGAGCCAACCAGTACACCGACGCGGGACGCGGCATGCGGAGCAAGAGAGAGACGGGCGTCCTCCATTGCCATCATCGCAGCTGCAACACCATACTGTATGAAAGGGTCAGTCCGCAGGACTTCTTTTGCGGTCATGAATGCCCGGGGGTCGAACTTCTTGAGCTCTCCGGCAATGCGGCAGGGATAAGCTTCGGTATCGAACTTCGTAATCCTTTCAACGCCCGAGTATCCTGCGATGAGCGCGTTCCATGTTGCGTTTTTGCTATTGCCGAGAGGCGTAACCATGCCGATGCCCGTTATGACAACACTAACTTTCATGGGGCGCAGTATAGGGTTTTTTTCGGGCATGTTCAAGAGTGATTTGGGAAATTATCAAAAAAACAGGAATAAACGGGATTAATTCAGTTTGACAATGTGACGGATTGTGCTATAGTTAACAATGTCCAAGAGAAACAGGCATTTAATATTCAAGAAAAGGGGGTTTGAGATGAAAAAGACCGATCTGCTGTCCATGGTAATAGATGAGCTCAAAGCCCTTGCCAAAAAGATGAAGATAGTTTTGCCTATGAGGGCGAAAAAAGCAGAAATAATAGATGCAATCATGACCACCGGTGGCGCCGGGAAAAAAGCAGATAGAAAAAAGACCGCCCTCGAAAAAGCGGTTGCAAAAAATGTTACGGTGAAAAAATCAACGGTGAAAAAAGCGACGGCGAAGAAAGCAGCGGAAAGCAAGTATGCGGCAAAAAACGCAGCAACCGGGAAGGTAGCCTCCAAAACAACGGGGAAAGCAAAGCAATCCGCGGCTAAGAAACCGGCTGCCGCGATGGGGAAGATCGGGGCTCCCGACAGGACGCCGGGCCGCGGGCTTCCCGAGCCGATTATTCCGATTTATAACTGGAAGATACCGCCAGAGGCTGAGGAACCCCTTCTGGCCCAGGAACGCGCTGTCGAGTCGAAATATTATACAGGACCGGCAGGACAGCAGGCGGCCGCGAAGCCCGGTGAACTGCCCCAGGGATACGGAGAAGACAGGATCGTCCTTATTGCGCGGGACCCGTTCGTGGTCCATGCCTATTGGGAAGCTACTGCGGAACGGCTTGAGCGCGAAAAGGCCTGGTTCGGCTGGGAAAGCAAAATCTGCATCCGTATTTTTGACATCACAGGAGTGCAGTTCGACGGTCGCAATGCCATCGGCTATTTCGACCAGGAAGTGATCGAACGGAGCGGGAACTGGTATCTCGATCTCGGACGTCCAGGCCACTCATTCTGCGCCGACCTCGGGCTGCTCTCGCCCGAGGGACGTTTTTTCCCCTTAGTACGGTCCAACTACATAACCATACCCCGGGACGGCGTCTCTGATGTAGTTGACGAAGAATGGATGCTTGCTGATGAAGAATTCTGGAAGCTCTACGGCTATCCGGAGGGGTTCCAGGCCGGGCCTTCCTCTCCCCGGCGTGCACTTCAGGAATGGGAGATGATGAGGCGTCGGCGACTGCAAGAAATATCCTCGCGCGGCCTTGTAACGCGGGAGCGGGCCAAGGCCCGGAGGAAGTAGCCCAATGATGAGCGCGGCCAATTCAGGCGAGGGGTGATGCGCGTCGCGTACTGAAAATATAAAAAGTCCATCCATTCCTGGATGGACTTTTTATTTGTCTGAAACATGAGGTTGAATGAAAAAAAGGGGGAAAAACATTGCAAAACCTGTGGCCGGGAAGACAGACTCCGGAGTTCGCCCGGCCGCTCTTGCAACGGGCAGGGAACGGGGTTATCTTGCCCTGGTGCTGCATGGCCATTTGCCCTTTGTACGTCACCCGGAGCATGACCAGTTCTTGGAAGAGGACTGGCTGTACGAGGCCATCACAGAGACCTATATTCCGCTCATCAATGTGTTCGAAGGACTGGTGCATGACGGTGTGGATTTTCGCCTGACCATGAGTCTTACACCTACGCTCATCTCCCTCCTCATTGACCCGCTGATGCAGCAGCGCTACCTCAGGCATATCGGCAAACTCATCAAGCTCGCGGACCAGGAACTTGAGCGCACGAAAACGAAACCGGAATTCCACTCCCTTGCGGTTATGTACCGAAAGCTTTTCATGAACGCGCGCAGGGTGTACGAGGACCAGTACGGTTGTAATCTCGTGCAAGCTTTCCGGAAATTCCAGGACCTAGGGAAGATCGAAATCATCACTTCCACCGCCACTCACGGTTTCCTTCCGCTCATGGTAAATCCGAAGGCCGTCCGGGCGCAGGTCATGGTCGCGGTCGACTTTCACCGGAAATACTTCGGATGCCCGCCGGCGGGCATCTGGCTGCCGGAGTGTGGATATTACGAGGGACTCGACGAGATACTGAAGGAGGCCGGCATCCGCTATTTTTTCATCGATGCCCACGGGCTGTTCCATGCGACGCCGCGCCCCAAGTACGGCGTATACGCACCCATCTTCTGTCCATCGGGCGTGGCGGCGTTCGGGAGGGACATTGAATCGTCGAAACAGGTCTGGAGTTCCATCGAAGGCTATCCCGGTGATTATCAGTACCGGGATTTTTATCGCGATGTCGGTTTTGACCTCGATTTCGACTACCTGAAGCCTTTTCTCCATCCCGACGGCCTGCGCACAAACCTTGGGATCAAGTACTACCGTATCACAGGGCAGTCGGACCACAAGGAACCCTACCTCCGCCGGGAGGCGCTCGACCGCGCGGCAGAGCATGCGGGAAATTTTCTTTCCAACCGGGAGAAGCAGGTCGAATGGCTCTCCGGCCTATTTCAGGACCGGAAACCAATCATCGTGGCGCCCTATGACGCTGAGCTCTTCGGCCATTGGTGGTTTGAGGGGCCGGAGTGGATCAATTTCTTGATCCGAAAGATCGTTTTTGACCAAAACACCGTGCGCCTGATCACGCCAATGGAGTACCTTGCGGAAAATCCCGAATGCCAGGTTGCAACGCCCTCGGGATCGAGCTGGGGTCAAATGGGATATGCTGAAGTCTGGCTGGACCGTTCGAACGACTGGATCTATCCCCATCTGCACAAGACAGCGGACCGCATGATCGAGCTGGCGCAGGCATATCCACGGGCCGAAGGCCTTCTCCGGCGGGCGCTGAACCAGGCGGCGCGAGAACTCCTCCTTGCGCAGAGCTCTGACTGGGCTTTCATCATGAAAGCCGGTAGCCATGTGGAATACGCCGTTGGTCGAACGAAGGAGCATGTGCTCAGGTTCACCCGGCTTTATCTGGATATCAGGGGAAACTGTGTTGACGAAGCATGGCTCGGCGATATAGAATATAAGGACAATGTATTCCCCGATATCGACTACACCGTCTATGCTTAAACCGTCAGTCCTGAAAGAGCTTGCGAAGATCGTCGGTCCCGCCAATCTTCTTACATCACCCGAAGAGCTTACCGTCTATTCCTACGACGCAACCGGTCGGGAATCGTTCCCCTGGGCCGTGACGCGCCCGAATCAGGCCGCCGAGGTTTCACGGATACTGAGCCTTGCCAACCGCGAACGCTTTCCTATCGTGCCGCGCGGTGCAGGCACCGGAATGTCGGGAGGGTCCGTGCCATCGCGGGGTGGCGTCGTGCTTTCATTCGAGCGGATGAACAGGATCATTGAGATCAACGAAGAGGATTTTCTCGCGATCGTGGAACCCGGCGTTGTGACAGGCGAGCTTCAGCGCGCTGTTGAGGCGAGGGGCCTCTTTTATCCTCCCGATCCCGCGAGCCACCAGTTCTGTACCATCGGCGGCAATGTGGCCGAATGCGCCGGTGGACTCCGGGCGGTCAAGTACGGGGTGACCAAGGACTATGTACTCGGGCTCGAAGTCGTGCTGCCGACGGGCGAGATTATCAACACCGGCGCACGGACCGTCAAGAGCGTCGCCGGGTACGATCTGACCAAGCTTATCGTCGGGTCGGAAGGAACCCTGGGTGTGGTCACGAAGATTGTTGTCAGGCTCCTGCCGTTGCCTGAGAGTGTAAAGACATTGGCGGCATTCTTTAACAGTGTGGATGAAGCAGCCCGTGCTGCATCAAGGGTCCTGGCGAACAGAATCATGCCGCGGGCGCTCGAACTGGTGGATCAGGCTGCCCTCCGCGCTGTCGAGGCCTATTTGAAGGAAGACCTGTCAAGGGGAGCGGGGGCCATGGTGCTGGTGGAAGTCGACGGCGCTAAGGAGTCCACTGAACGCGAGAGCGCGCGCGTTGCGGACATCCTGACGCAATCAGGCGCTCTGCGCGTGAGCCGTGCCGATTCTCCGGCCGAGCGGGAATACCTCTGGAAAGCGCGGCGCTCGATCTCTCCGGCGCTCTATACGATCAAGCCGAAAAAAGTGAACGAGGACATCGTGGTGCCGAGGAGCAAAATCGCCGAAATTTTGCGGGAGATAGGGAAGATCGCGAAGAAGCACGACCTCCTGATCGTGAATTTCGGCCACGCCGGCGACGGGAATATTCATACCAACATTTTGGTCGATGACGCGGATTTGCCCCGGGCTGAGGCAGCGGTGAGGGAAATTTTTGACGCAACGCTCCGCATGGGAGGGAGCATCAGCGGAGAGCACGGGATCGGCATGACAAAGGCCGTCTATCTCCCCCTGGAGGCCGGTCCCGGCGCGCTTGCCGCGATGCGACGGATCAAACAGTGTTTGGATCCGAACAACATTCTGAACCCTGGAAAAATATTTCTGGAATCTCGCTGACAGCCAAACATCAGCGCGCCACATGACAAACCGCAGCTATGCAAACGAGAAAGCTTTCCACTGCTCTTAATCGCCGTGATGCTGACGGTAGCCATCTCCGATACCCGGGCTGAAACCGCGACAATTCCCACTGCAAATAAAGGATTGTGCAGCGTTGTCTAGTGTCCGGCAAATCCTTTGTCGTGAAATGGGAACTAAGCGATATATCACGCCAGGAAGCGAACCCCTTTCGATCACAATGACCGGGAAGGAACTGTTGCCGATCTTTTATACCGTCGAGCCGGGATCGATGGCATACATCGAGCAGTGGGCAGGTCGCAGTATGCCGAAAACAATGTTTCTTTTAGAATGGAAAGAGTAAGACCATTGATACTATTTGAAGAGGCTGGCGAATGAAGAAAACCGACACAAAAAAGAAAACCAAACAGAAGTCCGTTGAAGACAGGCCTGTCCTGCTCGTCGCTGATCAGCGAGGAGAGATCTACGACGAGCCCCGCTATGTCGCAGGCGGGATGTCCGGCGGTGATTTTCTTCCACTGTCGGCAGATGACCTGATCCCGTTGCCCGAGGGGAGCAAGTTTTTCTTTGTCCCGAAAGGACGACCCATCGGATTCGATAAAAAGGGCGGGGCTGTTGTGGTGGACGGCGCTTATGCAGTGTCAGCCTTCTTGCCGCCCGGATATACGAGAACGTACCTACCTGCTTACGAAGAGTTTCAGCCGGACCCGCTGCTCCCGCTCTGGTCTTATACTGCTGTCGCATGGTACAAAGGAGCTTTTTACGCAGCTGCGCTGCAAGTCGCCTGGATGAAAAAGGCTGATCCGCGTCTTCATGACGATGACATGATCGCGCCGCTCGTCAAGAAGAAGCTTGCTGCCTACCCGAAAAACCGCCTTTTGAAGCACCTCGAAAAGTGCGCCATGTTCTACCACTGCTTCGCAGCCAAGAATATCTTTGTGGGCCGCTGGGAAGCGCCGCTCCCCTCGTCTCCCTCGTGCAATGCGCGTTGCATTGGATGCCTGTCGCTCCAGGAAGGCGAGTGCCCGTCGTCCCAGGACCGTATTCAATTCGTCCCCGCGCCCGAAGAGATCGCGGAGGCCGCGGTCCCCCACCTAGAGAAGGCGGAGGACGCCATTGTGAGTTTCGGCCAGGGTTGTGAAGGCGAGCCGCTCTTGCAGACAAAGATACTCGTGAAAGCGGTGAAACGCATGCGCGACGCCACGCCGCGGGGGGTGGTAAATCTGAATACCAATGGATTCTCTCCGGACAGGATCAAAACCATGCACGACGCAGGCCTTGACAGCATCAGAATCAGCATGAATTCCGCTGATCGGCAGCGCTACCATGAATACTACCGGCCCAAGGGGTATACTTTCGAAGACGTGATGGATTCAGTCAAAACGGCGAAGAAGATCGGACTTTTCACGAGCATCAATTATTTGGTATTCCCGGGATACACGGACAGTGAGGAGGAAGTGGAGAAACTCAAGACGCTGATTGCCGATACCGGAATCGACCAGGTACAGATGAGGAATTTGTCGCTGGATCCTTCACTCTATCTGAATGCCGTTCAAAGACCGAAAGGCAGGGCAGTCGGCGTCAGGAATCTCGTCGGAATGCTCAAAGAGGAGTTTCCGAGCCTTGTGATCGGCTATTTCAATTTGCCGGCAACGGATATAAAGACCATCAGAAAAAAGGCTGCTCAGAGGAAGAGCTGATACCGGGGCGGAGAGCATCGATAGCAAAAAAGCCTACCAATTGATTTGATGCGTTTTTTTCGGTAATGCCGCCAAGGGTGAGGGGAAACTTTTCAACAGGGGATAAAATTAGTTTTTCTTAATGCACATCAACTGGTGGCCCGCCCGCAACCGGGGCTGCCCGTTTCATGATGAAAACCAGTGGAAGCACACAGAGGATGAGTATGCAGATGGTGAGGAATGCATCGGTGAAGGCAAGGGTCGTGGACTGCTGCACTAGTTCACGGTATATCATGCCGTCGGCCCCGGAGGGGGGAATGCCTTTCGAATTCAAAAATGATGCCATGTTGCTGTGGAAGATCGTGTAGGTCCGGTCAAAAGGCGATAAGTGCTCTACAAGCCTGGATTGATGGAACTGGGCGCGGCGGGCAAGCATGGTGGTCGTGAACGCAATGCCCACGCTGCCTCCCATGTTCCGAAGAAGGTTATAGATTGAGCTTGCTTCGGTCATATGTTCCCGCGGGATGTGGGAGAGGGTCATGGTGGTCAGCGGGATGAAGGTCAAGCCCATTCCCAGGCCGAGGATGACGCGCGGCCAAACAAACGTCCAGAAGTCCGCTGTAAGGTTAAACCTCGACATCATAAACGTGCTCATGGCGCAAATCGAGATACCAACGGCCAGGATCTTCTTGGGATTGACCTTGCTCACGAGTTTGCCCGCGACCGGCATCGCGAGCATGGTGGCGATGCCGCCGGGGCCGAGCACAAGCCCGGCGTAAAAGGATGTGTATCCCATAAGCGACTCGAGGAAAATCGGCAGAAGTACGATGCTTCCGAAGAGGTTCAGAAAGACAAAGAACATGACTGTGGCGCCGCTCGTAAAGGTCCGGTCCTTGAACAATTTGAGGTTCACGATGGGATGCTCGGAATAATATTCATTGATCGCTAGCAGCGTGAGAGAGATGACGGCGATAATGGCAAAGGTGGTGATCGTGGCGGAACCGAACCAGTCATCGCTCTCTCCCTTGTCGAGCACAAACTGAAGTGAGCCGAGACCTAAGGAAAGGAATAGCAGCCCCCAGTAGTCGATCTTCATCTTCTGGCGCTGCATGTACGGAGGATCCTGGATCACAATCATGTTCATGATAATCGACAGGATACCGATAGGAATATTGATATAGAATATCCAGCGCCAGGACAGGCTGTCGGTGATCCATCCACCGAGCAGTGGGCCGACAATAGGGCCGAACATGGCGCCAAGGCCGAAGATGGCCATGGCTTGGCCGTGCTTCTCGCGGGGGAAGGACTCGAGGAGAATGGACTGGCTGATCGGCACAAGGCCACCCCCGCCAATGCCCTGCATGACTCGGAAAAACACGAGGCTGTGCAGGTTCCATGCGGATCCACACATGAAGGAGCTGAAGGTAAAAAGGGCGATGGAGGCGATTTGGTAGTTCTTCCGGCCGATGAGACGGGCGAGCCAGCCAGCCATGGGGATAACGATGGCGTTCGATACGAGATAGGCCGTAATGGTCCAGGTAGACTCGTCAATCCCCGCGGAAAGCGAACCCCTGATGTGATCGAGCGACACGTTCACGACCGAGGTGTCGATGATCTCGATGAGCGTAGGGAGCATCACCGTGAATGCGATGAGCCCCCGGCTTGCAGTTTTATGCTGCAAGGTCATCGGACGATCACAGTCGGCTCGACGGACATGCCGATCCTGAGGATATGGTCCTTGTCCGTGCCTTCCTCAAGTAAGATTTTAACCGGAATCCGCTGAACCACCTTTACGTAATTGCCCGTGGCGTTCTCTGGCGGAAAGAGGGAGAATGAGACGCCGGTGCCGGCCATGATGCTGTCCACCTTGCCTTTGAAGACCCTACCGGAATAAGAGTCAACGGTGAATGTAACCTGCTGGCCAGGCCGGATGTTCCCCATCTCCGTTTCCTTGTAATTTGCAACGACCCATATGTCATTGAGCGGAACGACTGCCATGAGCGGCTGGCCCTCCTCGATATGGTTTCCTATCTGGACCGATTTTTTCGTTATGTAGCCGTCAACGGGAGCGTAAACCTTTGTGTAGTCGAAATTCAGGTTGGCGAGGGCCTCTTGTGCTTCCTTCTGCCTGATGAGCGAGGCCTGGCTGGTCTTTGCCGACTCGGCCTGGCGAAGCTGTTCTTCGGCTGCCTTTGCCTGGGCAAGCGCGACCTCGTAACCCGTCATCGCCCTGTCATACTGGTCCTGGGGCATGACCTGCTCCTCAAAGAGCTTTTCAGCCCGGACTTTTTCCGTCCCGGCCAGCTTCAGATTGGCCTGTGCAAGCTCAAGGTTCGCCCTGGCTGACGCAATCTTTGTCTCTGCTTCTACGAATTTTGCCTTCTCAACACCGACGGCCGCAGTGGATTCCCGCAGCTTGGCTTCGTAGTCTGCGGGGTCGATTTCAACAAGAAGGTCTCCCTTTTTCACCGCCTGGTTGTCGTTGACCAGGACTGCCTTGACGGTGCCATTGATTCGCGCGGCGATCGTGTGGATGTTCCCATCGATGAAAGCATCATCAGTGGAAACATGCGTTTTCCGGTAGTTGTTGTAGAACCATCCGGCAATGAGCCCGATGGCCACGACCGTGCCGACGATGATGAATGCTCTATTCTTTTTCTGACCGTTTCCGGCCTGTGCCTGTTCCGCCATGCTTTCTCCTCGTATCCGAACTGCCTGAACTGTTGAAACCGTTACAAGCGTTCAAAACGCCTGAACGGTCTTCGTTACTGCCCATACACCCCCGCGAGGTCGCGGCCCATGGCATACAGCAGCTTCGCCTCGGCCCGCTTCATGTCGTAAAGCGCTTTCCAGGAATTTGATTCTGCCGTGGACAGGAGGGTGACCGCGTCAAGCACGTCCGTGGCGGTCCCCACGCCCTCCTGATAACGGAGCCTCTGGAGCCGCAGGTTTTCCCGGGCCTGATCAATCGCCGTCTTCGTGACCTCGATTTTGAGCGCTGAGCTCTTCAGGTCGAGGTACGCGCTTTTTACCTCGAGCCGGATAGTGTCGAGCGTTTTGTCCCGGATCAACTGAAGCGAGCGCACTTCGCTTCTCGCCATTTGCATGCGGGAACTGGTCGCCCCCCCGGAATAAAGGTTGACGTTTACCCCGGCAATGAGGGTCCAGTTGTCCTCGTGTATTATATACCGATTCGCCTGATATTGATATCCTCCCGACAGATAGAGCGTCGGCAGGTATTCAGCCTCGGTGGCTTTCACGTTGTCTTCCGATGCCGCAATCTTCGCATCCAGATCCTTCAGCTCAGGGCTCTCCTTCGCGGCAATGGTCCAGGCGTCCTCGAGCGAAAGACCCGACGCGGGACTGGCCTCGACTTCCTCGGCATGCACATCGTCATTCAACGGCTTCAGCAGAAGACTGTTGATTCTCGACGCCCTGACGGAGCAGCGGTTCTCGGCGGAAACCTCCCGCTGGCGCGAATCGACAAGCGTCACCTCGGCCTGGAGCACTTCATTCCTGGTAATGACGCCGGCGTTTAAGCGGTCTTCCGCGTCCTTCTTGTGCGCTTCATAGAGCTGCACTTCCTCCTTCGAGACCTGGAGCAATTTTTCGGACTCCAGCAGGTCGAGATAGGCGATAATGAAATCGAGTGCGGACTGATTTCTCGTGCGCTCTGTTTCGATCTCCCGTGATTTGAGGCCGTACCGCGCCGCGTCTACGGACGAGGAGGTCCGTCCGAAATCATAGAGCGTCTCGGTGGCCTGGAAGCCGTAGGTTAAAAAATTGCTCTGGCTGGAGGGAAAGGGGCCAAAAGGTGTCTTGAACTCTGGCTGGTATTGCATCCATGTCTGGTTGCCGTACAGATCAACGGTGGGAAGCCAGTGCGACCGCGCGAGAGAGAGTGCCCCACGGGCAGTATCCTCATCGGACCGGGCAATGGTCACGTCGCGGCCCGCCTCCACAACGGTCTTTAATCCCTCGCTGAGAGTCAGGGCGCTTGTGGAGAGCGGCAGGAAAAGTGCGGCGATAAAACAAATAAATGAAAGACGCTTCATCAATGCCTCGTCGAGTGGTTTAAAAATGTAAGTAAGCGCTATATTACACGAAAAACATCGAAATGGGAAGTATTTTTGTATTGTGACGCCGCTTTTTTCCCCAGCAGCACTTGAACTTTAAAGAAAAAAGGTGTACCAATAAGAGCATGGCAAAAGGAGCTTATGATGGCCAACGTAATCTCGGCAAGCAGAAGGACCGACATCCCCGCATTCTATGCCGCCTGGTTTGTCCAGCGGCTCAAAGAAGGATCTGTCGCGGTTCAGCAGCCCTATTCCGGCAAAATTATGCGGGTATCGCTGAAGCGCGAAGACGTGAGCGCCATCGTGTTCTGGTCAAAAAACTATGCGCCCCTGATCGAGAAGCTCGAATCGATCGAACTTACGACGAAAAACCTCTTCTTTCATTTTACCATTACCGCAGCGCAAGAGTTGGAGCCCGAAGTGCCCGACTACCGGAGCGCGGTCCGGGATTACCTGTATCTTGCCAAGCGCTACACTTCCCGGCAGATTGTCTGGAGATTCGATCCCCTCTGCATTACGGACAAAATGCCCTTTGAAGTTTACCAGGAGCGTTTCCTGCGCTGCGCAGAACTGTTGAAGGGGAATGTTTCTGCATGCATCATCAGCTTCGCCCATCCCTACAAGAAAGTCATCGCGAATTTCAAAAAAGACACGCGCCACCTGTTGGTCGAATTAACAGTGGTGCAGAAGCGCGACTACGCCCGGAGACTTGCGGAAATCGCGAGGCGCTACGGGATAGGGATCTCTGCCTGCTGCAATGATTATTTGACAAGCAACGAGGTCAAGAAAGCAGCGTGCATCGACGGAGCGCTGCTGTCCACCCTTTTCAACACTCCTCTTGATACGAGGCGTGCCTCGACACGTCAGGAATGCGCCTGTACCAAGAGCATCGATATCGGTGCATATGATACCTGCGCGCACGGTTGCCTGTACTGCTATGCGAATACAAATAAAGATCAGGCGGAGAGGGCGCTCAGACTCCACAATCCTGCATGGAACTCGTTACGCATGGATGTGCCGGAGAATGGCGTCTCTAAGGCACAGCAAGAACCGCCGGTCAAGGGAAGGACAATGCCGGCGATAGCGATTGTATATGATCACCGAAACGGTGATTAGTGTTGCTTCTGATAAAATATAAAAATAAAATCGTTCGTATAAGTAGGCAAAGGAAACATCGCGATTTCAGTAGCGAATTAAGCTTATTGTCCGCGACACATCATTGGTGCCTTCGCTTTACTCGGTATTTTCGCCCTTATGCCTGTCATTTATCATGGAATTAAGAAATAAAAATTTAAAATAGCTTATCCAAAAGCAACAATGCGATCACCATGATATGATGGAATAGTGAATTTAAGCATACGGTGATGTTGTGGAAGGTTTTTATTTATGTTATTGCAGACTGTGAGCATTCTATAATAGAGGTAGTGGGCAAGCCCCCAGTATTTGGATATAGGTTCCGCACTCAAATTTCCTCGTAATTATGTCATGCGTATTTTATGGGGATGACTATTCCGATGATAAGATCATTGTATATGCATATGAAGCGAGCACAGGTATGAATTTAAAAAAGTTTATTACCAGTATTCCTTTGGCTATATTGCTGATTATGTGCTGTTATCATTTCCTTGATGAGGGAATAGCGCTTTTTGTTAAAAGAGTATTGATGTCAGGCAAGCACTCATCTCTTTTCTCTGCAGATATTCCAGATTTTCTGCCGTTCTTTGTTTTCATAATTACAGCTCTTGCGTGGGTCCTCTATTTTCATGATAAGCGGAAAGGCATTGATGATATCCGTCGAGCCTTTTCTCTGCTCGTCGGCACATCCCTTCCAATGGCCTTTTTAATTAAATCCATTCTGAAATTCGTGTTCGGAGGGATCACAACGCGTTTCTGGTTGGCCAGTCCCGTTGCCAGAGAGTTCCATTGGTTTCATGGTGTTGACTACTACAGCGGTTTCCCCTCCGGGCATATGGCTGTGTTTACGGCTATCTTCCTGGACCTACGGAAATATTATCCACGATGCCGACCAGTCTGTGGTGGTTTAATATTTCTGATGGCGCTGGCGTTGATCTTGACGAATTATCATTTTATTAGTGACTTGGTTGCGGGAGCATATCTTGGTTATGTTATTTATTATTTTGCCGATCGTGGTTTGACATTATTGCACAAATCCAGAGATGAGATTGACAAAGGATAATGAAGAGGGAGTTGTCATCACTAGTGTCCGGTTAAAATTAAAAAGGCATGGCCTGATTGCCTCGATTGTTGGATAATAGAATTTGCGAGAACCCTATTCCAGCAAGGAGGAACAAGCCATGCGCAAGTTGGAAACGATCTTCGGAGAACTGCTGAAACTTGTACCGCGATATCAGTTCGAAAAAGCTGTAAATCAGTACCAGGGAGACCGATACGTCAAGTCCTATACGACATGGCACCAGTATATCACAATTCTGTTCTCCCAGATCAAGCAAAAAGACAGCATCCGGGACATGGTAACAGGACTGGAGGCTAACGAGTCCCGATGGTATCATCTGGGGCTCACTAGCATTCACCGGAGCACCTTTGCGGATGCCAACAACTAGCGGAGCTTTCAGATATTTGAGGATTTGTTTTACCATCTTCTCTCTCGCTGCAAGGATTTGACGCCGAAACATCGGTTCAAGTTCAAAAACGAATTGTATTCGATCGACGCTTCAGTGATCGATCTTTGCCTCTCGGTCTTTCCCTGGGCGAAGTTCCGAAAGACCAAAGGGGCGATTAAAATGCATTGCCTCTATGACCACTCCGGGGCACTGCCGTCGTTTGTAACGATCACCGATGGTAAGAAGCACGATGTCACGGTAGCGAAGGAAGTCGGTTTTCCCCTGTCCCCGGACAGCATCGTTTCCATAGATCGGGCGTATATCGACTACAAATGGTTGAATTCACTGAACGAAAAGCGCGTTTGGTTCGTCACTCGCGCCAAGTCCAATATCGATTGCGTCGTTACCGGACAGCATCCAGTTTCCGGAAAAGGCGTCCTGAAAGACCAAATGATCCTTCTAACCGGATCCCGGACAAAGAACTATTATCCCCAAGAACTTCGGATGATCGAATTCTATGATGAGGAAACCAAGAAGCATCTGATATTCCTCACCAACAATATGAAACTTGCAGCCTCAACGATAGCGACAATCTATAAATCCCGATGGCAGATCGAACTGTTCTTCAAGTGGATCAAGCAGAACCTGAAGATCAAATCGTTCCTCGGGACCAGCAAAAACGCCGTTATGACACAAATCTGGGTGGCGATGAGTTATTATCTGCTGCTCACGTATATCAAGTACCAGACAAAATATGCTCATTCCCTTCTAACGTTAAGCCGCCTTATAAGGGAAACGCTTTTTGAACGGAAGAACCTTATCGATATTCTTACCCTGAAACCTGAACGGCTCTTAGCTGTTCAGGATGAACACATACAGGGGGCGCTGTTTTAACCGGACAGCAGGGAGTTGTCATCACAAAGCGTTGCCTTTCACATTTTTGCCGACAATCGCAGTTCTTAGCCGATTTTATCCTTAAATGACGGTTTTTTCCTCTATAAAAAGCTGCCACAAAACCTATACCATTTTGTTGGCTGTTTGGCAATGAACGGTTTTACGCCGATTCCTTCTTTACGAAGCACAAGAATGATAATCCTAAATTGCGTTGAATCTGCGGGGGTTTCCGTACCATGCAGCTCAATTAACACCTGCACTAAAACCGCATGACTCAAAAAAGACGTTTGGCCATGGAGTAACGCAGTTGCACTCGCAAACGGCTTTACTCACTTACGGTGAAGTCCATCCTTTTAGCTGTTCTTATTCAGAAAAAGCCACTTCCTTTTAAATAGAAAGACGCAGGTTTGTAAGCACAGCAAATGGGACACTATTTCTGTTGAAATTTCAGCAATTAGTTGACAGCATAGGGACATTACGTTATCATACCACGAATAATTATCGACTTTAGGGGTGCAAGTTGAACCACAAAGAACCAAGATATTAAAGCGATTGGTGAAACGACAGGCTTCGGCTTTGGCATGGTAAGCGAGACTGTCGGAGCATGCGGTCATTAGTCATTACATCGTGAAACCGATTGCTTTTTAATCGGATTTCCCAACACATCTTGGTTTGTGTTCTTAATTTCCCTTAATATTTTGCATATTTAAAAGGCCCCATATCAATTTGAAAAAGAAGATTTTTATAGCACTGCTTGCTGCCTGCCTGTTTGCACTTCTTGGCGGCGCCATACTGCTTGTATTTATAGACCGTGCGGCATCGAACTACGACGAACTAATCATGCTGCATCAGGTGGAAATCCTGAGGCAGCAGTTATTGCTGGAGATCCGCAAGGTGGGCGCGGATTTATCCTCACTGACCACTCAGCATCCGCAATCACCCGACACTGTTGATAATCATATTGCGGTCATGAATAATGTGGTTCAATCCTGTTCTGGATGTCACCATTCAGAGAGCGTGACAGAAAAAATCCATGATCTGCAGCGTCATACTGATGAATATGGCCGCGCGGTAAGGCAGGTGTTTAGAAGTGCGGCATCCAGCTTTGAGAGAAAGGCAATACGAGGATCGCGGATTCAACAGCGGCGTACGGCGGATCAGGAGCATGCGCGCCTTATCGGTGATTCACTGGTCGGGAAGGTCGATACTATAATCGTTCTGACCAAGAAGAAGCTGGATGACAAGACGCGGGAAGCGGCACTGAACTCCTACCGGACGAAGACTATCGTGGTCATGGTTGTTGCCGCTGGTCCCATTCTGATTGCGCTGTTCGGCTTTCTGGCGAGCAGAAGCGTTACGAGGCCGATCAAGACTCTGGTGGGTGCGGCAAGAAAATTGAAAGGCGGCATCCTGGACCACCGGATCACGGGACTCAAAGACGAGTTCGAGGAACTTGCAGTGGCTTTCAACGACATGGCCTCGTCCTTGAAAGACAATCTGACGGCCATCGAAGAGAGTGAGGGGCGGTATCGTCATCTCTTCGACAGCGCCGCCGATGCGATTTTCATCCTGGATGTGGAAGGCGATCGGGCCGGAAAAATCCTTCAGGCTAACCATGCCGCAGCGGAGATGCATGGTTATCCGGTTGAAGAACTGCTGAACATGAACATCAACGATCTTAACAGCTCTGAGTCGGTGCTCGGGTTCTCTTCGCGAATGCAGCGGATTCTGGGAGGGCAGTGGGTCCGGGCGGAGCTCAACCATCGAAGGAAAGACGGAACGATCTTCCCTGTCGAGATCGGCGCCGGATTGTTCGAGGTCGGCGGGCGCAAGTATATCCTCGACATCGACCGAGAGATCACCGATCGAAAGCAGGCCGAAGAGGCGCTTCAACGGGCGCAGCAGATCAGAACCTCGGCGGAGCTGGCCACGGGCATGGCCCATGAAATAAAAAATCCGCTCGCCGGCATCAAACTGTCAATCGAGATGCTGCTGGAGGAACAGCAACTATCGGAGGACAACAAAACCGTCATAAGGAAAGTGATCGATGAAATCAAGCGTATCGAGCAACTAATGAAAGGCCTCCTAAATTTTGCCAGACCACCCAAACCGCATCTGGCGCATACTGACATACAGGAAGTCCTTGAAGCGGTGATTGGCCTGGCGGTGCAGGACCGTCCGTCTTTGCGGGAAGGAGCGGGTTCCATTCACTTGGTGAAGATTTTTGGGCGGAACCTGCCTACAATCCTTGCGGACCCCATGCAGCTGAAACAGGTATTTATGAATCTGCTTCTGAACGCGGTTGACGCGATGCCGGGTGGAGGAACTATTACTGTAAAAACATCATTTGAACCCTCATCACACAGTATTTTCATTGATATTTCCGACACGGGGTCGGGGATCGACGCTTCCGTCCTGCCTCAGATGTTTAAGCCTTTTTACACGACAAAGTCGAAGGGCACAGGGCTCGGCCTTGCGATTTCCAAGCGGCTGATTGAAGAACACGGAGGAACCATTCAAATCAAGAACAACGAGGAGCGGGGTGCTACGGTGCGAATTTGTCTCCCGGCAGTTACTTCGGAAAGGATAATGACTGTATGAGGGACCAGCAGAAGATTTATATCATTGACGATGATGAACTTATTTTATCTATGCTCTCCCGGGTACTCAAAAGCAATAGCTATGAAGTGCGGACCGCAACCAGCGCGGACGACATTGTAAGCAAGATCAAATCCTGGTCGCCAGCCGTAGTCCTGCTCGATATTCGGATCGCTGATCAGAGTGGCATCGATGTCCTGACGGAAATCGTTAAGCAGGAGCTACCCTCCCAGGTGGTTATGTTGACGGCTGATGATACCGCGGAAACCGCGGTGAAGGCGATGAAGCTGGGCGCCGCTGATTACCTCACGAAGCCGTTTAATGTCGATGAGGTGAAGATTGTGATTCAGAACATCATTGAAAAAGGGAAGCTGAAGCAGGAGGTTACCTATCTCAGAAAAGTGCAGTCTGAAGTTTTCGAGAAGGAAATTATCGGCGAGTCGAAGATAGTCCAGGAACTGAAGGCAAAAATCGAGAGAATGGCCGATGCTTCGGTCTCGACGTTGCTGATAACCGGGGAGAGCGGAACGGGCAAGGAGCTGTTCGCGCGATATGCCCACCGAATGCTCCACAAAGCCTCGGGAAACCGTTTTGCCCCATTTATCAAGGTCAACTGCGCAGCCCTTCCGGAAACGCTTCTGGAGAGTGAACTGTTTGGGTATGAAAAAGGTTCGTTTACCGATGCGAAATCCGACAAGAAGGGGCTGTTTGAAATGGCACAAGGTGGTTCCATCCTTCTTGATGAAATCGGAGATATGAAACATGCCCTCCAGGGCAAAATGCTTCGTGTGCTGGAGGAAAGAACCGTCCGGCCGGTTGGCGGAAGTGAGGAAATCCCGATCGATGTTACAGTGATCGCTACGACAAACAGGAATCTAGCGGAAGCAGTGGATCAGGGATCATTTAGGATGGATCTGTTTTTCCGCCTGAACACGTTCTACCTGCACATCCCTCCGTTGCGGGAACGGAAGGAAGACATTCCCCTCATCATGCAATATTTCCTTTCTCAGTTCACGACGCGCTATCAAAGGAAAACCACGACGCGCATTTCCCCGGAGGCGGAAAAAATCCTTACCTCATACCCCTGGCCGGGGAACATAAGGGAGCTGAGAAACCTGCTGGAGCGAGTCGTGGTTCTCGAAGGCGCGGAGGAGATACTGCCTGAGCATCTGCCGAACTGGCTGACCGGCAAGGCGGGGATCACCCCGCCGTCGTCCGGGGGGCGACTCTCGCTTCCAGCGCAAGGCCTCTCTCTTGATGATTTGGAAAAGGACCTCATTGTCCAAGCGCTTGAACGGACGAATAATAACAAAACGCAGGCGGCGAAACTCCTGAATCTCAGCTATGATGCCTTTCGCTATCAGGTGAAAAAATTCGGGTTGGAATGATCTGAGTAGTATAGTGTCCCCAAGGCATCCTTGCATTTGGAGATTTTCTCCAAGATGCGCTCGACCGGGGAACTCCACACGAAAATCTTTGGGTTTTGATGATGATTATTTATATAATACAAACGCACGGAATATCGTAACAATGTCGTAAAAGTAGCTCTCTGAAATCAGGAAGTTACGCATATTAATTAATGCAAAATATTTTACGTTTATATTTGTAAGTTCCCGGACTTCAGGAAAAAGGCTATGTTGTTCATACTTACTTAGAGGGGGCACTACATTATAAACTAATCTTCCTTTTTTAAAAGATACATTCCGCAGGATCCAAAGATCAACACACCCACAGGATCAAGAAGTATCTCGTTTGTTAAAGTCTCAAAAAACATTTAAACAGTGAGCTTCTAATAAACAACATGACATAAATGTATAACCGGGAGCTGGAGTTTACGTGGTTTCTCTATTTTCGCGGTGTTATGAACGCAGGCGAAAGACTTTGGCTACTTAAAATAGGAATTCCGCAACCCTTCCCGTGTCAACATTATTAAGAGACGGTTAATATCTTGGTTGCATTTTTTCTGTAATCTCTGTGGCATAGTTTTTTCCGTTCTGGGTTGTCCATCTCAGGTTATATGAACTGAATTCCCGCTCGGTACCACTCGCGCTGGCTTCCGGATATCCACCGGACAATGCCATGGAGCTGCTCGTTTCGGTTCCTGAGCCGGATTATTTTTCCCGGTTCGAGCTGTACGTTCGTCGTGATGCCGAGGCCGTTCAGGCAGATATCGATCGCCTCGGCTAAACAGCGCTGCTCGTCTTCCTCCGTATCGGTGTAGAGAATGGTGTAATTCTCTGGGTTCGTAAAGGGTTGCCGATTGTGTAACCTCTTATCGCCAAGTAACCTGGTCATCAAAAAGTTGTAATCCTGATATGCATCGATGTGCTTTCCCAGAAGTTTCCCCACGATTGCCTTAACCTAAAGAGATCGAACGGTTTGACCAGATGAAGAAGTGCGTGTTCCCGGATGGATTTCATGACGTTATCATCGGAACTGTCGCCGGTCATCATGATGATGCCTGCTTTCGTATAGTTCTTCTTCATCACTTTCATAAGATCGATACCGTTTATATCGGGAAGGCGGATGTCAAGAAGGCATAGATCGCATGTCATCGCCCCGAGTTTCCTGAGCGCATCTTCTCCGGTCGATGCGCGAACAACCTCGGTCCGGTCGTCTTTCAGCAGGGGCGATAGCAGGTTATAAGTCAGAGGGCCTTCGTCAACAATAAGGAGGGACTTTTTCATGATTTAAACCATGAGGCCGCGAAAAAATGCCTGACCACGATCCTGGGGGGTGCGCGAGCACATGGTTTACGACAAAGCTGAAAGCTTTTTCAATTCTCCGTTCATCCCGGTCTTCTGAGATAGAACCTGGAGTATGTCAGTACGGAACATGCTCCGGCGATACGAATTGAATTCCAGCCCGGTACGCCGCCTTGGCGTCGACGTATACACTCCATCGGACCACGCCTCTGCCTTGTATCGGCGCATCGCTCAACCGGATAAGGTGCCCCGGCTGCAGTTGACAATCAGTAAGGATGCCCATGCCTGATTCACTGATATCGACAATATTGGCAGAGATGAGTTTGGCGGCCATGTCGCCGTGCGGGGCGACCGCGTAACAGGTTATGCAGTTGGTGAACGGCTTCCGCTTATGTTTTCTGGTGTCATCGCTGATCCATTGAAGAGACGACATCCCGCCTTGGGCTAGGAGGTTCTCATCATGGCCAGCGTGAGATACCATTGAAAGTATCCTGCAGACCAATGATTTTACTTGTTCCAGTTCAAAGGGTTTGGAAAGTAGGCAATGCGCACTCTCACGAACGGCTATCAGCATCGTGTCTGTGATCTCGCTCCCAGTCATCATAATGATTCGGGTCTGAGGCGAGACATCCCGAAGCAATCTCATGATCTCCAGGCCACTGATGTCCGGAAGATTCATATCAAGAAAGCACAAGTTAAATTGATTTTCTTTAATCGCCTTTAATGCATCTTCTCCGGTGGCGGCGGATATAATCTCCGTATCCTTATCGTGGAATACGGAGGCGAGAGAATGGCGAAGCAGGTCTTCATCGTCAACTATGAGAAATTTTTTCATAGAATCCATATGTTGTTATATTTCTCCATGATTATGATTTATGTGCTCCGAAGCCTGAACATATTAATTCCAGTTCTGAGACAAGCAATATGCATACCATAGTGTAAGTAATTTAGTCGTTCTTTTTTTCAATAGATTAGCCACTCTTTAATGCCGATTCCCCTCAATCCAGTTTATGGTTTACGGTGAAATAACCTGATGAACTGGCTATTTAACCAGTACTGAAAAATAAAAAAAATTCAAACTTCATAATTAGTTATGATCTAAAATTATAAATGAATGTGTAAAAATGGCATAAATTTTGCTTGTTTAACCATCCAAACTCCTGGCGACCGGGGAGAGTTTTAAAAAGCTATTCTATGGAGCCTGTTCGCAAAGGCCTGAGCAGCCGTTTATGATTCCTCATGGGGGGACGATGCCAGGCAGACATGTGCGTATCGGCGAAGCGCTCGTTCATCAATCAACGATCGCGTTGGTTCTTTATGTTGCTGTCTGAGCTGCGATCTCCTTGCCACTTCGCCAAAGTTTCAGCAGTTTGTGCGTCGCGCAGATATTCTTTTATTCATGGGAGATGCTTCAAGCCCCTGCGCATAGAGTGTCGGATTCCACGATTGTCTTTTGATCTGACCAAAGACCGATTTGACGATCTGGCCTCGTTTCTTATAGAGATCGCTCTCGCTTGGTCAGAAGCTTACGTTTCATTCGCTGCTGGCGTGTCAGATCCTTTGGTATCCGGCCACGGGGCGGTGATGGTACGGAGGCTTCATCGCGCTGCTTCCAGTCTTTCTTGGTCGCGATAAGACGTTCGGGGCCCTCGGATGTCATGGCAACAAGGTTCTTGTCGCTTAATGTAGTCCGCATCGGTCAAGGAGGTTTTTATTATCAACTCTTCTTTCGCCACGATCTCCTGTAGGTTCTCTTGGGCCGTCTCTGGATCATCGGTTGCAGCTGATGTACGTCGTTTTCCTAGTTCGTGACCTAGGCGCTGCAATGATCATCTGGTCTTCGGTAACCACGACCAGCCTGTTATAACCCTAGACATAGCCGCTTCGGGTCTTCATGATTCGACTGACCGAGCCGGGCATGTTGGCATTGGCTGTTTCCTCAGGTGTTGAATCCGGACTTCGGGGTGTACGGCCTCGCTTTTTTGTTCCGGTTTCGGTCTCCTAGGCCTGTCGTTCTTCGATCTTTGACAGCTGGTTGGTCTCTTCAGGCCGCTGCCCGTTCTTCCAACCACTTCTTGCATGCTGCAAGAGGGGATCTGCGGCTTGTCTAATTGGCAAATTCCGCAGGGAGTTCATCTCCCCGTTTGTCCGGAACGTACCTTCGGTCTGCCTTGGCGTCCTTTGCCTCCGCTTCATTGAGCATCTTCTTCACGTCCCGCTCGGTGCAATTGGCTTCCAGGGCCGCGTTGGCCTTTACCTTGCTGCTGTCCACGGCAACGACGCCGACTTTGGATCTTCAGCGAGAACCATCTTACTCAAATTCGGAAAGCTTTGCTTTATTTTTCATGTCCCCCATTTTTTCAGGTCACAGATTCGCAGGACGATACAACATGTAGTGGTTTGTGGAAAAACTTGGCTTTAAAAGTCGGCGCAGGTATACCTATACCATGAGCTTCAGTTGATGACAGCCCGTAACTTTTATCTTGTGTCTAAGGTACTGGGTGCGCTAAAATAATAAATCATTTGATTGTATTCTATAGTTCTGAAATACTAGAGCATATCCCGGACGATTCGACAGCAGTTTCGGAGTTGCGGAGAATCCTATAAACGGGAGGGGTCCTTTTTGTTACAGTGTTGTTTCAGAAACGTTTTTGGACTAAGAATGATAAGTTCGCACGGCATGTTGGATTATATGATGCAGGGGCGCCTGAACGGAGGCTCCATTAGGCGGGTTGCAAAATATCAGACCTACGAACTTTCGGCACGATCGCACGATGGTTAGCACAAAAGGAGTTTTCGGGCTTATCAAAGAGGCGGAGTAACGAGCAGATTTCCTCTTTGTTTTCTCCGTCTAAAAGAAACGGCACTGTTTTTAACCTTAATTATTGCAGAATTTTATAAGTTGGGAATGAACAATGCGAATATTCGTTGTCGCAACCTTTTGTGGTAACAATGCACCAATATTCTCGATGCACGAAGATGTGGTAGGAAGAAATCCTTCTATTATCAGGATATTAAATAAGGGGAACAGATGCTTCATCAGAAGAAAATAATCGTTGTTATGCCTGCCTACAACGCTTCCACGACTCTTGAGATAACGTACAACGAGATTCCCCATGATATTGTAGACGAAGTCATCCTTGTCGATGATGCAAGCAAAGATGACACCGCTGATAAAGCGAGGACACTCGGTATTCATACGATTATTCATACCGAGAATCGCGGCTATGGCGGCAACCAGAAGACGTGCTACCGGGAGGCTCTGTCAAAAGGAGCGGACGTTGTGGTCATGCTCCACCCTGATTACCAATATTCTCCCCGTCTGATTACGGCAATGGCATCAATGGTCGTATCGGGGCATTATGATATCGTGCTTGGATCGCGGATTCTCGGTGGTGGGGCGTTGAAAGGCGGGATGCCGTTGTATAAGTATATTGCGAACCGGTTTCTAACTTTTGTAGAAAATCTTGCGCTCGGCGCGAAAGTATCGGAATACCACACCGGTTTCCGGGCATTCAGCCGCAGGACGCTCGAGACTCTTCCCTTCAAAGGGAACTCCGACGATTTTGTATTCGATAACGAGATCCTCGCCCAAGCGGTGTACTTCGGTTTTCGAATCGGAGAGATCAGTTGTCCGACGAAATACTTCGATGACGCCTCCTCGATTAGCTTCAGGGGGAGCGTCAAGTACGGATTTGGTGTGCTCGCGACTTCCCTGAAATATTTGCTGCAGAAATCAGGATTTGTGAAGTCGTCCCTGTTCCGGGATGCGGGGATATAAGTGTGCTTGACCCAGTCAAGCCGAAATTAAAGATTAAAAATGAAGATCGCAAAATTTCCAATCCCTTGGCAATGCTTTTATCTTTTTTACACCGATAAACATACCGCGATGATGCAAAAATCCGATGAAAACAAAACGACCAGCTTTTCTAAAAGCTGGATAACGGGGGTTCTTCATTTTATTCGTTGTCTCTGTCCGCGTAAGACTTTTGGAATTTCTGCCTGAGCGCGACGAAGGCGAATATGCGTACAGGGCCAGCGTATGCTGCAGGGCATCGCTCCCTTCAGCGAGGCGTGCCTAAGCGTTACTTTCAATAAGTTTTTTCCGTCCTCGGCATTGCCCGGCATACCACTCATTATGAGTATGAAGAGCAAGGAGGAGTAGCGGGAAAAATTGGGAACGACGTCGCAATCGGTAAAAAAATGCAAGCCGGCGTGTGAAGTTTTTTCTCCCTTATTTCAGCTTTCCCCTCCATTTTCCTTGATGGGCTCGCAATTGCACTTGTTACAAGATACGAATCGAGTGAAAATGTTTTGTCACAGTCATGAATTGAAAGAGGTTGGGTTAAGAGTGAAAAGAGAGCACTTAAAATACTATCTTGCGGCTTCAGTCGCTCTCATGACGTTGCTCCTCTATCTTCCGGCCCTTAAGAATGATTTCGTAACTTGGGATGATAACGAATACGTATATGAGAACCCCTTTATCCGCTCCTTCAATGTAGTTTTTTTAAAAAGGGCTTTTTTCGATTTTGTTGCGCACAACTGGCACCCCCTTACCTGGATATCCCATGCCCTCGATTATGCACTCTGGGGGCTGAATCCGCTGGGCCATCACCTGACGAACATTGTCCTTCATGCGTTTAATACGTTCCTGGTGGTTGTGCTCGTCATAAAGTTATTCGATGCCTATAAAACAAATCAAAAGCCTCCTCAAACTCACAGGGACGCAGAGAAAAGCATACTGAAGATAAAAAAGAGTGCCTCCGTGCTCTCCGTGTCTCAGTGGCGGAACCTGACTTCTTGCGATTTCACTTTGAATGCGCGAACGATCCAGATCGCGGCGGGGATAACGGGCCTGTTGTTCGGTCTTCATCCTCTGCATGTAGAATCAGTAGCGTGGGTAGCGGAACGAAAAGACCTTCTCTGCGCCCTGTTTTTTCTGCTCAGCATCATCACGTACACGAACTATGTCAGCAGACAGAAATCAGAAGACAGCTCGAACGATGAAGCGGGCAAAAAAAATCTTTTCATCAGTAGCCCCTATCTCTTTACTCTCGGTTTTTTTATACTTGCCCTGCTCAGTAAGCCGATGGCGGTTACCCTTCCTGTCGTTCTTTTACTTTTGGACTGGTACCCCTTTAATAGAATCGGGTCTTTTAAGACCCTGCGGCCTACATTGGCCGAGAAGCTCCCCTTTATTGCATTGAGCCTCCTTTCCTCGATCGTGACGATTCTGGCGCAGGCAACGAGCGGCGCCATTCAACCGACGGCATACGCGCCGTTTTCGACCCGCATCTTTGTCGCGGCTAAAGCTCTCATCGCATATCTTTGGAAGATGATGCTACCCCTGACGTTGGTACCCTACTATCCCTATCCGGAAAATCAGCCTCTCGTATCATTTGAGAATCTCGCGCCGATTGTTCTTGTGGCTGGCATTACCGTAGCCTCCCTGATTATTGCAAGAAAGCAGAAAGTATGGCTAGTAGCCTGGGGATATTATGCTGTGACCTTGCTCCCTGTGATTGGCATCGTCCAGGTAGGGATGCAATCGATGGCGGACCGGTATACCTATTTGCCGAGTCTGGGCCCCTTTTTTGTAACGGGTTTGGGAGCGGCTTGGTTTTGGGAAAAAGCGCGTATGTTGCCGGGGTCGTCGGTCAAGCTGATCTGCTTAGTCACGGCGGCTAGTATCATCCTCTGTTTATCGTTTGCAACAGTCAAGCAGATAGGCGTCTGGAAAAACGGTATTGTCATGTGGAGCTCTGTTATCGAGAGGTATCCCAAGATCCGTTTTGCCTATAATAACCGGGGGATGGCCTATGATAAAATGGGGCTGTTTGATAAGGCAATCGAGGACTTCGATACGGCTATTGCGCTGGCCCCCTACGATAGTGAGGCATATACGAATCGCGGGATGGTGTTGGGTAAAACAGGCCGGTTCGATAAGGCAATCGAGGATCTGGAAAAGGCAATTGCCTTGAATCCCTCTCCTCTCGAGGCTTATATCACTCGTAATACTCTGGGGGTTGTATATGCCGAAGCAGGTCAAGTCGATAGGGCATTCGAGCAGTTTAATAAAGCAATCCTCATGGACCAAGATCACGCTATGGCTTATAATAACCGTGGCCTTCTCTATGTGATGACAGGCGATCAGGCACGCGCTGAGTTGGATTATCAGAAAGCATGTGATTTGGGCGACAACAATGGATGTAACGCATTCAATCAGTTGTCGCGGGGAGCGCCTGCCGAATAACCCGCAAGCGTCGCCTCAACCGGACAAGCCGGAACCAAGCAAAGCATGTATAGCGCAAAGCAATGATCGCAAAGGGTTAACCCCGAAATTTTTGCCTTTCTTCGCGGCTTTGCGCAAAATGGGCCTGAGTAGTTACATGAGTTTAAAGACTACATTTGCGTGCTTCGCGACTTCGCGAGGGAATTTTCCCCTACTTGAGTAGAATTGGTTCGTACGCACTGTTCTATCGGCAGCGCACTTCCTTGCGCCTATGGCTCAGTTCTGCGGATAACGTCAAAAGTTTTATGAAAAAAAAGGGGTACTTCATGAAACCCCCGGGTACAGGGAGAAAAGACAGGCAAGCATAAGTGCGCCAAGAATAGAGACAAACAGGGAATCTTAATTAATGCAGAAACAGCAAAGGCGCAGGTAGTAAGAGGACACAGAGGGGGAAGGGAAACCTGAAATGCAAAGTGTTCCCGCTTTCTCTGTGGCTAGACTTTGACAATACGGTTCTGCGATGTGGGAGGTTGAAGATGAAAAGACTCGCGAACGTATATTATCTTGCGGCATCGGTCGCCCTTATGACGCTACTTGTCTATCTTCCGGCCCTTCAAAATAAATTTGTTGAGTGGGATGACCGTGATTATATAACCGCGAATCCTTCTATCCGTTCATTGGATGTCGCATTCTTAAAATGGGCTTTTTTACAGTTCTTCCCAAGCTACTGGCACCCCCTTACCTGGATATCCCACGCCCTTGATTACGCTTTCTGGGGACTGAACCCCCTGGGTCATCACCTAACGAGCATTGTCCTCCATGCGCTTAATACATTCCTGGTGGTAGTGCTCGTAAGCAGGCTCCTCGCAGCATTCAACGGGCGGAGAAGATTGAACGATCCATCACCATTTTCAAATGAGCGATCGGTCCTGATTGCGGCGGGAACAACGGGTCTCTTATTCGGTCTTCATCCCCTGAATGTGGAATCAGTAGCGTGGGTCTCGGAAAGAAAGACCCTTCTGTGCGGTCTGTTTTTTCTGCTCAGCATCATGAGTTATGTGAACGGCGCAATCAGCGGACAGTCGGGAGACTGCGGAAACGCGGGAGCGGGCAGAAAGCGAACATTCCTCAATAAGCACTATCTCCTTCTGCTTGTATTTTTTATTCTTGCCCTGCTCAGCAAGCCGATGGCGGTAACGCTCCCCGTCGTTCTGCTGATTCTTGATTGGCATCCCTTCGGCAGGATCCGTTCTGTAAAAACATTTCTGACTGCCTTTCTAGAGAAATTCCCCCTTTTTTTATTAAGCCTTGCTTCTTCAATAGTGACTGTTTTCGCGCAGAAGGCCGTAGGAGCGCTGTCGGCGAGATACGCGATGGCGCCGTTGCCGACACGCGTGCTGGTGGCGGCTCATGCTCTCATCGCGTATCTCGGGAAGATGGTATGGCCTCTGAATTTAGTTCCTTTTTATCCCTATCCCGAGACGGCTTCACTTGCATCGATGGAGTACTTCGTGCCCACTGCTCTTGTGGTAGGGATTACGGTCGTTTGCGTGGTGAATGCTAAAAAGCGGAAATTCTGGCTGACTGCGTGGAGTTATTATTGTATGACGCTCATACCCGTTCTCGGCATCGTCCAAGTAGGGGGGCAATCAATGGCGGACCGGTATACCTATTTGCCTTGCCTTGGTCCATTCATGATCATGGGTTTGGGAGCGGCATGGCTTTGGGAAAAGAGCCATGCACCGGAGAGGCTCAGTCCGCTCGTCAAGCTGATCAGCGGTGCTGCCGCGATTGGTCTGCTCTGTTTTCTGTCCTCTGCGACTTTTAAACAAATAGGCGTATGGAAGAACAATTTATGCCTGTGGAATTACGTTATCGCAAAGGACCCTACGATCTCTTTCGCCTATAACAATCGAGGCCTGACCTATGACGAGTTGGGGAGGTTTGATGAAGCAATCAAGGACCTCGACAAGGCAGTTGAGTTGGCTCCTACTGATTACTGGGCGTATACGAATAGAGGTATGTTATTTGGAAAAACAGGGCAGTTCAATAAGGCAATTGAGGACTTTGAAAGGGCGATTGTCTTGGACCCTTCACATCCCGAGACGTATATTAATTTGGGTATTGCATATGCCAAGAAGGGGTTGGTCGATAAAGCCATAGAACAGTTTACTAAGGCGATACTCATCGATCCAAGGCAGGCCATGGCTTTTTATAATCGCGGACTTCTTTACTCCAGAACAGGCAGTAACGATCGCGCTGCTTCAGACTACCAGAAAGCCTGTGAGTTGGGGAGTGCTGAAGCCTGTGAAGCATTGCAGTAGCGAAACAGCATGCAGCAGAGTTTTGGCTTTCTTTACCTCCTCGCTTTTCCCAGCTTCCCGTTGACGAACCAATCCCCCATGGAGAACCCGGATTTGGTTAAATAACCAGATCGTTCTGGTTATTTAACCCAAAAGCAGTCAGCCCCTATTATGATACCGCTACAAACACATTGTTTTTGTTTACTAATAATTACTTGAAATCTGGTATGGCTATTGCACAATACCTATCGAAAGCGGGAAAAAACTATCATCAAAATGCCATGATGAATTTGAAAGTAAAACATCTGTTTATTCTTCTTGTAACCTTCCTTGTGCTGTCGACTGCGAACGCTTTTGGCGCAGAGGCAAAGGTCTCCGTATCTTACTTGTACAACCTGTCTAACTTTTCGGGCATTCTCCATGTTTCCTGGGTGGACATAGCCGTTAACGCAACGCAGGATGAAATCTATGTCTTAACCGGCAGAGCGATCAAGATATTTAACGACAAGGGCATGGAGGTTTACAGCTTCAACGATGCGGGAGAAATCCCAGTCGTCCTGGATGTTGCCGTGGACGATGAAGGTAATATCATTGCTCTCACCAACTCAAATGAGGGAATCGTCCGCTGCAATTATCGCGGGGAGCCGGTCGAGAAAATGGAGCTCCAGAACCTGCCCCCCCAATTCGCCGGCTTTGCTCCTGGCCGCATATTATATCGGAAAGGCCTCTTCTATTTTGCATCGTTACAGTCGAAGCAGGTGGTTATAACGGACGCGGAGGGACGTTTCAAGGACGGCTATAATATCGGGGCACTCATCAACCTCGATGAATACGTCAAAGAAAACGTCAAAAAAGAGGACACCGAGGACACCGATATCGTCGGTTTCAACGTGGATCAGGAAGGGAACATTCTGTTCACCCTGCCAATCATTGCCAAGGCCTTCGTTCTGTCCCCGGACAAAACGATAAAGTCTTTCGGCACGCTTGGCGGCGCAGAGGGCAAGTTCGGGGTCCCGGGGGGGATCACAGCGGACGCTTCGGGCAAATTCATTCTCGTGGCGGATACGCTCAGGTGCGTTGTGCTGGTTTTTGACAGAACATTCAAGTTTTACGGGGAGTTCGGCCATCGTGGTTACGGACCGGGCAATC
The DNA here is from genome assembly GCA_035516155.1 of Nitrospirota bacterium. Classification (GTDB taxonomy): domain Bacteria; phylum Nitrospirota; class UBA9217; order UBA9217; family UBA9217; genus JAJYKN01. Next base: position 30,275 of record DATJAP010000004.1, read on the forward strand.
TGATAGGGCCGATGCAGCTTGCCGTTGATGGTCAAAACAGGGTATATGTGACCCAGCTCGCAAACAGGGGCGTCAGCGTTTACCAGCTCACGATATCATGATCTGCCATTGCGATTGTCTGGGAAAAAAAGGAAGGGGGTGGTGTAGTAAGCAAAACTGCTTTCGGAACTAGCAACACGGAGTTGTGTAGATTTAGGTTTTTTAGGGTATTCAGGTAGGCGTTGCACAAATCTGCTGACTACGTCAGCGCAAATAACTCTCCGGAAGACGTAAACCCATCGCAAGGTGGGGACACAAAGCCTACGGGTCCTGCAACACAGGACAGCCGGGTTGCCGGAGCGAACAATCTAGGAGGATTACATGAAGTTCATCAAATTAAGCTTCATTATCGCGGTTGCCGTTATGGCAATCATCGGTATCGGCACCACGAGTTATGCGTTCCACGATGGCGGCGTCGCACCCTGCGAATCTTGCCACACCATGCACAACTCATATATGCAAGGAGCAATGGCGGGGCTCGGGAGCACCACCGTCGGCGCTTATGGCACGGGCAATCCGCTCGCGAGCAAGCAGTATCTCTTGAGAGGCAGCGACCCGAGCTCGACTTGTCTGAACTGCCATGAAAGTAGTTCCGCGGGCAGCTTCCATGTCAGCACGCCTCTTGCCACGGTCAACGCTCAGACCAGCCAGGCACCTATTCAGATGGGCCCTGCGGGAGACTTTGCCTGGGTGAAGGTTTCCACGACGGGAACGAGCACGACCTCGACGCCGGATAGACACGGCCACAACATCATTGCCGCCGATTTTGGTTATGTTGCGGACGCCACGAACATCGTTGCGCCAGGCTCGGGCGGGACCGGTTACGCAGCCGCTCAGCTGAACTGCGTCGCCTGCCACAATCCTCACAGCAACTGGAGAAGAATTGATGAAAACGGCGCCCTTTCAAACGGTGGCTTGCCGATAATTGGTTCCGGTTCGTACGCCACTTCCATTGTTCCGACCGCAGGCAAAACCGCTGTCGGCGTCTACAGGTTCCTGGGTGGCACTGGTTACGCGCCCAAGTCATACTCTTTGTTCCCCTTCACAAATCAGGTGCCGATGGTTATTGCACCTAGCAGCTATAACAGATCTGAGGCCACCTCTGATACGGCTGTAGCCTATGGATCGGGCATGTCCGGTTGGTGCGAAAACTGCCATCCGCAAATGGATGGTTCAGCGTACGCCTCAGGCGGCAGCGGTCATCCTCATCCGACGGAGTTCGCGATCGGCAGTTACTCGACTACGTATAATGCCTATATTGCGACGGGTAATCTCACTGGTAACGGCGTCACCTCGGGCGGATACTCATCGCTGGTTCCTGTTGAGAGAGGATCAGATGCTTCGACTATTACTGCGCTCAAGACCATCGCGACGACCACCGCGTATGCTGCCAATTTAATTCCGGTGAGTGGCAATTCAATGGTATTTTGCCTTAGCTGCCACCGTGCTCATGCGAGCGGGTTCCAGAGCATGCTCAGGTGGGATATGACAGGCGCCATCACTGACACTGCCGGTAACTATAAGCTTCAGTCGGGCCAGACAAATACCTTCCAGGTACAGGCCGCGTATTACCAGAGGCCGAGCTCGGTATTTGCCATCTATCAGCGCGCACTTTGCAACAAGTGCCACGACAAAGACTAGTATTCTGTTTGTTTTTGCACACAGGGGCTGGCTTCGGCCAGCCCCCTTTTTATAACATATTTCCAATGTTTATGTTGCTATCAAACAAATAAAACATCTTGGGATTAGGTGAATTGTAACTTCTAGGCCTCTTTAAAACAGCATCATTTTCCATTATCCCAGCGACGATTATGGGTGGCATTCGGCTCTCTCAGGAGCTGGCTAAAGTAGTTCCACCTTGTCGGGCTGAGACATTAAGAAGTCAACTCTATAAAACTCCAGCCCTTAAATTTATACTTGACAACTGTCAAGACATTGTGGACTCTGGCTTTTAAGTGCGATCGCAAAAAATCCAGAGGTGTGATTCTAATTGCATCAGCATTAGTCGAGATCAAATCTAACTTGCATTTCCCCGCAGCTTGCCGCGGAGAAGTGCATCAACATGCTGATATAGGGAACCATTTTAATTTCACGATGTCGTGACAGTTATCATTTATTATCTTGTAGTAATTCAAAAATTATTATAGTATTATGCGAAAACTTAGGAAGTTATATAGTTTGGATGATAATAACTTCATAAGTTTTCAGATGTTATGATCAAGTCAATTACATCACGGGATGCCGTGCACGAATGCCTCTCTGCCTTGAGAGCACCGCGAAATCGGGGTTGCCGCCATCCAGCCGACGTACGTGATTGGCATCGATGCTAAGGAACAAATGAGAATTCTGGTAATCCTAATGACAGGCCTGATACCGATGGCTTTTATTATCGGAGCGGAAGGAGTATCGGCTGCTTTTCACGATGGGGGGGTAGGTCCCTGCGAAGGTTGTCACACCATGCATAATTCATATCAAGGCGCCCCTGTCAACGGCCAGCCGACGCCGCAGGCTTACCTTCTGAGAAATCAGGACCCCAGTTCCCTTTGTTTGAACTGCCATGAGCATGCAGGTGACACAGGTCCCACAACGTATCATGTCAGCACGCCTAGAGCCGAACTGCTGGCGGGAATGCCGCCGAAGCAGCTCACACCGGGCGGTGATTTCGGATGGCTCAGGAAGACATATGGTTGGCTTACCGGCCCTACCCAGCCGATGAAATACAGTTACGGAGATCGACACGGCCACAATATCGTGGCCGCGGATTTTTCTTATGCCGCCGACAGCACGAATATAACGGCCCCGGGTGGTTTTTATCCGGCAAGCGGTTTATCCTGCACGAGCTGTCACGATCCTCACGGACGATACCGGAGGAACGCCGACGGCTCAATTACTACATCCGGGCGACCGATAGCGACATCGGGCTCCTTTGCATCGAGCCCCGACCCCAGCAGCACGATGTCGGTTGGCGTGTACCGGATGCTGGGCGGAAAGGGTTACCAGCCCAGGTCCCCGACCGGTGGTGTTGTCTTTGTGAACGACCCGCCGGCCGCTGTTGCGCCGAACAAGCCCAACAGATCGGAGGACACCACGCAGACCCGCGTGGCGTACGGATCGGGCATGTCCGAGTGGTGTACTAATTGCCATCCCAACATGCACACGCCTGCTTATCCCGGGCGCACGAATCTGCTCCATGCCTCCGGGAATAACGCAAAGTTGGGCGTCAAATGGATGAACAACTACTATAAATATATAAATACCGGCACGATCCTGTCGTCTCCATCCTCAACGCCGTATCTCTCGCTCGTCCCCTTCGAAGAGGGGAACTCGGATTACGCCACGCTGAAAGCGCACGCGAGGACCGACGATTCCTATCTTGACGGCCCCAACAGCACTGCGCAAGTAATGTGCCTGAGCTGCCATCGCGCCCATGCATCGGGGTGGGACGGCATTATGAGATGGAACGCAGAAACGGACTTCATCGTGTCGAATGGGTTTTATTCCCAGCAAGGTCAGGCGTATCAAATCTACGGGCAGGGTCGAACTGAAATAGAGGCCAAGGCGGCGTATTATAATAAACCGGCGACCACGTTCTCTCTGAATCAGAACACGCTCTGTAATAAATGCCATATCGGGGACTATACACCATGATTGGCGACCACCGTTTGTTACGATGTTCCTGCTCGCACAGGTTTCTGCCGACGATTACAGCGATTACCGCGCTCTTGTCTCTGCTGTTGTCCGGCTGCGCTGCGCTCCCGTCCATGATAAAACCGCCGCTTGAGGATGAGGGAGAGGTATTCGTGTATCTCCAGCCTTTTCCCGTGGATGCGGAGAGGCTCAGGTTCACTGTTGAGCATCTTTCTGCGGTGGGAAGAGACGGCAGGGAATTCCCTCTTGCGCTCTCCTTGGAGGAACTTAGCCGCGGGGCGGTGCGGCGGCAGCGATTGTTCGCTTCCGGACGGCTGCCTCCGGGGCAGTACACCGGATTGTCCACGACAGTCAAGCAAGCCCTGTTAACAGGAGAGAAGGGGGAGGCGGCGCTCCTCACGCCCGAAGGGCCGGTGAAAATGGACTTTTCATTTGAGGTCCAGCAAAAGCGAGCCGTCGTTCTTGCTCTGTCTTTGAAGTACGCGGAGTCCGTTCAGAGCGGTTTTCGTTTCAGTCCGGTTTTCTCCCTGTCCATACCCTCCCGGCCGTTGTCGGGACTGACGGGCTATGCCACAAACCGGAATGACGACAACATCATGGTTTTTGATAAGAAATCGGGAGAAGTCGCGGCAGTCATTCCTACGGGTAGGGGCCCTGAGGCGATTGTACTCGACCAGAAGGCCGGCAGGGCCTACGTCTCCCTTTCGGGTGAAAACGAAATCGATGTGATTGATGTAGCGTCGGGGAGTATCATCAACAGCATGCATCTGAACGCCAATGATGAGCCACACGATCTTGCGCTGACCCCCGACGGAAGAGTCCTTCTGGTCGTGAATACTTACTCGCGCACTCTCAGCATCATCGACACTCGAGCTCTTGTCGAGCTGGGCAGGATCCCGCTAGGAGAGGGCCCTCGTTCCGTACTCACAGATAGCTTTGGGAAAAGAGCATATGTATTTAATGAGCTGTCCAATACCATCACGGTCATCGATATCGCGAACCGGGCGACGGTCGTCACCCTTTCGACGGACAATGGTCCGACACAGGGGCAGTTCAATCGCAAGGGCGACAAACTCTATGTCATTTTCGAGAAGAATCCCTATCTCTCGGTCATCGATCCGTCCTCCCTCTCTATCGTGCGGAAGGTGTTTGTCGGCCCGGGATTGAGTTCCATCAAGGTGGACACCGTGACCGATATGCTCTATGTAAACAGGAATCCGGAGGCCGTGGTGGAGATGTATGATCCCTTTACCCTGATCCCTGGAGCGTATATCCAGGCAGTAAGCGGCATTGTGTATATGACTATTGACGGCGTGGAAAACAGCCTGTACCTCGTGAGCCCGGAAACAGGAATGCTCATGACCATCAATCTTATCAGCAAAAAGGCAAGCACGATAATCGATGCCGGCGAAAACCCCACGTGGGTGACGATGATGGGAGAGAGATAAAAGGTGGACGGGCAAGCAAAGAGAATGGTTTTTTTTTTATGCCTGTTGGTGATGGCTACGCTTCATTACGCGCGGGAAACGGCAATGGCTGACATCCTCAGCGGGACAGTCGAGTTGACCGAGAGCAAGACGGATTCCAAAATAACGGACGCCTCCGGAGTGACCACGCACCCGCAAACACAAACGTTTTATGAGCGATACACGCTAACGTATGCTGAAATGCTTTTCCCTTATGTCAATCTGATGGTCGGCAGCGGTTATGATCGAACGTTAACCGATACAAAAGACCCTGTTGCCGGGGAAACGCATTCGGCGCTTACGAACTTTTATCCGCAGGCCGCCCTCGCGCTCAATAATCCCTTTGTTCACGCTGGCGCAGGCTACACCATGCGTGAGGCGCAGATGGAAGAATCGGGCACAGCGACGCAGGCAACCATATCGGAAATTAAGAATGCTTATCTCGGATTCAAACCCGAGGGGCTCCCTACCCTCGATCTGCAGTATATTGGAACGCACACCTATGATAAGAATCATGAATTCTTGGACACGAAGAACGATCTATCTTCCGCGAACACCCGGTTTACTCCCGTGAAAAATCTGGACCTCGCCTTTACCGTTACCTCAAACGACACCAAAAACCTTTTAACCGGCATAGATTCAGACCAGGTGTCGGAGAACGAGCGAGCAAATTACGCCAAATCTTTCTTCGACAACAGGGTTGCCTTTAGTGGCGATTACAACGGTTACCAAGCTACGAACAAAGTAACCGGCGGGAGCGGGGTGGTAAGTTTTCAGCTTTTTCCTTTTTTCGGACTATCGGACATCAGCGACATACCCACCCTCGAAACGCTCAGCGTCAATCAGGCGCTTATCGACGGCAATCTTACCGCAAGCAGCGGCATCAACATCGGGCAGGGGGTGTCCTTCAGTGGTGATACAAAATTGCGGAATATAGGGCTCGATTTTGGGACCGCAACCAGCGTAAACACACTCTATGTCTATGTAGACCGGCAGCTGCCGAATACCGTCGCCAATGCTTTTACGTGGAGCATTTATATAAGCTCTGATAATCAGAACTGGACTGTGTACCAAACAAACCTCCTTGGAACATTCAACCCGTTCACAAACAGTTTTGAACTTCAGTTTCCAGCCATAACGACGAGATATATCAAAGCGTCGGTGCGGCCCCTCTCGGTGGCTGTGATCGCGCCGCCCGGCACGGACGTGAGCAATATATACGTGACCGAGCTTCAGGCGTATTCCAGTCAACCTGCGAATCAGGTGAACGAAAAAACCTCATCGACAAGCCAGATCTTTGATCTGTACCTACGTACGGCCCTCCTCAAGGATAATTCACTCTCGTATATTGTGTCTTACTCTCAGGCGAGCAGCAACGGCGTGAGTGCGACCTCTATCCTCACCAACGCCCTGACGTATAACAAACAGTTCAACAATGTGTTTTCGGGTGGTGCAAGGATCGAGCAGGACGATAGCCGAACCGCGTCGGTGAGCACGGTTTCCGATTTGGTCAGTGTTACTCTCATGGCGGTCCCTCTGCCGACCATTACTAACAATCTTGTTTTGAGCGGTCGCAGGGATGAATCACAGGGTCAGAGCAGACACTCCGAGACCATATTCCTCTACAATACCGCCTCATTGTACCGGGGAGTCGACGTCAATCTTTCGGGAGGGGTAAACATCGAAACGTCAGCCACGGGAGCTGAATCAACGGATACGCTCGTCAATGCCGGCATAAGCATCGTTCCCAATAGGTTCTTTAGTCTGAGTTTGAATCAGCTGGAGTCGGAGACTACCTCGACCGTGGGCCCGTTCACGATGACGAATCGTTCCGCCGATACGGTTGGGAACGTAGCTTGGACCCCGGTTGAGGCTATCTATCTTGCCTACTCGATCTCGGTAAGCTCCGCAACCAACCAGCCAAACCAGACGATTCAGAACTACTCTGCATCATGGTCGCCCTTCAGCGGCGGAGCTCTCATTTTTACCTGCACGTACAGCGAAACCAAGCAGACCACCTCGGGGACGACGCCGAACACCGATCGGGCGTTTTTAACAGGGATACAATGGAATGTCGGCCCGCGGATACAGCTCACCGCTAGTTATAACGATAGTCGTACCAGTGCTACGCAGTCTTCTGAGGAAGATAAGAATTTCAGCACCGATCTCAAGATGTCGTTTTGAGGACGCCGGAATGATTGTCGGCGTTATGAGGGCGTTGCAGGAGTGGTCATGAATGTGAGGAAAACAATGAACACACTTAGGAGAATTATCCTTTTTGGGGCCATCATCTCGCTGACGGCCTGTGCATCCGCGGACCTGTATAGAGATCCCAAGATGGATTTCGGATCGATCCAGACCGTGGCGGTAATGCCTTTTTCGAACCTTTCAAAAGAGCCGGTTGCGGGGGATCGTGTTCGGGATGTGTTCATGACCATGCTTCTCGCCACCGGAGACGTGTATGTGCTTCCCCAGGGAGAGGTCGCAAGAGGGATCGCGATGGCGGGGATCGTCAATCCCACTGCGCCGACGAAGGAGGAAATATTAAAATTTGGCCCCTTGGTCAAGGCGGATGCTGTCATCACCGCGGTCGTCCGGGAATACGGTGAGGTGAGATCCGGGTCGGCCACCGCAAATGCCATCTCTGTCAGCTTTCAAATGACCGAAGTCCAGACCGGCAGGGTGGTATTATCCCTTGACTCAACAAGGGGCGGTATCGGTATCACGGACCGTCTGTTCGGCGGGGGCGGTGAGCCGATGAATACAATTACGGAAAAGACCGTTCAGGATGTCATCAACAATATTTATAAATAGAGGGCTGGCCCTCGTGATCGTCTGCATCCTCTGTGGCACCGGCTGTGCGGCCTCTATGCAGACCGCGCCTGCGGTCCAACCAATAAGAAAGACCCTGGCCAAAGTCACCCTGAGCAATCTCAAACAGACTTACGACGGCGCGCCGAAACTCGTAAAGGCCACGACACGACCGGAGGGTCTGGCCGTGAGCATCACCTACGACGGAAAAGCAGCGGCACCCGTCAATGCCGACAGTTACAAGGTGATAGCCACGGTCCAGGACGCCAACTTCGAGGGAAGCGCCACGGCAACGCTGACCATTGCGAAGGCCAGCCAAAAGATCATCTTCGATGCATTCTTGGCGCGGAGCTACGGCGATGCCGACTTTTCTCCCGGGGCAGCGACGAGTTCAGGCTTACCTGTGTCATACAAAAGCTCTAACCTATCCGTGGCTACGATCGTCGGTAGTCACGTCCATATCGTCGGCGCAGGCTCCTCGACGATCATTGTATCGCAGCCGGGTGACAACAACTACCTTGCGGCGGAGCCGGTACAGCGGGTTCTGACGGTGAACAAGGCCAAAGCCAAAGTCACCCTCACCGGCCTCGATCAGATTTATGACGGATCGGTAAAGCGAGCCGGGGCCGTGACCGAGCCAGCAGGCTTGACTAGCACCCTCACCTATAACGGAAATACGGCAGCGCCTACCGGGGCGGGCAGCTACCTGGTCGTTGGCATGGTCAAAGACGCTAACTACGAGGGAAGCGCCACGGCAACCCTGACCATAGCGAAAGCCCCCCAGAGAATCGCCTTTGATACCCTGGTTGTGCGGACTTATGGCGACAAACCCTTCGTGCTTTATTCTACGGTGTCGAGCGGCCTTACTGCATCCTATGGGAGTTCCAATCCCGCTGTTGCGGTTATCAGCCGCAACAAGGTGAGGATCGCGGGAGCCGGAACGACCGAGATCACGGCCTACCAAGCCGGAGACAACAACTACCTTGCGGCGGAGCCGATAAAGCGGGTTCTGACGGTGAACAAGGCCAAAGCCAAAATCACCCTCACGGGGCTCAATCAGGCCTACGACGGTGCGCAGAAGCAGGCCGGGGCCAAAACGGACCCGAAAGACCTAACAGTCGTTTTAACCTACGATAACAATGCCGCGGCGCCGACCAGTGCGGGCACCTACTCGGTCACGGGCGCGGTACAGGACGCTAACTATGAGGGAAGCGCCACGGCAGCGCTGACGATTGCGAAGGCCCCCCAGTCGATGACGTTCAATGCCCTTGCGGCGCGGACCTTTGGCGATGCGCCGTTTGCCCTTGCCGCCACGGTGTCCAGCGGGCTCACCGCCACTTATGAAAGCTCCAATACTGGTGTTGCGACCATCAGCGGCAATGAGGTCACGATCGCGGGAGCCGGAATGACCGATATCGCGGCGTATCAGGCGGGAGACGAAAACCACCTGCCGGCAAAGCCGATAAAGTGGGCGCTGACCGTGAAGAAGGCCACGCAGACAGTAACGTTTAATGCCCCGGTCACAGCGATCTTCGGCGATCCCGATTTTTCTCCCAAGGCAGCCGCGAGTTCAGGACTTCCCGTATTCTACACAAGCTCGAACCCGTCAGTGGCCACGATTGTCGAAAATCGGCTTCATATCATCGGCGCAGGTTCCTCGGCGATCATTGCATCGCAGCCGGGAGACAAAAACTACCTTGCGGCGGAGCCGGCCAAGCAGTTGCTGACGGTGGGCAAGGCCAAAGCCGAAGTCACCCTCACCGGTTTGAATCAGCCCTATGACGGAACGGCAATTCATCCTATGGCCACGACGCAACCTGGCGGCCTGAGCGTGACCCTGGCTTACAACGGTAAAGCCGAGGCGCCCACGAAGGCGGGCACGTATACGGTCACGGGTACGATCCATGACGCCAACTACGAGGGGAGCGCCACGACAACGCTGACCATTGCGAAGGCCCCCCAGCGCATCGTCTTCGATGCCCTGTCAATATATACCTCTGGCGACAGGCCTTTTACTCTTTATTCCACGGTGTCGAGCAATCTCACCGCAACCTACGGGAGTTCCACTCCCGCTGTTGCAACCGTCAGCGGTAATAAGGTGAGGATCATGAGCGCGGGGACCACAACGATTACCGCCTATCAGATGGGTGACGGCAATTACCAGCCGGCGGAGCCGGTGCAGCAAGTGCTGATCGTACGCGGTGTTCCTCACCATATTGCCGTGCTGCCTCTGGTGAACATGAGCGGGCAACCTGCGCCTGTCAAAGAGATGCGGCAAGCGCTGCTGCAATGGCTTGTCGCCCAGGGGGTTCAGGTACTTGAGGACGGGGATATGGAACAGTTCCTGACGCGGCACCGGGTGCGAAATATGGACGGCATCGATGCCGTTACGGCGGAGGCCTTGAAAAAAGAGACCGGGGCAGACGCTGTTCTCATCACCACCCTGGAGCTCTATACTGATACAAATGCCCCGGAAATCGCCATGACCTCCCGTCTGGTTGCCGCCGAGAATCCGCCGATCATTCTGTGGATGGAGACCGTCGGCTTGTCGGGCGACGATTCTCCGGGTTTGCTTGGTTTGGGGCTGATACACGATATGGCAAGACTTCAGAAAAAGGCCTTCGATCGTATCACCGGATCGTTTGCGGCGTTCCTTGCAGGCAGGGAAGGGACGGGGATTGGACGCGGTGAGGGGATATACAAACCGAAAGAGGACTTTAGCACTTCGTTCATGCAACCCGGCAGGAAGTATACTGTTGCGGTCGCCCCTTTTTTGAATAGAAGCGAACGGGATAACGCGGACAATTTTCTCGCTCTGCATTTCATTAGTCAGCTGGTAAAGGCTGGGACATTCAACGTTATCGATTGGGGAGAGTTGCGAGAGAAACTTTTGTTCTTCAGGTTTATTCTGCAAGAGGGTTTATCCGTGCGTCAGGCGGACCTTATTCACAACAGCTTGCAGGCCGACTTGATCCTCACGGGGGAAGTGGCGAAATACGAGGATATGGCGGAAATGCCCAAGGTAGAGTTCAATGTGCTGGTATTTGAGCGCAAACGGTTAAAAGTCGTATGGGCATCCTGGAGTCATAATAAGGGAGATGACGGCGTTCATTTCTTCGATTGGGGACAGGTAAGCACGGCTGCTGCGCTTGCATCGAAGATGACGCGGGCCGTAATTAGGGACATGACGGCACAGGGAATGCTCAAGGAAGGACAACAACTGCCTGAGGAACCGTCCTCGATGACCGGAATCCGGTCTTCCTTTAAGTAAGATGTTTTACCGTTGTGTTTACCATCGGGATCGACAGGAGAGCGGGATACCAACGGAGATTTCCCAATCATTTTAGCGGTGGTGGGTAACTGCTCGGATCAAATAAATAATCTATGATGTAGGACGGGAAAAGAACGTGAAGGTTTTCAAGGAACTCTGTTAGGGCTTTTATTAGGTACCGTATAGTTACAGTTCCGTATTTATCATGTAATACCAAATGTCCCATTTCGAGATACTAATTCAGCGGTTCAGATGTCATGGGAGCCTGCAATAATGCACCTGTAAATGTTCTACGCATCATACACAACATAAAAGCAGGGTAACAGAGCTTGATTGCCATGAGATCATCAAAAAGCTCAGTTTGACAAAGGCTGGACGCGCTTTTAATGAAAGAGAATAGGACATTATTACTTTGCCAAGAATAGGACATTTTCACTTTGCCTTGACAAGTTCCGTATTTATTATTGACATTTTACGGAGGACTCTGTATATTAATTCGGTTTGTTTGCCTATCATCCGTCATTCCGGTTTTGATCTGAACGCCAATCTTATCGACCGGCCAGGAGTTCCGCTTCCGGCTTACCGGCTGCGGGGACAAGTTTCATGTGAAGGATAAATTCGTTGATTTATAAATGGATCCTTCCTGATACGAAAGGAGTTTCATGAAAACGGTTTCAAGCGTTGTGGGGTGCACCCTCTTTCTGTTTCTTGCGGTGGCGACGGCCTCCGGTCGTGAAGCCAACCAGCCTGATGTGATCAGCCGGGGTACGGAAACGAAAACGGTACCCGGGGATGTTCTGCTTACCCTGAAGATCCCCGCTTCCTCTCCTCTTTTCGCCCGGTTTCCCATAGCGAAAGTCAATGACGACGTGATCAGCGTGGCCGAGCTAACGAAAGCCCTTGTCTCCTCCCATGAAAGTATGAAGGACACCGGTGAGCATGCGGGCAAAATAGATTTTACGAGTATTTTGGATCGGCTCATCAATATTCGACTTATCACCCAGGAAGCGGCTAATATCGGGCTGGATGAACTGCCCGAATTCAAGTCGGCGATGGAATCAAAGTCACGCGATACCCTCCGCCTCCTGGTGATGAAAGATATTACCAAGGATGTCAGCGCCGACCCCGCCGAGGTTGAAAAACAATTCAAAGCGATAGCCGTAGAATGGAAAATAAAATCGCTTCTGTTTGACAAAGAGGCAGACGCAAAGGCGATGTCCGACGCGGTAAAGACAGGAAAAAGTTTCGACGAATTGGCGAAAAAAGCGCTTGACGATAAGAAGGCCAGTGGCAACACTGAGGGAAATTACCTGAAACCAAAGGACCTGCTGCCTGCAATAGCGTCAGTCGTTTCCACCATGGAGACCGGTTCAGTTAGCCCTCCTATTACTGTCCAAACAGAAATTAAGCGGGCCTATACGGTCCTCAAGCTTGAGGACAAGCGATATCCAGAAAACCCCGTGGCACGTCAACAAGCGGAACAGAATGCTCTTCTTGCCAAGAAAAACGAAGTGTTGGGTGAATACCAAAAAAAGCTTTACGCCGCGCAGGTGACGATCAATGAGAAGCTCCTGAACAAGTTGGACTATGATTCGCCGAAAGCAAATTTTGAGAAACTGCTTACGGACAGCAGGAGCGTTGCCGAGTTCAAGGATGGGAAAACGATAACCGTAGGCGATTTGACGAAAGCGCTTCAGGATAAGTTTTATCACGGGCTGGAGCAAGCCGCCCGAGATAAGTATATCAATAAGGAGAAACGCGATGTGCTGAACAAGATCATCGACGAACAATTGATCAGTAAGGAAGGGGTTCAGAGAGGCCTCGAGAAAAGCGATGAGTACCAGGATAAGATGAAGGAGTACAGATCCACGGCACTCTTCTCGATGTTTATGGACAAAGTGGTCACTCCCGATCTTAAAGTGACCGAAGACGACATGAGGTCGTATTACAAGCATCATAAAGGCGAATATACTGATCCGGAAATGTTAAAGATGGTTAGTCTTGATTTCGGAAACAAACACGACGCCGAGGCCGCCCTAAATAAATTGAAGAAAGGCGACGACATCAACTGGGTTCGGGCGAACGCAGAGGGGCTCGTGGCCACAACCGATGAAGAAGGCAGGCCGACTAACGGAACGCTCGTCGTGACCACGAAGAGTTTGTCCCCGGAGATGGCCACCGCCGTGGCAGGGGCCAAGGCCGGAGATTTCAGGCTGAGCACTGGTCCCGAGGGCCGGTACTCCGTCTTGTCTATTCAAGAAGTCATTCCCGCCAGGCAGCAGACATTCGAAGAGGTCCAGGCGATTATTAAGGGCAAGGTTGTCGACGCCGCTCTCGTGAGGATATTAGAGGACTGGTTCCGCAAGTTGCGGTCTGCCGCAGACATAAAGGTTTATCTTTCGAGCATAGGCAAATAGCGTTGTCAACATTACTTATCAGGAGATTGTAATGCGGATCGTTTTTACAAAAAAGAGAATAAGCGTTCTCGGCGCGGTTGTCCTCCTGTGCTGCATCGTGTTGTACGCGGGGATTGGTTCAGCGGCACGAAAGAAATTCGCCGGCAAGGAGTGCCTCGACTGTCATACGAAATTTGCGGACAAGTATCTCGGGATGAAATACGTGCATGAGGTCGTGAAGGAGAAGAAGTGCGAGGATTGCCATCTGCGACACGGCATCGTGCCCAAACTCATCCTGAAGAAGGCGGGAAACGATCTCTGCTACGAGTGCCACTCGCAGGAAAAAATGGGAATGAACAAAAAAAATGTTCACACCGCATTGAAACGCGGCAAATGTATATCCTGCCACAATCCTCATGCCTCGCCTGCGGCCCATTTGCTCGACGCTGATATCAAGGATGTCTGCTATCGCTGCCACAAGAAGGAGCTTTTTGAAAAGAAGATAGTTCACAAGGTCCTGCAGACACAGGGGTGCGGGGCGTGCCATTATTCCCATAGTTCGGATCAGCAGAATCTCCTGGTCAAGGCCGAGACGCCGCTCTGCCTGTCCTGTCATGACAGCGGCAAACAAGCATTCAAAACCGCACATGGCAACTATCCCGTTCAAGACAAGTCCTGCATGATCTGCCATAATCCTCACTCATCGGACCAGCCGAAACTTATGAAAGAAAGCGCGCACAATCCGGTCGTGACGGGGAGCTGCGATATGTGCCATAATGCCTCGAATGGGGTAAAGCCTTTCGCGCTGAAGCAGGAAGATATCAGCGGTCTTTGTCAACAGTGCCATTCGCTGGACGATCTCAAAGCGGGGGGGGACAAACAACACGCGCCCTTCGAGGGCGGCATGTGCGTCCAGTGTCATAATCCCCATAGCTCCGAAAACCCGAAACTCCTGATGGAGCGTGGAAACAAGCTCTGTTTCGGCTGCCATCCGGACAAAGGGGAGAGTATTGCTTTTCCCCATGCGCCTGTCGCAAGCGGGAGGGGTTGTCTCTCGTGCCATATGCCCCATGCCGCCAAGAATGAACATCTGCTGGTTACGAAAGAGACAGACCTCTGCTTTACCTGCCATGAAAAAACAAAGGACGCATTGAAATTCAAGCATCAGCATTCTCCCTTCGCCGAGGAAATGTGCACTAGCTGCCATAATCCCCACGGAACGAATTTCCCCCGCCTGCTGAAAGACCGAACGGATAAAGTGTGCTACTCCTGCCATACCGATGCGGAGACTGCTTTTCAGAAAAATACCGTCCACAATCCCGTACAGATGGGGGAGTGTACCTCCTGTCACAATGCCCACGGATCGGATGAGGCAAAACTGCTCAAGGCGACGGGGGCAAAACTCTGCGAACAGTGTCACGGTGATCTTATGAAAGAGGTCAAAGACAATACCGTCCACCCGCCGTTCGCCGAGGGCTTGTGCTTGGGGTGCCACGATCCACACGCAAGCAACAATGACGGTATGATCCTCCAGGGTCAGAGTGTACTCTGTCTTAAATGCCATACGAACGTGGGGAAAGAGCTTCAAACATCAAGAAGCAGACATAAACCTGTGGAGGACGGCCTCTGCACGAAGTGTCATAGTCCCCATCAGACGAAACTCCAGAATCTGCTGCTGGCGCAAGCGCCCGACATGTGCTTGACCTGTCACAAAGACTTAAAAGACAGGATGAACAAACAGAACACTCATCCCCCGGCAGCGGGCGATTGTTTGGTATGTCACAAACCTCATGGATCGTCGGAAGAAAAGCTTCTCGCCCAGCCTGTTCTGGGGATATGCAGCCAATGCCACGATGTCAATGCGGATTCGTTCAAGAGAGCCCACATCTATATCGACGCGTCCGTCATGAACTGCCCGAGTTGCCATGACCCGCACGCATCGAAGGATCCGAAATTTTTCAAGGAAAACATCCATGCTCCGTTTGCGGGCAGATCATGCGATGATTGCCACATTGTTACAAAACGATAGAGGAGTTGACATGAACTTACAAACGAAAGCGGTTATCGCGGTTCTTTCGGTAATGTGCCTCTGTCTTGCACCGCAGGCGGACGCAAAAACGACGAAGGCTACAAAAACAAACCAGGTAACTGAGGCAAGTCAGGATAGCAGATTCAGGCTAAAACCGGGAGCTCATCAAAAGGTTTGCCTTACGTGCCACGCTGATTTCGAGGACAAGCTGAAAAAACCATTCGTCCATACCCCTGTCATGAAACCGGGGTGCACGGCGTGTCACAGCCCCCATACGACGGACTATCCCAAACAGCTGTATGCCCCGGTGAGTCGGATCTGCTTGACCTGCCATAGCGGAATTCTGCCGAAGGACGCACGCAGTACGCACAAGGTCGTCTTGGAAGGCAAGTGTATACTATGCCACGATCCGCACTCCGCGGACAATAAGAACAATCTTCTAAAAAGCGGCAACCAACTGTGCTATGGTTGTCATAAAGATAAGATGGATGCGATTTCAAAGGCCAGATTCAAGCACAATCCGGTGGAGCAAGGGTGCATCAACTGCCATAACCCGCATGCATCTTCGAAAGCCGACGCTCTCCTTAAAGACGAGGTGCCCGCGCTCTGTAAAAGCTGCCATCAGGTCACCAACCCAATCTTCGTCAAACAGCATGTGAATTATCCTGTGGGCAACAGCCGCTGCACCATGTGTCACAGCGCGCACGGATCCGACAAGGCGGGAATGATTTATAATTCAGCTCACCCGCCCTTTGCCAGTAAGACATGCAACCTCTGTCATGAAGGCCCCGGAACCCCAAATCCGCTTGCTCTGAAAAAGAAAGGGTTTGAGTTGTGCAGGGGATGCCATAACTCGATGGTTAACGATATGTTCTCCAAAAACCGCCTCCATTTACCCGTACTGGGGAAAGACGGGTGTCTCAATTGTCACAGTCCTCATGCGTCGCCGGAGCAGCCTCTTCTGAAGGCACCCCTTCTTCAGCTCTGCGGGACGTGCCACGCCGATACGATCGAGCGACAGGAAAGATCAATAACGAAGCATGAACCGATACTGGAGGGTCAGTGCACCATCTGCCATTCTCCCCACGCTTCCGACAATGTGCTTCTCTTCACACAGGCGTCGCCTATCGAGCTTTGCGGGCAGTGCCACGACTGGCAAAAACATTCAACCCACCCCGTCGGAGAGAAGGTGATCGACAAGCGGAACAAGAACCTGACCGTGCAGTGCCTGAGCTGCCACCGTGCGCACGGGACCGAATTCAAACACATGATCCCCTTCGCGACGACGACTGAGCTCTGCACCCAATGCCACGTGGAATATAAGAGGTGAAGAAAATGCGAGGAATTGTATTGAGCCGCCTTATTGGATTGTTGATTGTTTTGTTCCTCCCGCTGTATGCATTCGGGGCGGAGCCGATACAACTGAAATATGCGAGTTCCCTGTATTCTGATGGATCAGGAACTTCTTTGAATCGACCCGAGGGGATCGCGTGCAATGAAAATATCGTTGTGGTCGCCGACACCGGAAACGGCCGACTCGTTTTCTACACCCGGGAGGGTGGGGAAGCCAGGGGTGGAAAGGAAATAAAGCTTCCCCAGATCGTCTATCCCACACGAGTCGCGATAAACTCGAAGGGAGATATCTACGTACTCGACGGACGTCTGCGGAAGGTCGCTCGTATTTCGCCGGACGGTGCGTTTCAGGCGTTTGTAGAAACTTCGGACCTGACGACGCAGAGTATGATCGTCCCAGCGGGTATCAGCCTGGATCGCGAGGATAACCTCTATGTGCTTGATCTTCTGGGCGGAGAGGTTCTGGTTATCAATCCCGACGGGAAATTCCTGCGGCGGATAGATTTCCCCAAGGAGTACGGCTTTATTACGGATCTGACCGTGGATCCGCAAGGGACCGTCTTCGTTGTCGACGGCGCCAAGTCGATTGTGTATTCCAATGCCAAGGACCAGGCCGTCTTTTCTCCTATAACCGGAACACTGAAAGACGATTTAAAATTCCCTTCGAACATCATAACGGATAAGAGGGGCAGGCTTTTCATCAGCGATCAAAACAGCGGTGGCGTTGTCGTGGTCGGCGAGGACGGAACGCTGCAGAATCGAATATTCAGTCTAGGGTGGAAGGAAGGTACTGTTCGTTATCCTGCTCAACTCTGCATAGATAACAAAGGTAATGTTTTCGTTGCGGATAGAGATAATAGCCGGATCCAAGAATTTACTCCGCTCAAATAAAAATCCCGTGGCTGCATGTAATGACGTTGCCGTCGATGTGGAATCACGTTTTTCATCTCGCCCATCGTGTCCAGGCATGATTGTGAGGCAGGATGTGGTGTCCCTTCCCTCAGCGTGCCAATTACCCGCACAGAAGCGCTTCTTTATTGCATTCCGCACAGGGAAGCAGAGTTCCTGGTAATTCTTCAACCCATACGTCGATGCGATTTGACGCTATGTCTACCTGAACCTTACTTACACTTCAAGGTGTTTTAAATCCCAAGTTACATCGCATCGAGCTGCATATCTTCCATGAAATTTCTCCATTTTCGGGAATGGAGGATATTACCACAGATAGAGAAATCCGATCTTTTGAAATAAATTGATCCCAGCTATTGTGGGGCGCGCAGGTCTCCGGTTTAATTTGAAGCCATTTCCCTATAGAGCGCCGCCCAGGTAATGCAACAATCAGGGTAAAAAAAGAAGGTAGATCTGCCTGCTAGATGCAACCCACAGGAGGGGCTGAAAAGCTGCCTGTTGGCTATATTCGCCTGTCTATACATCTATCAACTCGGCTTGCATCGGGTCGGCCGTTGGCTAGGGTGCTCTTAAGGTGATGCTATCTCCTTCATCGGAGTTTAACTCGGGGGCGTACAGCGGAAAGGGCTCCACGTGTAAGCCGGACGTATGGGCGAGACGATCCCCGGCAGAGTTGCCTCGACGAGTCTTGCCGTTATCCAGCAGAACCATCGGATGCAGGGTATTTGACGAAACAAATTGCGGAGAAATCGTGACGCTTCTTCGCCCTGAATATTGTCCTAATACAGATGTCAGTACGATAGCGCTTCGGGCTGATGGCGATAACAGCAGAGATGGCAGAGACATGGTCTTGACGATGCCGATGATGCAAATCGACGTCTCTCGCATCAGGCTCCTTGTCTTGCGAACTGAAGGAATCAGGACGAAGCCAGATTCGTCAATAAAGACGAGGCGGGCCGTCAGCCTTGCGGCCTTTATTTTACACAGGGCCAGATTCAGAAAATCAGATGATCTTAAACAGCAATGAGTAGAAATATCATTTGATATTGTTGACATAAATCTAAAACGGGCTTAATTCGTTGCGATTATTGTCAACAACGAAGAACTTTATCTCAAGCAGTGAAGTGAAGCGTAATGATTGACGAATTACACTGACCGATAGAGCCAGATATGCTTTTGTGAGATTTACTCCCGGAGCACTTAAGTAATTTAGGATGATGAGCGAGGATGGGTAACGCAATGAACAGTCTTGAGTCTGACAGTTTTTTTGGAATTTCATTCGATAAGATGTGGCGTTTAATTGCCATTATTGTATTCACTATCATATGCTTAGTAATGCTTCTCACATTCAAAGATTACGGGACAACATGGGATGAAGAAGTTCAGTTTGTTTACGGAGAGCACATTATAAGCTGGTTCCGGACAATGTTCCAGGACCGCTCGGCATTAGGATACTTTGACCTGGTCTATTATGGAGGGTTGTTCGACGTTATTGCCAACTTCGGAGTTCGCATACTGCCTTTTGGTATCTATGAATCACGGCATCTTGTCACCGTCGGATTTGCCATTCTCGGACTGTATGCTACGTGGCGCATCGGTCGACTCGTTGATGGTCCTGTAACAGGAGTCGTAGCAACACTTTTTCTCATTTTAACGCCTGTTTTTTATGGGCATGCTTTTAATAATCCCAAGGACATCCCTTTTGCCTCACTTTCTGCCTTAACACTCTATTATATACTTCTCTCATCTCGTGCATTGCCAGCTCTTCCAATCAAGCTCGCCGTAAAAACTGGCTTTGCGCTGGGCGCCACCCTTGGCGTTAGGGTGGGCGGGGCGTTTCTCATTGGCTACCTGCTTCTCTTCTGGACATCCCGGTTGCTACTCAAACCTCCGCTTGAATCGACACGATATTGGCTAAGAACGGCTTTAAGTCGTGTCGCGATTGTCATGCTCGTCGCGTGGCCGACAATGCTTTTATGTTGGCCTTGGGCGCAAGAAGCCCCTCTCACACGACCTTTCGAAGCATTTGCTGCTGCAACTCACTTTCGGTGGGAAGGGGAGATGCTGTTTCGAGGGAAGATGATAAGTTCTCTGTCGGTTCCTTGGGATTATCTTCCTACATGGTTTCTGATCACATTGCCCGAGGCTTATTTCGTTGTTTTTGCAGTCGGTGTATTCCTATTGGTAAGAATGCTCCGCAGGAAAGATACTCCCAGCCGCAGTGGAATTTTCGATGCCTCAGCACTAACGTTCACGGTCGCGTTTCCTCTTGTTGCCGTAGTTGTTCTCAAATCTGTACTGTATGACGCTCAACGGCAATTTTTGTTTGTTCTGCCTCCGTTGGCTGTGTTATCGGCTTGGTGTTTTGTAATGTTCCTCAGAAACCGGGGGATTCACCATTTGATACGATTGCTGGCCGTATCTCTGGTAGGTGCTTCCTTCTTTTTTACAATTATCGACATGGTGCAGCTTCATCCGTATCAAACGATTTATTTTAACCGTTTATTCGGTGGGGGCCTTGAAAAAGCGTCAACACAGTACGAAACGGATTACTGGGGAGCAAGCTACAAGGAGGGAATTGAGGCATTAATCCTGCATTATCGACCTGACAGTTCAATACCAATCAAAGTAGCAAACTGTGCTGCCAAATTTCAAACTGAATACTGGCTTGCTAGAAACCCCGAGGCGCATCGACGGTTCATTTCTGTGAAACCAACCGAAGACCCAGACATCCTGCTTGCGACGACACGCTACCGTTGCATGAATGACCCCGGTCGGGTCATGTATATCGTTGAGCGGCAGGATACACCTATCCTGGCAATATTTGAACGTCATCCACGCGGAGTCTGGATCTCATCAGATGGCAAGTAACCGGACAATACTGAGGGACTGTATTAACAGATCTGTATAGCGCTAGTGGTTAAATGAATTCTTACTGCATTTTGGTGACAATTAGCCAGTGCTTGATTGCCAGTCCCCCCCTTTGGGAATAGAAAAGTATAAACTTTAAGAGGTTTCATCGATGGTTTTTTCGCAAAGAAAAGACAGATTTACTTCAAGATCTATGTTAGTCCAAGGACTCGATCGCCGGACACAAATATTATCCTCTACTGGTTTGGTAATCCTTGCAGGCTTTATTGCTGGTGCAGTACCCCTTTTGTATATTGCTTGTGGGTTCAGCCTTGAATGGAAGGATACTCTTACCCTGTACGCACCTCTCAGAGGAGAAATTGTCGAGGCACTCCGCAACTTTCGCCTCCCCCTCTGGAATCCCCACGAAGCCATGGGAATGCCCCTCTTCGCGCAGATGTTGCATGGCGTATTGCACCCGGTTTCGTTGTTATTTGCGTTCCTGGCTCCTGATGCTTCCTTTAACGCACTGATAGTCGTCCAGGTAGCTCTTGCTGCAGCGGGTACGTGTCTCCTAGCGCTGTGTATCGGAATCTCTCCCTACGGGTCAATACTCGCAGGCATAGCTTTCGGAACGTCCGGGTACACATTGAGTATGACTGCCAACTACATGTACCTCGCGGGTGCTGCGAGCGCACCGTGGGCTATTGCGGCTATTTACTACGCCGCTGGAAGGCGGACTTGGTTCACATTGTTATTTTCTGCGCTTGGCACCTCTTTGCTCATCTTTGCAGGTGATCCGCAATGGGCTGTATTGGCTATCTGTATCAGTATAGTACTTGTTGTTGCAAAGTACGACCTCAAAGCTATTGTCTGGCCTTGCGTCGGTGTGCTCATTGGGATACTTATTGCTGGCATACAGATTGTTCCCACGATGTTTCTTTGGTCTGAGACCGCCAGATCAGCAGGTGTTCTCACTGAGAATCGGGCTGAGTGGGCGTTGTCGCTTTGGCGGCTTCCGGAACTTATCGCTCCCGGGTTCTTCTCTGGAACACCTGGAGAGTCACTCGTTGCTTCGGTTTACATGTGGCTCGGTAATCCCGGAACACGCTTCCCTATTCCATACTCGACCAGCATCTTTGTCGGCACGACCGTAATTGTTCTCGCCGTCTATGGTATGTGGGGTAAGAGAATCATACGTGCGCTCGGAATAATGGCTATTGTCTTCCTTTGGATTGCATTGGGGCCAGCGCTGGGGGCGGATCAGATTCTGAGGCATGTCCCCGTTTGGGAGTCATTTAGATATGCCGAGAAACTTGTCGGACCATTCACCCTCTGCCTGTCGCTTATGGCGGGAGCCGGTCTGGATCGAATGTCATTGGGCGTTCGTCGTTTATTTGTCTATGCGAGCCTGTCTGCCATAGCTGCTATAGGGCTAGCATTGATCTTTCTCTGGATATGGGATCCAAATGCGGTAAATAATTCACAACCAATTGTCCTAGAGGGTGCCCAGCATGCCCGACATCAATTGATGATCGGTTTAGTGTATCCACTTAGTGCCCTCCTTGTTTTGACTGGATTACTGTTTGCTTCTTGGCGATTCAAGAGAATTGCCGGATCCCTTGGTTTGCTCATTGTTATTCTTATGACTGCGGAGTCTGTTGCAGCCTCGCGGTTTGCCATTCACTTGGGTGAGCAGGGTGTTCGTTCTCTTTCCCCCCTGGAAGAGATAATCCAAAAAGGTACAATGGCAAGAGTAATCCATCCCGTTCGTGTAGCGAGGGGGTATGGCCCGTCTAATTTGGACGAAAGCGATCGGCTTGCATTTGTGGAATCAGCGATGGCATTACCCTCGTATAACGTGGCTAGTGCACTAGACACCTTTGACGCATACACTGGCCTCATGCCAAAGAGATTTAAAGCGCTTGATCTCGCAATGGCACAGAATTTTCCGGATGAACGTTGGCTTGTCATGAGGCGCTTCGCAGCAACACATGTCGTACTACCGCGAGTGATGTCGTCTATCTACGAAAAGAGAGTAAACACTGCACTTATTGGCGCTGATCACATTCAGAAGCAGACTAACCCGTGGATTGACGTTTGGGCAGTTCCGCACAGGCCCTGGGCTTTTTTTGCAGGCACTGCAATCGGTGCAAGTTCTGCAGATGAAGCACTTCATGTGCTCATCAATGTCATACAGAGAGGGGGGAATGAGGTAGTCATTAAAGGGCAAGTGCCGCACTTTATTGCTTCTGGACAAATCCTTCAGGCTAGCCGTGGCAAGGAATCATTACGGATTGAAGCAACAAGTTCGGGTGATGCGTTGTTGATAGTTAATGATGCCTTCTGGCCAGGGTGGGAAGCACGTATTGATGGTATCACGGTGCCCATTCTTTGCGCGGACGCTGCTGTACGAGCCATTTCTTGGCCTGCAGGCCACCACGTCGTGGAAATGGTTTACAATCCTCCAGAAATTAAATATGGTATTATTGTAACCAGTATCGGGATACTGATATTACTAACAACAGGTGTATATTCAAAGTTGATGAACTCGTAAAGGGGTCATGTGGTGAAACATACCGCAAGCAGCGCGTCTGGCTGCCGGAAGTGGTGCCAGCGCTTGATCGGTTGAAGAGCGCAGTAAACACTCTTTAATGCACGAGATAGAAGCGAAATGGCGGCTATCATGCTCGGTACCCTTTCGTTTTTCAGTTCGGTTCACCGCTGCTTGGATAATGTTAAATCCCGCTATTTTTAAGAACCCAGCGAAGCTTGACGGGAAGTACCTACGCAAGCCCTTGACTCCGGCCGGCCGATCGAGTTGTGGCATTGCTCCCTCGGTCTCTGACCTACCAAACTCCTAAAAACGAACGCCATTACATTGAAAGATGTTCTAGCCAGTGCTCACGTTCATCTGCGCTGGGGAGCCAAGCATATCGAATACTAGGCATCTTTTCCTTATAAAGGTGTGGTGGCATGCTCCGCTGAAATTTGAGTCTATATCGTGTATGTTGCTTTCTTTTGTAAAAATATTTCGCATAAATGCAGAGTGTGGTATGCTTCCAATGTATTTTCGAGTCCCCAGGCTACAGAAACGGGGGATTCCCTTGGGATCATATTTATTGCAGAACCGTTGGCGTCTTGTAGGAAGTAAGCGCGTGACATTGAGAGGCATGAAGGAACCAATTGTGCAGAAACACGTTCATTATTCATCGCGATTGACTGCGATTACCGATTTCCTGAGCAGCTGGGGTTTAGCAGTCTGGACAATATTGTATGTAGGTATTGCCTCCTTTATCCATTTTTTCATCATCAAGGCACCTGTGGATGCAGACTCGGCCTACCATGCCGCAGTCGGACGTCTCATTCGGC
>DATJAP010000005.1:0-118079 GCA_035516155.1 Nitrospirota bacterium
GAGATGGTGATGCCGGGCGACAACATGACCTGCAGCGTCGAGCTCATCACCCCGATCGCCATGGACCAGGGCCTGCGCTTTGCCATCCGTGAAGGCGGCAGGACCGTGGGCGCCGGCGTTATCACCGAAGTGATCGAGTAAGAGAGGGAAGGGACAGCACGTGACACAGAAGATCAGGATACGTTTAAAAGGGTATGACCACAGACTGCTCGACCAGTCTGCAGTTGAGATCATGGATACGGCAAAAAGGACTGGGGCAAAAGTGTCCGGGCCGATTCCCCTCCCCACCAGAATCAACCGGTGGACCGTGCTCCGCTCTCCCCATGTGGATAAAAAATCCCGTGAGCAGTTTGAGATCAGGACGCATAAGAGACTTATGGACATTCTGGACCCGACCCCGCAGACCGTGGATGCGCTCATGAAGCTTGATCTGGCTGCAGGTGTTGATGTGGAGATTAAGCTGTAGTTCTAACCAGACCGCGAAGGGATTGATTGCGTATCATTCCGGGCCGTATGCGGATGAAGGGATAGGCAATGAGCAAGGGAATTATCGGGAAAAAAATAGGGATGAGCCAGCATTACAGCGGTGGAGAACTTATTCCGGTTACTGTGATTCAGGCGGGCCCGTGTACCGTGGTGCAAAAGAAAACCGCGGGAAAAGAAGGCTATGACGCAGTGCAGCTTGCGTTTAATGAAGAGAAAAAGAAGGACCGTGTGACGAAAGCCATGGCAGGTCACTTCCAGAAGGCAAATGTTCAACCGCACCGGTTTCTCCGTGAATTCCGTACGGGAGAGTTTGAGCAGGGCCAGACGGTGACCGTAGATATTTTCAAAAAAGGCGAGCGGATTTCCGTGAGCGGAGTGAGCAAAGGCAAGGGTTTCGCCGGCGTTATGAAACGGCATCGGTTTGCCGGAGGCCCGGGCGGACATGGCTCAATGTTCAATAGAGCTCCCGGATCTATCGGCAGCAGTGCCTGGCCATCACGGGTCTGGCCGGGGAAAAAACTTCCCGGACACATGGGTGATGTGAACGTGACGCTGAAAAATATTGAAGTTATTGATGTACGACCTGACCAGAACCTGCTATTCGTCCGTGGCGCAGTCCCGGGCGGAGAAAATGGGCTCGTCCTTTTATATAAAGCCGACTAATATCAAGAAGTTGAGGATATAGACAATGCCGTCAGTCTCAATGGTTGATCAGAACAATAAAAAAGTCAAGGATGTGGAACTCCCCAGCCTGTTCTCCGCTGAAGTTCGTCCCTACCTCCTGCATGCCGCTGTGGTGAATCAGCTGGCGAACAGGAGAGCCGGCACCGCAGCGACCAAGAACAAGGCGCTCGTGAGCGGCGGCGGTAAAAAACCGTTTAAGCAGAAGGGGACGGGCAGGGCCCGCGCGGGAAGCAACCGCTCCCCGCTCTGGCGTCATGGCGGAACGGTCTTCGGACCAATGCCGAGAGATTATTCCTATGCTCTCCCCAAAAAGGCAAAACGGGCTGCATTGGTCGATGCTATCGCGTCAAAAGTCACGGATAACCGGCTTATTCTCGTCGACAGCCTCGAGCTTGCGGAGCCTAAGACCAAGCTGATGTCGACATTGCTTGAAAATCTTGGCGTGCAGGAAAACGCCATTGTCCTTATTTCCGGGGACAACAAAAACCTCCGTCTTGCTTCTCGGAACATTCCGTCCGTGAAAGTTCTCAGGATGGACAACATGAACGTCTATGACTTGCTTAAATACCGGTACCTCATTACGACGCCGGATGCCTTGGACGCGATGCAGGAGGTATACGGAAAATGATCTCAGATATGTATGATATTGTCCGGGTGCCGCGTATAACTGAAAAGGGCGCGCGACTCAAGGAAAAGAACAATGTCCTGACCTTTGAAGTCAAAGTTAATGCCAACAAGGTTCAGGTGAAGAAGGCAATAGAAGAGATCTTCAAGGTCAAGGTTGCAGATGTTACCACGGTTAAGAATGCAGGCAAGAACAAGCGTGTCGGAACGCGGTTGGGCCGGAGGTCTGACTGGAAGAAGGCATACGTGACGTTGAAGCCTGGTGAAAAAATCGCTATATTTGAGGGTGCATAAAATGCCGGTAAAGAGCTATAACCCGACATCTCCGGGAAGACGGTTCCAGACGACCTCAACATTCGAAGAGGTAACCCGCAGCACGCCGGAGAAATCGCTGCTTGTAAAGATCAGCGAAAGCGGCGGGAGAAACAACCGCGGCAAAGTCACTGTCCGTTACCGGGGCGGTTGGCACAAGAAAAAATACCGGGTGATCGACTTCAGGCGCGATAAAGTCGGCGTACCTGCAAAGGTGGCAGAGATTGAGTACGATCCGAACAGGTCTGCTCGTATCGCCCTCCTTCATTATGCAGACGGCGAAAAGCGATACATCATCGCGCCCCTCGGTTTGAAGGTCGGTGACAGCGTTCTGTCTGGCCCTGATGCCGACATCAAAACGGGGAATGCGCTTCCCATGACCGCAATCCCGGTCGGCACTATCCTCCATAATGTGGAGCTTAAGAAAGGCGCAGGTGGACAGCTTGGGCGGAGCGCCGGCGCATCCGTGCAACTTCTTGCACGCGAAGGTGAATACGCTACGTTGCGATTAAACTCCGGAGAAGTCCGCAGAGTCCGCTCGGAATGTATGGCGACTATCGGTCAGGTGGGGAACCTGGATCATGAGAACGTCAGCATCGGAAAGGCCGGGAGAGCGCGCTGGATGGGAATGCGGCCGCGGGTGCGCGGAGTGGCAAAGAACCCCGTTGACCATCCTCTTGGAGGCGGCGAGGGGAAATCATCGGGCGGAAGACCGGGTTGCTCGCCCTGGGGACTGCCAGACGGGACAAAAACGAGGAAAAACAAATCGACGACGAAATTCATTGTTTCACGAAGAACGAAGAGCAGATAAACAAATAAGCGGAGGAATACGGTGCCGAGATCAGTTAAAAAGGGGCCTTTTATCGATGAGAGCCTCTTGAAAAAAGTTGAGTCCATGAATGCAGCCGGGGATAAGAAGATTGTAAAGACTTGGTCCCGGAGATCGACGATTACGCCTGAATTTGTCGGCCACACCATGGCGGTGCATAACGGTAAGAAATTTATCCCCGTCTATGTCACCGAGAACATGGTCGGACACAAATTGGGAGAGTTTTCGCAGACCCGAACGTTCAAAGCGCACGGCGGAGCTAAATCCGCGGAAAAGGCAACTGCTCCGAAGTAGAAAACGGATCGCTCCGTTACGAGAAAGAGGATGGTCAGATGGAAGCAAGCGCAACAGTAAGGCATATACGCATTACGCCGCGCAAGGCGCGACAAGTGATAGATCTCATCCGTGGGAAAATGGTGGGCGATGCCATCAATATTCTCACCTTCACCCCGCTCCACGCCGCAGGGATCGTCAAGAAGCTTCTCGATTCGGCTGTCGCGAATGCTGAGCAGAAAAAAGTGGGAGATTTGGATACGCTCAAGGTAACCAAGGCCTTTGTAAATCAGGGTGTAACCATGAAGCGGATGAGGGCGCGGGCCATGGGCCGCGGTAACGTGATCAGGAAGAGGACCAGCCATATTACGCTGGTGCTCTCAGCATAGGTTCAATTACGGAGGCATCATGGGACAGAAAGTACATCCAGTCGGTCTGAGGCTCGGGATCATAAAGACCTGGGATTCACGATGGTTTTCTCAGAAGAACTACGCGGCTCTCCTGCATGAAGATATCAAAATCCGCAAGATTGTAAAAGAGCGGCTCATGCATGCCGGAGTTGCAAAAGTGGAGATTGAACGGGCCGGCCAAAAAGCCAAGATTAACATTCACACGGCACGGCCAGGCATCATCATCGGCAAGAAAGGCGCCGAGGTCGACAAACTGAAAAAGGATCTCGAGGCCATGACCGGCAAGCAGATGTACATTAATATCCAGGAAATCAGGCGCCCGGAACTGGATGCCCAACTCGTAGCCGAGAACATCGCATTGCAGCTGGAGCGCCGGATCGCCTTCCGTAGAGCCATGAAGAAAGCCGTAACCTCGGCGCTCCGTCTGGGAGCCCAAGGTATCAAGATCACCTGCGCGGGAAGACTGGCTGGTGCGGAAATTGCCCGGACCGAGTGGTACCGTGAGGGACGGGTTCCTCTTCACACCCTGCGTGCTGATATCAACTACGGGTTCTTCGAGGCAAAAACAACAATGGGGCAGATCGGCGTCAAGGTCTGGATTTACCGGGGAGACATTCTCCAGAAGCCGACGAGCGCGGCATAAGCGACCGAATCACGAGCGACTAAAGGACTTTTATCATGTTAGCACCTAAACGAGTTAAACATCGGAAGATGCACAAGGGAAGAAGGACGGGTACTGCTTACCGGGGCGCCGAGGTGAGTTACGGTGAGTTCGGACTCAAGGTTTTGGAACCGGGTTGGATTACGAGCCGGCAGATCGAGGCGGCTCGTATCGCGATGACACGTTACGTAAAACGTGGTGGCAAGATCTGGATCCGCATATTCCCGGACAAGCCGATCACGAAAAAGCCGGCTGAAACCCGCATGGGAAAGGGCAAGGGAGCGCCCGAGTACTGGGTCGCGGTGGTAAAGCCCGGACGGGTGCTCTACGAGATGGGCGGTGTCGATGAGTCCGTAGCGCGAGAAGCGTTCCGTTTGGCGGCATACAAGCTGCCGATCGCAACGAAGTTTGTCTCCCGGGAGGCTGAAATATGAAGACGCGGGCACGGGAATTACGGGACTTGTCGAACGATGAGTTGCAGGCAAAAGCCGTCGAACTCAAAAAGGAGCTCTTCAACCTCAGAGTTCAGCAGGCGATGGGGCAGATTGAAAATCCGATGCGGTTGAGAACGCTGAGGAAAGATATCGCAAAAGCAAAAACGGTGTTAAAGGAAAAACATGGACGAGTCTAAGAAGAGAAAAGCCTACATCGGGCAGGTCATCAGCGATAAAATGGATAAAACGGTCGTGCTGGCGGTAACGAGACGTATTGCTCATTCTCGATACGGCAAGACCGTTAAGCGTACTACCAAGTTCAAGGCTCATGATGAAAAGAATGAGTGCAAGGTCGGTGATGTTGTTCGGTTCATTGAGACCCGGCCCCTGTCAAAGGAAAAACGGTGGAAGGTGCTCGAGATAGTCGAGAAGGCCAATTAAATACCAGGGACGAGAATTCTTCGCAGAGGATTGAGCTATGATTCAGCAGCAAACAGTACTGGATGTTGCCGATAATTCCGGCGCAAAAAAAGTGATGTGCATAAAAGTGTTAGGCGGCACGCGCAAGCGTTATGCCACCCTCGGCGATGTAATCGTGGTCGCCATCAAGATGGCGATTCCCGAGGGGCAGGTAAAGAAAGGCACCGTTGCGAAAGCCGTAGTCGTCCGTACGACCAAAGAGGTGCGACGGCAGGATGGCTCGTATATAAAGTTCGATCGGAACGCTGCGGTGTTGATAAACAACGCGAATGAGCCGATCGGGACGCGCATCTTTGGCCCTGTTGCCCGAGAACTCCGCAAGAAGAACTTTATGAAGATTATTTCGCTGGCGCCTGAAGTGCTTTAAAGCGGCCTTCAGAAACGGTGAAGGAAAAGCAGGAATTCAAAATATGCAAATAAAGAAAAATGACAATGTAATGGTGATTGCCGGCAAGGAAAAGGGGAAAAAGGGCAAGGTCATCGCCGTTTACCCGACAACGAACAGACTTCTTGTTGAGAAGCTGAATATGATCAAGCGGCACACGCGCCCCAACCAGCAGATCAGGCAGGGGGGGATCGTCGAAAAGGAAAACCCTATTTCTGCGTCGAATGTGCAGTTGATCTGTTCGAAATGCGACAAACCTACGGCTGTTGCCCGTAAAGACCAAGGCGACGGTACGCGTGCAAGGGTATGCAAAAACTGCAGCGAGATCATAGATTAAGATGCTCCTCGTTTCAGTGACCCAATATTGAGAACTTGTAAAACAGGATAATCGATCAATGGCAGATAAAAAAGACAAGACGAAAGAGACAAAAAGTGGGGACCAGAAAAAAGCCGCGTCCAAGACGCCCAAGGTGGCCGCGAAAGCAAAGGGCTCCGCAACCGAAGCAAAAAAGGAAGTGACGGCAGGGGAGGGTGGCAAAAAGAAAATCGCTGCCGAACCGATTCCTACTCCTCGGCTGAAAAAGCGGTATCATGATGTCGCGGTTCCTGCGCTGATGAAGGAATTCCAGTACAAAAATCCCATGCAAGCGCCGAAGCTTGTCAAGATTGTGCTGAATGTCGGCATGGGAGAGGCGATTTCCAACGCGAAATCCCTGGACCACGCCGCCGAGGAACTCGCGAAGATCTCGGGTCAGCGGCCGGTAATCACCCGTGCCAAAAAATCTATAGCAACCTTCAAGCTGAGGGAAGGAATGCCGATTGGCTGCATGGTGACGCTCCGGCGCGAGCGCATGTATGAGTTCCTTGACCGGTTTATCAGCGCTGCGCTTCCCCGCATCAGGGACTTTAAGGGCATCTCAGCAAAGTCTTTTGACGGCAGAGGCAATTACTCGATTGGGATCAAGGAACAGGTTATTTTCCCGGAGATTGAAATTGACAAGGTGGATTCGATCCACGGTATGGATATTGTAATTGTTACGACGGCGAAAACCGACGAGGAAAGCCGGGCATTGCTCAGCCACTTGGGCATGCCGTACCGGAAGTAGTCCGGTCAAGCGGACGTCATGGAGGGATGATGGCAAAGAAGTCGTTGATAGCTAAGGCGCAGGGACCTGCTAAGTTCAAAGTGCGGAGCTACCACCGCTGTCCGCTGTGCGGACGTTCACGGGGATATCTGCGTAAGTTCGATATGTGCAGGATCTGCTTCAGAAACAGGGCGCTTCGAGGAGAAATTCCGGGCGTGATCAAGGCAAGCTGGTAACGAAAAGGGGTTTGAATCAATGATGACCGATCCAATCGCGGACATGCTGACGCGTATCCGCAACGCCAGTAAGGCAAAGCATGAGAAAGTAGATATTCCCTCTTCGAAGATGAAGATCGAGATTGCGAAGATCCTAAAGGATGAGGGATACGTGAAGAATGTCAAGCTGGTCAAAGACCGTAGGCAGGGCCTTATCCGGGTATACCTCAAGTACACCGAGGATGAATTGCCGGTTATTCAGGGCATGAAGAGGGTCAGCAGGCCGGGATGCCGGGTTTATGCAGGCAATGATGCGATTCCCAAGGTCCTGGCTGGCCTCGGTACCGCGATCCTGTCGACGCCGAAAGGCATTCAGACTGGCAAACAGGCAAAGAAGGATAATGTTGGCGGCGAAGTTCTCTGCCACGTGTGGTAGTTCCAAATCAGTGATTTCGTCCTCTTGAAGAGGGTAGGAGTTGTCATGTCGAGGGTTGGAAAAAAACCGATTGAGATCCCATCCGGCGTCGAGGCCAAGCTTGAGACCGGCAAAATTACGGTTAAGGGTCCGCTGGGCGAGATGAGTCAGGATGTGAATCCGAAGCTGTCGATTAAGAAGGAAAATAATAAACTGCTCGTGGCTCGTCCGTCGAATCAGAAGATGTATCGGGAGCTGCATGGTATGACGCGGAACCTGATTGCCAACATGGTAATTGGCGTGAGCAAGGGATATGAAAAGACACTGGAAATTTCCGGAGTCGGTTTCAAAGCCGCAGCACAGGGAACGAACCTGATGCTCACCCTGGGGTTTTCCCATCCTATTGTCTATCCGCTGCCGAAGGGCATTAAGGCTACGGTAGATGCCAAGCAGACGCTGGTCACGCTGAAAGGCGTGGACAAACAGCTTGTGGGACAGATTGCCGCGAACCTCAGGAGCTTGAAGAAGCCTGAACCGTACAAGGGGAAGGGCATCAAGTACAGCACCGAGGTCATTCACCGCAAGGAAGGCAAGGCTGGTAAGGGCGGAAAATAGAAACCGGTCTGATTTTTAGGACCGCATTTAGCAGGATGGAGAGAAGAGCGTGGCACAGAGCAAATTGAAGTCGAGACAACGGCGGCATGCAAGAGTCAGGGAAAAGGTAATCGGCACGATGAGCAAACCGAGGCTGAGTGTGTTCAAGAGCCTGAGCCATATCTACGCGCAGCTTATTGATGACACGACGGGAAAAACGCTCATTACTGCGTCAACAGCGGAAAAAGCGGTAAGCGCCGGTTTGAAGCATGGCGGCAACGTTGAAGCGGCAAAGAAGGTCGGAGCAAGCATTGCCGAGAGGGCGTTGGGCAAGAATATCAAATCGGTCGTATTTGACCGCGGTGGTTATAAGTATCATGGATGCGTTAAGGCGCTGGCGGACGCGGCGCGTGAAACAGGTCTCAGATTTTAGCACCAGCATTCATTAGCGGAGGCGGCATTGGCAGAGCGATACAATAATAAAGAGACGGAAGAAGGCGACGGCCTGAAAGACAAGCTGGTTTACCTGAACCGCGTGGCCAAGGTGGTGAAAGGTGGGAAAAGGTTCAATTTCAGCGCTCTGGTTGTCGTAGGCGACGGTAAGGGTAAGATAGGCGTCGGCAAAGGCAAGGCAGCTGAGGCGCCGGTAGCCATCAAAAAAGCCGTTGAACGGGCAAAGAAAAACATGGTTCTCGTTTCTCTGAAAGGAGACACGATTCCCCATGAGGTGCTCGGACACTACGGTGCGGGCAGGGTGTTGCTCAAACCGGCCTCGGAAGGTACGGGATTGATCGCAGGCGGCGCCAGCAGATCGGTGCTCGAAGTCGTGGGTGTGCGGAACGTGTTATGCAAATCTCTCGGTTCGAGCAATCCCCACAATGTTGTCAGCGCTACGATTAACGGACTCATCAGGCTGCGGAGCGCCGCCCAGGTAGCATCGCTCAGGGGCAGATCCGTGGAGGAGTTGATTTAACATGGCGAAGACAGACGGAAAAAAATTGAAAATTACACTTGTGCGAAGCGGTATCGCCCGTCCCGGGAAACACAAGGTTGTTTTAATTGGACTCGGTTTGAAAAAATTGAATAGGGTAGTCGTTCGTCAGGATACCCCAGAAATTCGGGGCATGATCAATAAAGTGAGTCATCTCGTCCAGGTTGAGGAAGTAAAAAACTAACCATATGGTTCGAACACAGGATTGCCTATTATGAGATTAGAAGATCTGAAGCCCGCAAAAGGGGCGACGAAAAAAACAAAGAGGCTCGGCAGGGGACCGGGCTCTGGTGCAGGTAAGACAGCATCCAGAGGCCATAAGGGCCAGAAAGCCCGTTCCGGAGGCGTAAAAGGAGCCGGCTTTGAAGGCGGTCAGATGCCGTTGCAGCGCAGAATCCCTAAGCGGGGATTCGCAAATATCTTTCGCAAGGAATACGCAATTGTGAACCTGTCAGAGCTTGAGAAAATCGGCGGGACCGATCCGGTAACCCCGGAGATACTCGTGCAGAAGGGCCTCATCAAGGATTTGAAGACAGGGGTCAAGATTCTCGGAATGGGGGAGCTGAAATCCAAACTGACCGTCCGTGCCCATAAGTTCAGCAAAAGCGCCTTGGATAAAATTCAGGCGGCTGGCGGCAAGGCTGAGGTGCTTTAACCCTTGTTCACTGGCCTGAAAAACATATTCAATATTCCAGAACTTCGGAAGCGCGTTATCTTTACGCTCCTGATGTTGGCCGTATATCGTATTGGCGCCCATATCCCCACGCCTGGCGTGAAGGGCGAAGCGCTCAGTCAATTTCTGCACCAGTCTGCCGCAGGGCTGATGGGCTTTTTTGACATGTTTTCCGGCGGGGCTTTGTCGAGAGTTACAATATTTGCTCTCGGGATTATGCCCTATATCACGGCTTCAATCGTGCTACAGCTGTTGACCGTGGTTATCCCGCGGCTTCAGGCATTAGCGAAGGAAGGGGAGGCTGGCCGCAAGAAGATTACTGAGTATACGCGATATGGAACCGTTGTCATATCCGGATTTCAGTCGTTCTGGATGGCAGTCGGCATAGAAAAGATGGGTGGCGGCGCATTCGTTGAGTCAACCGGATGGTCGTTCCGTATTCTCACCATGATTACGCTGACCGCAGGAACGACGTTTATCATGTGGCTCGGCGAGCAGATAACCGAGCGCGGGATCGGAAATGGCATTTCCCTGATCATTTTCGCCGGCATTGTTTCCGGCTTCCCCCGCGCGGTCAGCAACACCATAGGCTTGGTCAGCGCAGGTGAAATTGCTTACTTCATGGTTTTTATCATTATTGCATTAATTATCGCGGTTGTGGCGGCGATAATCGTGATGGAGCGTGGACAGAGGAAAATTGCGGTTCAATATGCCCAGAGGATGGTGGGGAGAAAAATTTACAAGGGACAAAGCACGCATCTCCCTCTCAAGATCAACTCCTCCGGGGTTATTCCTCCCATCTTTGCATCGTCTATCCTGCTTTTCCCGGCTACCATAGCGGGCTTTGTACAGGTACCGTGGCTTCATTGGTTTGCTCAACAGCTTTCACCTGGGAAACTGCTCTATACCTTGGTTTACGTGATTATGATTATCGGGTTTTCCTATTTTTATACCGCTATCGTGTTTAATCCGGTTGATATCGCGGATAATTTGAAAAAATATGGTGGTTTCATTCCGGGAATCAGGCCGGGGAAGAAGACCTCTGACTATCTATTTCGTGTTTTGAATCGTATAACACTTGGCGGAGCACTATATCTTGCAGCAGTCTGCGTTTTACCCGATATTTTTTATAAGTTTTTCAATGTGCCGTTTTATTTCGGGGGGACATCGCTTCTTATTGTCATCGGCGTGGCTCTCGATACGATTTCACAGATTGAGTCACACTTAATTCAAAGACACTATGGAGGTTTTCTGAAGGGCACTACTGTTAAAGGGAGACGTTGAGGCCTGGGAGTAGCCATGATTATTCTCAAGTCCCTTCAGGAAATAGAAAAGATACGGCAAGCCTGTTTAATCGTGTCGGATGTTCTTGACCGTATTCGCGAACAGGTCCGGCCGGGCATCAGTACTCAGGCTCTCGATGAAATTGCCGAACGGCAGATTCTGGCCGCAGGTGCAAAGCCGGCTTTCAAAGGATACCGGGGGTACCCGAAGACTCTTTGTACATCGGTAAACAATGAGGTTATTCACGGAATCCCTGCGAAAGAAGTTGTTCTTAGCGCGGGTGATATCGTCAGTATAGATGTGGGAGCAATCGTAGATGGATTTTACGGTGATGCCGCCATTACGATGCCGGTTGGAACTATTTCCAAAGAAGCGGAACAGCTTATCAGGGTAACCGAAGAGTCTCTTTACCGCGGCATTGATCAGGCAAGGACAGGTAAGAGGCTGTATGACATTTCATATGCTGTTCAAAGTCATGTTGAAGCTCACGGGTATTCGGTAGTACGGGAATACGTTGGCCATGGGATCGGTCGGAATCTCCATGAAGATCCCCAGATTCCAAACTTTGGTTCGCAAGGTCAGGGGCCGAGGTTAAAGTCAGGGATGGTTCTTGCGGTGGAGCCAATGGTAAATGCCGGTGGCAGTGCGACGGTTGTTAAAGACGACGGCTGGACGGCCGTAACATCAGATGGAAGCCTTTCGGCTCATTTCGAACATACGATCGCGATCATGCCGGACGGTCCGTGGATACTGACAAAGAAGTAATGGTGGTAATGCAAAGACGCAAAGAACCGAGAGGATATGGCCAAAGAAGATTCGATAGAAGTTCAGGGTACCGTATTGGAAACGCTTCCTAACGCAATGTTTCGCGTGGAAATGGAAAACGGGCATAAAATACTGGCTCATATATCAGGGAAAATGCGCATGCATTTTATTAAAATTCTTCCGGGAGACAAGGTAACGGTTGAACTTACTCCCTATGATCTGACCAGAGGCAGGATTACTTATCGTTTTAAATAGATTCCTTCTGGTGTCAAAGCAGGGATGGATTTAAAAAATCTCAAAGGAATGGAAGTAACGAAACATGAAAGTACGCTCATCAGTACGTAAAATTTGCCCAAAATGTTCTATCATTCGTCGCAAAGGCATTGTGCGCGTTATTTGCAAGAACTCTCGCCACAAGCAGCGACAGGGATAATCTAAGAGAAACGAGCAGAGATCGTTCGACGGGAGGCTGTAGTTGTTTCAGGGTCGCGCAAATACCGTGACCGGCCTGAACCGATGGACGTGAGGAGGAAATGTGGCACGAATTGCCGGGGTAGATCTCCCCAAAGATAAAAGAATCGAGATAGCGCTTACGTATATTTACGGCATCGGGCCGACATCCGCCAAGAAAATTCTTTCGGAATCCGGAATAGACCCGAATATGAAGAGCAGTAATCTGACCGAATCCGATATCGTAAAAATCCGCACAATTCTGGATCGTGACTATACGGTAGAGGGCGACCTTCGGAGAGACGTGACGATGCACATCAAACGGTTGATGGACATCGGCAGCTACCGGGGGTTACGGCATCGCCGGGGATTACCGGCCCGCGGTCAGCGCACAAAAACGAATGCCAGAACGAGAAAAGGTCCGAAGAAGTCGGCAATGTCTGGAAGAGGCAAGAAGAAAAGTCTGGCAAAGAAATAACGCTGCAAACGGTGATGCGGTTGTCGCGCGAGGTCACCCGAGA
This sequence comes from Nitrospirota bacterium, assembly GCA_035516155.1. Lineage (GTDB taxonomy): Bacteria > Nitrospirota > UBA9217 > UBA9217 > UBA9217 > JAJYKN01. Next base: position 12,572 of record DATJAP010000005.1, read on the forward strand.
CAACCTGCGTCTCTCATAAGGAGGGAATAATGGCCAAGAAGGGCAAAGAAAGAAAGAACGTGGCCAATGGAGTAGCGCATATCCATGCTTCGTTTAACAATACGATTGTAACGATCACGGATACCGCAGGAAATGTTATTACCTGGTCTAGTTCCGGGAACAAGGGTTTCAAGGGATCTCGAAAGAGCACGCCGTTCGCCTCGCAGCTGGCTGCGGAAGCGGCAGCCAAGAAAGCCATGGAGCACGGCATGAGGCAGGTAGAGGTCTACGTCAAGGGACCGGGGACGGGCAGAGAGTCGGCAATTCGTTCAATTCAGGCTGCCGGCCTTGAAATTGTAGCGATCAAGGATGTCACCCCCATTCCCCACAATGGATGCAGGCCGCCGAAACGAAGACGGGTATAGTTTTTTGGAACTGGGTTAACACAGGAGGAATCACGTGGCACGGTATATTGGATCAGTTTGTAAGCTCTGCAGAAGAGAGGGAATGAAGCTCTTTCTGAAGGCGGAGCGATGTTATACGGATAAATGCGGCATCACCCGCAGGAGCTATCCTCCCGGCCAGCACGGCCAAGGTCGCATCAAACAGTCTGAATACAGTCTGCAGCTGAGGGAGAAGCAGAAAATCAGGCGGGTGTATGGAGTTCTTGAGCGTCAATTCCGTGGCTATTTTGAAAAGGCTGAACGGATGAAAGGCGTTACCGGAGAAAATCTGTTGCAGCTCCTCGAACGGCGAATTGATAACGTTGTTCAGAGAATGGGCTTTTGCGGCTCCAAAAAAGAAGCACGACAGCTCGTACGCCACGGCCATATTCTGGTCAACGGGAAAAAAGTCAATATCCCGTCCTATCTGCTAAAGGCTGGCGATGTGGTGGAGCTTCGGGAAAAAAGCAGGGGGATTGCGCAGATTCAGCAGACCCTTGCGGCTGTGGAAAAACGAGGCTTTCCTTCTTGGCTGGAAATCGACAAAGCACAGTTCAGAGGAAAGGTTTTATCCTTGCCGGTCAGGGATGAAAGTACGATGCCGACCGTCAAGGAACAGCTTGTCGTCGAACTCTATTCGAAATAATTTTCATTTTGATGCTGAGAACGGCGCCGAGGACTGCGTGAGTGCCCCTTACGATGGCACTCCTTGTTTTTTTTATAAATAGTTTTTCACTCCGTTCTGGAGGACCCATGCTCAAAAAAGCCAAAGATTTCCAAATGCCAAAAAAACTTCAATATGACCCGAAAAAAATAAGCGACACCTATGGCAAATTCACGGCCGAGCCTTTAGAGCGCGGTTTTGGAACTACCTTGGGCAACTCCCTACGCCGGGTTCTTCTCTCCTCCCTTGAGGGATCTGCTATTACCTCATTGAAAATATCGGGAGTTCAGCATGAGTTCTCGAGTATTCCGGGTGTGATCGAAGATACGACGGATCTGATTCTGAACCTCAAAGAGGTCAGACTTAAGCTTCATACGGACAAGCCCAAGACCCTTATCCTCAAATCCAAGGGGCCCGGAGAAGTTACAGCAAAAGACATAGAGGCGGATGCCGAAGTCGAAATCCTGAATCCCGATCTTCACCTTGCGACGATCGATAAGAATGGAAAACTCGAGCTTGAGATGCGGGCTCGTCGCGGCCGGGGATATGTTTCCTCGGACAGAAATAAGGAATCCGGCCAGGCCATTGGGGTTATTCCGATCGATTCCATATTTTCTCCCATACGCAAAGTGAATTTCAAGGTTGAAAACGCCCGCGTCGGCCAAGATACGGATTATGACAAGCTTGTTCTCGATGTCTGGACAGACGGGAGCATCAAGCCTGATGATGCCGTTGCCCACGCTGCGAAACTGCTGAAAGACCACCTTTCGATCTTCATTCATTTGCCCGAGGAAGAAGAAGAAATTCCGGTCACGGAAGAAGAAATCAAAAAAGTTCCATCGTTCAATGAAAATCTTCTGCGCAGTGTGAACGAACTAGAGCTCTCTGTGCGGGCGGCGAACTGTCTTAAGAATGCAGGGATTGAGACCATAGCCGAGATGGTGCAGAAGACCGAGAGTGAAATGCTTAAGACCAAGAACTTTGGAAGAAAATCATTAAACGAGATAAAAGAGATTCTTGCAGAAATGGGACTTTCATTGGGCATGAAGGTTGACGATAAAATCGTCTCTGAGGCCAGACGGCTGTTGGCAGAAAAACCGAGTGAAGCATAATATAACTTAAAATTGGCAGGGAAAACAAAATGAGACATGGATGCGCAGGCAGACAATTTGGAAGAGACTCAGGGCACCGCAAAGCGCTGCTCCGAATGCTCGTAACCGCGTTACTGAAAAATGAAAAAATTGAAACCACAACGGCCAAAGCAAAGGAAATCCGGCCTCTGGCAGAAAAAATGATCACTCTCGCCAAGAGGGGGGATCTGCACGCTCGACGTCAGGCTCTGAGCTTTATTCAGGATGACTCCGTTGTAAGCAGCCTGTTTGCTCAGCTGGGGCCGCGGTTTTCATCCCGCACCGGAGGCTACACGCGTATCGTCCCGACCCGCAATCGGCCGGGTGATGCGGCTCCCATGGCAGTGATCGAACTGGTTGAAAGGGGAAAAACTGAAGCCGGGGACACTAAGTCCAAGGGAAAGGCTAAAGCAGCCAAGACAGCGGCTGCATAAGCCAGAGATTCCCCACGACCGTCAATTCGAATAGGTTGTGACAATTCAGTTCGGCTGCTGACATATTATCCAACGAATCAAAAGGCAAGAGCCTGCGCTCTTGCCTTTTTTAATTGCGTTTACAGGGAATTCATTTTGTGTTAATATGGGTAACACTCCGCGAACTCCCATGGCAGATGCTAAAAGCGTTGCCTCGAGGATTGCGGTGCATGTGCGTCAGATTGCTTTCCGGTGGCGGACTGGAATCGGATGCAGAGTCTCGTTTTTCATGATGACGGCTCTTATTCTCGTTACCTCCCTCATCGGAGCCCTCTTCTTCCGGGAAGGAATGAATGACCGCGATGAAGAGATACGGGGGCCGGGCAATGTATACTGCATATGTGTTTGCTGTCCTCATATCCCAATATATCATTGCGGGAAACCGTGATGCACAGCGCAGAAGAATGTCTCTTCCCATCACCGCAAATGAGGACGACCTCCCGGGCAGCACCCTCGTCTGCTCGACCTTTTTTGTCGATTATCCCAGAGAAGTGAACAATTGTCCATCTCTCAATAAAAACAATACCGATTTAATTGCTTCACAACCAGTGCCTTATACCCGCGGCATGAAGGCCGAGGCTCTAAGGCACGGATGACAACGAAGATATAGGCTGTTGAGACGGGAAACTGGCGATGTGGACGTGTCGTTTCTGTCGTTGATTGTTGGCTCCTGCAAGAGGGATAGGGAATTGCATGAAACAAGAACAATGCGGAAATAGCAGGGAATCCCGACCGGAATCCTGTCCGACAGATATAAGCTAACGTCAGGGAGTAAATTGATTTCACAAATAGTAGAAAACGATAAAGAACAATAGCGATATCTCATGAAAAAGTGCATCCTCGTCGGTTTCGGCTTGGTGCTCTTTGTTTCCTGGGGCGGGAGCATTGCTGCAATACTGTACGTCGCTAAAACGACAGATTACATGGACAACCTAGTCACGCTTCACCGGGCCGTGATTCTTTCTTTTTAACGGACACGGACGGCGCGGGAATGGGCATGGGGCTGGCGATCAGCTATATGATTGTTCAAAACCACGCCGGTCGTATTGAAGTTGACAGCACGGTCGGAAAAGGCTCCATGTTCCGCATAATCCTGCCAATCGAGGGTGCAGGCGAGGCTAAAGAGACCATCGATTCTAAAGAGTCGGGAATGGGAAAAAGCGTTTAAGCGTCTTTCGCTCGCTGTGGCCTCCGGAAACGCAATGAAATCTACAGACTCATATTTGGGAGTTACTGCATGGCTGGAGAGAAAATTCTCATCGTCGACGACGAGGATGTAATCAGGGACCTCTGCGACCATATCCTGAGCTCGGAAGGATATATGGTTACGACGGTGGCAAACGGGGCAATGGCCCTCGAGGAGCTCGGGCGCACGCCGACGGATCTCTTGATCACGGACATCAAAATGCCGGGAATGGACGGGCTGGAGCTTTTCGAATGTGTCAAGGACCGGAACCTCGATCTCCTTACAATTTTCATCACAGGACATGGTTCGCTGGATACCGCCATTGAGTCCCTTATGCGTGGCGTGGACGGCTTCGTAATGAAGCCGTTCACCCAGGAAGAGCTGCTCGGAGCCGTCAACCGGGCGATCAGCGGGAGCAGGCTGAAAAAAGAGAACATCAGACTCAAGGCGTTGATTCCACTCTTTGAAATCAGCAAACTTCTGGTTACCGAGATCGATCTCGCTCACCTGTTCAAGATCATAACCGAGGTGCTGGTGCAGGAATTTGCCGTGGATCGTGTCTCCCTGATGCTCATGGATGAGACAAGCGGAAATCTGCTGATCCGCGCTTCTCATGGCTTGCCGACGGAGATGGCGTTGAAAGCGCGACGAAAAATGGGGGAGGGCGTGGCAGGGCTGGTGCTCAAGCATCGAAAGCCTTTGATCATCTCAGAAGGAAAGCATGCGGACCGGGAGGTAATGGATGCCATCAACCGCGAGGACATTCCGGCCTCGTCCATGTCAGTGCCGCTTATCGGCAAGAATAAGATTTTCGGCGTGCTCAATCTAAGCAAGTTTGCGGGTCCTCCCTTTACGACGAGCGATCTCCAGATCGTGCTGATTCTATCCAGTCAGGTAGTGACCGCAATGGAGAACGCCGCGCTCTATGAAGACCAACGGGAAAGCTATTTTAGAACAGTACAAGCCCTCGTTGCCGCCGTCGAAGCAAAGGATCCTTACACCCGCTGGCACTCGACGAATGTCGCCAAATACGCGGTGGCAATCGCACGGGACATGGGGATGAGCCCGTCGCAGCTTGAGGAAATCCATATTGCCTCGATTCTTCACGATATCGGCAAGATCGGCATCAGTGAGTTGATTATCGGTAAGCCGGAGCGCCTTAGCCGTAAAGAGTTCGACATCATGAAAGACCATCCGGCTCATGGACTGAGAATTCTTGAGCCTATTGGCTTTTCAGCGTCCATTACGAGCGCGATCTATCAGCATCATGAACGCTATGACGGCAAGGGATACCCTCAGGGGCTTGTTGGCAATCACATTTCACCTGCTGCGAGGATCCTAAACGTCGCAGACACTATAGACGCGATGGTCTCCAAACGGCCCTACCGCGGGACAATCTCGAGCCAGGAAGTACTTCTGGAACTGGAACGGGAAACGGGGAGACAGTTCGATCCACTCGTCGCCGAGTCGGCAACAAGACTGATCAAAAAGGGCCTTTTAAAACTCGGGATGCATTCCTATTACCAGTATCCCGCCGAGATGGACAAAACGGAGCAAAATGGGAAAGAAACAGTTCAGTAATAGCCATGAAAACGACGTTGTCCGGAAAGTAAAGCAGAAAGCGTCCTGCGGAATCCGCTTAACAGGAAAAGACATCAGGAAGGCGGCGACGTCCTCTCCGAGTGCCGGGAAGAGCGGGAGCGGTCACAATGAGATGCTCCAGCACCTCGGTAGCCTCGTGGACAGCGTAACGACAGGCATCATATCACTGGATGGAGATGGGCGGATAAGAGTTTTTAACGCGGCGGTGGAAAAGCTTTTCGGGTTGCCCCGTGTGATGGTTATGGGCAGGCACATGAAAGAGATCGGCCGCATGATGGGCTTTGATGATCACGGCCGCCGTGCGCTCTGGGAGCGGATTTCCGATGCGGTCTGGGCCGCGGGAGCTGCGCTTGACCTTGAGTTTGACCTAATCACTCGACGCGGGAAACGGACGGTCATGAGTTACAGCGTCTATCCCATCGGCAGGATGGCCTGGTCCGTCGGTAATGGCGTTGTGATCATGCTTGATGATATCACCCGTAAAAAGGAGATGGAGGACCAGATATCCGATGCCCGCAAGAAACTCTTGGCCGTGTTCGACGGGATCACCGACGGCATCCAGGTTGTAGACAGTGATTTCCGGATTACGGCAGTGAACAAGTCCATGACTACGCTCCTTGCTCGGGAGATAAGGACGGGAGCGCGGTGCTTCGAGACCTGCGCCTTCGGAACAAAGATCTTTTATGACTGCCCTGCCGAGGAGACGTTCCGGACCGGACAGCCCGCCTCGATAACAAAAAGGCTCCTGCTGAGGCCTTCGAACAAACAGGAGGAGCGGGTTGTGGAAATCAGCACATTCCCACTCCTAAACCGCGGCAACCGGGTGATTCAGGTTGTCGAATACATCAAGGATGTTACGGAAAAAGTCAGGCTCGCGGAGCGGCTCGAACAGTCGCGCAGACTTGCCGAACTCGGCGAGATGTCGGCGCGCGTCGCCCATGAAGTGAGAAACCCCCTGAATGCCATTATAGGAGCGGCGCATTTCCTTTCGACGGAATACCCCGGCGATGAGACGCTCCGGAATTTCACAGACCTTATCAAACGACAGGCGAACCGGGTCAATCAGGTTGCCTCGGATCTTCTGTATGTCTCGAAACCGCTACGCATGCGGCTGACGACGGTTCAGGTTGAACAGGTCATCGACCAGGCTCTTGATTCCCTGTTGGAGCAGCTCCGCGACCAGCATATCAATGTCGTTCGGGATGCCGCGCCTGGTACCCCTCCCATCCAGGCCGATGAACTGCAAATCGAACAGGCGCTGCAGAATATTCTTCGTAATGCTGTTGAGGCAATGCCCGGGGGCGGAGTGCTCGGCATTTCGTTTGGCCCCGTATTGCCGGATGGCAACATGGTGGAAATCCGCGTTCAGGATACGGGGCCGGGGATACCGGAACAGGACCGCGAACGGATATTCCAGTCGTTCTTTACCACCAGAGTCAGGGGCACAGGTCTCGGCCTGACCATCGTCCAGCGTGTGATGAAAAACCACGGAGGCGAAGTTGTCATGGAGCATCCCGGAACAGGAGGCACGAGGGTCCTGGTCCGGCTTCCGGTAAAAAACGCATTCAGCGATCAGAGTCGTGCGTTCAAAGTGGAAGCTGATCCGGATGCCAGTCCTCCTTCGGACACTCCGCTCCGCGTGTCGGAATCTCCGCTATGAAGGGGTCTCTCCTCATTATTGACGACGAGCCCGATATCCGGCTCGTCATGGCCGCCAATCTCAAGAAAGAAGGCTATGAAGTCGATATCGCGGAAGACGGCGCCGCCGCACTCCAGAAGCTAGAGGGCCGGGATTTCGATGCCATTATTGTCGATCATCAGATGCCCCGTCTTACCGGCATGGAGTTCCTTGATCACCTGCGAAACGGTCGGCAGCGAGGGCCGGACAGAACCGAAATTCCCGTCATTGTCGTCACCGCATATGGTACGATCGAAATGGCCGTCAAGGCGATGAAGGACGGCGCCTACAGCTACCTGACCAAACCTATTGAGTATGAAGAGCTGAGTCTGCAGGTCAAAAATGCGGTTGAACGAAGGAAACTTTCGCGGGAGGTGGAGAACCTGCGTCACGCCGTGGAAGAGCGGTATCAGCTCGGCAATATCCTGGGCAAAAATCCGCAGATGCAGGAAATTTTTCATCTCGTGCGCACGGTGGCAGAAACCGATGCGACCGTGCTGATCCACGGCGAAAGCGGCACCGGCAAGGAACTTATTGCGCGCGCGATTCATTACAACAGTCGGAGGAAGGATCGCCCGTTCATTACGGTCAGCTGCTCTGCCCTCCCCGAAACGCTGCTGGAGAGCGAGCTTTTTGGCCATGAAAAAGGGTCGTTCACCGGCGCAATCCGCCAACGGATCGGCAGGTTCGAGATGGCCGACGGAGGCACGGTTTTTCTCGATGAAATTGGCGAGATGTCCATGCCGGTGCAGATCAAGCTTTTACGGGTTCTTCAGGAACGGGAGTTCGAGCGCGTTGGGGGGAACCAGCCCGTGAAGGTCGACGTTCGCGTTATTGCGGCCACGCACAAAGATCTTCACCGCGCCATGAATGAACGACTGTTCCGCGAGGACCTGTTCTATCGGTTGAACGTTGTACCCATAAAGCTTCCCCCCCTCCGTGACCGGCTTGATGATGTCCCGCTCCTTGCCGCTCATTTTTTGAACAAATACAGCGAAAAAAACCACAAGCGAATTGCCACGATCTCGACAGAGGGGTTGTCGTCGCTCATGCGGTACTCCTATCCTGGAAATGTCCGGGAATTGGAGAACATTATTGAGAGAGCCGTGATCATGGAAAAGGGGGATACCCTCACCAAAATCGACCTCAAACGCTTAGGCAGCGGGAAATACGACAAACGGGCCCCGATGGGGAATGATATCGAAACATTCCGTAAGACAAAGGCAGAGATTGTCGAGAAGTTTGAGAAAGAATATTTTACCAGGCTGCTTAGAATGTACAACGGAAACATGAGCCGTGCTTCCCGGCACGCGGGCATCAATATCAAAAACTTTCATGAGAAGATGGCCCGGTACGGGCTGAAGAAGGAGGAGTTTAAGTAGTCTGCGGACAGGAGGAGAGCAGGCAGTAGCTTGTCGATGGGGCAACGTGGTGATATTACTGGTTATTCGAGTGCCGCAGACGTTTTTCGTGCACGATGACAGAAATTCGTGTTTCAGCTTCTTGCCCGTAAGGCAGAGGAGCAAAAAAACAGGATTAAGAAGCTGAAAAAAAATTTTAAGAGGCGGTTTTCCGTGCCGAGGAGGTTCGAGAGGACCATGAAGGGGAATCAGCATATCGCGAGCATCCAGCCCTCGCGGTTGCCAAAACAGTACGCTTGCTTTCAACGCGGCTCCGGCACAAACAAGGCCGCCCACCGCGACCAGGATTGGTCCCATGGATAGCTCAGGCGCGGCTACCTTTCCGGTTACCTCCATCCCCAGGCCAGTGATCGGCAGCACCGACTATAAATTTTTTACCGAACCGCCTCCCGCGTCAGGGGATTTTCGAAATGATGTCAGGAGTCTCGTTTCACCTCCTGTCATGCGTCACGGCAGCGCTCTGTCTGGAAGAGGGGATATGGGCGCTTTGGGAGCAATAATTGCGCATAACCGCAACTCTTTTGGAAACACTCCGTTAATAGCTAGAAAACGCTTGACTAAAGGATACGACTTTGATATATTTTGGCTAAAGTTTTTCAAAACACCCGCATTAGCAATTCTTTTTTTCTCAGATACCTGTAGCAGTTTGTAATAGTGGCAGATGCAAACGAGTTATACTAGCTATGATCACCACTAACAGACCTACATATCTTCAACGTTATCATATCCCCGATGAGAAGCAAACCGTTGCTTCTATGAGCGGTTGCACGCGGTCTTTCGCAGAAACAGCGATTCTTGCCCGACAATTCAAAATTAACATTAGTTCGTTATTTAAACAAGGGTCTCATTTTTCCCGGCACCATCAGTTTCGTTAGGAATTTTCTAAAGAGAGGGGGGGTGTCACGAACTCATTTACTGTCGTTTCACGGTAACACTGCTGTTTTGTTTCGCGTACTCACTTAAGGTTATGACGTGTTTCGGTCTCGATCGGAACGAATCTATTTTAGGGAGGATAAACGATGAAGAAGGTTCTCGTAGCACTTGTTATACTGACAATGGTTTGCTTCGGCTCCTTGGCTTTTGCTGCGGCTGAGGTAAGCGTAGGCGGCAGTGTGCAGATTCGGAGCCGTGATTTTGGCAACCTGCGCTTTGAAAATGGCGACCCTTCTGGCACCTATGCTGACACCCAGGAGAGAATCGAGCTCGACGTGAACATGAAGGCCGGCGACGACGTGAAAGGCAAGATTGCGCTCTGGAACGATTTCCAAGACTGGGGCAACATTGAGAACCCAGAGGGCTCAGGTTTTGGTAACTCCCTTTCCTCCAACCCCGGAACGGACCATTTTGGCTTCCGGGAAGCATGGTTGAACTTCAACCTGCCAGTTATCCCGGTGAATGTAACCGCTGGTCATCAGATGCTGGCACTCGGCGAGGGCTGGTTCTTACGTAACAAGCATTTCGGAGACGATGCATGGGTCATTGCCAATGTGACGGGCAACAACGTGGTGGCTTTCGTTAACATCGTGGCTTCAAAAGCAATTGCCACAGAAGCAGACAGTGCTGTGGACGCCTATGCGCTCCTCGATGTGTATAAGTTCAATGAGAACAATACGGCTGGTATCTACCTCGCCAATGTGAATGCGCGTCCTGGTGCTGGTGTAGTCGTTCCGTATCCGCCTCTGGGCAGTGCGGTTCCGGAATTCACGAACGTTGCGGGCACGGATCTCTATAACCTTGGTTTACATTACGCAGGCAAAATCGGTCCGTTGGACCTGCATGCCGAGCTTGATTTACAGACGGGTCACCTTGAAAACACCAACATAAATACGGAACCTAAGTTCAGCGGTAATCAAATCGTGATCCAGGGCGACGTACCGCTAGATCCGGTGACCTTCAAGTTTACCCTTGCACGTGGCTCCGGTGATAAAGCCGCTTTCTGCACTAACACTTATGAATGTCCTAGCGTATCCAATGCTGCAAATCCTAACGTCCAACAGTTCATCAACTTCTTGGATGTCGATCCGCACTACACCTTCCTGTACGAGTATAAGACCATAACCGCCGCTGGCGCGAGGAACACCGGCTTCGCCAACACGACGGCCGTCAGCGTTGGTGCGAACGTTGCGGTATCCAAGAGCGTAAACATCGGACTCGATCTTTGGTACCTGATGGCAACCGAGAAGGACAGTACGCCTCTCGCACTTGCGACGAACGATACACAGACGAGCGCCGATGTGGGAGCGGAAGCCGATTTGTCCATCAACTGGAAGCTCTATGACAACCTGACCTGGAACTGGCAGCTCGGTTACTACAAGCCCGGCGGTGCCATGAGAGCTCCTGGCATACCGGATTCAACTTCGACCGCGAATGCTGGATCGGTTGGAGGAACGATTAACCCAGTTTACGGCGTTCAGGGAGTTTTGTCCCTCAACTTCTAAGGTATGCGCACCCTTTCGGTGCTCATAGCATAGATATGCGAACACGACCCCGGAGGAATAATCCTCCGGGGTTTTTTAGTGGTATGCCAGGCATGACGCACTGTACTTTTAATACGGGCCGTTCAGATATGGTGTCTGATCGGTAACTTGGCGGTGCAAGTCCTCTACGAGCCTTGATGGAAGGAACCGTTAGCCGAACAGCAAGGGTGTCGGGGGCGACCTGGAATCCGAAGGAAGCTGTAAGCAAAATCCCGGCCCGACGAACAGAAACCGCATATGAGGCAGCCGCACCTGGGCGAGAGGACAAAAAAACTCAAAGCCCGATAACCATCCGGAAGGTGTGGAAGTAGATGCGGCGGGTATATGGGATCAAGGTCATGCGTCTTACCCTGGGAGATCTGTCGATTTGCCCTGTGCTGTCGATGCCGTAAGGTGTTGGGATGAATCGACAGAAGTCAGGAGAGGCGGTAGTAGTCCTGCAACCAACTGGATGAAGCGCTGAACATGGTAGGCCGGCAAGGTGCCGAAGCTTCGATGAACGAAGGAGACGCACACAGGAAGGCTGAGATGCCGGAGGACTCCCGGAGGGTAGCAGGCGGAACTTGCAAGAGTACGGAGAGGGAGCGTCAAGCGTTCGCGGCAGTAGAAGAGAATACCAATCCGCAAGTCTAACTGCTCGGACTTGATTAGCCTACCATGAACCGCCGTATACGAAACCGTACGTATGGTGGTGTGGAAGGACGGCGGGGGCGGCCCCGCCTCCTACCCGATTCCCGAAGCATGATCAAAAAATTAGAGCTGCAAGTTTTCTGCCTACCTTGAGGAGGAGAAGGAGTAGCATAGCGTATGGGCATCACCGCGAGGCGGGAGCTGTAGAAAGCGTGGAGCAAAATTCGTAAACTGGCGAACACAAACCGGATACGAGGCATACTCGGCCGGACGAGCCGTGAACCCATCTACCACCGTTATATATAAAAAATCCCAATAAATCAGGTTGTTATCCATACATCTCTCGACAGTCGGTAATAAATCTTAAATAACCTCGGGTCTACTGGCGAACGGCAGTTTCAACATCTGTATAACTGAGGCAGCAAATCCATCGGCGTCGTCCTCGTGAAGCGCAGTCTAATTTTCTTGCCGAGTGTTAGGTGCTACACATCAAGCGACTTCACTACGCGCACTTCTTCGAACATTTATCCCGGCACACTTCCAATGTCGGCTCAAGACATCCAATACGAAAGCATCTGCCGTTTGCAAGAGAAAAAGCACGCGAGAATGTGCACTTACGGTCGGCCTTTCTTCTGTTGGAAGATCAGTCGTATGTCGAGATCTCTTTTGGTCGTGCGGAACGTATCCTCTCCCCGCGTGAGTTTGATGCTGGCCTGCCGTATCATGAAAAAGTCCAGCGGTGGTTTTAAACAGGCATACAATGCTCAAGCAGGCATAGGTACCGATTCATTGCTGATCGTTACGTAGAACAGTATCCAGCACCCAGCGCTAAGCAGCAGCGTGCAACTGTCAGCCCTATCGGGTTCCTGCTTTTGCAGGGATGACGGAGTGAGAGAGGTGCAAAGATTATCATGAGAGCATTCTTAATTCGGGATACAGCATGGGGTGACAGACGGGGTGATTAGACTTGAGACACGCAAGGGAATATGATAGAATGCAAACACTTCGTTGTTCTATATCAGGCCTCATCATTCAATCTATCGATAAGAAAGCAGAGGTTCGGGGGGAGATGGATCGCGACAGTCGGCAACATTATCAGGATCTGATTAACTGCATCCCTGATCCGATCGTGATTATCGACAACAGCTGCCGCATCACCATGGTCAATGATGCCCTGCTTTGGATGCAAGAAGATTCTCGGGAAAATCTTATCGGCAATTCCTGTCATAAGGTCCTTCATCATCAGGACTTCCCTTGTCAGATGACCGACTCCAGTTGTCCTTTCCGGGAAGTTTTCAGCTCCGGGAAGACCCTCAAACTGACCCATCGCCATTTTTCGAAGCCGGGGAAAGAAATCCTTGTGGAGCTAATAGCTTCGCCGGTCAGAAGCAATGACGGCGCAATAATCGGCATGCTCGAATTGATGCGTGATGTCACTCTCAGTGCGCGGCTTCAAGAGGAGAGTGCACAATCGCTCGCATTTCTCTCGAGTGTTCTCGAAGGTATCGGTGAAGGCGTTGTAGTGGTGGATAGGGACTATTGCATCCTCTCGGCAAATAAGGGGTACCTCAATCAAGTGGGAAATGCCAACGAACGTGTCGTGGGAAAACATTGTTATGAAGTATCGCACCATTTTGATTTCCCCTGTGCAGGCAACGGGCATGATTGCCCGGTCCGGGTCGTGTTTGAAACCGGCCGCCCCGAGACGGTCATGCACGTACACTATGATCAAGGGGGCAGGGAAATCTACGTCGAATGCCATGCGTATCCCATTCATGACTCGTCAGGCCAGGTCATCAGGGCCATCGAGACACTGAATGATGTTACGGAGCGAGTGCGGCTGGAGTGGAAGCTCAAGGAGTCTGAAGAAAAGTACCGGGACCTGTATGATAATGCGCCCGACGGATATTATTCTCTTGCCGGGAACGGCCTCATCGTCGAGGTGAATAAAACCTTTCTTGACATGCTCGGCTACCGCCGCGACGAGGTAGTCGGGAAGATGTTTATTGAAGAACTATTAACCGGTGCCAGCGTCGAAACATGCCGCCTAAAGTTTCCGGAGTTAAAAAAGGTCGGCAAGGTGGAGCACTTGGAATTGACCCTGGTGAGGAAAGATGGATCGCTGCTGCCGATTATGATGAATGCCTCCGCTGTCTATGATGGAGACGGCAACTTTCTCGTGAGCCGGTCGGTGATCCGGGATATTTCCGAACGGAAAAAGGCCGATGAAGAGAAGCGCAAGCTTCGGGAGCAGCTGTTTCAGTCGCAGAAACTGGAAGCTCTCGGGACGCTTGCGGGAGGGATCGCCCATGACTTCAATAACCTGCTGGCGTCCATCCTCGGATACTCTTCCCTTGCTAAGGCGGATTTATCCGAAGGAGATCCATTGTATCGCCACCTCGAAATCATAGAGACCGCGTCGCTGCGTGCATCGGAACTGACCGAGCAGCTGCTAGCTTTCGCAAAAGGCGGTAAGTACGATGCAAAGCCCAACGATGTCAATGTCATTGTGGAAGAGGTGGCAGCGCTCTTTACACAAACAGTCGGCAAACATATAACCCTGGTCGTTACGACTGACAAAAATCTCCGGCCCGCCATCTGTGATGCCGGCCAGATACAGCAGGCCCTTCTGAATCTGACCATCAATGGACGCGATTCCATGCCGCAGGGTGGTACGCTTACCATCCGTACGGAAAACGTCCGGCTGGAGATACAAGATGTGCAGTATCTCGTCGATATCCCGCCGGGCGATTATGTCCGCATATCCGTGTCCGACACCGGCATCGGCATGGACCGTCAGACGCAGCAGCATATGTTTGAGCCTTTCTTTACTACCAAGGAAAAGGGAACCGGTTTGGGACTGGCTCTCGCGTACGGCATCATTAAAAAACACAACGGGTTTATTCAGGTATGCAGTGAACCAGGCCGTGGATCGACGTTCGAAGTGAACCTCATTGCCTGCACCGGAGAGCATGCTTGCGCGGAAAAGGGGGAGAGGATGGAACTACGTCGCGGTACCGGGACGATTCTGGTAGTGGATGACGAGCCGCTTGTGACGCAACTTGCCAGGGATATTTTGAATCGCTTCGGATACAGTGTGCTAACCGCCGGCTGCGGAGAGGAAGCTGTGGAGCTCTATCGGAATCAGTCCGGGGAAATAAAGGCCGTCGTACTAGACATCGTTATGCCCGGCATGGACGGGAGGGAAGTCTTCCGGCAACTTCGGAGCGTTAATCCCCATGTTACGGTCATCATTTCAAGCGGGTACAGTCATGACAGGGATGCCGATGATCTGCTGATGCAGGGCGCAGCAGGTTTTGTACAAAAGCCCTACCGGATTGCGGATTTTCTGCACGTGGTTAATGACGCAGTGGAGGAGAAGGACAGGGCCACGTAACGAGGATCTTTGACAGATTTTCCACGTTTCCACGGTTTTCTTCTGCCCCTTGCTACTCTCCTGCCCCTTTCCTCTTTTTTACGGATTCTGCAATTTCGCGGCTTTTACTACGTGTTTTAACAGAACGCGCGTAGTTACGGTGCCTACGCCGCCGGGTACCGGTGTAATGGCACCGGCAACTTCCTTGGCAGGCTCGGTATCTACATCGCCGAAGAGCTTATCTCCCTCCACGTTAATACCGACATCCATGACCGTGGCGCCGTTTTTAATGTAGTCTTTTGTAATCATTCTTGCCTTCCCGATGGCGGCCACGAGGATGTCGGCACGGCGGCAGACACCGGGGAGGTCCTGCGTCCGGGAATGGCACACTGTGACCGTGGCATTTTCTCCCAGGAGCAGCATGGACATGGGCTTGCCCACCACCATCGAGCGACCGATGATCACAGCCTCCTTTCCGCTCATCGGAACTTGGTAGAAGCGGAGGATTTCCATCACCGCCTGCGGTGTGGCGGGCGGGAATCCGGTCATGTCGCCGGCCATGATCTTGCCGGCATTCACCGGGTTAAAGCAGTCAATATCCTTTTCCGGAGCCAGAATGTGCTTGACCACGTCCTCGCTAATCTGCTTCGGGAAGGGGCGCATGACAATGATGCCGCTGATGCTTCTGTCCGCGTTCCGTTCCTTCAAAATCCTGACGAAATCATCTTGGCTCATTGCTCCGGGCAGCTGCTCGATTTGGCAGGCGATCCCGTTTTTCTCAGCCATTTTTTTCGCGCTGTTCGCGTAGGTGACCGAATCGGCCGCTTCTCCCACGATCATGATTCTGAGCGTCGGATTGACGCCTTTCGCCTTGAGTTCCTGCACGTCTTTCTGGATGTCCTGGTCCATTTTCTGGGCTACTTCTTTGCCGGTTAATAGTTTTGCTGGCATGGTTGCTCCTTATGGATCGTAAGAGGGCCAAGGGTCATGGGTCAAGCGTCAAGGGGAAGAGTAGACGCACGTCAAGAGAACGATTTCTTGCCCTTTTTGCTTGCCCGCTCGAATTGTTATCACCAGAGCTGTAAACCCCCGTTTCTCAGTGCGGGAATATAAAGAATCTGGTTGCAAAACCACCAAATAAGTTTATTTTGGTGATAGATGGACAAATGCTTATTGATCTGAAATAATAGATTCTGATTCGGGAATCCTCTACCTTTAGGCCGGGGAGGATGTCATCCCATTTTCTTGTACGTCGTTGTCATCACTGATTTTTCAAGAGCCGCTACCTGTGTGAGAACACCTTCCATGCGGGACCAGGTTTCTTTAGTATAGGACTCGTCTTTGATACTGTTTACATTGATTTTAACATTCAGTGCCGCGCTCTGGGCGCAGGCCTGGGCCAGCAGCACGGCGACGCCGGCATCGCTCACCGCGGCCACATTCCCGATATCAGCGGCGCGCTCAGCGAGCTTGGCCACATCGAGGGATTTCATGCCGATCTCGAAGGGGACCTGGCAGGCTTTTTTGAGGGCCTCCTGCATCTTAGCGGTCCGAGCCGCCTTTTCGGCGTCGGTGTTCTTCGGCATTTTGTACACTTCCGAGAGAGATCCGTATGCCTCGGTATCTTTCTGGATCAGATCCTGCAGTTCTCTGCGAAGTTCTTCCGATTCTTTCAGGAGCGCGTCGATTTGTGGCTGAACATCCTTGTACTTTTCCTTTCCAAGCGTCAGGTTGGAAACCATGCTGACGAGCGCGGCACCGAGCGAACCGACAAGCGCCGCCACGCTTCCACCTCCCGGTTCGGGCGATTTGCTTGCCAGCTTATCCATGAAATTCCGTAAAGGTTGATCGATATACACAATGACCTCCAAGTTTGAGCAAGTGATGTGGGATAAAAAGAATAATCAAAGGGCGGAATTTTGTCAATAAAAAATTTCCAAACCCGTTCTTTTTGATAAAGACTTTAAAGAACAACGGGAAGACAACTATGGTTGCAACCAGATTCATTTATAACGGCAATTTGAGAATAAATCAATTAGAAAATAATAAACTTTTTCTTGACTCTATTTCGCGAGCTTTGGTATTATGCAGGTTACCGGTCGAGGGGGATTGTACCGTTCATGGATATTTCGCACGGATTAACGTTCTCTGTCCTGTTTTTTTCGTCGTTTATGGGACTCATCTCCTTCGCTTCCCCGTGCATACTGCCGCTGATACCCTCCTATGTCTCATATATTACTGGGATCAGCTATGATGAGCTCGTGAGCCGCGAGTCGCGCAGGCGGAACATGAACATAACCCTGCTTCACTCGCTTTCATTCGTCGCAGGCTTCACGATTATTTTCGTGCTGCTCGGGGCGACGGCGAGTCTTGCCGGAAGCGTCCTTTCCCGGCATCTTGATGTCATACGGATTGCCGGCGGAATTCTCATCATCATCATGGGCATATTCGTCATGGACGTGGTGAATATTCCCTTTCTGCAGCGCGAGGCGAAGCTGCAGCTGAAGACGCGTCCCGCGGGGTTCGTGGGAACACTTATCGTCGGGATGATTTTTGGAGCAGGTTGGACTCCCTGCACCGGTCCCTTCTTGGGCTCGGTTCTTGCGCTGGCCATGGAAACAGATACCATGGGCAGAGGAATGGCGCTTCTTACCTTTTATTCGCTTGGATTGGGAATACCTTTTATCGTCTCAGCCATCGCGATCAGTGCCTTCCTGTCTTCGTTCAATAGGCTGAAAAGACATTTTAAAGTCATTAAAATAGTGAGTGGCGCCATTCTGATCGTCATGGGCATACTCCTCATCATGGATAAAATGACGATCCTTATAATTCGTTAGAAATTCTGGGGGAAGAAGGAAATTATGCCGGCAGAAGGTTTGGATGTATTAAAAGACAAGGACGCGCCTCTCTATACCATGGGTGTGGCCGCCAAGCTCGTGGGAACCACGGCCCAGACCCTGCGGCTTTACGAGAAACATGGATTGATTCTCCCGACGCGGGAGCGCAGGAACCGATTGTACACGGAGAATGACATCAAATGGCTCAGGTGTATCCGCGAACTGATTCATTCCAAAAAAATCAGCATTGAAGGCATCAAGAAGCTTCTCGACTACGCGCCCTGCTGGGAGATCAAGGACTGTCCTGATGAACGCCGGGTTGTATGCACGGCCTTCACGGATAAGGGCAAACCCTGCTGGGAAACAACCCGGTGCCGGATGGAAAACGACTGTTCTACCTGCGTGGTGTTTCTGAAGAACGGGAAAAGAGCGGCAAAGAAGTGATAATTGCCTTTCAAACCGATTAAACGTTTGAAACTGTTTATCCGGTTTGAACGGTAGATCTTACGGATGTTCCTCCACCCAAACCTCTCCTTCCGGCGTTGTTTCCTTCTTCCAGATAGGGGTAATCCTCTTCAATTCATCAATGCAGAACCGGCAAGCCTTGAACGCCTCGTCACGGTGGCCCGCGGCGACCGCGATCAGCACGATATCCTCGCCCACCGGCATCGTTCCAATGCGATGCACAATCGTCACGTCGATGACGCCGAAGTTAGCAACCGCCCGCGTCCTGATCTCCTCCAGTTTCTTTTCCGCCATGCCGGGATAATGTTCGAACTCAAGCCTCGCGACTACTTTTCCCCTGGAGACATCCCTCGTCGTGCCGATGAAGGTGACGATCGCGCCGATCGAGGTTGAAGACCTCTTAAGCGATTCGACTTCCTGTTCAAGCGAGAAGGGTTTTTGCTGAATACGGATGCGGCCGGACCGTTCGTCCCCGCCTGAGAAAGGAGGCATGAGCGCAACTTCATCGCCGTCCTTGACAAGAGCATTGTGCTTTACGAACTCTTGGTTCACCGAGACCATGATGGCGCACGAGGAAAGGATGCCTGATAGGACGGGAAGTTTCTGGGACATCTGCCGCAGCAGGTCTGATACGGTCTCAGTCTTACCCGGGAGCTGGATTTCGCAGGTGCCGGCCTTGTCTTTGAGTATGGCGAATAGCTTGACAGTGATCATTTAGTTTTTAATCTCACTCACGGTATTGCACGATAGGAACCGCACCGGCGCGCGACAGGGAGAGCGTCGAAATTGTTTTCACGATGAAGGAATTGACTCCGTTGTTTCCCCTATATCAGGCACAATCCTGTTTTCGATCAAACACTGCAGCATTTCCAGTTCATCTTGACCGAACCACGTGAGGTTGCAAAAACTGCACCGGTCTATCTCGATAAGATGAGCGAGGCTGTAGAATCCCCGGTACATGGGTTTCCCGCATTTGGGGCAGGGGAGCAGGGGCGTCGCCGCTTGACTCGTTCTTGCCAGCTTTTGACGCGCCAGTCTGAGCTGGTTTTCCTTTACCACTGTTTTTGCCAGCGAAGTAATACGTTCTGAGCAGGGTTTATCCCTGCCAGTGCGCGCGATGATTCTCGGTATTTTGTCAGTTTCTGCAAGAATCCCGGCGCAAAAGCGGCATTGGTTAATCTGCGTACTCTCGTAGGATTCAATGACGAGCGGCTGCCGGCAAACAGGGCATAAAAAGCTCGTCGGTGGATGTTCCGGTTCTGAAAGTCTCGCTGCAAAAAGGGCATTCACTGCCGGATCTTTCCACGCTCGGTCAGCTTTTTGATCTTTTTGCCGGCTGATCCAGGTGAGAGGCGAGAGCCAGGGGAGGGTCCCCAGTTCCAGCAGGGAAAAAGGTCCCTGCCACTTTTGACCGGGATTCATCGCATAATAGGATTGACTGTTCTCTTTCGCCGCACCCGTCCCTGCATATGCGTTGTCCGCCGCGGACCGCACATCGAGGTCGGAAAGACTGATACGCGCCATCCGGAGCAGGACATCAATCCTCTTGGCCAGCGGCGGATGGGTTGACAGAAGATCGGCCCAGAAACCTTCCCTCTCGTCCAGTGCGGTAGCTTCGGGATTGACGATACAGAGCATCTCAAAACCGCTCCCGATGAATCCCGCCCCCCGCCAGCTCCGCGACAGAAGATGCAGAGTCTCGGCCAGCGCAATGGGGTTCCGGGTCATGCGGACCGATGCCGCGTCGGCGCGGTACTCCCGCTCGCGCGAAATGAGCATGTTCAGAAGATAGGTCAGCTTCAGCAGAAGTCTGGCCAGGGAAAACGACGGGGACGCAAGTGTCCGGCCACGTGTACCATCGTCAAGTTTCTCGACTGCTGACGTGAACGTGCCGAAAAGGCTCGCCGCGATGGTTGTCTCCATACAGTCGCCGGATAGGATATGATACGCCTCATGGGCGATGACGGCCTCAAGCTGTGACCGTGTGAGGCGGGAGAGCAGCCCCTCGGTGATGCCGATGACGGCCTCACCCTTAAGGTCGGCCGCGGCAACCGCATTCATCGACAGCGAGGGAATGACGACGCATCGGATCGATCGCTTGTTCCCCGTGGCCACGTGAATTTCCTGCATCACGTCAATGAGCATTGTATGCACATCGTCCTGCGGGTCCGGAGGCTGGGCACTTAAGCTCCTGGTTACAACGGCAACCGTATCATAAGCCGAGAACAAGAAATGAATTCCCGCCACGAGCAGGGCAATCATGCCGGCAATGAACCAGAACCGCGGCGAGGCGTTTAACGGCGAAAACGCGGCGAAGAGAACGGGAACGAGGAAGTAGAGCATCATGAGGAAAAGAAAGAAGACCCAGATGCGCCAGCTTTTCTTACGCTCTATGTCGATATAAGTCAGGGGCATGGGATAATCAGAAAATAAAAGTCAGATGACATACCCAGGCTGAAGTGATGCGCCGAAAGGCACGGGTTCAGGCCGTCTTCTGTACACTGTCTTTTGTCATCTGCCTCACTTCCTTAAGCTCAGGTCCACTGCCGGCACGGCACGGGCTGTTTCGTCTGCGCCGAAATACTCCCCGGACTGAAAGTTGAACATTGAAGAAACGATATTGTTCGGAAAGACCTGGATCTTCGTGCGGAAGTTCGCGACGAGGTCGTTGTAGAGCTGGCGGGCGAAGGCAATGCGGTTTTCCGTGGAGGTAAGCTCCTCCTGGAGCTGCATCGCGTTCCGGTTGCTCTTGAGATCAGGATAGTTCTCCATTACCGCAAAAAGTTTCCCCAGTGTTTGGGTGAGCATATTCTCCGCCTCCGCTTTGGCAGCCGGTGTGGAAGCCGAAACGGCCTTGGCCCGCGCCGAGATCACCTTTTCGAGCGTGTCCTGTTCGAACTCCATGGCCCCTTTCACGGTCTGGACGAGGTTCGGGATAAGATCATGTCTCCGCTTGAGCTGGACGTCAATCTGGTTCCACGAGCTCTGCATATCGTTCCGGATCGCTACGAGTCCATTGTAAATCAATATGAGCCAGACCAGCAACAAGGCGAGCACTGCAAGCAGTATCCAACTGATCATGTGACCTCCTCGGGAATTCGTTCCTCAGAATACCCATATCACGATATTTTCGCAAACATCTCAAGACCCCGTCTCTTCGGATCGGGGATATCAGTAATCGCCCGGGACAACCAAGGTCTCCTGGCTTGGCGGCTGCTCGGGGCAACCCGCCGGCCAATCGGTTCGCCTGGCGAATAACCAGGCCTCCATACCAGTTCATAAAGCGGGGATGTGGCAAACAGCCCTGTCGCATCTGCAAATAAAAAGAAGCAATAGCTCTCAGCAGCATCAGGTCCTGCTTCGGAAACCGCAGAAGCCAGACCGAGGTGGAAGTCAAAAAGCTATCAAGATGTTATTCGTCGGCAAGGAGCGGTTTATTGGAACGTGAAAAAATTCCCCGCGATTCCGCCTCTCCGAAGAGCCTGTGGATTGCACGCAACCCATCTGTGCCGAGATCCAAAGAAAAATCATTTACATAGAGATCAATGTGGTTTTTCATCACCGCTTCATCCATTTCCTGGCTGTGCCGTTTGCAATATTCCATGACCTCGTCGGGGTGCATCCGGGCATAGCGGAGGCTTTCCCGTATTGCAGCCTCTATCCGGAGCAACATGTCCCGGCCGAGGGAGCGCTTTCCGAGAATACCGCCGAGCGGAATCGGGAGCCCTGAGAGGTCTTCCCACCATTTGCCAAGATCGAGCAGATTGTCGAGCTTATACAGCGGATAGGTGAAACGGCTTTCATGAATTATGAGCCCGGCCTGAACTTCTCCCGTCGACACCGCATCCATGATTTTATCAAAGGGCATGACGCGTACGTTGGAGATCGAAGGATCAAACAAACGAAGAAGAAGGTAGGCTGTCGTGAGCTTCCCGGGGATCGCGATTACACAGTGTCTGAGATCCGCAATGCGAGTGCCCGGTTTCGCGACAATGAGCGGACCGCAACCCCTGCCGAGCGCGCCACCGGAGCGAAGCAGGGCGTAATGCTCGCGCAAGTGACTAAGGGCATGGTAGGAAATTTTTGTGATGTCCAGCGCGCTGTCGAGCGCCATCCGGTTCAGCGTCTCGACATCCTCGAGTTGTTCACGAAAGGCTACACCCGTGATTCCGACCTTTCCCTGGATGAGTGCATGGAAGATGAACGTATCATTCGGGCAGGGAGAATAGCCGATGGTAATGGTCTGCGTCATGAAACCCAACCCTCCACAATGAGCCGGACAGCCTGCTGCGCAGCCAGCGTTCCCCGGGGTATATCCCATTTTCGGAAATTGCGGTCTTCTACGATATTAGAAATACCGCGGACCTCAATCCAGGGAATCCCGTGCAGTTCGGCTACCTGGGCCGCAGCCGCCCCTTCCATATTTTCGCACAACCCGTGATAGCGGCTCTCCAAGTCTCTCGCTCGGTCGGAGGTCCCGGTGCACGTAGAGAGGGTGACGAAGGTCCCGATGTGCACATCCCGAGCGATGGCCTGTTGGCGGGAGACGAGCGTCTTGATCGCATGCTGCAACGGGGCTTCAGTGGCTGGATAGGTGGTGTATATCACCGATGTGGCTGTCTTGATGAGCGGAATGCCGATGAACTCGGTGTCCTTGAAGCCATCCAGTGTCAGCACGCCTTCATCGCCAGCGATTTCTTCCTTTGCGAGGGCAATGTCGCCGATTTTCGCCCCCGATGAAGGATAAGCACCACCTACGCCGAAGATGACAAGAGCTTCTGGTTTGTTTTGTGCTAGGAGCGTTGCGGCATGGGCCGCGTTGACCTTTCCCATTCCACCGACGCACACGGTGATTTGCTGTCCAGCGAGCGTCCCCGTAATGATCGACTTGGAGCCCACCGTTTTGCTCTCGGATGCCGACACCGCTGCTAAGATATGCTCAGCTTCGGCTTGAACGGCGCAGAGAAGGGCGATCATAAGAAATCCCTCTAAATCTCTTTAAAAAACAATGCGTTAAAGGGTCTGAAATCAATTTCAAGGATATGTTAACTATTATAAAAAAAGGAAATACCCTTAAAATGCCCCTAACTATACCACACTTTCCATTGCACTTCTATGACAAATTTGTTATGATGGGCGCGATTTTAAAGGATTTTCCATAGGGGATCCCTTTTCATTCAAGGGAGCTGTGGAGGAGGAATCACGCGTTACGGGAGGGGGAAGATGTTGAGATTTCTAACAGCCGGAGAATCTCATGGCGAACTCTTGATGGGGATTATTGAAGGCATGCCGGCCGGCCTTCTGATCCGGGTCACCGATATCGACCGCGATCTTGGCCGGCGGCAGGCAGGCTACGGTCGCGGAAGCCGCATGAAGATCGAGAAGGACACGGTGAAGATTTATACCGGAGTACGCTGGGGAAAAACACTTGGCGGCCCCATCGGCCTGATGATCAGGAACAAGGATTGGGAAAACTGGCGTGATAAGATGTCGCCGGACCCGATGTTTCTGAATTCCGCTGACCCCGTTACCCGTCCCCGTCCGGGGCATGCCGATCTGGCGGGCGCGCTTAAATACTGCATGACTGACATCCGAAACATCCTCGAGCGCTCGAGTGCAAGAGAGACGGCCATGCGTGTGGCGATCGGCGCTGTGGCGAAGCGGCTGTTAGAAGAATTCGGCATTGACGTGGTAAGCCATGTCCTGAGCATTGACGGTATTTTCGCCAAAATACCCAAGCTTACAGTTGCTGATCTTAAAAAACGCGTCGAAGCCTCCGAGCTGCGGTGCTCAGATCCCGAAGCGGAAAGACGGATGATGCGCCGGATCGATGAGGCAAAGTTGGCCGGCGATTCATTGGGCGGGGTGTTCGAAGTGATGCTCAGCGGCGTGCCGGCTGGTCTCGGCAGTCATTCTCACTGGGACCGGAAGCTGGACGGAAGGCTTGCGGCGGCACTCATGAGCATCCAGGCCATCAAAGGTGTAGAGATCGGTGCAGGATTCGGTTCGGCAAATCGGCCGGGCTCTATGGTGCACGATGAAATTTTCTGGAACAGGAAAGAAGGTTTTTACCGGAAGACCAACATGGCTGGCGGAATCGAGGGCGGCATCAGCAATGGCGAGACCATTACACTCCGCGCTGCCATGAAACCCATCCCCACGCTCCTGAAGCCTCTCCGCTCTGTAGACCTGGCTAGCAGGAAACCCTTCAAGGCGAGCGTCGAACGTTCGGACGTATGCGCCGTGCCGGCGGCCGGCGTGGTTGCCGAGTCCGCCGCGGCTTTCGAAATAGCGTCGGCCCTGATCGAGAAGCTCGGCGGTGACAGCATCGACGAGATGAAGCGGAACTACCACGGGTACCTGAAGTACCTCAAGACCCGGATGGGAGTGGTGGAAGAGCTAGGAAAGAGGTAGAAAGTCATGAGAAAGAGGAACTTCCTGACGCTGAAGCTGCACTGAAACTTTTTACCCTGCTTCTGTTCCCTCTACGGTGAAACCAACCACTATGTTCAAGAACATCATTCTTACGGGGTTCATGGGCGTTGGCAAGACCAGCGTCGGAACTCGATTGGCAAAGGACATCGGGTTTACTTTTGTAGACACCGATGACCTTGTAGAGGCCGATCAGAAGATGACCATCACCGACATTTTCGAGAAGCTCGGCGAGCCCCGCTTCCGCGATATCGAGTCAAGGATCATACAGCGAGTCATGGCGGGTGAAAACCAGGTTGTATCAACGGGGGGTGGCGCCGTAATCCGGGACGGGAACCGGGCAGCGTTTAAGAAAGCGGGTCTGGTGGTCTGCCTGTCGGCCCGACCAGAAGTGATCTATGAGCGTATCAAGCATGAGACGCACCGTCCACTCCTCCGAACATCGGTCCCGCTGGGAAAAATCAAGGAACTGCTCGAAAGTCGCGCGGCATTTTATGCTCAGGCCGATATGGCCATCGACACATCGGAAAGAACCGTTGATGATGTTATACGCGTAATTAAAGAGAGAATCAAGCATGCATATTGTTAACGTTGACCTTGGCGAGCGGAGCTATGATATCGCGCTCGGCGTAAGCCTGGATCAGGCCGGTGCGGAGCTGCAAGGGCTGGGATTCGGCAGAAAAATGGCCGTGGTTACAAACCCCTCGGTCAAGCAGCTTTATGGGCAGCGCGTGGTAGCCAGCCTCAAGGCCGCAGGCTTCCTCGTCATGTCCATCGAGATCCCCGACGGCGAAAAATTCAAAACACTCGACTGGGTCAACTCGATCTATACAGCGCTTCTTATCAACAGCTTCGACCGCAAATCGGCACTCATCGCGCTCGGTGGCGGTGTGATCGGCGACATCACCGGTTTTGCTGCGGCTACTTTCATGCGTGGAGTGCCTTTTGTACAGATACCGACAACACTCCTTGCCATGGTCGATAGCAGCGTCGGCGGCAAGACCGGTGTGAACCATCCCCTGGGGAAGAACATGATCGGAGCGTTCTACCAGCCGAAAAAGGTGATCACGGACCTCGACGTGCTCCGGTCGCTGCCGAAGGAGGAATTTCTCGCCGGTATGGCCGAGGTCATCAAGTATGGCGTCATCCGGGATGCATCGTTTTTTGACTACCTCGAAAATAACCGGGAGAAGATTCTTGCCCTCGATCCAGAAATGTTAGAGCATATCGTTCTGCGTTCATGCGAGATCAAGGCGGAAGTCGTGAGCAAAGACGAGCGCGAAGGCGGCCTTCGCGCAATCCTCAACTATGGCCATACCGTGGCACACGCCATTGAGACTGCCGAGAACTATACGATGCGCCATGGTCATGCCGTAGCCATCGGCATGGTCTACGCAGCACAACTCGCGCATCAAGCCGGTCTCTGCGACAGGACGGTGCCCGAGCGGATAAAAAAACTTCTCGCATTTTATGGCTTGCCGGCCTGTCTTTCGGCGCTCAGCCGGAAGCCCACGGCGGCCGAGCTCATGGCTGCGATGCAGGTGGACAAGAAGGCGGAAGGCGGGAAAGTGAAGTTCGTCCTGCCGACAAAGATCGGTGAAGTGGTTATCACGAAGGATTGGGAAGAGCAACAACTGCTGAAGCTGATTTCGGGGTAGCAGGCATCGCCATAAGGAGGGAATCGTGAGCGAATATCTCTGGCACTGCCCGTTCTGTAACAGGGATGAAACTGTGACCGATGAGGGCAAGCGCGCCTCTTTTGCCGATCTATCCGTCGAAAACGCCGATGGTCCGCGCCGGCTCGTAGTCAAGTATGTAATCTGCCCGAATCCCGAGTGCCGGAAGTTCTCCCTGACCGTCTCTCTTCACGGCCTGGAGATCTCGGGAAACCGTTCCTATACCGGGAAGCACCTCAAAACCTGGGCACTTGTACCGCCGTCACACGCTCTTTCATTCCCGGTTGCCGTCCCCCAGAAGGTCCTTGATGACTACCAAGAAGCCTGCCTCACCATCGAGCTCAGCCAGAAGGTTGCGGCTGCCTTGGCGCGGCGCTGTCTGTCGGAAATGTTGCGAGATTTCTGGCAGGTCCAGCCCGGCAGACTGATCGACGAGTTCCGCCAGATCAAGGGGACAGTGGATCCCTTGACCTGGGAGGCCATCGAATCTGTCAAGAAGAGCGGAATGATCGGCGTGCGGTTCGAAAGCGAGGGCGCCGAGATTCTCGATACCGAGCCCGGAGAGGCTAAGATGCTTATCGGCCTTATCGAAACGCTGGTTGAGGACTGGTATGTGGCCCGGGAAGAACGCCGGAAGCGCTTGGAAAAAATCAAACAGATCTCCGGCACGGTCGAGGTCGAAGAAAAAACGGAAAAGTAAACGATGAGGAGGCGCTGGAAATTTCCCTGTTAACCGCAAGAGCAAAAGCCTGTTTCTTTTAAAAACAAGTATTTCAAGATGAGCGCAATTACTGGACAGCAGTTTAATGCCATCCGCTTCGTACTTTGTTGAAAAAATAAGACAGAGAGCGCTCCCCTGGCTTGTTTTTTTTCTGGATGTTTCTCTTCCGATTTGCTACTCTACCGTTCATGCCGATATGCTCCTCCCCTTCGCGCAATCCATGGTTCTTCCTTCCCACGCTCTACTTTGCCGAGGGCCTGCCCTATGTACTCATCAACACCGTGTCTGTCATCCTGTACAAGCGCATGGGCATTGATAACGTAGATATCGCCTTCTGGACAAGCTGGCTTTATTTGCCCTGGGTCATCAAGATGTTCTGGGGCCCCTTCGTGGATGTCTATTCGACCAAACGGAAATGGATCCTCGCCACACAGACGGCGATGAGCCTCTGTATGTTTCTGATCGCCTTTTCACTAAGGTCCGAAGGTTTCTTTTATTTGTCCCTGGCGATATTCTTTGTAGGAGCATTCGTCTCCGCAACTTATGACATCGCCGCGGACGGCTTCTACATGCTCGCGCTGCCGGAGAAGGAGCAAGCCCTTTTCGTGGGACTGCGGGCGGGATTCTACCGGCTGGCCATGATCTTCGGCACTGGATTGCTGGTCTATGTCGCGGGCATGCTCGAGATGTCGAGCGGCAATATCTCCCGAAGCTGGTCTATGGTTATGGCATTATCGGGCCTCCTGTTTGCCGCCGCGGCTATATATCACAAGTTTTTACTGCCTTTTCCCACAAGCGACGGCCGCCGGAGCGCGGGTGAGAAGAACAACAAGTCGTCTTTTGGAGGGGTCCTTCGTGCTTATTTCAAGCAGGAAAAGATAGGTGTTATGCTGGCATTCATCCTGTTTTACCGCTTGGGTGAAGCAATGCTCCTGAAACTGGTTTCACCCTTCCTGCTTGATCAGGCCACCGCCGGGGGGCTGGGAATCACGACCAAGGAAGTAGGGCTGGTTTATGGGACAATAGGCGTTGTCTGCCTGGTCAGCGGCGGAATTCTCGGAGGTTGGCTTATTGCGCGGTTCGGTTTCAAGCGGTGCGTCTGGCCCATGGTGGTCATCATGCATCTCCCCGACCTCTTCTTCGTATACATGGCTTATGCGCAGCCAGGGATCGGGCTTGTCTATCCCCTCGTGGCGCTGGAACAATTCGGATACGGTCTGGGCTTCACGGTTTTTACGGTTTACCTCATGTATTCGGCTTCGGGCAAATATAAAACATCGCATTACGCCATCTCAACGGGGATTATGGCTCTTGGCATGATGTTGCCGGGGTTTGTGAGCGGCTGGCTCCAGCAGGCAGTCGGGTACAGGATGTTCTTTGTGATCGTTTGTATGCTTACCGTTCCCGGCATGCTGACGATACCATTTCTGCCAAAAGACCGATTGGAAATGTCGAAAGAAGTGGCGGAATCATGATGCAAGGAGAGATACAGCCTGACGGCGCATCAATTTTTAGAATTATTCTGAAGTGAAAGGCAAAAGGATTATGCAGGGCAATACACCGAAAAAGAAGGGCTAGTCCTGCCTATGCTCTAAGAGAAAAAAAGATAGGAAGAACTGAATGGTTGAGGATTATTCCTTCCCGAATCCTGATAACACATACCCTACAACTACACCGAGCAAGGTCCCGATCGTCTCCCTGCCCAGTGTATTCATGATGCCCAGAGTAACAAGAAGAGGCAGAACAAACGTGACTGCCAGGAATTGAATAATTTTATTGTTTATGGGCGTCTGCTTCTTTATGACGAGATAGAGAACGCCGCCGAGTCCGCCTGCCATGATAAGCACTGATAGCAATGAGATCCAAATGCCATAATACATGGTATCCCTCCGAATCCGAATTTAATGACGTCGCGGCTGATGAGGCATTCTGCATAATCGCCATTCATTATAGTTAATTAGTCAAAGATTGTCAAAGAATTCGTAGTCAAATATGCATGCAACATTTGCTGGAATCTTCTCTGAAATGCAGGTACAATTATCATCCGCGCCCTGAGACCCCTTCTCTTCAGGGATAAAAGGAGATTGTTGCAAATAAACCAAATTAGCACTGTTTCAGTATGAGGGAGACAAAAAAACCGTCTCGTCGGCGTCCGCACCTGCTCCCTAGCGTTGCCAAATCTCTTGTCTGCGAGGCAGTTGCTCGCAGTGTCTCCACGATGACCGTGGGAAACCTCAAGACATCAGAGAAGGCAAAAACCTGGGCAACAGCGGGAACCAACAGATCCTCCAATGGCCATTCGACCGGGATCGTCAAGATGCTTACGTAGAGGGCCGGACTCAAAGGCATCCGTGTTGTGAAAAAAAGAAGAGAACATATCTCTGCCAGACCTGCGAACAGAAGCATTGGTTCTCAGCAGTAAAAGAGCCCGGTTCAGGATTCCTCGGCCGTCAGACCGAGGAGGATGTCGTCACGAAAATTCCGGTTTAATCTTCAGCAACTTACTGGTATAATTGATCAAAGGAGCAATGTATCAATAAAGTCCTCTACTCATTCGGTCTAGTCATCGCAGCGGGATATGCATGGAGATTTTTCGATCCTGGAGGACTTGATCGTCACCGAGTCCGGCAGGTCTTGAGCGTCGCGGTGCTCTATGTTTTCTTGCCCGCTCTTGCCTTCGGGCTCATAACAACGGCCCACGCTGAGAGGAGTTTTGTTACCATACCGCTCGCTGCCGCTGCCGTCGTTCTCCTGTGCACCGCAGCGGGATTTGCGGTTTATAGGCTGATGCCCGGCTTCAGGAATATCCCCGGCCCCGCCTTCGGCGTCATGATCCTTGCAGCTTCGTATGGGAATGTTACGTATCTGGGGCTTCCAGTCATCACGGAGATGCTCGGCGCGGAACACGGTTATGTGGCAATACTTTACGATCTCCTGGCATCGACGCCTCTTCTTCTGACGGTAGGGGTCTTCCTTTCAGCCAGGTACGGAAGCGGCAAAACCGTATCGCTCGCCGGATCGCTCAAACGGGTATGCATGCTCCCGCCGCTTTGGGCCGTTGCAGCCGGGAGCGCGGTTCGTTTCAGCGGGTTGGCGATACCGCAACTGGTACTGGATGCGGCGGGGCTGATGGGAAGGGCCGTGATCCCGATTATGACGTTTACCGTGGGTCTGGCGCTCGACTTTCGCGATGTAAAACGGCTATCTACGGCAATCCCAGCGCTCGCGATCAAGCTTTTTCTTGCTCCTGTTTTAGCATGGTGGCTTGGTTCGCGGCTCGGCATCGTCGGGAAAACGCTCCAGGCGGTGACTATTGAAGGTGCCATGCCGGTCATGGTGTTGTCTCTCGTGATCGCCGATGAACTCGATCTCGATGTCCCGCTTGCGGCGGCATGCATTGCAGTCTCGACGGTTGCGTTGTTCTTCACGTTGCCGGTGATGATGAAAATACTTTTCTAGACGGAAGCCGAAGAGCTAGCACGCTCTGGTCTCCGTCGTCATATTGAGGTGCTTCATGGACGACAAACACGGTCACGCACATAAACATCATGCGCAGGGCCATCATGGCCACGAACATGAGGGGCACGAGCACCATGGGCTGGTTGAGGTGACGCTCCTTCTTGAAGACGAGCATCTGGATGCATTAGACGAGGTCGCTGCCGAGATCACGAAAGAGCTCAGACAACCCTGGGATCGTGGTGCAGTGGTGCGGTTGGCACTTTCGGAATTCTTTTCGCGCAGAGGGAAGATCACCTAGCATTCCGTACAGCTCTGGATCAGGAACTCAGCACTCCGAACATCGAACATATCTTCAAACTCGGGACACCTCTATGGCCTACGCTGTCGGAAATAAGCCTTATCTTATCGATATCCACGTGCATGGCGCTGAAAAATACGACACGCACACAAGGCGGCAGGACGATATCCTCCAGGTAGCGGGCATACACGGCCAGCGCGGAACATCGGCCCTCCTACCGACGATCTATCCCGGTTCCCTCGAGGTCATGCGCGAGAACATGGCAGCCGTCCGGCGAGCGATGTCGGCACAACGCGAGGGGGCAACCATCTTGGGCGTGAATCTGGAAGGGCCCTTTCTGAACCCCGAGCGGGCAGGGGCGCTGGATAAAAACAGTTTTATGGATCCCTCGGTCGAGGCATTCACGCGGCTGGTGGAGGACTTCGAAGACATCATCAAGATCATCACGATCGCCCCCGAGTTGCCGACTGCATTGCGCCTGATAGAGCTGAGCCGGAAGAAAGGATTCCTCGTCCACATGGGCCACAGTGACGCATCGTTCGACCAGGCGGAAGAAGGCAAGCGGGCGGGGGCCACCGGCATTACCCACCTCTTTAATGCCATGCGGGGTTTTCATCACCGGGAGCCCGGTCTTGCGGGATTCGGAATCATGGATGAAGATGTCTATGTGGAAATTATCGCAGACATGGCGCACCTGCACCAGCAGAGCTTGAAAATGATCTTCGACATGAAATCTCTGGACAAGATTCTTCTCATTTCCGACTCGGTTATGGGGGCCGGTTGGGGAAGCGGACCGATTCGGGGGGCGGGTGGCGTGCTGCTGGGAAGCGGTATCCCGCTGGCCGATGCCGTCAACAACCTGACCATGATGGGAATCCCGCAGGAATGGGCCGTCAAGTTCGCATCGGAAAACCCGATGAAGTATCTAGGAATGACGACGGCCTCGTGAATATCACTCTTTTCTCAACAGGCGGGACAATCGAACCTCGTTATAAAAGCCAGAAAAGTTAAAATAAGTCCGGCTTTCTCGGCGCATCATTAGCGATTCGGTATCAACCTTATTCCTTTCCAATGAAGCCTATAAGTCTCCTCATATTCGACCTCGACGGAACCTTGGTTAACACCCTTGAGGATATTGCGTCGTCTGTCAATTTCACACTCAACCGGCTCGGTCAGGCTTCATTGACGGAAGATACTGTTTGCCGATATGTTGGTGACGGCATCGAAACGCTGATGACCCGCTCCCTCGGAGGGAAAACGCAGAATATTACCGAGGCCGTCGCAATTTACAAGGAGCATCATCGCGCGAACCTGGTGGTGCGCTCCCGGCTCTATCCGACCGTGTCCGAGACGCTTGAATATTTCAAATCCCTTCCCCTGGCGGTGATCAGTAACAAGACGATGGAGTTCATCGCGCCGCTGCTCGAGCGTCTAGGCATTGCAGGGTATTTCAGGCTCATGATCGGCGCTGATTACGGCCTGCCGCTCAAGCCGGCCCCGGATGCAGTACTGAAGGTCCTGTCGGATTTCGGGATATCAAAAGAGCGGGCGGTGATCGTGGGCGACGGGACGACGGATGTCCGAGCCGGCAAAGCGGCCGGCATCATCACCTGTTCCGTAACGTACGGCTTTCGACCGGAGGAAGAGCTACGGGAGGCGGGGCCGGATTATATAATCCATGATCTTGCGGGCTTGAAGGATCTGTTCCGACCTGAACCTCGATGATTTAACAAGATCAGCTGGATGCAGATGAACACAGTTTCAACATGCGCTGTAAGATCCCGTCTCCTCAGGGCGGCGATAGAAGGCACTGGTTGCAATGCAACCAAATTCGTACCGTTTTTATGAAAAAGAAGACAATTGTTCCCATGGTTGCCACCATTAATAATGATGGGTGGGCTGTTAAGGATTCTGAGTTACACACAGTTACCGTCCTCGGCACGGTGTCGGTAGCAGACGACGGTACCCCAATTTTGCTCGGGCTCCTCAGTTTTCCTGCGACGAAGCTTTGCCCGGGCACAGAGGCCGAAATCGCATTTGCACATGAATTTGGTCTTTACTAATCCCTCCCAATTGGTTAATATAATCCATACCTAACATCAGAATATCAAAGCGCAAAGTTCAAAATGAGTGTCGTGCGGTTTGAATACCGGATTTTGAAGTTTGGCTTTTCCGACGAAGGAGAGTTTATGTCTCATCCTCATGCTGCGAAAGCGCCCCACGGGCAGAGTCATCCCACGGGCGAAGGTAAAGATAAGAAGTATCTTCCGAAGCTAATAGCTTGGGAAACAACGCGCAGTTGCGTGCTGAACTGCGTCCACTGCCGGGCTGCGGCCAAATTCGGCCCCTATCCGGGCGAGCTTGTGACTGAGGATTGCATCCGCTTCTTGGACGACGTCAAGTCCTTCAGCGACCCAATCATCATCCTGACTGGTGGAGAGCCCATGATGCGGCCGGACATCTACGACATTGCCAAGCACGGCACCTCGATCGGACTGCGCATGGTCATGGCCCCCTGCGGTCTTCTGGTGACCGAGGAGCTGGCGCAAAAGATGAAGGACTCGGGCATCATGCGCGTCTCGCTCTCGATCGACGGTCTTACTGCGGAGCAACACAACAACTTTCGCCGCGTGGAAGGTGCCTTCGAGAGCGTAATGAAGGCCATTGAGAATTTCAAAAAGGTCGGCCTGGAGTTCCAGGTGAATACAACCATTACGAAGCACAATGTGAAGGATCTGCCGAAGCTGCTCGATATGGTTATCAAGCTCGGCGCGGTGGCGTATCATCCCTTTCTGCTCGTACCCACGGGCCGCGGCAAGGAATTAATCGACCAGGAAATCCCGCCCGCGGAGTATGAGAGCACGCTCAAGTGGTTCTATGAAATGCGGGACAAGGTGCCGATCCAGTTCAAGCCTACGTGCGCGCCACACTATTATCGCATCTTCCGGCAGGGCGAAAAGGAAAAGGGAAAAACTGTTACGCCCGAATCTCACGGCCTAGACGCCATGACCAAGGGCTGTATGGGCGGTCAGAGTTTTGCTTTTGTATCGCACGTCGGCAAGGTGCAGATCTGCGGCTTCCTTGAGGAAGAGGCAGGGGATATCAAAAAAGAGCCCTTCTCCAAGATCTGGAACACATCACAGCTCTTTAGGGAGATGCGCGACCTTGATCACTATCACGGCAAGTGTGGCATCTGCGAATACCGCCGTGTCTGTGGCGGCTGCCGGGCCCGGGCGTACGCCATATCCGGCGATTATCTTGCGGCCGAGCCGTTCTGCACCTATGAGCCCGTGAAGATGAAATCAAAATAAAGACATAGTAATCTACAGAAGGGGATGATGAAACCATCATCCCTTTTTTAGCGGACGCTGAAGATCCGGGATTTTCTAAAGACGGGAAACCGCGGATGAACGGCATTTTAGATTTACAGCGCCTGACAAAGTCGATCGT
Source organism: Nitrospirota bacterium (assembly GCA_035516155.1). Lineage (GTDB taxonomy): Bacteria > Nitrospirota > UBA9217 > UBA9217 > UBA9217 > JAJYKN01. The sequence goes on from DATJAP010000005.1 coordinate 46,969, forward strand.
GGATACCCCGGAATATACTGCAGATCATGGAAAAACCCGATATTGCACAACTCCTCAACAAACTCGACAAGTTGCTTGACCGTTACGTGGACAGTGGTCCTGAAACGCCGTATTTCGAAGGCTACCGGGCCTTTCTGTGGGATGGGAAACGGAAATCCATAAATCCGATCAGGAGGCCGGTTCGGATTGACGCGGACAATCTGATCGGCATCGATTCGATCAAGATGGAAGTTGTCCGCAATACGAAGAATTTTGTTGACGGGGGGAGGGCGAACAATGTTCTGCTTTGGGGCGAACGTGGCACCGGCAAATCATCGCTCCTGAAATCGCTTCTTACAGTCTTCGATAATACACCGCTCAGAATGATCCAGGTCTACAAGCACGACATCCTCACAATCCAGGAAATGTACGATCTGCTCGAAAGGAACGCTCCCTACAGGTTCATTCTGCTCATCGACGACCTCTCCTTCGAGGAGGGGCAAACCGATTATAAGGAAATGAAAACGATCATGGATGGTGGGTTGGAGCAAATCCCGGAAAACGTGCTGTTTTACGCAACATCGAACCGGAAACACCTGATTACCACGAAGTTCTCGGATAATGACAGCGACGACATCCGGCCTTCCGATACGGTGGAGGAGAAAGTATCATTGGTGGATCGCTTTGGCCTGCGTTTCGGTTTTTACCACTTTTCCGAAGACACATACCTTGAGATCGTCGCATCCTACGCGATGAGGTATGGCGTCCGGATGGACAGGAACAAGCTTGAACGCCTCGCGATCCAGTGGGCCCTCGCTGCGGGAGGCAGGAACGGACGGATAGCGGAGCAGTTCATCCGATCGATTCAGGGCGACGGCGTTGTCTAGCGGCCCCCTATCCATCTTTTTTCTCGACCCGGTCTTGCCTTTTCCTTCAGGATATATTATCTTCATGGTAGAAGATGCTTTTTGGCGACAGCCACATTGAGCGGACCTGATCCGCAGCGGTAATAAAAATATTTTTTGCCTGGAGGGAGAAGAATGACAAAGATGCTGATAGCACTGGATGAATCACCGAGCGCCATGAAAGCGGTTGAGTATGTAGCGCAGCAATTTGGCCGCTCAGACGATATTGAGGTCAGCCTCGTGCATGTTCTCCCGAATCTTCCTGCGATTTTCTGGGATGAGGGGCATATCCTGTCCGAGAATGAGAAACAGGACCGCAAAAAGGTCGTGGACAAGTGGCTTCTCGCCCAGAAAGCCAAAATAGAACCGCTGTTCAACAAGGCCGCAAATATGCTTGCTGCTAAGGGGATGCCGGCCGCCAGGATTCGGACGAAGTTCGTATCTGACTCGACAGATATTGCCGACAGTATCCTCGAAGAGGCCAGGGACAGTGACTGCCGAGCCATCATCGTGGGGAGGTCCCATCACTCGCCAAAGCATGTTCTCGGCACGGTCGCAGGAAGGATCGCGGGACAGGGTGCTGGCATGGTGGTGACGATCGTTGAGTAGGAAGGACCGCAGATGATGTTTGTACGGTTAATTAGAGCTCTCTTTTTTACGCAAGGCAGTGGTCTGCGGCCGGCTGCTTTCAATAAATTACGCATTCTCCAGAAACTGACCGGCATCCCTGTTTGTATTATAAGATGCGAAACCATATAACCATTCGTTGATGTTGCTTTCATCTTGCCTTTTCCTTTCTGTTGTATTATCTTTTTTATCATCCTGACCGATCTTGAACCCCCATGCTGTTTTCCATGACTGGTGTAAGAAGGGCTTCCCATTGAAAGCGTATATCAAAATAATAGTGCTTTTTATCGTAGCCGCCGCGGTTTTGATGGTCCTCTATTTGATGAGAGAATCATCGAAGCCGGAAAGCGCCATCATAGCCGCAGAGAAGTCCAATCTCGTCCATTCGCAGGACACTAAACGGGCAGAGCAGGACCCGGTTTATGCCGCGAGCCTTGAAAGTAAGCTGAGGTTCCTCGATTACCGGCAGGCCGTGGCATATAATTCGGAAAACAGGCCTGATGACGCCATTGTGATTTTGCTGCGGATTATCAAGGAGGAGTCGCAGATGAAGGATGGAATTCCGCGGCGATCACGAAGCTACGCCGCTGAAGCGCAATATTACGAAGCACTGGTAACGAGCTATGATCTCAAGAAAGATACTGATGCGAGGAAAAAGGCGATGCAAAGCCACGAAGAATTGCTGGCCAGGGCAGCGGAAACCAGAAAAATTGAAGACCTTGCAGAAGGAAAATCGATCAATATCAAGGATTAATTGCTTCACAGGCTGGCTATCCTCTATGACATTCCGCATTTTAATTATTCTACGCCCTTTTTTGTCTCTTTCCCCCCGGGGCGGCAATTCTACTAATATACGAGCACGAACGGCAACTTGGTTTTCTCTGCTAAGCCTCCTTCAGGAATGCTCGTGAAGGAAAAACAGTTCAAGGACGTCCACATATTTCTAGAAGGAGAAAATTCATGCTACACGACGAATGCAGGGCCAGGAGTATGTGTTCCGCCGTCTTCACAATCTTTTTCATCACCGGCGTTGCTATAGGCCTTTATTGGTGGCTCTTCACCGGTCGGGTACCGGAGCAGGTGATATTGGAAGTGGACTTTGACAGAGGGATGACCGAATACGTGCCCGACAACTCCCTTGCCCGTCTTGTGCTGATGCAAAAAACCCGTTTGCGTGATGTCGTGGAAGCACTGGGGAAAGCAGCGCTAGACAATCGGGTCAAGGGGCTCGTTGCACGCATCGGCGGCTCGACGCTGAAACTGGCCCAGGTGCAGGAGGTGCGAGATGCGGTTATCGCCTTCCGGGCCACGGGAAAACCCGCGATCTGCTATGCTGAGACGTTCGGCGAGTTTGGACCGGGGAATGTCACGTATTATCTCGCGACGGCCTTTGACGAGATTTATTTGCAGCCATCCGGTGATGTTGGGCTCACGGGGCTCATCTACGAACAGCCTTTTATCCGGGGAACATTGGACAAGCTGGGCATCGTTCCGCGCATTGACGGTAGGAAGGAGTACAAAAGCTTTCGGTACATGTTAACGGAGACCAAGTATCTACCTCCGCACCGCGAAGAGATTGTGCAGGTTATGGATTCGCAGTTCATGCAGATCGTTAAAGGGAGCGCTGTTTCGCGCAAACAATCCGAGGGAGACATACGGTCGCTTGCCAACAGGGGGCCGTTCATCGGTCAGGAGGCTGTGGATGCGAAGCTCGTGGACGGGCTTGCATATCGCGACGAAGTTTACGATAAGATCAAAGCAAAAGCAGGAGCGAAGGCCGATTTGCTCGATTTGGCTGAGTACCGGAAACGAGCGGGAGACCTGAACGAGAGGGGAACGACCGTTGCCCTCATCTACGCGGTTGGCGGGATCGAGCGCGGGAAAAGCGGATACAATGCGGTGACTGGCGAGATTATCCTGGGTTCGGATACGATTTCCTCGGCGCTTAGGCAGGCGACGGATGACAAAGACGTTAAGGCCATCCTGCTCAGGATTGACAGCCCCGGCGGGTCCTATGTGGCGTCGGATACGATCTGGCGCGAGACGGTAAAGGCCAGGAAAGCTGGTAAACCGCTCATTGTGTCTATGGGAAGCACGGCTGCATCGGGCGGTTATTTCATCGCTCTGGCTGCGGACAAGATCATTGCTCAGCCCGCGACGATTACTGGTTCGATAGGCGTGTTCGGCGGCAAGATGGTTACCACGGGTTTTTGGAAAAAACTCGGCGTGACGTGGGACGAAGTTCACACGAGCCAGAACGCCGACGAATGGACCATGATCAAGGATTTTACACCTGCTCAGAAAATCCGGTTCGAGGAATGGCTTGACCGGGTGTATGACGATTTTACGTCAAAGGTCGCCCAGGGAAGAAAGCTCACCAAGGAAGCGGTGGAGAAAATCGCAAAAGGTAGGATATGGACCGGAGAAGATGCAAAAAAAATTGGGCTTGTGGATGAACTCGGCGGATATCCTGTTGCGCTGAAGACAGTGCGCAAGGCGCTCAACCTCTCTGCTGATGCGCCGATCAAATTGAAAGTGTATCCCGAGCAGAAATCGTTTCTGAGGCTGGTTTCGGATCTGAAGGTGTCTATGGGCGAAGATGAGAATGCCGCTGCAATTGCACGAACGCTTGAGGAACTGCAGCCGATTGCAAGAACCGTCAAGTCGCTCGGGCCCTCCTCGCAATCTGATATACTAAGGATGCGGGAGTTTGAATGAAACAGCGGAGTTTAAATTACGATACAATGATTCTCGTGTCGGATTTTCCAGGGAGATTGATCTATCAGAAATGGATTCATCTTTCTAGCATGAGTATGCCGGGAAGACATTCACTCATGAACGGGGGAAAATATGAAATTATTGCTGCGTGCTCTTTTCGTACTGACGCTGCTGTTCACTTCCGGGTGTTTCAATATCAAGGTCAACGTTATCCCGGAGGTGCTACCTCTAGAGGAACGGTTGATCTCGGGCGAGGGCAAGAGCAAGATTGTTCTCATTGATATCTCCGGCATCATCACGAGTGCGGAAGGCGGTTCAGTCTTTAGCACGACGAAGGAACCAGGGATGCTGGCCCAAGTGCGCGAAGAGCTCGATCGTGCGCGCAGTGATAAGAACGTCAAGGCCGTTGTACTGAGAATCAACAGCCCCGGCGGCGGTGTTACGGCATCGGATACCCTCTATCACGAGATAAAAAAATTCAAGAATGAAACAGGGGTAAAGGTTGTCTCCCACTTTTTGGATATGGGAACTTCGGGGGCCTACTATGCCGCGCTCGCGTCCGACCAGATCACAGCACAGCCAACTAGTATTGTTGGCAGCATCGGCGTGACCATGCTCCGTATCGATGCCTCAGGACTGATGCAGAAGATAGGGGTTCAGGCGTTACAGATTTCGTCGGGAGAATGGAAGAGCATGGGTTCTCCCTTCCGCCCGGTTTCCCCGGAGGAAACTAAGCTTTTCCAAAATATGATCGACAACCTCTACGGAAAGTTTGTAAGTGTTGTCGCCGATGAGCGAAAAATGGCGCCTGAGCAGGTTCGGCAAATCGCCGATGGTCGTATTTATTCAAGCCAGGAGGCAAAGGACAAAGGCCTGATTGACAGCATCGGTTACCTTGAAGATTCCCTGGAAAAAGCAAAGGTCCTGGCGAAGGTTACGCAGGCCCAGGTAGTGACCTATTCCCGTCCTGGCGAATATAGAGCCAATATCTATTCCAGGAACCTCATTAACATTAATGTAGGCGAGTTGAGTAGGCCCGGTGTGACTTTCGCATACCTGTGGTTTCCCTGACCAGCGTAACAGGGCATATTTCTGAATTCCCGGATGACACAAAGTAATTGATAACTTCAGGTGCATACCTGATACAATCGATAGAATGACGAAGAATTGTTGTAGAATCGTTGCTCGGTTGAAAAAAGGATATTCTTGTCAAAAGACTTGTTGGTTTAATATTCGTCAGCGTTGAGATGCAATGGCTCGTTATTCAACGAGGAGGTATGGATGGTTGAAGACTGGTTAGCAAATGCGTACAAGGATATGTCTCAGCGGCAGTTCCTTTCCTGGACGAGCGCGGCAGGCATCAACCTGGCTGGTTTCGCGCGAGCCTCTAGCTCGGTTGCGGGAGAGGTGATTACTACCTCCACGCAAGACCTGGTAACGGTTGACGGCAGCGTGTTGTACGAAGCGCTTCAGGTCCCCATCTACGAAGCATGGCCCGCGGGAGCCGGGAAATATCCCATTCTGCTCGTAATCCCCGAAATATTCGGGATGCATGAGCACATCAAGGACGTCACACGCCGATTTGCAAAAGAGGGTTTCCTCAGCATCACGTTCGAGCCCTATGCGCGGGAAGGGGGCGTTTTGCATCTGCCCGATATCCCTTCAGTACGGAAGATTACCGACTCAGTTCCTGACAAGAGAGTCATGGCGGATTTAGACGCAATAGTCGCCTATGCCAAAGAGCATCCTGCTGCACGATCTGACCGGATCGGCATCACGGGGTTCTGTCGCGGCGGGATGTATACGCTCCTGTATGCTGCCCATAACCAGGAACTGAAGGCTGCAGTCGCGTGGTATGGCCAGATCAAACCAGAAAAAAAACCGGGCGTCCGGACAGTAAGCCCCCTCGATGTCGCCGCGAAGATTAAAATGCCCCTTCTCGGTCTGTACGGCGAGGAGGATCTGGGAATCCCCCCAACCGATGTCAAGGAAATGGAAGTCGCGATTAGGGCAAGTGGAGGGATAGCAGAATTTATAATTTTTGCTGGAGCTCCGCATGCATTCTTTGCTGACTACCGTCCCAGTTATCGTTCAGATGCAGCAAAAGAAGGCTGGAACCGCTGCCTGGCATGGTTTTCCAAGTACCTTAAAACATAGTGATCGTTTCCTGAAGAGGGATCGGTGGTATGTAATTTATTGAATCGGCTTGCTGAAGCAAGATAATATAAAAAAAGCCGGTTATTTAGAAATACTTCTTACAATATTTTTCATTGAATGCTTTCGAAATAAATACACCGTGGAACCACTGCTTGCAATTCCTATTTCTCATCCGTTCCCTTTTCCTTCGGCAATATCGGCGATATGATCTCGAGAGGCAGATTGATGATGTTCTCCAGGATATTCAGGATTCGCGTGCCCACAGCCGTGGGGGAGAGAAAGACGACATCGGGGTTCGCCAGATCACCGGAGACACGGGTCGGGATTGTTATGAGCGTGCCGCCCATGATTTTACCAAGGATCGGGATTTGCCGGATAAGCCAATTAATGGTTGAAAAAGGCGCCACGAGCACGGTGAGGTCCATCTTCTGCTTCCCCAAATCGATTTCGCCTTGTGCGATGAGGTCCAGCGACTGACCGCCGATAAATGCTTTCTCCACTGTAAATTTGCCTTTATGGATATCCCCTTGCACTACCATGGAAAGATACGGGAAACCGTTTCCCCCCAGCTGCGGAGCCCTCCCACGAAATACTTCAAGCACGCTCAGAACGGAAAATATTTTTTGCAGGGTAGGCCAACGGTAAATTTTACCGTCCGTGGCCTTGAAATCCACTCGGCCTTCCAAGGTCGAGAGCAATTGTCCGCTTGTTCCCCACGCCTGGATGTTCGAACTTAAATCAAAGGTTCCGGTAATGTGTACTTTCTCGCCTGCCAGACAATCGATAGTGGATTCCAACGGTTCTTTCTGTGCCGCTGGAATAAAATCAAAAGAAATGCTTTCTTGGGAAATGAGAAGTGTACCCGGTGTTGAGATGCCGCAGGTTCTTGTGTCGATAAATTTCATATGTACCCTGTTCGGGGCCACGGTTATGACGGCATGGGCAGGAGCGAAAGTAAAGCGTCCGAATTTGACGTACGTCGAGTTGGCACGAATGTTGCCTCGTATTCGCGGCATGGGAAAGGACCTGACTTTTTGATCTGAACTTTTCTTGCCTGCCTGCTCCAGGGCCTGCTGGATTTCCTGTATTTCAATACCATCAGCGGTGAGGGCCATGCTGAAAGCGATTCCCGTGTCCGAGGCGGTTGCAGCCCCTCTCACGGAGTAATGATTCTTACCCCATGTTATATCGGCGGAGTCGACGGTGAGTATGTCGTCTTCGGCATGGAGGGCGAACTTGTCAACCGTGATCGGGACTGGCATGCCCCAGGGAATGGGAATGTTGTCACCGGTAAGTTTGCCATTTGCCCGCGACCGGAGCGGTTGATCCGTGCGGATTACCGCCTGAAGATCGCCAGACATTGTTCCCTTGCCGAAGATCCCCTGTACGAATATTCTGCTCAACGTGGCCTGCGCTAGAAGACCGGAGAAGGAAAAGTCCGCTGCTTGCTTTTGCCAATTCAGAGTAAAGGATGCCTTTGTCTCTTGGTCTGTGATCGTGAGATGGCGGATCGTGAAATCGGCACCGTGCTGGGTAAGATCTACGTAAAGCACTGGCCCGTCTGCCAATGCAGCTTTGCCTGTGAAAGTCAGACCCGCTGCCTTTTGCCAGAGCAGATGAGAATCAGAAATTGCAAGGGGAGTCTTTATCATGAGCGCGGGCGGAAGCTCAAGGTTCTCAAAAACCCAATCAAGTGTTTTTCTACCTGATCTGCCTCTCAGGGTCAAATCGATGCTGCGCAGGGTATCAGTAATGCCGCTGATCAGGGCCGTTCCGGTTACTGCCGAATCCAGGATTGTTGCATCTTGCAGTCCGAAGGATAGCTTATCCGGAACAAGATTAAAATTCCCTTTTAACAAGCCGATCTGTCCCGGCAGAAAAGAAGAACTAAAAACAATATGGTCAAGAGTGCCGATCGCGGAGATTTTCCATACATCGGGCTGGAACAGGGGGCCCTTGAAGTTCGTAGAGGATATGGTTACCGTACCGTCGAGCCCTTCCACGCCCTGAAGAACATTATTCAATGTGCTATACTGTGTCCGCCATTGGAAAACTTCCCCCAGATGAATGATCGCGCCACCATCGCGAACCTCCAGGGCGGGTTTCTCTCGCCCCGTTATGCTCGCGGTAACATGGAAAAGCAATGATTCCCCGAGACGCACGGAGGTATCGGAAACGGTAATGGTGTTTTCCTCTGCCGCGAAATTCCCGGACATTGTTAAGGGTGCGGGAAGAAGAGAAGAATTGATGACGATGTTTTTTGTAGCTCCGGTTATTTTCAGTCGCCATGCTGGAGGATGTAGAAGCGGGCCACTAAGCCGCATCGATGACAGAGTAACCGAACCAGTCAGGTCTTTAACATCGTTCAGAAGGGTGCCCAACGCTTTGTACTTATTCCTCCACTGAAAAATCTCGGCCAGGTTGATCTGCGCACGGCCGTCGTAAACGTCAAAGACTGGCGTCCTCCCCTCCACAAATCGGGCGGAAACCCCTTCCAGTGAAGTCGTGCCCATTCGGACGGACAACCCGGAGATTGACACCATCTGATCGTCAAGGAGAAACCGGCTGCTGACGTTGACGGGAGCAGGCATCCAGGGCGATTCCGCAACGAGGCTGCTCACTTCACCGTCGATCTTCTTTCGCCATGCCTCGGGATGATCGATCGGCCCGCTGATCTGCATCGATGAGATGGCAAGAGCGCCGTGCAGTGATCGAACGTTCCTCAGCAAGGGGGTCAGGCTTTCCGAGGACGACAGCCATGAATATATTTCATCGAGTGCGGCCGTAACACGGCCTGACAAGATTTCCATCCGGGGAATCCTGTCCCATATCAGGTTGGCGGAAAATCCCGAAATGGCGGACCGGCCAATGGAAACCTCAAGATCTCTTACAGCCCATTTTTCCTCACTGAAGGAATAGACCCCGCTCAGCGAAAAATTCCTCCATCGTTCCGTGGTTGCCTTGACAAGAACCTTCATCTCACTCGGCGGTGCGTTGAAATGCACGGTCACGTTGCGAAGAGAGAGAAAATCCTGCTCGTTTCTTCGGAGCAAGAATTTGCCACCGTTCATATCCACGATAAGCCCGGGACCGATTGACTGCAAATAGGCGAGCATAGAGCGGATATTTGCTTTTGTCTCATCCAGGGAAGGAAACTCCGGTGTCGACTCGGAAATCGCTGCAGGCAGGATGATCCTGAAATTGGGCTCGTTGATCTGAATCTCCGAAAATCGCAGTTCGCCTTTGATTAGTGGCATGATTTGAGGATAAATACTGAGCGATTGCAGCGTTCCGCGGAATGTCCTGGGATAGCCGAGGAGCAGTTTCTTGATCTCCACATGGGGGCGGGGGAAGAAAAAAAGGTCGAATCTCTCGTACGACATTTTTCCGCCGAGTTTCTTAGAAACGACGTCCTGAATTCTGCCTTTTACTGATGCAGAATTCAGATAAATCGGTGCCACGACGATCGCGACGACCAGAAAGGCCGCCACGAAGCCTGCGGACCAAAGCAGTATCTTTTTTAATCTGGTTGCCATGGATAGAGTCCGAGGATAGCCGTAATGGTATGCCCAGCCTTTCTCTTTTTATTATACGTGAGGTTGCGGCCGGGATCAAATGAACTCTTCCCCGATGCAGGGAACTTTTCCGATGTCTCTTTTTGCCTCATGCCGCAGCAGCAGAAAAATCCATTTTTAAGGAGGATTGTTCTGAATGTCAGGAAAGCGCGAGCAGCAATCGTCGTTCTGTTTTGCTCAGGATGGGAGCAGTTCTCTCTCCCTAGGCTGTCGAGGATCCCGAATCGCTTCGGATGTGCAAACAGTATTACGTATACGACCTTCTGGAGCTCCAGATGCCGCTCGATGAATACGGGGGAAAAGAGATGAAACTTTACGCAAAGAATCCTTACACGGAAAGGAAGGAGAGGGTATCGGCGATGCTGCTGTCGAACAGTGGCCAGCCTGTCTTCAAAATCGGGGACGAGATAACTTTCGGCAATCCGGGCCGCATCATTTTCCCCGATGTGCCGGAGAACGTGATCGTAAAGCCGAGGCCCGTCCGGCTGTTGGAAACAGCCTGGCATCGACACAGAAGATGAAGCATCGTATCTTACAACGAGGAGCATCTGGCGGTCCGATTATGTGGTCACACTGAATGCAAAGGACGATGAGGCGGATCTCATAGGCTGGGTGACGATCGACAACCACGGCGGCGCGTCGTGGAAGGGGGGGCCTGTCTTCTGGCACGCTGTTTCAGCATTTTCGGACGGTTCGGTCCCTTGACATGCCGGCCGCGTCACCGGGTTTCCACTTGGTTTTTTCCAGCCCGCTTCGCTATGTACAAAGCCATATCGGCCCGCTGTAGCACCGACTCCAGCGTATCGCCTTCCATGTATTCCGTTACACCGGCCGAAATCGTGATTGTCTCCGGTATTGAAAATTGGTTCTGCGAGATCGTTTGCCTCAGCCGTTCCGCCTGAATGCGTCCTTGCTCCTTGGTTGTGTGCGGAAGCAGCACGATGAATTCGTCGCCGCCGCGTCTATAAAGGCTGTCGTTGTCGCGGATAAAATGCGTGACCACGCCCTCCAACTCCTTGAGCATGTCGTCGGCTTTCACGTTTCCGTAAGTGTCGTTTACGCGTTTCAGAAAATCGACATTAAAAACAACGACGGACAGATTGACTTTGTATCGCTTCGCCCGCGTTAACTCATCGAAGAACCCCATCTCCAACTTGTCTCGGTTGAATACTACCCGCGTCATTGTATCGGACGCCGACATGCGTTTCAACTGCTGATTCATCTGATCAAGGCGCTCAGCATACTGTGTCAGCTTTGCTTCGGCGGTCTTCCGGTCGGTAATGTCGCGGGTGGCACCCACAAAGGCAACCAAAGCGCCGTTCTCTATCACGGGATTGATCGTGATTTCTGTCCAGATGATATGCCCGTTTTTGCAGATTTGTTGAACGTCCGGCAGTACCATAGAGGAAAATTTACCCTGCGCGCCTGACTTCGCATATTCGGCCGTCGCCTTGAGCACGTATTTCTGCGACGCATCGGTGAGAAACGTGAACAAGTGCTGGCCAATTACCTCGAAGGTATCATACCCTCGTTGTTCCTTGTCGCGCGGGCTGATATAGGTAAAGACGAGGCGGGGGTCCAGTTCCCAGACAACGTCCTTGATATTTTCCATAATATATTTTGAGCGTTTGTTTTGCCAGTTTAAATCTTCAGCGTTATTCATCATTGTTCCCTACACTTAAATAAGCCGCGTTAACATCAGCCACCACTGCGGTGCCCCGGCTCTTTTCCGTATGAACCAGTTTTTAGGCTGGTTCGTTTGGCATTCATTGAGCGTCGCATTATCCGTATACAAGGTTCACGGCGGAGAAAACCGGCCCTTGCCGCACTCTGCTCGAGTTGGTTTGGAACCGCCGTCCACGGTCATGTAAAATTATTCGGGATGTCCGCTCGATACACAGCACGCACGAAGGTTGGACGGCTATCGTATGTCTTCTACTGAGATCGTTCTCGAACTGAGGAGCCGTGAAAGAAGAACGTATCCGCCGCAGGGCCGGGCTAGCCGGTCCTGTGCAAAGTCGCAGTCATGCTCACGGAAATCACAATCGCCACACAGCACTCGTGCCATCAACTCAGGCACAGCATCATTGGAATTTGTAATCGTTGCTACCCGAGGAATGACTTCCCTGCCCGACTGCATCAAGCGCTTAACGACAAAAGCCCCCCGACAGAGGAGCTCTTCGTTGCTGCCCGGCTTATAGTAGGCACAGAAGGGGATACAGAGCACCCGAACCAGACTTTCATTTTTCAACATATCGCATTAATTATAACAAAAACAAACTCATAGTGCTATAATAACTTCATGAGTTATTACTTGACGAGGCGGGCCGTTCTGAAATGGCTTGAAACTCCCTCGGTGTATCAGCTCACGAAAGATGAGCTGTACGAGCTCGACGCAGACTCGTTTTGTTTTATAAAGAATTGCGCTTCAAGCGACGGTTGTTCCTCAAAAGACGGCGCCTTTATCGATTACTGCATGGAGGAAGGCCTTCTCACGAGGGAAAAAGTATTTATTCCCCGGCCGGTGGTCGAGCGCGCGCCGGAACCGTCCCTCCGCTATCTTGAGCTTCAGATCACCGATGCGTGCAATCTTGCCTGCAAACATTGTTATATCAATGGCAAGCAGCGCAATGAACTTTCGGCGGAGCAGGTGAATTCCGTTTTACGGGAGTTTCAGGATATGCAGGGTTTGCGGGTCATGATCACGGGCGGCGAACCCTTGGTGCACCAGATGTTCAATGAAATAAACGAAATGCTTCCTGATTTCTTTCTCAGAAAGGTTCTCTTCACGAACGGAACGCTCCTGAAAAAAGACGTTATCAAGACACTGAGGTTCGATGAGCTCCAGGTGAGTATCGACGGTATGGAAGAAGCGCACGATGGTGTCCGCGGACCGGGGACATTCAAGCGATCGCTGGAGGCGGTCAGATATGCTCTTGATGCGGGATTTGCTGTTTCTATCTCAACCATGATTCACCGCGGCAACCTGTCGGATTTCGACGGCATGGAGCGTATGTTCAGAAACATGGGCATCAAGGACTGGACTGTTGATGTGCCTGTTCCGGTTGGCCGTCTTGAGGAGAATAGTGAACTGGCGATAAGCCCTCAAGAAGGCGGCAAGTATCTTGGATACGGATATGGCGGAGGTCTTCACACATCCAGCCAGGGGTTCGGCTGCGGGCTGCATTTGATGTCTGTCATGGCTGACGGCGGGATCGCGAAGTGCACGTTTTATCATGATGAAGCAGTAGGGTCGATAGATGATGGCTTACGGGCAGGGTGGGCGAAGATTCGTCCGATACGTCTGAACGAGCTGTCCTGTGCATGCGAGTACCGGGAGATTTGCAGGGGCGGCTGCCGCTACAGGGCAGAAGTACTGGAAGGTGCAGGGGGAAAAGACCTGTACCGGTGTATGCTTTATGGTATAATATAAAATATTTCTCGCTTCCTTCTCCCTCTCCCTTTCAAAACAGAGTTTAGAAATACCTTGGGGGGAGAAAGCGTTATTTCTGCGAAAAAGAATAGAGAAAGGAGGATATCCGATGACGATCAGGAAAGTGACGAAGAAAATGGCGGTAACCTGCAAGTGCAAAAGCTCGTGCTGAAGAAAAACCCTTCGAGACATCAAGCCATACCGAGCTCGGCAATCGCCTGCCGAGCTCTTAATTTTTTAGTCTTATTTCCCAGCGGCTGCTTCGGTCCTGCAGCTATCGGAGCATGACCGATTTTACGCGGCCTTCCTGCTGAAAACCTGCCGATCTTCGAAATTCTTGATGAACTGCGCAACCTGGATGCCGAGGTAGACGCACTTGATGCCGTTCATGCACTCATCGGCGTCCTGTTTCTCGATACGGGTGGTGAGCGTCTCTGTTCCCCGTTTGAATGTCAGAATATAGACATTCGTCCGTTCGTCAAAATTCAATCCCACGGAAACCTTATGGTCTTCGATTTCCGGATACATTTCCAGAATCTTGTCTTTTAATGCTACATTGGTGATTACCATGGTACCCTCCTCTTCCCTCCCGTCACGGTGAGATAGGAATCAAAGCATCGGTACCGCCGCCTTTCGGAAATCCTTTTGCTGCCGATGATCCCTGTCCGCGTATTGCGCCGGGGAAACGTGAATTCATCCCCCCTCCACGATCCCCCGTTCCTCCCAGAGAAACCAGTTCCCCGTGTCCGAGAGAAACTGGTAGGTGTTTGCAAAAATTTCATAATGCTGCTTTTCTTCATGAATCAGGCGCTGGAACAGCGCTTTTTCCTTGTCCGTTTTGACCTTGGCCAGGGTTTTCTCGTAGAATTGCTTTCCCTCTTTTTCCATCTGCATGGCGATCTTGAATGCTTCGAGTTCGTCCTGTGTCGCTTCAACCTTTTTCATCATTTCATTCTTGAGAGACTCGAAGACGGTCTTGACGCTCTTTATCGGGTTCGATTCCTGGTGAGTTATACCGATTCCCTTGATGATCTGGGCGATCATCTCAAGGTGCCGTTTCTCATCTGCCGCAATCGAGTCGAACATTTTTTTACCGGCGGGGTACTTCGTTTTGCGAGCCGCTTCCGTGTAAAATGCGATTGCATCAGTCTCCATCTTCATTGCTATTTCGAGAGCGTCCATCCAATCCTCCTTGTTTGATGAGCGTTATCCCCCTGCTTTCGCACTGCACTGATTGCGTAATACCCTCCTCCCACACGGCACACTCGCTCACTGCGCCGGGCGATGCTAAAATAAGTATAGCATATTCGAGCTGCGGAATCAGCACTGAGCGGGCAAGAATCGGGGAAGCGGTGCGTCTTGCTGCGATGGAGACAGGAAGTGAATATGTTGGAATAGGTGGAGGGCATGCCAACGATGCGCAGGTTCAGAGTGCGTGGAGAGCGCCGATCGCTCCTGTTGTGTCCTAATTGCTTTATTTTCTTGAGAAAGTGCCCGTTTTGATTTTGCGAACCAACGCCGGGTGGGAATTATCGATCCTGAATCGTGGCGGCTGAGCGCACTGATGGCCCGGATTGCGGATGCATGCTGTCAGCCGTTAGGATCAAAAAGCGGATGTCGACCGAACATCACGCGGATGCGGTGAGGAATTTGCTATTTTTTCGGTTTTTCTCCGAAAACCTCTTTCACTTTATCGAAAAAACCTTTTGTGATCGGCGTTGCGCCGTCGGTGTTCAGGCGGTCGAATTCCTGGAGTAGCTCTTTCTGTTTCGACGAAAGCTTGGCCGGGATCTCGACGATTACGCGGCAGAGCTGGTCTCCGGCCCCCGAACCGCGCAGATGAGGGAACCCCTTTCCTTTGAAGCGGAATATCTGCCCCGGCTGGGTGCCGGCGGGTATTTTCAATTTCGAGCTGCCGGTGAGCGTCGGTACATCGAGTTCGATTCCCAGGGCTGCTTGGGCAAAGCTAACCGGAATCTCACAAACGATGTCCTGTCCCTCCCGTTTGAACAGAGCATGGTCTTCGACTGTAAGAAACACGTAAAGATCACCGGGGGGGCCCCCGTAAGATCCCATTTCTCCCTCGCCGCTTAAACGGATCGTGTTGCCGGTCTCGACACCTGCAGGAATCTTCACAGACAAGGTTCGGTCCCGCTCAACGCGCTTTTTCCCGTTGCAGGTGGTGCAGGGGTTGGTGATCATTTTGCCTTCGCCACCGCAGCGAGGGCAGGTCCGGCTGATGCTGAAAAAGCCCTGCTGTGTCCGGATCTGTCCGGCTCCCCGGCAGTTCGTGCAGACTTTGATGTCGTCTTTTGATTTTGCGCCAGTGCCATCGCATTCAACACAGCGCTCCCAGCGGGGCACGCGGATCTTGGTCGTTGTTCCGAAGGCCGCTTCTTCAAACGAGATTCTAAGATTATACCGCAGGTCGTCACCGGCCGTTGCCCGGGCTCGACCGCGTCCGCCGCCAAAGAAATCCTCGAAGATGTCTCCGAAGATGTCTCCCATACCCATACCAGCCCCGAACCCGCTGAAGCCCGGCCCGGTGCCTTGGGCGCCTGGCGCAATGCCGTACTGGTCGTAGTAAGCACGCTTCTGCGGATCGGACAGGACTTCGTAGGCCTCGCCGATCTCCTTGAATTTTTCTTCGGCAGCCTTGTTGTCCGGATTCTTGTCGGGATGGAATTCGAGTGCAAGCCTGCGGTACGCCCGCTTGAGCTCGGCATCAGTGGCGTTTTTGTGAACACCGAGCAGTGCATAATAGTCCTTTGCCATAAATCCTTTCAAATGCAAGCATATCTGCCGCCGAGGGATAACGATGCTGCAGGAAGCACTCCTGAAGAGTTCTGATCGTCACGATCCACTGCCAACTTGAGTTTCACGTCATCCTTTTGCGCTTCGATCCCCTGCTGAACTTCCAAAAAAAGGGGATAACAGGCAAACCCTGTTATCCCTAAAAAGAGCACGGTTATTTCTTGTCTTTGTCCACTTCCTCAAACTCCGCATCAACGACTTTCTCGCTGGATACGTTGCCGTCGCCACCCGATGTTGAGGTGGAGGCACCTGCGCCGGACTGGGCCTGCTCCCTGTTCATCTTGGAGTAGACTTCCTCCGCAAGCTTATGGGACGCCCGGGAGAGCTCCGCGACCGCCCGTTTGATGGCATCGACGTCGCTTCCGTCCTTCACTTTCCTTGCCTCTTCAAGGGCCTTCTGAATGTCGGCCCGCTCGGCATCGGTCAACTTGGAGCCGTATTCAGCGACTGACTTCTCCACGGAGTACACCAGCGTATCCACTTCATTCCTCGCTTCGGCCAGCTCTTTCTTTTTCTTGTCCTCGGCGGCGTGAGCTTCCGCTTCCCTGACCGCTTTATCAATCTCATCCTTGCTCATGCCCGATGACGCTGTAATCTTGATGGACTGTTCTCTTCCCGTGCCGAGGTCCTTTGCCAGCACGTGGACAATGCCGTTCGCATCGATGTCGAATGTGACTTCGATCTGGGGGATGCCGCGGGGCGCTGGCGGTATGCCCACGAGTTCGAACCGGCCAAGCGTCTTATTGTCCGAGGCCATCTCGCGCTCACCCTGCAGTACGTGGATGGAGACCGCCGTCTGGTTGTCTGAGGCGGTGGAGAAAACCTGGCTCTTTTTTGTCGGGATCGTCGTGTTTCGCTCGATGAGACGCGTGGTTACGCCGCCCAGGGTTTCGATGCCGAGGGACAGAGGTGTAACGTCGAGAAGCAAAACGTCCTTGACCTGGCCCGTAAGCACAGCGCCCTGGATGGCGGCACCGATCGCCACGACTTCATCGGGATTAACGCCGCGGTGCGGCTCTTTCTGGAAGAATTCCTTCACTGTGGAAATAACCTTGGGCATGCGGGTCATGCCGCCCACGAGCACTGCTTCATTTATTTGGCTGATATTTTTACTGGCGTCGTTAAGCGCTTTCTTCACTGGGTCAATGCTCTTGGTGACGAGGTCGTCGACCAGCTGTTCGTACCGCGAACGCGAGAGCTTGTACAGGAGGTGCTTCGGGCCAGTGGCATCGGCGGTGATGAAGGGGAGATTGATCTCGGTCTCCATGACCGTGGAGAGCTCGATCTTGGCTTTTTCGGCGGCTTCCTTGAGCCGCTGGAGCGCCATCTTGTCCTTCTTGAGGTCGATGCCTTGATCCTTGAGAAACGAGTCAGCGAGCCATTTGATGACGCGGTCGTCGAAATCATCGCCGCCCAGAAACGTGTCGCCATTCGTAGATTTCACTTCAAACACGCCTTCACCCAGTTCCAGGATGGAGATGTCGAAGGTGCCGCCGCCGAGGTCATAGACCGCGATCGTCTCGTCCTTCTTTTTATCGAGACCGTAGGCCAGCGACGCCGCCGTCGGCTCGTTGATGATGCGCAGGACGTTCAGACCCGCGATCTTTCCCGCATCCTTCGTGGCCTGGCGTTGGCTGTCGTTGAAGTAAGCAGGCACAGTCACAACCGCATCGGTCACCTTTTCTCCCAGGTAGTCCTCGGCAGTTTGCTTCATTTTTTGCAGAATCATCGCCGAGATTTCAGCGGGGCTGAAGACTTTACCCCGGACCTCGACGTGGGCATCGCCGTTGGCTGCCTTTACAATCCTGTAGGGAAGGTGTTTCATCGCCTCCTGCACCTCGGCGCTATCGAATTTCCTACCGATCAGCCGTTTGATCGAGAAAATCGTGTTATCAGGGTTCGTGATGGATTGCCGCTTGGCGATCTGACCGACGAGCCGCTCGCCGCTTTCGGTGATGGCAACGACTGACGGCGTGGTTCTGCTGCCCTCCGAGTTCGCGATCACGACCGGCTCCCCGCCTTCCATAACGGCTACACAGGAGTTCGTAGTACCCAAATCTATGCCAATTACTTTTGCCATGACATCCTCCTTGATTATTTCTGAATCAGAAAACGTGAATACTCACTTGTCGGAATTCTGTTTTATGTCCTTCTCCCCGGCACGCCTCTACGTCTCTTTTTCCCGGTGCCGGGGTTTAAGTCATTCAATCACTGACTGCCCCTCTTCCATGGGGGGCGGGTTTTTCGCGACGCCGACCTTCGCATGGCGGAGTATCTTGTCAAAATACCGGTAGCCTTCCTGAAACACCTGCACGACCGTGTTTTCGGGCGCGTCCGCTGTAAGCACTTGCATTACGGCATCATGTTTTGTCGGGTCAAAGAGCTCCCCTTCCGCATTGAAGGATTTGACCCCGAATTTTTCGAGCGTGTCGCGGAACTGTTTGTATACCATCTCTACGCCCTGCCGCAGACCTTCGCTCCCGTCTGCCGTCTCTGATGACTCGGAGGCATGTTTCAGCGCCAACCCAAGATGGTCAACGACGCTGAGAAGCTCCAGTGCCAGCTGTTCGTTGGCATACTTGCGGAACTCGGCAAGGTCCCGCTGCATCCTTTTCCGATAATTCTCAAAATCAGCGTACGTCCGCAGGTACTTATTAGTCGCTTCCGCCGCCTCCCTGGTTTTCCGCTCCAATGCCAGCGTCAATTTTTCGATGGCTGTCGAAGCGTCCTCCTCCTGTGCCGTTGTCTCATCGTTCACAGGGGGAATAACCTCAATGTCCTTATCTGTCACATCGTCATGTTCATTGCTCATCGTTCTATGCCCCGCTCAAATCGCTCATCCAGGAGTTTCGACAGCAGCCTCGCTGTGTAGTCGACGACCTGAATGACCTGTTTATAGTGCATTCTCGTTGGTCCAATCACTCCGAGGGTTCCCACGACGTGTGCACCCGTTTTGTAGCTGCTGACGACCATGCTGCATCCCTGCATCTCGAAATAGGGATTCTCTGACCCAATAAAGACTTTGATGCCCTCTGCTACCACACTCCGGTCAAGGAGCTTGAGGAGTTTATATTTGTCTTCGAAGGCTTTGAACAAAGATCGCATTCTCTCAACCGTGGCGAATTCCGGGGTCTCTAAAATTTGCGAAGCGCCATCGATATAGACCCTTTCGCTTTCCCGCTCCTGAACCTCCCGGCTGGCGCGGTAAGTCTCATCCATCAGCTGCGCGAAAAGGAGCTTCTCTTCGCGCATTTTTTCGATCAAATGTTCCCGGATCTCGTTCAGTGTCCATTGCTTCAGCTCATCGTCCAGGTAGGCGCTGAAACTGTTCAGGTCATGCTGCCGGATGCTTTCGTCAAGTTCGATGAGTTTGTTCTGGACAATGCCACTCGCGGTCACAAAAATAATCAGAACCTGTTTGCCCCGCAGCCTCACAAACTCGATGTGCCGGTATTTTGCCTCGGGCTCACTCGGGGCAACCACGATTCCCGCGCACCGGGAAAGAACGGCAAGAAAACGGCTTGCTTCCTCCATCAGTTCGTTCAGGTTCTCACCGTGCAGGCCCGGCGCCTGACGGAGCTGATCATCCAGCTCCTCAGTTTCTTTCTCAATGCTGATCAGACTATCGATGTAGTAACGATAGCCCTGATTTGTTGGGATCCTGCCCGCTGATGTGTGGGGGTGGGTCAGAAACCCGAGATCCTCGAGTTCTGCCATGATATTTCGAAGAGTAGCAGAACTGACACCAAAATCATACTGTTTGACCAGCACATTGGATCCAATGGGCATACCACTGGAAATGTAGCTGTCTATGACAGCTTGGAGCACCTTTCTATTTCGCTCAGCGAGATCCATACGCAGCTTTTTTCAGCTAATCAGCGAATAAGGAAATATTTTGTATCTTTCCCTACCCGCCTTATCTGCAGATTTTAGCACTCACTATCAGAGAGTGCTAATAATTTAACATAGAGGCAGTTTTGTGTCAAGTAGTTATTTTATTATTGAATTTCATGGATATATGGTTGCGAAGGAGTCTCTCTCAGAATGCTTATAATAGGACCCTCAACCCTATTCCATGACAAAAAAAACCATCCCTCAACATTATGCGGGATGGCAGCAAAGCCTTACTGCTTACAGCGGTTACAATACTACAATACGCTGTTCACTCAAGCAGCTTTTTTCGTAGCTCCGCTTTCAATCGCTTTTACGCTTTCCTTACCAGTTTCAATCTCTATCTTCCGCGCCTTGGAAATCGCGGGCACCGGTACTGTAATTTCAAGAATGCCATTCGTGAATTTCGCTTTCAGTTCATCTGCCTTTGCTCCTTCAGGCAGCGCAAAATGCCGCTCAAAGGCGCCATAGGCGATTTCCCGATAAGCATAATTCTCTTCCTTTGTTTCTTTTTCGTGTTTCCGCTCACCTTTGATGACGAGCTCATGTTCGGTCATGCTCACATCAAGATCCTTCGGATCGACACCGGGAATTTCCGCCCGGACAACAAGCTTACCGTCTTTCACATAGCTTTCGACTAAAGGCGTCCACATGCCTGTTTCACGGCCCGGAACTTCTCCTCCCATAAACCGCTCAAAAAGCCGGTCCATTTCATGTTGAATAGAACGAAGTTCATCAAAGGGTTCCCAACGTCTCATCATTCTGAGTGGATCCCATCGAGTCAGGCTTTTCATAAAAATCACTCCTTTCTATACTACTACCGCTCTTAGAACCTCCCTCCCGATAACCTCCTTGACCAGTCTCAGCTTGTTTTCATGGTCATAATTCCCTACGCTCCCCATCCTGGAAATACCTCTTTCAAGGAAGTCATCGACTTTTCCTCGGAAGACACTGTCCACCATCTTG
This sequence comes from Nitrospirota bacterium, assembly GCA_035516155.1. Taxonomy (GTDB): domain Bacteria; phylum Nitrospirota; class UBA9217; order UBA9217; family UBA9217; genus JAJYKN01. The sequence goes on from DATJAP010000005.1 coordinate 68,034, forward strand.
CTAACCATCTCTTCGACTTCTTATAATATATCATATCATTAGCACTCTGTCAATATGAGTGCTAATTGCAACTTATTGATTTGCTGTTATTTTGGATCTTTCGTAAAAAAGTTGAAAACGCTGTTCGAGGTCAGGCGTACAGGATTTTTTATCGTATAAGAACTCAACAAAAACAAGCAGTTAAATGTGAAGAATGCCTAAAAGCAGCGGGTCAACATGCCCTTTTCAACTAAAATACGAATGAAGGGTTATTTTTATTTGCGTAGAGAGGGATGAATAGCAATACATGAGCATCTGAGTCGTATGACCGCTACTTTTAAACCGGGGAGGGTACTAAAAGCAATGATTTCTTTATTCTTTCTTGCTGAATGACAGCGCTGCGAGCGCAAGCATGATAACGGATAATGAACTGACAATGAATAAATCGAGAGAGAGTGGGAACTCCTGGCCGAGAGGAGGGGCACCATTACGAAGGAGGACATGCTTGAGCGCATCAATACCGTAGGTGAGGGGGTTAATGAGAGTGAGAAGATGGAGGGCGTTTGGCATGGAGGTGACGGGGTACATTGCGCCGGAGAGGAAAAGCATGGGCATCACGAGGAAGTTCATGATGATGTTGAACCCGTCAAATGACGTCAGTCTTGCAGCAATCAAAATACCTAGCGAGGTTATGCAGAATGAAACAAGCGTAGACATGGCCACGACCTCAAGGAACTGCATCCAGGTCAAATGAAGACCGAGGAACGGGGTTAGCAGCAGGATGATAATGGCCTGTGCCACGGAAATCAGCGTGCCGGATATCGCTTTCCCCACGACTATGGAGAGCCGGGATATTGGTGCCACGAGCATTTCTTTCATGAATCCGAACTCACGGTCCCAGACGATCGAAATGGACGAGAATATTGACGAAAAGAGGATGGTCATGCCGATCATTCCGGGAAAGATGAACTGCAGATAAGAGAATCCAATCCGAGGTCTGATGAGTGAACTCATGCCGTTTCCCACCACGAAAAGCCAGAGTACGGGCCGGGCTAGGGTGCCGAAAAGCCGGCTTTTCTCCCGAAAGAACTTCTTGAACTCCCGCAAACAAATAACGTAAATCGGCCGCACTTGAATCATCGCTGCGCCCTCCGGTGGCTGCGCACGAATTCCCGGGTGACTTCCTTACTGTCATTGAGAACGTCATCCCTGATTGTCCTGCCGGTTAGTTTAAGAAATACATCGTTCAAGGTTGGTTTTTTGAGACTTACGGACAGGGTCTGCAACGGTAAGGCGTGAATCAGTTTGGGTATGAACTCTTCACCTTTTTCCGTTTCGAGAGACAGTCCTCCGTTCTCCTCGCGGGCAGTTATATGGAATAATTTCTGAATCTCCTGGATTGCGCAAATATTATCCGAGGTCACCAGATGGATGATTTCGCCATGTACCATCTGTTTGAGTCTGGTCGGCGTGTCGAGCGCGATGATCCTGCCGTTATCCATGATGGCGATGCGGTCGCAATTTTCCGCTTCCTCCATATAATGCGTGGTCATGAAAATGGTTATTTTTTCCTTTTTCTGCAGTGCGTTGATGAAGTTCCATATGGTATTGCGCGTCTGGGGGTCGAGGCCGATCGTCGGCTCATCGAGAAAGAGAACCCGAGGATAGTGGAGGAGGCCGCGGGCTATTTCAAGCCTGCGCTTCATACCGCCGGAGAAATTCTTGATCAGATCGTGCTTTCTTCCCTGGAGTTCGACGACGGCGAGCATCTCGTCGATTCGCTTTTCGGCAAGCTTGCTGTCGAGGTTGTAAAGATAAGCGTGAAATTTGAGATTTTCATACGCGGTTAGCCCTGCGTCGAGCGTCGTGTCCTGGAAAATAAGCCCGATAGAGGATCGCACCCTATCAGGGCTTCCGGCACAGTCGAAACCGGCGATCTCGGCCTTTCCCGAGGTGGGGGAGAGCAGCGTGCAGAGGATATTCATGGTCGTTGTTTTTCCCGCGCCGTTGGGGCCGAGAAAGCCAAAAACCTCTCCCTCGTCCACGGAAAATGAGATGCCGTTGACGGCATTAAGGGTTTTGAACTGTTTGACTAGCTTTTGAACACTGATGATGGCCATGTACTCTGAATGTCGAACTCTGAACCCCGCACTGTTTTTTCCTACCACTCCGCCTTGTTTTGCGGTACGTACCAGTGAATGAAATTATACATGATGCCGAGGGGTTCGACCTTTACGCCCTTGAACCGCTTATGCACGATCGGCGTCGCATCAGGAACATAGAGAAAAGCATAGGGCTGTTCTTCTGCCAGGATCGCGTGGATGCGGTAGTAGATTTTTTTTCGCTTCTCCATGTCGAACGTCCGGCGTCCTTCTACCAGCAAACGGTCGACCTCGGCATTTTTATATCCAATAAAATTGTACTCACCCTTCTTGGTTTTGCTTGAATGCCAGATATCATAGATGTCCGGGTCACGCCCCATGCTCCACCCTAGGATGATGGCGTCAAAAGAGCGCTTATCGATCTGCTCGAGGAACGCTTGCCATTCCATAACCCGGATGTTCACGTCTATGCCAAGAGCCTTCATGTTCTGCTGAATGATTTCGGCCGTACGAATACGCTCGTTGTTTCCCTGGTTCGTCATGATGGTGAACCGGAACGGTCTACCGTCCTTTTCCAGGATGCCATCGCTGTTCCGGTCTTTCCACCCTGCTTCTTCAAGCATGCGCCGCGCCCGTTCCGGATCGTAGTTGTAGGTCCGGGCGTTTGGGTTGTAGGCCCAGGACACGTACGAGAAAGGGCCGGTGCAAGGCCTCCCGAGCCCGAGCAGAATGCCGTCGATGATGCTTTTACGGTTTATGGCGTAGGAGAGCGCCTGTCTTACTTTGATTTCACCGAATAGGGGATTCCGTAGATTGTAACCCATATACGTGAATGCATTCGCGGGATAGCGGAACTTGACGTAGTTTTCCCTGATTCTGCGCGTTTCGCTTTTTCGAAGGTACTGAAGCGGGTTCAATTCCATCATGTCCACTCCACCCGAAAGCAGCTCCTGGAACATGGTGGAACTGTCGGGGATGATCCGGTAAATGAACTGATCAATGTTCGGTCTGCCTTCGAAATAGTCGTTGTTTGCGTCGAGAACGATTTTCTGGCCCGATACCCATTCTCTGAATTTGTAGGGACCGGTACCGATAGGGTGACGGTTGAACTGGTCCGTATTGATGTCCTTGCCTTCGAGCAGGTGCTTCGGGAGCATGCCCACGGCCCAGCTTTCAAGGGCGGGAGAAAAGGGCTCCTTATACGTCACCCGGAAAACATACTTATTGACGACCTCGGCTTTGGAAACGGCCGTATACGAACTGCTATAGGGAGTGGCCACCTTGGGATCGATGAATTTCTGATATGTAAAGAGGCAATCCTCGGCGGTGAATTCCGCGCCATCATGCCACTTGACTCCCTTGCGGAGAAAAAAGGTGATGGTTTTGCCGCTGTTCGAGACCGTCCACCGCTCGGCAAGGTCGCCGATCAGTTTGATGTCCTTGTCATATTTGACCAGTCCGTTGAATATCTGATCGTTAATCGTTCCCGATGAATTGTCATTTGCTATGACTGGATTAAGCCGGCGCGCATCACCGATGGAGGCCTCGACAAAGGTGTTTGGATTCCGTTCCACCTTCTCGCCGCAGGAGGAAAGGACCAAACCAAGCACGAAAGCAACGAGCCACAAACGACATGGAACAAAAGCGAAGGAGGAGCGCCGGGGAAAAGGATTATTTTTCATTCTCAAACATTTCCGTAGTGACAGGTTTTGTTGTCTTGGCGGTCATTATGGGAAAAAACAAAAGGGTAGGCAAGGCCTACCCCGCGTGTCTATCAGAGATTGTCATCTCATGAGCAACTATTTTGCCGGTACGGAAGTCGGCGCCTGCTGCGCTGGTGGGACAAGAGGCAGTGGAGGCGCAGTCTGCGTCTGGGCGGGTGGAACGTTTTCCATGACTGAGCTCTTTTTTGTCGCCGTCAAAGCGAGACCGAGCGATGTGAACATGAAGATGATCGCCGCTCCTGTGGTTAGCTTTGCCAGAAAACTCTGGGCACCCCGGGGACCAAAAACCGTCTGCGATGCGCCGCCGAATGCGGCGCCGATGTCCGCTCCCTTGCCCTTTTGTAAGAGAACCATCCCGATCAGGATGGCGGAAACGATGACGTGAACAGATATCAGAAAAATGCGCATTGCTTAACTTCCTCCTTATTAAAGAACGACATAGACCGTTTTATCAAGCATTACTTGAAATTCACAAGTGCCGCAAAGGACTCGGGTTTGAGACTCGCTCCGCCCACCAGAGCACCATCTATGTCCGGTTTATTCATGAGCGCCGACACGTTCTCCGGTGTTACGCTGCCGCCATATTGGATGCGAAGACCTTCGGCCACCTCTTCGCTGTACAGGGACCTGATCTTCTGCCGGATGAAAGCATGTATCTCGTTTGCCTGTTCGGGTGTCGCCGTTTTGCCCGTGCCGATCGCCCAGACCGGCTCATAGGCGACGACGATCCTCGACATCTCAGCGCCGGTCACGCCCTTAAGCGCCCCGGCAATCTGGTGGTCAATTACTTCATGCGCTTTGCCCGCCTCCCGTTCACTCAGGAGCTCTCCCACGCATACAATGGGCAGCAGCCCTTTATCCAGCGCCTGCCTGATTTTCCTGTTTACCGTTTCGTCGGTCTCTCCAAAATACTGCCGGCGTTCGCTGTGGCCTATAATAACATACTTGCAGCTCAAATCCAACAGCATTTCAGCAGATATCTCGCCGGTAAACGCCCCTTTGTCCTCCCAGAACAGGTTCTGGGCCGACACCACTATGTTCGTTCCCTTGATTGTATCGCTAACGGCCTGAATCGCCGTGAAGGCCGGGGCGAGCACAATCTCCCGATCCCTTGCGCTGGACACAAGCGGAATGAGCTTGGCGGCCAGGTCCCGCGCCTCTGCCGTGGTCTTATTCATCTTCCAGTTACCTGCGATGATCGGTCTGCGTTTTGGATTCAAGGGGGCACCCACTTTCAGAAAAAAGGTTATACCACAGAGCATACTTTAGCGCGCAGAGAGAACCCCGACTCCGGAATCCGGGATTTGCCCTCGCGCAACAGCAACGACATATTTTTATTCTTTGTCATCCGTTAGCGCTGCGAGGCCGGGCAGTTCCTTGCCTTCAAGAAGCTCGAGCGATGCGCCGCCGCCGGTGGAGATGAACGTAATACTGTCCGATACGCCGGCTTTATGCACCGCCACATCCGTGTCGCCGCCCCCCACTATGGTCGTCGCGTAGGCGTCCGCCACGGAGCGTGCAATGGCGAAGGTGCCGCGGGAATAGGCATCCTTTTCAAACATGCCCATCGGGCCATTCCAGATGATGGTTTTGGCGTCCTGAATCGCTTCCGAAAAGAGCCTGGTTGTGGCCGGTCCGATGTCGAGACCGACCCATCCCTTCGGAATTTCCTGGGACGTGACGATTTTGGTTTCCGCCCCGTCGTTCATGTTCTCCGCAGCGACAAAGTCAACGGGCAGGTAAAATTTAACACCCTTTTCGCGAACGCCTTTCCGAAGGCGCTGGGCCATCTCGAGCATTTCGGGTTCAACGAGCGAGGCGCCCACTTCCTGCCCGCGGGCCTTTATGAACGTGAAAGCCATGGCGCCGCCCACGATAATCTTGTCGACCTTGTTCTGAAGGTTTTCGATTACCCCGATCTTGCCCGAGACCTTGGCTCCACCCAGGATCGCGACAAATGGACGAACAGGGTTCGCCACGGTCTTCTGAAGATATTCGATCTCCTTCTTCATGAGGAATCCGGCTACCGACTGTTTTACATGTTTTGTAATGCCGTATATGGAAGCATGGGCACGGTGAGCGGTCCCGAAGGCGTCGTTCACGTATACATCGGTGAAGGCCGCGAGAGCTTTTGAGAAGCCCTCATCGTTCCTCTCCTCTTCGGGATGAAATCTCAGGTTCTCGAGGAGTAGGACATCGCCGGAACGCATCCCTGCAACGAGGTGCTCCACATCGGGACCGATGCAATCTTTGGCGAATTTGACTTCCTTGCTGAGAAGCCGATTCAGCCGCAAGGCCACAGGCGCCAGGCTGTACTTGGGACTCGGTTTTCCCTTAGGGCGGCCGAGGTGCGACGCAAGTATGACCTTGGCACCAGCATCAAGGGCATAGTTAATCGTTGGGACCGTAGAACGGATCCGGCCGTCGTCAGTGATGTTGCCGTTCTCGTCGATCGGCACATTGAAATCAGCGCGGATAAACACGCGCTTGCCCTTGAGATCGACTTTTTCGATGGTCTTTTTGTCCATGCCGAAACCCCCAAAATCGGATCAACCCGTGTAAATCGATTGCCCTCGTTGAACAGAATTACAGCCCCTTCTTCGCCACAAGGATCGCCAGGTCGCGGAGGCGATTTGAGTAGCCCCATTCGTTGTCATACCATGAAATCACCTTGACCATGGCGCCTTCCATGACGCTCGTGAGCGCAGCGTCCACGATGGAGGAGTGGGGATTGCCCTTGAAATCGATTGAGACAAGCGGTGCTTCCTCGTACTGGAGGATGCCCTTCAACTTGCCCTCGGCAGCGGACTTGAGCGCAGCATTGACTTCTTCCTTCGTGGTCTTCTTGGAGACCTCAACAACCACGTCTACGACAGAGACATTCGGCGTGGGCACGCGGAGCGACATGCCGTCTAGCTTGCCCTTGAGCTCGGGCAACACGAGCGATACGGCCTTGGCAGCACCGGTCGAGGTCGGGATAATGGACACGCAGGCCGCGCGGGCCCGGCGGAGGTCCTTGTGCGGCAGGTCGAGGAGTTTCTGGTCGTTCGTATAGGAGTGGATCGTGTTCATGAGGCCGTGCACGATGCCGAAGTTCTCATGGAGGACCTTGGCGACGGGTGCGAGGCAGTTGGTAGTGCATGAGGCATTCGAGATGATGTGGTGCTTTGACGGGTCGTAGGTGTGCTCGTTCACGCCGATAACGAAGGTCGCATCGGGGTCCTTGGCCGGGGCGGAAATGAGGACCTTTTTGGCACCCGCGGTCATGTGCTTTCCCGCGCTTGCCTTGTCCAGAAACAGGCCGGTAGACTCGATCGCAATGTCCACCTTCAGGTCCTTCCAGGGGAGCTCGGCCGGGTCCTTCTTCGCCACGACCGCAATGTCTTTACCGCCCACAATGAGCTTGCCGTCACCGGCTTTAATTTCAGCCGGGAATTCGCCGAACACGGAATCCCATTTCAAAAGGTGCGCAAGGGTCTTTGCATCGGTGAGGTCGTTGATTGCAACGATTTCGATGTCCTTGTTGCCCTGTGAAGCGCGGAACACGTTCCTGCCGATCCTTCCGAATCCGTTGATTGCAACTCTAACTGCCATGGTAGCCTCCTTGAGGGGAAATAGTAGCAAGTATCAAGCAGTTTATGGGATCATGCGATTTCCCTTGCTCCTTGACCTGGTGTCTAACCGATTTTATGTATCACCAACCCCGTTAGTAGCTTGGGGTAGAAGTACGTTGCTTTTTGCGGCATGCGTTCGCCCGCGGCCGCCACTTCCTTCACTTCTTCCACTTTTGTTGGATTCATGAAAAAAACGAGCTCGGCATTGCCGTCATGGACCAGTTTGTCGGCCTCGGTGGCGTCCTTGAGGTATTCTATGTTCAGACCGAGCTTGTGCGTCTCCATCTTGATACCCAGAAGCCTGTCAATGATGAGGTGGTGCAGAATGGAAACATCGAGTCGACGGTAGGCCGGTGATTTGCCGGGAAGCAAACCATCCATGTCCGACTCGTCCCGAAGCGTCAGGAGGTAGTAGCTGTGCTCGCCCTTGACCCGCATGCCGAATACGTGGGCATGATCGGCGCGGTGAGCTAGGGTGTCCAGGATTGTGCGCAAATCCTTACCCTCGGACTTCCTGTTGAAATCGATACGTTCGATAGCGAAATAGCGGTTCAGTTCGTCCTCAAAGCGCCGGGGGTGAAAACCGTCCAGGTTGAAGAGCGCCCGATGCGCCGGAAAAATGGTGAGCCCCGGGTCCTCAAGCCTAGCCAGGAACATGGCGACGTAACTATAGCCTTCCTCACTCACTCCCGTGCCGACAGCCTTGCGACGCTCATTCCGGTAATTCAATGCCGTATCGTAGCGATGGTGGCCGTCGGCGATGAAAAAAGGTTTGTCCGCCATCTCGCGTATCACGGTTTCGATACTCCGCTTATCTGTCAGCCTCCAGATTCGGTGTATTACGCCATCTTCGCTCTTGACATCCATCTCGGGTTTTCCGTTGATGCCTTCGAGCACGGATTGTATTAAACCCGGGGGGTCGGAGACGAGAGAAAATATCTGGCTGAAACTCGCTTTGCAGGCTCGTAGGAGGTTCAGACGGTCGGTCTTGGGGCCTGAAAGCGTCGTCTCGTGGGGCTTTACGACTCCTGAGTTGTAGTCTTCAATCCTGACGAGACAGACAAAACCGCGCAGTCGTTTGACTTTTGCGTCGGTTTGATACTCCATTTCATAGACATAAAAGGCCGGTTCCCGGTCTTTATGGAGGACATCTGTTTTAAGCCATTCATCCAGAAGGGTTGAGGCGCGAGTATACCGGTTGTCGTCCGCAGTATCGCCGGGGCTCTCCAGCCCGTATTCAAGCCGAATTACATTGTGCGGACTTTTTCGGTAAAGTTCCTGCTGGGCTGCCGGCGAGATAATGTCGTAGGGCGGACAGACGAGATCGGCAAGATTGCCGGCTCTCGCACGGTTATACACAATTCCCCTGAAGGGGATAATCTTCGCCATTAATTACGTCCTTGCAGTTATCCAGACCAGAAATATATCTCAAAAGACCTCTTTTATAGCACAGCGCCTAATTTATTGTCAATATAATTTCGAAGTCTCATAAGGTCAATAATGGCTTGACCGGCATCTCATTTTTCAGTATACTATAATGAAATCAATCCTGTTCGAATGCAGGTCACCGCATAGACCATCGATTACAATCCATATCAAACAAGATAAGGCACGAAAGATATATGCAAAAAACAGGGAAGAGGATGCTCTGGCATCGGAACAAGGGTTACCTGCACGCGACAGGCCCCCAGTTCCGGTTTATCCTTTTTCTCATTATCGTGCTGATATCCTATACTATTCTGCTCCGTGTGTTGCAGAAACTCTCCGAGATCATGCAGCTTCCCATCTTTCTGCCCATTTCACTCATTGTGCTTCTTATTTTCATCGGCATCGGTGGCATTCTCTATTCCCACACCTTTGTCGGGCCCATAATCCGCATCCGAAAAACGCTTGAGCATATGGCAGAGGGCGAAACATCCCTTTGTCTCCGGCTCCGAGATTCTGATGATCCCATGCTCAAGGATCTCGTAAGAGTAATCCTGCTGGTGTGTGAAAACAGTAGGGCCTCTCAATCACTGATACGGGATGCGTCGCGGGAACTTATTAGCGAGATTACCGCGCTTCAGAACAGCATTCATCGCGGCGCGGAGAAGGCGGAACTGCAGAAACACCTTGATGAGATACACAAAAAACAGGGCCTCCTGGAACAGGCTATCAAGGTGCCTGGGAAACCGTAGGAGCGGCAATGGTGGAAAGTGGTTTTAAAGGAAAAAGCATGAAAATGGTTGCCGTGGACGTGGCTGAGGGCTTCATCACGGTAAACCCGCTTTTTCTCAAAAAATTTGACCAGGATATGATCAAGACCCTTTTCGACAACTTGAACAAGACGCTTACAAGCATCAGGAATGAGAAACTCGATTACGGGAATCAAACGGCTTTAAGAATAAGGAATATGAAGCTTCAACGCATGCACAATGCCATGATCATCATCAGGAATATTGCACGAGAGAAACGCATCCCGCTCTAGCCGCGGTCATGAGAAAAAAAGCGAGGCCGTGAGCGTTCGATCTGCGCCTCGCATTCTGCCCCACCCCCTCACAACAGTTATCCGACCGCAACCGAATACCGTTTTACGAAATCCTCCGCCGTCATTTTCGCCGTCGCGGCAAGTTTCTTGAGCGCTTCTCCCGCCAAATCTTCCTTCTCCAGCCTGATCATATAACGCCGCGCCATGTGGTAATCGTCGGAATTGATGTCGATAGTGCGTATCCTTGTTTTGCCCGTCTTGGGGTCCAGAAGGTCAGCGAATTTGATCGGCAGACACACTCCGTCTTTGAGCATAATCATGGCGCCAGAGCCGCCCGAGATGAGAAATTTCACGGCACTGTAGCCGAGGTAGCGCGTATATTCCCTGTCGTAGGAAATGGGCGGATGACAACGCAGTTCGTAGCCGATATCCTTGGCAATGATAGTGGTCTTGAGGCCCACGGACTCGAGACCGGTCATCACACGCTGCTTGAGCATGTCGCCCAATGGGATCTCCGCCAGGCGGATATTCCCATGGTCGTCCCGGGGGACATCCTTCAGAAAAGTCAGTTCCTCGGGGTCAAACCGGGTTGCCACCCCTTCAGCAATGACCGCGACACCGTGGCTCCTGCCGTTCGAAAGACGCTTGATGATCGCTCCTTCGAGGATGGCAATGACCTTGCTCAGCGATATTTTGTTCCCGAGTTCTTCGGGGATGAGCGTGAGGGTGGCGCCCGCGCCCATACCCATGCCGAGCGCCAAATGACCGGCGGAGCGGCCCATGGCAATCACGAAGTACCATCTACTCGCGGTGCGCGCATCCTCCATGAGGTTTTCAACGAGTTGGGTGCCGAGGGAGCGGGCTGTTTCAAAACCGAAGGTCGGGACGCCATGCGGGAGCGGCAGATCATTGTCTATGGTTTTCGGTACGTGGCAGACCGCGATCCGGCCCTGCGCTTCCTGCTCGACCCGGGTGGACGTGTAAGCGGTGTCGTCGCCACCTATAGTGACGAGGTACGTTACCCCAAGGCTCGTCAGCGCCTTAATCACATTCGCCATTTTTTCGGGGCTCTTGGTGGGGTTGTCACGGGAGGTTCCGATAATCGATCCACCGCGGAGCTGAATGCGTGAAATTTCGCCGTTCCCCAGGTTGGTCGTATGGGTCGTGTCCCCCTTTGAGAGCCACTTGAATCCATCATGAACACCGATGACGCCGAGGCCCTGCTTGACCGCCTCGAAGGTTACTGCGCTGATCACCCCGTTGATTCCAGGCGCCGGCCCGCCGCCGACCACTACTGCAAGCTTGCCTCCCATAGCCGCCTCCTGATAGATTGAGACTTTCCTGATCGTGATGCCGGCGTGATGCTCACGCACCGCGCAACTGTAACAAATCACGACATACTTGTCAATACGAAAGGCCCACACTGGAAGCTTGGAAGATAACCATGTGTTTCGCTCCTTGGGAATGGGTATTCACCATAATGCGATGGGGGATAAAACATCTATCCTGATGTTTTCTATGTTATACTTGCCAATATGGACGAAATCCGGTACTATTGGAGACACAACAACAGTCAAATCGGCAAGAGTAACCCCATCCTGAAGAAGAATTCGATAAAATGGAAATCAAATTGTTATGGTCCCTCGCGGTAGAGGGGCCGATAAATGCCGGATACCCCGCAAAGAGTAGCAGCCTTGGGTTGCGGGGGCCAGCCAGGAAGCAGAACTGTCTTTTTTCAAAGTGGCATGATCGAGGTTCGCGAACGTAGAGGAAGGATGGACGCTGAGCGGTATCCGCCACGCGACGACGGGCCTGCATATATTGGAACCTGAATAGTATGGTATGGCCGCACGTACATGAGCCGTTACGACCATTATTATGGCGATAGACAAGACTATATTCGGCCTTCGCTTTGGAGCGAACGATGAACTTTTCCCCCTTCAGGAAGATCTCAGGGTTTTTCTCGAAAGTCCGAAAGAGGAGAACGGTAAGAAGCTGCATGGCGAAGATCTGACGATGTATAATGGGATGCTGGAAAGCATCAAAGCGTACGGTTACTATCATGCGCGCGGCACCGCTGCGGAAAATCTCCAGCGAAAAGTATTCATCAGCGTCCTGGAACATGTCTCTTTTTTCAATCCAGCGTTCAAGTCGGTGATCGAACAGTACAAATATCACTTCCATGCGCTTAAAGCGATCGACTTTAAGAAGCCGAAGGGGTTCATCAGGTCCGCCGAAGAAGAGATCGGTAGGCTCAATCCGAAGAAAAAAGATGAAGCGGCAAGACTGGCCAGACTGCGGGGGATGGTTGATGAGCGGAAGAGCGCGCTTGAGGCGCTCGAGAAGCGCTGGGAGGCACTGGCAAAAGAGCTCAATCACATCGCACGCTATGTCAGGGAAAATCTGGTCAAGATCGAGAGGCTCTGCGGCGCATCGGTCGGCATACTCGCGGACACTCAAACGGCTCTACACGAGGAAAGCCGCATCATCGATGAAATAAAGGTTCAGTTCAAGGAGCATCTCAAGGATTCCCTGCACCGGGGCCAACTCAGCAAGCAGGACCTCGAGGAGGTAAAAAGGGCGGTTGACACCCTCTCCCAGGAAATATCGGAATTCATCAGGGAAGATTTGAACGCGATGGCTGGGTTGTATGATTCCATCTACAGCCACACGCGTAAGTTTATCCATGCTCTCGACACATTAACGATGAGGACCGAGGATAACGAGGATAAAAGCGTTGAGGATTACCGCAAGCTCTTCATGCAAATCGAGGGAGTGCTCGTATCGGTCGTTTCAGAATGCCACTTCGAGGTCAAAATAAGGGAATCTCACAGCGAAACCGCGTACAGGGATATACTCGACGAAAAAAGAAAAGAAATGCTTGATCGTGTCCTAGAGCTGCTGCTCAAAGAGCGCAGGTCAACCTGGAATGATCGAAGGTATGTTGCTGATCGAAGAAGATTCAAGGACCCCGGTTACAAGGGGCCCGAGCGGAGAAGTGGACATGACAGAAGAGTGGGGAAAAGACGGGGTGGACGGTAATTCATCGTCTTGACGGACATCGTCAGTGTTTTCGATTGTCTTTCAACTCCCTTCTCAGACGAAGTGCTCGCCCAGGTCAATCCACGTATGCCGGTCATCCTTCCCGGGGATGCCTTCCCCATACGGTGGAGCAAAAGCAAGACAAAATTCGATTGACACCTTGCCGGCAACACGCTATTATTTTCACATTCCACGGCCTGTGTCCCGGTCTCTTCAGAATCATTCCACGTACGATTACAGGGAGATAAACATGCACAAGTATTCGATCGATGAAATCATGGAAATGGCTATTCAGACGGAGATTCTCGGTTATCAGTTCTACACCGGGATGGCAGAGAGATTCAAGAAAGACGTCGGGCTGGTCAAGCTCTTCAGCACGCTGGCGACCAAGGAAAAGACGCACGAGAAGACCTTCAAGGGCCTGAAAGAATCGGTGGCAAAGACCGGCATGGAGCCGGTGCAGTGGGAAGAGGTCAGCAACTACATGCGGGCCTTCGTTGAATCCGAATTTTTTCTCGGCAGGGCCAAAGCACTCCCGTCCATGGACCACATCAAGACCGTGCAGGATGCCGTAAAATTCGCGATTGGGTTCGAGAAGGAGACGCTGCTCTACTTCATGGAGCTGAAGGCCATCGTGAAAGAGAAGGGGGCCGTCGAGGAAGTCATCAACGAGGAAAAAAGCCATATCGCATGGCTTGACACATTCAAGAGAGGCCTGGCCAAGTAAGTAAGGAAGCCCCGTCAAAGGGGAAGAATACAAGATGCACGATGCATGATTCATGTTGAACGTAGACAAACCCCGCATCGTGCATCGCTTTTTCCTCCGGTCACTCCTTCAGCATTTCTCCCACGGTCACGAGAGTAAATCCTTTATCCCGTAAACCTTTGATGATCGCCGGCAGGGAATCCGCCGTGTGTACGCCTCTTTTGTTCATATGAAAGACGATGATACTCCCTCCTTTTGCCTCCCGAAGCACGCTCCGCACGATCCGTTCCGTTGAAAGGGCCGGATCCGGGTCTCCTGATGCGATGTCATATTGTATCGTTACAAGCCCCGCCTCTTTTGCAAGTTTTGCCACTCGTTCGTCCACCTCGCCGTAAGGCGGCCTGAAATATCGGGGCGTCTTGCCCGTGACTTTCTTAATGATCGCCTGTGTCCTCTTCATTTCCCGGAGCACCCGGGCGTCGTCTTTCTCAAGCAGGTGGGGGTGCCAGTAGCTGTGCGCTGCAATCTCGAACTCCTTTTGGTCCGCCAGGTACTTTGCTTTATCCGGATTTTTCTCCACCCACCGACCGCTCAGGAAGAGCGTAGCAGGAACCTTCTCGCGCAGCAGGATGTCGACAACCTGTTTGTCATATTCATCAGGCAGGCTCGTCGGACAAGCATCGAATGTGAGAGCGATCCGCTTGTCCCTCTTGCCGTGTTCGATGATCAGGCTTTCCCCTGCGGCTGAAGTTGGGGCTGTAAATCCCAAAAGAAAAATGACTATGCCGATGAGGAAAACCGGGATGCCCAGGCGATTACCAGTGTTTGCTGCGGTTAAAAGGCGAATCATCGTGTCATCTCCTCGAATCCGAATTTATTCAGCTCCTCAATTGCGTTCGTCGCCGCTAAACCCGGATGGGAAGGATGACGACCGGAATCCCCTGGTTATAGAATCTTCTCTGAACGGCGAAAATCGTATAGTTGTGGAACAGGCCGGACAGGACGTTGGTCCTGGGGAATACCAGCTGGCCGCCGAAGAGGATGGCATTCGGGAAGCGTTCAAGAATCTGCGGGGTGAGGCTGGCGATTTCGTCGACAACATCATTGCCGAACGAGGCATAGGAGGCGGAATAATATCCGTGGCACCGCATATAGTGCACGTAGCGTTCCAGCTCTTTTTTTACGCTGGTTTTCATATGAGACATTTCTTCCACTCCCTTGAAATTCCCCGCATCCACAACGCCGACCTGGATGAAAACGAAATTTTTAAAGGTCCCTCCAAAGAGGCGTATGATGCTGAAGAGCGTATGAAGTCCCAACCCGTTGAAGCCGTTTACGAGCAGGATCGCGGTCTTGTCCTGGGGGTCGTACTTTATGTTGAGTTCCTTTTCCGTATCGCCGGGCTGCAGGGGGCAGGAGACTTCCGCCACCGTCACCAGTTCATCGAGGCGCTTGAGGACCTTGAATGTGTTCTGATAGTGGCGCCGCGTAAGCAGCGCGATGCCGATCAGCGATCCGGTAAGAATCAAGGTGATCCATCCTCCTTCATCGAACTTGATCACGGTCACTGTGACGAGGATAAAGAAGGTAAGAGTCATGCCTATCCCGTTGATGAACAGCTTCTTCTCCCAGTGTGCTTCCTGTCCACGAACCAGCCACCAATGACGCACCATACCGAACTGGGACAGGAAAAAGGTGATGAACACGTTGATGCTGTACAGGACGACGAGGTACGTGACGGAACCGCCGGTCAGGATCATGGTTACGAGCGCCGCCCCGCCCATCATCATGATACCTTTCTGAGTTACCAGACGGTCGCTTAGCATGGCGAATTTGCTCGGGAACCAGCGGTCGAGCGCCATGTTCGCGAGTACCCGCGGTCCGTCAAGGAAGCCTGTCTGGGCTGCGATGAACAGGAGTGTCGCTTCAGACAAGAGCGTAATAAGAACGAAGACGGTCCCTGACTGCCCCCAGCTTTTGGTCATAGTCTCGAACAACACCGCGTTCAGTGTCTTTCCGGACTGGGGACCGACGCGATAGAGCAGGTAAGCCATCATTAGCCCCATGACGACCAGAGAAAGAGATATGGCCATGTAATGCATGGTGCGCTTGCCGGTCTGCACCTTGGGTTCACGGAGAATCGGGAGGCCGTTGCTCACTGCCTCGATACCTGTGTACGTGCCGGCCCCCATGCTGTAGGCGCGCAGAATGAGCAGGGCCATGCCGGCAAAACCCAGTTCGGCCTGAGTCTGTATCACATCGGCCCTCGTTGATGCGGCCACAGCGCCGAGGCTTCCAAGGTTGGCGAAAATCGCATAACCGATGATAAATGCGTGGGTGATTACGAAGGTGAGAAATATGGGAACGAGGGGGAGGACGGATTCCTTGACCCCGCGCATGTTCATGACTGTGAGGAGCAGGACGCCTACAAACGCAAAGGGGAGTTTGTAGTGGAGCAAGGACGTCGGAAGAAAACTGAACAAGGCATCGGCGCCGCTGGCCACGGATATTGTGATTGTGAGAACATAATCGATCAGGAGCGCCGAACCAGAAACCATGCCGGCTGTGGGAGAGAGCAGTTTGCTCGCCACGAGATAACCGCCACCTCCGGAAGGAAAGAGCTCGATGATCTGTGAGTAGCTCGTCGCGATGATGAACACCGTTAGACCCGTCATGACCGCAATGAAGACGCTGAGATAAATATGGCCGTGGAGCGCGTTAAATGCCTCCTCAGGACCGTAGCAGGATGATGATAGCCCGTCAGCACCCAGCCCCACCCAGGCGAAAAAGGCGATGAGCGAAAGCTTGTGAAACAGCGAGCGGTCCTCGATATTATGCTTTCCGCCGATGACCAGGGTTTTTAAACGATGCAACAGGGAAGATTTCAGTGGCTGATCCATGAAATAGTAATCCGTCCTTTTCAGCGCCGCTTCATGCGGCATCTTCTGTATAGTGAAGACAGTTGCAATTATAAAGCAAGGTTAATATCATTACAAGGCGAAGATCAGTCGCCGATGAAAGCACTGATTCTCTTCACGGAGATTTACGCGTCCTTCCCTAGGTAGTCCGCGGCAATAATGCATTAATGATGTTTTTTGAGCACCTGCTCACCGAATGTGCAGACTCGAGCTTTAATGTTGACCAATCACTGTGGGTCGTATTTCAGCCGATAGCCGATTCCCGGTTCGTTCATCAAAAATCGGGGCCTTGCCGGGTCTGCCTCCAGTTTATGTCTGAGCTGGGTCATATACACGCGCAGGTATTGAACTTCATTGACGTGCGCGGGCCCCCAGACTTCCTTCAACAGTTGATTATGGGTAATCACCTTGCCGGCATGGCGGACCATGACCATGAGTAGCTTGTATTCAATCGGAGTGAGGTGAACTTCCTGTTCCCCGACGAACACCTGTCGTCTGGCCAGATCGACGCGCAGATTATCGAGGATGAAGACCGGTTCACGCTGGTCCACGTCGCGTCGTGACATGTGCCTGAGGGCTACTCGGATGCGCGCGAGGAGTTCTCCGGCGTTGAACGGCTTGGTAAGATAATCGTCGGCGCCGGCGTCGAGGGCGCGGACTTTGTCTTGCTCCTGCTCCCGTGCCGAGATTACGATGATCGGGGTCTGCGTCCATTCGCGCAAACGCTTTGTAACGTCGATGCCGTCGAGATCGGGCAGGCCCAGATCGAGCAGCACCACATCGGGATTTCTCATGGCGGCCTGCGTTAAGCCGTCGCTGCCCGTCTCCGACTCGACCAGGCGGTAGCCCTGGCTTTGGAGCGTTATCCGCAGAAACCGCCGCATCTGCGGCTCATCCTCGATGAGTAATATGAGTTCCTTCTCATCAATCATGGCATGTTGAAAAATGATTCAAGTCATTTAAACTATGTAGACGGCTGAACCGGATAGTACCGTTTGACTTGTTGGAACTGCGAGCATCACTCCTCTTCCATTTTCGGGGCGGGAGGAAGGCCCGCCGCCGGCAGGGTGAAACGGAACACCGCGCCGCCTCCTTCGCGGTTCTCCGCCCATATTTTACCACCATGAGCATTGATGATGGTACGGCAAATGGCCAGCCCCAGTCCGACGCCGCCGCCCGTACTACGGCCCCGGACGAATTTGTCGAAGATGTGTTCCTCCTCACCCGGGGGAATTCCGGGACCTCGGTCCGCAAGTTCGACAGTCACTATATAAAAGGTTTCGGAGGCCGAAAGCTCAAGCGGTGTCCCGGGGGGAGAATATTTTATGGCATTGTCAAACAGGTTCATGAAAACCTGCTCAAGGAGCAGGCTGTCAAAGGGAATGAGAGGCAGGTTGCCCTGGAGTTTGACCGTTACGGGATGATCATTCAGGCGTTCTCCGAGACGGTTCAGCACCGCGCCGACGATCTCCTCAAGAGGCTGCCACTCCTTGTTCAATTTGATCGTGCCTGATTCGAGGCGGGTCATGTCGAGAACATTCTTGATGATCCGGTTCAGATGCTCCGCCTCCTCCTGAATGGTCTGCAGCAATTCCGATCGGGCGATCCTGTCGAAGGCGATGTCCTTCTGCAGCAGCGTTGTCGTGGCACCGGTGATCGCCGAAAGGGGTGTCCGCAGATCGTGCGATATGGAACTTAGCAGCGTATTTCGAAGACTCTCCGTTTCCGCCTTCAAAAGGGCTCGCTGCGCAGCCTCGCCCAGGAAAGATCGTTCGATCGCAATTGCTGTCTGGTTCGCGAAGGCCTCGAGATAGTGAAACTGCTCAGGTTCAAAACCATCACTCGCGTTTTTCGGCAGAATGCCGACCACGCCTATTGCACCGGACGATGCGACGAGGGGTAGATACAACGCTTTGGCGCCGGGGAGCGTGTCCGTGCCAACCCCTGCCGACTGACGATGTTCGTACACCCACTGGGCAACGCTGATTTCCTGCTGGTCCGGCGTAAACGAGGAGGCGCCGCTGGCCACCGGCGCCAGATGGTTCTGACTATCGGGAATAAGGATGGCGACCTGGCTGTCGAATACCTCGCTGATGTGTTTCATGGAAATTTCGGAGAGCCGTCCAGCACCCCGCTCCCGGACCAGGTCGCGGCTCAGTTTGTAGAGTGCCGCGGTCCTGCGCTCGCGTAGTCGTGCTGCTTCCGCGTGCTGTCTGACCCGGATCGTCAGCCGGCTGATGACCACGGAGACGATGAACATAACGATGAACGTGAGGAAAAACCGGGCATCGCTGACAACGAAGGTATAGTACGGTGGAACAAAGAAAAAATCGAACGCAGCGATGCTGAGGATGGCGGAGAACAGGGATGGCCACTTGCTTGTGCGACTCGAGGTGATCACGACGCCGAGAAGATAGAGCATCGCGATGTCAAGCCGCTCGAAATAAGGGAACATGAGTTTGGCAAGTCCCGTACAGGCCGCCACAACAAGAACGCTCCAAACCCATTCCCGTTTTCTCCAGATGCGGGGACGGTCCTTCTGCGCCGGATGCAGGTGCGGTTCGGCGACATCGCCGGAAATCACATAGACATCGAGGTCGCCGCTTCCTCTTACGATCTCGTCAAGCGGAGAGCCGAACAGCTTGTCTTTCCAGCGTGGGTGCGTCGGTTTCCCGATGATGATCTTGCTCACGTTCCGGCTGCGCGCATACGTAAGGATCTCTTCGCTCATCCGCTGGCCGGAGAGCGTCACGGTCTCCGCGCCAAGGCTTTCCGCGAGACGCATATGGTCGGCAAGCTGCCTGAGGTCCTGCTCCGAAGGCCGTACCTGCGAAGGGGCCTCCACGTGCACGGCGATCCATTCTGTCCGCAGCACCGCGGCGAGCCGACGGGCGGCGTGGATCAGCCGGATAGAACGAGGGTTCGCGCCGATACAGACCATGATCCGTTCGCCTGCAGGCCATATGTTGGTGATTCCCTTGTCCTGCCGGTAGACCTGCATCTGTTCATCCACGCGGTCCGCGGTCCGCCGGAGGGCAAGTTCCCGGAGGGCGATCAGGTTCCCCTTTCGAAAGAAGTTTTTGATTGCTGCCGCGGCCTGCTCCGCCATATACACTTTGCCTTCCTTCATGCGCTGGAGCAAATCGTCGGGCGGCAGATCGATCAGTTCTATTTCATCGGCGCGGTCGAGAAGGAAATCGGGGACGGTTTCGCGCACGGTGATTCCGGTGATCTGGGCAATTACATCGTTCAGGCTTTCAAGGTGCTGCACGTTCATCGTGGTGTAGACGGAGATGCCGGCGCCGAGCAGTTCATAGATATCCTGCCAGCGTTTCTTGTGGCGTGAGCCCGGAGCATTGGTATGGGCGAGTTCATCAACGAGAATAAGGGCGGGTTTGCGTCGGAGGGCCCCATCGATATCGAATCCCCTGAGTGTGGTGCCGCGATATTCGACGTTTCGGCGGGGCAGGATCTCCAGCCCCTCGAGGAGCGCTTCGGTCTCCCTGCGGCCGTGAGTCTCGGCAAGACCGACGACGACATCGATCCCCTCAGAACGTTTCTGCTGGGCGGCTTCAAGCATGGCATAGGTCTTGCCGACACCAGGCGCTGCGCCGAAAAATATCTTCAGCTGCCCTTCGCGCTTTCGCTCTTCCTCTTCGCGGCTGCGCTGGAGAAGCTGGTCAGGATCAGGTCTACGTTCTTCCATAAATTTACTAAGCTCTCACGAATGTACTAAGATAGCCTTTATTTATCTATATTCTCCCATATTTTCCACATCCTGTGCAAATTATTTTTATAAACGAATCGGTATAAAATTGCCGCAAAAATAAACTGGAAATCATCAAGATTGTTTAAAGTCGGAAAGTTGGCGAACCGAGTGGGGATTCGACTGCTTCAATTGCAGGGTGGGCTGGAGAGTTTGTTTTTTGCTGGGCAAGATGCAGGAGGGGCGGCTATGTTTCCTATTTGCATTTGTCTTCCGATGTATCAAAGGTGAAGTGGTCGAAGGGGAGTTGAAAGCCGGCGACATTGCAGAAAAAGGTGATGTCGCAAGTTTGATAATATCATATAATCTGCTCCGACATAGGAAAGCACCCTGATTTTCCCGACTTCCTCGAGCTCATGGACTTCGTTTCGCGGTACACCGGGAGGACATCGTTCATGGTTATTGCCTTCCTCACATCTGCTGTTCCGCTCTGGAACAGGCAAACAATGTCCCCCTTTTCCAGGGTTCCCTTGGCAGCCATTTCTTCACGCTCCGCTGGAATAGGCCAAACGACAACAGCGTTTGCCCGCAATGGGAAAACCAATGTTGCCCCGAGAAAAAAGATGGTAAAAATTCTTTTCTCCTCTGCTCGTCCAACGAGTTTCATGAATAGCCAGCTGACGACAAATAATGCGATACAGATTCCGGGATAGATAATGTCCATCGGTCGCCTCCCTCTTTATGACTAACTTACAGCACAGGGGGTAATTAAATTGCTGATAAGAACGGGGAGAAAAGAATAAAAATAGTATGATGCTTTTTTCTGGATTCTCAGGGGAAAGGAAGGGGAGTCAAAGCGGACTGCGGGAACGAGAAGACCTCTAACTGCTTACTTAAGTTAAAAAAACCGGAACCCTGACATTAGGGTTCCGGTTGACATTGTTCTGATGCCGTATCTTTTAGATGTCATAGTACAGGAAAAATTCATAGGGATGGGGTCGGAGACGGAGGGCATCCACTTCCTTCGTCCTCTTGTAATCAAGCCACACCTCAATGGCGTCCTTGGTGAACACATCTCCCTTCAGGAGGAAGCCGTGGTCTTCTTCGAGGTTGTTGAGCGCCTCGTCAAGCGAACCGGGCATGGACGGCACATTGGCCAGTTCTTCGGGAGCCATATCGTAGATGTCCTTGTCCAGTGGCTGGCCCGGATCAATCTTGTTCTCGATGCCGTCGAGGCCCGCCATGAGCATGGCCGCGAAAGCGAGATAGGGATTGCACGACGGGTCAGGGAAACGGACCTCGATGCGTTTTGCCTTTGGGCTCGGGCTATACATGGGTATACGGATCGAGGCCGAGCGGTTACGGCTCGAGTAGGCCAGGTTTACCGGAGCTTCAAATCCCGGGGTCAGGCGTTTGTAAGAGTTCGTCGTGGGGTTCGTGAAGGCCGCGATCTTCTTTGCATGTTTGAGAATACCGCCGATGTACCACAGTGCCAGCTGCGACATGCCTGCATACTGGTCGCCGGCAAACAGGGGTTTGCCGCCCTTCCAGATCGACTGGTGCGTGTGCATGCCGGACCCGTTGTCGCCGAAAAGCGGCTTGGGCATGAAGGTCACGGTCTTGTTGTGCCTCTTCGCCACGTTCTTGATGATGTACTTATAATACATGAGCTGGTCTGCTATCTTGACCAGAGGATTGAAGCGCATGTCGATCTCGGCCTGGCCTGCGGTCGCCACTTCATGGTGCTGTTTTTCAACATAGATGCCGACTTTCTGCATCTCCTCCACCATTTCGGTGCGGATGTCTTCCTGGCTGTCGATGGGCGGTACGGGGAAATAGCCTTCCTTGTGGCGGGGTTTATAGCCCAGGTTCGGGTTTTCAACGCGGCCACTGTTCCAGATGCCTTCCACGCTGTCAACGTGGTAGTAGCCCTCGTAGGAGTTCTGGTCGAAGCGGACATCGTCGAAGATGAAGAATTCCGGCTCCGGACCCATATAGCATGTGTCACCGATGCCGGTAGATTTCAGATAGGCTTCTGCCTTCTGTGCGATGTAACGCGGGTCGCGGCTGTAACGCTCCTTGGTGATGGGGTCAACGATGTTGCAGATGAGCGATAGCGTGGGATACTTGGTAAAGGGGTCCATTACCGCCGTCTCCGCGTCCGGGACTACGAGCATGTCGCTCGCATGGATGGCCTGCCAGCCGCGGATGCTCGATCCGTCGAAACCCAAACCTTCGTCGAATACGGCCTCGGTAAGTTCATCCACCGGTGTAGAGAAATGCTGCCACAGCCCCGGGTAATCCATGAATTTGAAGTCCACCATCACTGCCTTGTTTTCTTTTGCCAGCTTCAATACATCCTTGGGTGTCATTGGTTCCTCCTCTAATATCAATTAATGGCCATTTGTTCTTCGTCGCGAGTCAACTAGAACCTCACAAAGAAAAAAAACTTAATACGTTTATTTATTATATGGCGGACTCGCCCCGTTCACCGGTGCGAATGCGAATGACTTCGTCAACAGGCGTTACGAAGATTTTGCCGTCTCCGATCCGGCCTGTTTTGGCCGACGTTTCTATGGTTTCGATTATTTTAGGCACCAGCGAGTCCGCGGCAATTATCTCGAGCTTGACTTTGGGAAGGAAGTCGACAACATACTCAGCCCCACGATAGAGCTCGGTGTGGCCCTTTTGCCTGCCAAAACCCTTTACTTCAGTTACCGTTATTCCTTGTATGCCGATCGAATTGAGAGCATCCTTTACCTCATCGAGTTTGAACGGTTTAATGACCGCCTCGATTTTTTTCATGATAGATCCTCCTGTAAGACTATTTTTTAAAGCAATTTTAATGCTAACTACAAAGGAGTGCAATATCAAAAGGTTAGAGGTGGAAAAAAGAAGGGCATTTGCATAAAAATTAATCATATGCCTAATAATTAGGCAATATCAGTTTCTCACTCTTGCATTTTTGCGATTTTTTTCCTCACGTTCTATCCGTTCGCCTTCCTCCAGGAATTTCGACGAGATTTCCTTTTCAATATCGCCTTTAAGCTGGTCGAGTGAAATAAAGTCCCCTTTTGTAAGCTCCTTGAGTTTCGCGGCTATGTCCCGGTAGCCGGGCTTGATGTTCTGGATTCTCTGAAACTCCCGAAGGGCATTGATGATATTTCCCACGCCCTGGTAGGCAAGGCCGAGGTCGTAACGCATTTCAAGGCGTGCCTGTTCGTCTTCTCCCATGCCTTCCAGATAAGTCAGGGCATATTCGATTTCGACGATGGCGTTTTCGTATTCCCCCTTTTCCATGTAGCAGAGCCCCAGCATGTAGCGACTGTGAACAAATTTTGGTTCTCCTTCGGGGGTCAGGCTGAACTCCGCGATGGCGTCATCCAGAAGTCCCATCTCCTTATAGGCAACGCCCAGATTGTAGTGAGTATCGACGTCCTCATTGGTTGATTGTTCGACGCCGCGTTTGAATTCCTCAAAGATTTCGTCGAGGCTCTGCTCCTTGGCAGTGGGCCGGGCAGGAACTGCTACACCGCTGAGTTCATCCCGAAGTTCCGAAGCGAGGTCGAAGAAATCGTCGGCCTTCTGTTCCTGCATCCCGGTGGCGGAAGGACGGCTCTCCTTTTGAAGCTCTTCGCCCAGGTCGAAAAACTCCTCTTCTTCGTCACCCCGGCCCGGCCCGGTAACTGCGGCTGTTGGCTCTACCACAGTCCGCGGTGGCGCGGGGGAAGCCGGTTGCTGCGTCGGTTTCTTCAACGACTCGATCTCGCTCATGAGACTGCGAACAGCCTCTTCATCCGAGGCGCTTAGCGGCAGCTCTTGGTCCGTGGGCTCGGCAGAAAGGGCACCTTCCAGGCCCTCAACTGCGTCGGCAAGCCTGGTGAACTCCTTCGTCTCTTCTTCCTCCCGTGAAATTTCGGCAAGACGCGCTATTGCCTGCTTCTCATCGGGGTCCAGTTCAATGAGTTTCGCATAATGCTTTTTGGCTTCATTAAACAGGCCTTGCTGGTAGTAGAATTCAGCTTCAGCCCAAATTTCGTTGATGTCGACCTCGCCAGCTGGTTCCTGAACAGGGGTTTCTGCGGCTTGTCCGGCAACCTCTTCCTCCAGCGTTGGCTCGGTGACGGTCGCTGCAGTTTCCTCCGCCGGTTGAGATTCCCCGGCAACCGGGGGGGCTTCCTCAACAAAGGCCGGAGACTCGATGGCAACGGGTTGGGACTCCGGCTCGGAAGGGGGCGTGAACAGGGCGGAGGAACCGACCTCCGCGGCCTGGGGTGCGTCTATATCGAGGCCCTCGAAAACGCTCTCATCGGTGGGAGCGGGCTCAGGAGCTGGTTCCTCCGGTGATGGGGGCGTTGTTTCGACTTCCTGCATGACTTCGGCGGGCCGGTACTCAGCCGTATCGAGAACGTCAAGAGGAAATACCGGCAGTTCTGCATCCGCAATGGGTTGTTCCTCGGGCACGACGATATCTGGCTGTGCCTTGGGCATTGCCACGGCGGGTTCACCATGGAGCCGGGATTGAACCTCCGTATTTGCTGGGTCAATTGTCAGCGCTGTCCGCAATGCTCCGTCCGCTTTATCCTGCATCCCTCTTGCGGTGTAAAGATCGGCAAGGACGATCATATGCGTGGCTGACTTGCCCATCTGACCGAGATCGCCGTAGAGGTCGCTCAGCTTGACGCGAATCTGGATGTTTTCGGGGTATTTTCGCGCTAGGTCTTCGAGCTGTTCAAGCGCTTTTGTCGCCAGGCCGTACTTGACGAGGATGTCAATTTCGGCGCACGCTTCGGTGATCGCTGGGTCTATGACTTCCGGAACAGGAGCTCTCTCCGTGGGCGGGGCAACGGACGGAGATTCCATGACGGGAGCTTCCACGATCGGTGCTTCGGCAATAGGCGGTTCTTCGACCAGTGTTTCCAGAACCGACACCGCTGGCTCCGGTGCAGCAGGTTCTCTTTCGAGCGGCTTCGTTACGGGGGCGGGAATCCCGAGCTCTTCCGGCTCAGGCGAAGAAGGAACAGTAATGGCCGGAGTATTCAGCAGAGTGAACAGCTCGCGGGCCCCGGGCAGTTCGGGGTTGATATCGAGAGCCCGGCCCAGCACCGTCTTCGCCCCTTCCCGGTCGCCCTCATCGGAAAGGATTTCAGCAGTCTGGAGAAAAGTGCGGGCGGCATCATCGTCCTGTCTTACGGAGACATAAAACTCGGCCAGTTTCAGAAACCCAGGCGTATAGCGCGGGCATGCGGCAACGAATTTTTTCAAGTAATCTTCCGCGGTATATTGATCGTCCTGCGCGACGAAGGCGTTGGAAAGGGCCGTCGCCATGTCAAGCGCCCTGTCATAGTCTTTTCTTGCCAGAAATATTGTATATAGTTTCTGAAGGGAATCGATCCTATCGGGGTTAGCATCGATGATTTTCCGGAGAACCAGTTCCGCATCATGGTCTTTACCGGCGCTAACCAGCGCTTCCACATAGGTGTCGGCCAAGTCCCGGTTGTTGGGATCTTTTTCAAAGGCAGGCTTCAGGGCTTTGCAGGCTTCGCTGAATTTCCCTTCCTTAAGGTAAACAATGCCGGCCTTGTAATAGACCTCCTTATTTTCGGGATTGAGAGCCAGGACCTTTTCGAACAGTTGACGGGCGTCATTGAGTGCATTTTTTGAGAGGTGAACGTCTGCAGCGTCCAGGTAAGCTTTTGACGCCTCGGCGACCATGCCCTGCTTTGCATACATGTCGGCGAGTTTGATCCGGAACGCGACGTCGGCCGAATTCAAATCAGCCATCTTTTGATAGATACCAAGGGCTTTGCCCAGATTTTTCTGCTGCGTATAGTGATCGGCGACGATCTTATAGTTCTCTAGAGCATTGCCGGTAAGGCCCTTCTCCGCGTTCAGGTCACCGAGGGCGAGATACACCTCAATATTTCGGGGATCGATGTTAAGAGTTTTTTTATACAGGGCGATGGCTTTGGACGTAAAGCCATCGGAGGCAAGAATATCGGCGGCCCGCCGGTAGGCGTCAACGGCATCGGCCTTTGCGTCCTTTTTCAGGCAAAGGTCGCCGATGGTGTTGTAAAGATTAGCGTCATGCGGCGACTCGCGGAGAAGTTTTTTCCATTCCGCAATGGCCCTGTCATACTGGCCCCGTGCGGCGAACTTCTGCGCCTCTTTCATAACGGTATGTTTGTCGACAGCCATAGAATAAAAATACCATAAAGGTCGCCGGAGTGTCAACATGAACGTCTCCGGAATCCCCAGCGGGTACAGGAGCGATTATCCATATTCGCCTTGATTTTGATGATGAATCATGTTAAATATGACCACTATGGCATTACGCGCAATTCGAACATATCCGGACCCCGTCCTGCGGGTAAAAACGGCCCGGGTCGAAAAAATCGATAATTCCCTGGACCAGCTCATTCAAGACATGATTGAAACAATGCATGCTGCGCCGGGAGTCGGACTCGCAGCCAACCAGGTAGGGGTGTCGCTCCAGCTGGCGGTGATCGATCTGAGCAGCAGGGAGGATGATGAACAGCGCGCACCGCTCATGGTCATCATCAATCCTGAAATCCTTTCACTGGAGGGGGCTGTTGTTGAAGAAGAAGGGTGCCTGAGCATCCCTGACTACGCCGAGAAGGTGAAGCGCGCGTCAAAGGTCAGGGTACGTGCTCAGGATCGAACCGGAAAACCTTTTGAAATCGCCGCGGAAGGCTTGCTGGCTAAGGCTCTGCAGCACGAAATAGACCATTTGAACGGCACCTTGTTCGTCGATAGGCTTAGCCCGCTCAAGAAAAACATCTTCAAACGAAGATTCAAGAAACTGGCAGTCGAGCAGGCATAATTCACCAGACATATTCCGGCAATCAGGCGAAACATTTCGGCAGGAACCGAGAGCCAGAGCGTTCATGACCGAATAAAGGCCGGGAACTATGGGCAAAAGCTGGTGTTTGCCCGTGGCCCGGATCCGCGGTTCAGGACGTCCGATATGAAACTCGTTTATATGGGAACGCCGCAGTTCGCCGTAGCGCCGCTTCGCGCGCTTGCAGCTTCGGGACATGAAATCATCGGCGTAGTGACACGGATCGACAAGCCCTCGGGCAGGGGTCAAGTTCTCGCATCGCCCCCGGTGAAGCAGGCAGCCTCGGAAATGAAGCTCCCCCTCTTCCAGCCGCGGCGCGTCCGGGAGCCAGAATTCATCGCCATGCTCAAGTCGCTAAACGCCGAAGTCATTGTCGTTGCCGCTTACGGACAGATTCTGCCGAATGAGATACTGACCCTTCCGAAATACGGTTGCATCAATATTCATGCTTCGCTGCTGCCACTCTATCGCGGTGCGGCGCCGATCAACTGGGCCATCATGCACGGCGATGCCGAGACCGGCATTACAATCATGCAGATGGATGAGGGAATGGATACCGGCGCCATGCTCCTGCAGGAGAGCATCCCGATAGGTTCGAAGGACACGGCGGGTTCTATGCTTGAGAAGCTTTCTTCACTGGGCGCCCGGCTCATCACCGAGGCATTGCCGTTGATTGCTGCCGGGAGGATTGCTCGCCGCGTACAGGACAACAGGAGAGCCACACTCGCGCCGCCGCTGAGAAAAAAAGACGGGAGTATCGACTGGACGCTGCCTGCAGTCGAGATACACAATCGTGTTCGCGGTCTGTCCCCCTGGCCCGGTGCGTACACATACCTGGATGGGAAAATGATCAAGATCCTCGAGTCTGAGGCAATGACCGGCAAAGAGGAGCCCGGCGTGCTCTTCGAAGCCGAGAAGGGTGCGCTGGCTGTCGGCGCAGGCTCCGGAATTCTCCGTATTGTAGCTCTTCAATCGGAAGGAAAGAAGCCCATGACGGCCGCGGATTTTTTGCGGGGCCACCACGGGTTGGCGGGCAAAAAGCTGTCAGAGAAGGAATAAATCCAAAATTCCATCAACACTGTTTTTAAATTTGACCCTGAACTTTGAATTTGGCGGATATCTATGCCCGAGCCCCAAAAAAGAATATTTATCGGACTCATTGTCTTCTCGGTGTTTCTCATCACCGCGGTTACGGTGGGGCTGTATCTGATTCCCTATATCGGGCTCAGGAATATCCATCCCTTTGCGCCGGAGATCGTTTGCATCACCATGGGAACGGTGATCGGCGCGCTTGTCACGGGCGTGGGACTGCTCATCCTGACGCTTGTCCGGGGCAGGGAAATCTTTTTTGCATCGAGGCTTCGGGGGATCGTGATTGAAGTGCTCTTTCCCTTCATGATCGGGGTGGGCAAGATTCTCGGAATTTCTAAGGAAAAGATCCAGCAGTCCTTTGTCGAGGTGAACAACCTTCTCGTCAAAGCTAAGTGCAGCGATATCAAGCCCAAACGCATCCTGCTTCTCATGCCTCACTGTCTCCAGTTCAGCGACTGCGCCATCAAAATAACGAGTGATGCCTATAAGTGCCAGTCCTGCGGCAAGTGCAAGATAAAAGACCTTGTCATGCTTGCCAAGAAACATGATGTGCATCTATCCGTTGCGACGGGAGGAACGCTCGCCCGGCGGCGGGTCGCGGAGGCAAAGCCCCAGGCCATCATCGCTGTTGCCTGCGAGCGGGACCTGACGAGCGGCATTCAGGACGCTTACCCGCTTCCCGTCATCGGCATTTTGAATGACCGTCCCTTTGGCCCCTGCTACAATACAAGCGTCGACATCAGTAAGGTTGCCGAGGCGCTCGAATTCCTCGCGAACGGCCGCTGTGAACCTCGTTAGAGAACACCGCAGACATACTCGTATGGACATTGATTGCAGAACGATACTGCCGGTGGCGGGGCGATGCTTCTTGCCATACCGCAGACCCGCTCTGGCGGTGCAAACCTCGTGAAGCATATCGATAAACCGCGCGAGAAAGCGGTCGAGATCCTTCATCGAGCGGAGGAAGGCTTTTTTGCCGACGCCTCTCTCGAACAGGCGCGGCAATACTTCGGGGCGCGGGACAGCGCGTTCATTCTTGAACTCGTCTACGGGACCCTCAGGAACCGGTCCCGCCTGGACTGGGCCTTGAATCTCCTTTCAACGCAGCCCCTGGAAAATACCGATGCCTGGACTCGGAACATCCTGCGAATGGGCGCCTACCAGCTGCTCTTCCTTGACCGGGTCCCCGCGAGCGCAGCAGTGAATACGGCAACTGAGCTCGCGAAAGTACACGGGAAGAAACAGGGCTATGTAAACGGGCTGCTCAGAAATCTCGACCGGAAGAGAAGTGCGATCGCCTTTCCCGGAACGGAAGATCTGGTAAAACGGCTGGCCGTTCTCCATTCGCACCCCGAATGGCTGGTCAGGCGCTGGCTCGAACGATACGGCGCCGAAATCACGGAGACGCTGCTGAGGACAAATAACCTGCCCGCGCCGCTTGTGATCAGGTGCAATACCCTCAAGTCAACGAGAGATCAGTTGCATGCGGCCTTAGCATCGCAGGGGGCTGAATCGAGGGAAACGTTTTATTCGCCGGCCGGGCTTGAAATTCTTTCGTCGCCGGGCATCCGCGCGCTTCCGGCCTATGAACAGGGCTGGTTTATGGTCCAGGACGAAGCGGCCCAGCTTGTCAGCCTTCTGCTTGCTCCCGGACCGGGTGAAAACGTCCTCGACGCCTGCGCAGCGCCAGGTGGAAAAGCCGCGCATTTGGACGAACTTATGGGGGATCGCGGGAATATCATAGCCCTCGAGAACGATTACACACGGATCGTTAAAATCCGGGAAAACATCGGCAGGCTCGGGCTGAAGATCATTACCCCGGAGAAAGGCGATGCGACACAGTATCGCGAAGGTCCGTTCGATAAGATCCTGATCGATGCGCCGTGCTCGGGTCTGGGCGTTCTGCGGCGACATCCCGACGGCAGATGGACCAAGAATGAGCGGATGATCGGGGAGCGGGCAGCGGTTCAGAAGCGGATTCTCGAAAATTGCGCGAACCTGCTAAAACCAGGCGGAGTGCTCGTCTATTCGACCTGCACTACGGAGCCGGAGGAAAACGAGAGAATAATTAACGCTTTTCTCGCCAGCAAGGGAGGTGATTTTACGATCGATGATCCCCGTTCTTTCCTGCCCGTGCAGGCTGCGGCTTTTGTCGACGATACGGGCTTTTTTCGTACCTTCCCCAACGCGTTGGGCATGGACGGCTTTTTCGGGGCGAGGCTCGTGAGGACGCTCTAGAAAAAGGTTGTCGGAAGAGGATTTTGCCGCCCCCCTCTATTCAGAAGTTCTTGCATCTTAATTTCAATATGGTAAAATACAATTTCTACCTGTGATGCGTCCATGGACCGCCTTCTCCAGCAGGCTAGGAAGCTGATGGCGACAGGTTTACCGATCAGAGCTCCCGCTTTCGAGTCCTTTCCCTTGGCGGGGATCGGCTTTGGAGAAAGGTTTTTCAGTTGAAACAATTTCTGAAAGGTCTCAGCATATTTCTCGCGCTCGTCGGCATCGGCATTGTCAGTGCCATTGCCGTCGTTGCCCTGCTTCTCCGCCAGGAGGAGGTGCGTGTGCCCGATCTTGCGGGCCAGGATATCGTGAGCGCCCTTGAAACGGTGGGGCAGCTGGGCCTGGAAATCAAGGTCGACCGCAGGGAGCCCAGCCCCACAATACCGCGGGACACCGTTATTTCGCAGATTCCGGCGCCGGGGCGCGGGATAAAAAAAGGGAGGCAGGTTCGGGTTGTCGTGAGCGAGGGCCCCAGTGAACTTCTGGCGCCGAAGCTTGTGGGGGAAAATTTTCGCGAAGCCGACATCATGATCCGGCAGGCCGGTTTTTTCACGGGTGAAGTATCGCGGGTCTCTTCCGACAGCATCGAACGCGACATGGTGGTCGCTCAGAGCCCTCAGGCGGGCAGTCCGCTGGATAAAGGCGGCACTCTCAGTCTACTGGTGAGCGCCGGAAAAAAGACAGCGCTTCTGAGAATGCCGAAGCTAACCGGTAAACCGCCGGAAGAGGCATTAAGAATCGTTGACCGGCTTGAGCTGCAGCACCGGGTGCTGACACGGACGACCGGCTCAAACGCTGCGGGACCTGACCGGATCGTCATCGGCCAGAAGCCGGCAGCAGGCTATCCCGTATCGGCCGACGCAACAGTGGATATCGTGATAAACAAATAGGGGCAGACCGATACAGTTGCCCACAGGTATTCGGATGTTTTACGTTCCGGGTCCTCGCGTTCCGTGTGTTTTTTAAGGCAATCCGGGAATCAACCCCATTACCGCAATTAATCAAAGGGTGCCGGGGAAGAAAAAAAATCGGTCTTAGGCCACCGCTGCATGAATATTTTTATTTCGCGACAGCGCGGCCTGAGACATCACTCCGAAATAGGTTTTCTTATACGTTGTAAAGTCAGGGGAATCACATGGCCCGTAAAATCAAGGTTGCGCCTTCCATTCTTTCTGCTGACTTTTCGCGGCTGGGCGAGGAGATCAAGGCCGTTGAAGCCGCGGGCGCGGACATCATTCATATCGACGTCATGGACGGACACTTCGTTCCGAACATCACGATCGGGCCGATCATCGTGGATGCGGCGCGCAGGTCCACGAAACTTCCTCTGGACGTGCACCTCATGATCACCAATCCCGCGTTGTATATTGCCGATTTTGCGAAAGCGGGGGCTGATTACCTCACGGTGCACGTCGAGACCGCCTTCCACCTGAACGGGCTTGTCCAATCCATCAAGGAACATCAGGGCGTGAAGGCAGCAGTGTCCCTGAATCCGGCCACCCCGCTTACGAGCCTGGATTATATATTGTCGGACGTGGACATGGTACTGATCATGTCCGTGAACCCCGGGTTCGGCGGCCAGGCCTTTATACCATCGGCGCTGGACAAGATCGCAAAACTTCGGAAGCGGATCGATGAACTGGGACTCAAGACGGAGATCGAGGTGGACGGCGGCGTGAAGCCTGACAATGCCGCATCAGTCATCGACGCCGGCGCCGACATCCTCGTCGCCGGGTCGGCGGTCTTCGGCAAGAAAGACTATGCCGCGGCGATCAGAAGCCTTCGTGGAAATTGAACAGCCGCCCAGGCTGCCGAACTTCATACTTTGAACCGATTTTTCTGAGGAGCATTCCATGACTATTAAAAAGCAGTCCATAAAAATTCCCTTCGAACTCAAGGATGTGAAGGAGGCTGTCCTGTTCCGGGACATGTTCCCCTACACGAGCATTCCCCGCATCGTGCTTGAAGACCGGCTTATCCAGACCAATATCCCGCAGGACATCTGGATCACGGACACGACGTTTCGCGACGGGCAGCAGTCCAGGCCTCCCTATACACCCCAGCAGATCGTCGACATCTTCGACTTCCTTCACCGGATGAGCGGGCCCAACGGAGTGATCCGCCAGTCCGAGTTCTTCCTGTACTCGGAGAAGGACCGTGAGGCGGTGCGGCTCTGCCTTGAGCGGGGCTACCGGTATCCGGAGGTTACCGGATGGATCAGGGCGAACAAGAACGATTTCAAGCTCGTGAACGAAATGGGTCTCAAGGAAACGGGCATTCTTACCTCGTGCTCGGATTACCACATTTTCCTGAAATTGAATATGTCCCGAAAAGACGCGATGAAGCAGTATCTCGGTATTGTGACGACGGCGCTTGAACAGGGCATCAGACCGCGCTGTCATCTCGAAGATATTACCAGGGCTGACTTCTACGGCTTCGTCATCCCCTTTGTGCAGGAATTGATGAAACTGGCGGAATCGTCGCAAGTCCCCATCAAGATCCGCGCCTGCGACACGATGGGCTACGGGTTCCCGTTCCCGGGGACGGCGCTTCCCCGCGGAGTGCCGGAAATTTTTTATACGCTTATTCATGATGGCGGCGTGCCTTCGGAACAGCTTGAATGGCACGGCCATAACGATTTCCACAAGGGACTCGTGAACGGCGTCGCCGCCTGGATGTACGGTTGCTCGTCGGTCAACGGCGCGCTTCTCGGATTCGGGGAGCGCACGGGCAACACGCCCATCGAGGCAATGCTTATGGATTATATTAGCCTTACCGGGAACGATTCAGGCATTGACACGACAGCGATCACCGAGATGGCCGAATATTTCCAGAGGGAAATGGGTTCTCCGATCCCCTCCAACTATCCCTTCGTCGGCTCCGAATTTAATTCCACGAGCGCGGGCATTCATGCCGACGGCATGATGAAGAACGAGGAGATCTATAATATCTTCGATACCACGAAGATCCTAAAGCGGCCCATGGGAGTGATCATCACGGACAAATCGGGAGTCGCCGGCATCGCCCACTGGGTGAACAGCCACCTGAACCTGGATGCGGATAAGAAAATTGACAAGCGCCACCCTGGCCTTACCAAGATACATAAGTGGGTGATGGAGCAGTATGAACAGGGCAGGACCACGAGTATCTCGCACGACGAGTTGCTGGAAAAAGCGAAGAAATATCTGCCCGAGTATTTCGTCTCGGACCTCGACAAATTGAAGAAGAAGGCACAGGAAATATCGCTCCATCTCGTTGAGGAGATGGTTGAGCGGGAAGAGATGCGTACCATGGACCACGCAAGGCAGGAAGCAATCCTGCAGAAGATGCTAGACGAGAACGCCTTCATCCAGTTTGCCTATGTCGTGAACAGCGAGGGAAAAAAGATCACGAAGAATATCACCCAGATCCAGTACAAGGCTCAGTTTGAGAATTCGGGGCTGGGAGACAACTTCTCCGACCGTCCCTGGTTCATCAGCCCTGTGAAGGACGGCAAAAGCTTCGTGTCGGATTTTTACACTTCCAAGATCACCGGCGCCCTCTGCATCACGGTCTCGGCGCCCATTGCCGACGATAGCAGCAACATCATCGGCGTTTTCGGCGTGGACATCCGGTTCGAAGACCTGGTGCGGGCGGAATAAGAGAATCCAGTAGCAGCCACGGCAATGCAAACGGGCCTTGCATGTCTTCCGAGTCGCAAGGCTTTTTTGTTCTGAAACAGATTCAGATGCAGTGCCTTGAAATTCCCTTCCTCCGGTTATAACTCCGTGTTCAGCGGAGATGCATTGGCGGACCGTGATACAACCGAGCTTGCGCCAATGAAGTGCTAACGAAACGACGAAGCTCATTTATTGTCGGTCTCATAATGAGAGCCGCATGCGCAACGCTTAAACAACCCACAACTTCTCAAACCTGTTTCCCTGAACGAGATGCCCAGAACAGTATGGTCGATCCTCGACCACTGCGATGCAGATGCCTCAAACATCCCGTGGATGTGTTGTTAACCGTGTTACTCTGGGGCTCAATGGTTTTCAGGATTCATAAAATAGTCTCGCCCGGCACCGCCCGCCTGAATTGTTTTGCCTCAGGAAGTCAGGCATAGTATAATTCTTTCATGTCACGAAAATTGCGTGAAAAGGCCGATTCTTTGCTTGCTGCCGAGCGCGGAACGGTGTATAAATCTTACGGCGCCGAGGTGAACATCGCGCTTGCCTATCCGAACACGTACCATGTCGGCATGTCAAACCTAGGCAT
Organism: Nitrospirota bacterium; assembly: GCA_035516155.1. Taxonomy (GTDB): domain Bacteria; phylum Nitrospirota; class UBA9217; order UBA9217; family UBA9217; genus JAJYKN01. The sequence goes on from DATJAP010000005.1 coordinate 102,783, forward strand.
ACACCAGATCTATTCCCTCCTGAACAAGCGCGACGATACTTCCTGCGAGCGAGTATTCCTGCCCGATAACGAAGATATCGAAGAGTATGGGGCGAGCAAGACGAAACTGTTCACCCTGGAAAGCAAGCGGCCGGTCAGCGATTTCGACATCCTGGCTTTCTCGGTCTCCTTTGAGCAGGATTATCTGAATATCTTGGAAATGCTCCGGCTCGCCGACATTCCCCTGGCTAAGGAAGAAAGAACAGGCGAGCATCCCATCATCGTTCTCGGCGGCATCTGCTCGTTTTTCAATCCCGAGCCGCTTACGGATTTTTTCGATCTCGTGATTGTAGGAGAGGGCGAGGAGGTTGCGGGCGAATTTATCGATCTGTTCAAGGCGAATCTGGGCCGCGAGCGGCGCGAGATCCTTTTGGCATTGAGCCGGGTTCCCGGCGTGTACGTCCCCGAGTTCTATGAAGTCCTCTTTAATGAGGATGGCACGATCGGGGAACGCAAAAAAAGGTGGCCTGCGGCGCCCGACCGGATTGTCAAGCGCACTGTCCAAAAACTCGATGCTGCGGCGGCTGCTACGGTCATCCTGACGCCCCATACCGAGTTTAACGACCGTTATCTGGCGGAAATCACGCGCGGCTGCGGCAGGCACTGCCGCTTCTGCATGGCCGGCTACATCTACCTTCCCCCGAGGAGCCTCGGCATCGTTGCAGCCACGGAGCAGGCGCACCGGGCGGACGATCTCAGCGGCCGGATCGGGCTTGTGGGCGCCGCCATTTCAGATTATCCCTCGATCGGCGAACTCTGCACCGCGATCGAGGGGAGCCTTTCGGTCTCTTCCCTCCGCGCCGATTCGGTGAGTGAAGCCCTCATCGAGCGGCTCGCGAGAAGCGGCCACAAGACAATCGCCGTCGCGCCCGAAGCCGGGTCGGAACGGCTCAGAAAGGTAATCAACAAGGGAATTACGGAAGCCGATATCCTTCGGGCAGCAGACCTGATTTTCAGCCATGGCATTCCGAATCTCAAACTGTATTTCATCATCGGACTGCCCACGGAGAGTATGGAGGACATTGAGGCGATCATCGCGCTTGCAAACCGGGTGCATGAAGTGCAACTCAAACATGCGCGGCCGCTGGGCAGGATCGGCAGAATAACATTGAGCGTTAATTCCTTTGTCCCCAAGCCTTTTACGCCGTTCCAGTGGGAGCCCATGGAGTCCGTCGAAAGCCTGAACAAAAAAATCCGAGCTCTCGACAAGGCGATAAAAAAAATCGGCAACATGAACATGATCCACGACCTCCCGAAGTGGGAATACGTACAGGCATTTCTTTCGCGCGGTGACCGTAAGCTCGGGAAACTTATCGCGGCCGCCCATGAAAAGGGAGGGGACTGGAAAAAGGCGTCGAAAGCGACAGGCATCGATACGGACGTTTATGTACGCCGCAGACGCGGCTTTGACGAAGTCCTGCCCTGGGATTTTATTGACATCGGTGTGAGAAAAGAATATCTTAGAAATGAGTACGAGCGAGCGCTCGAGGGCAAGTTTACGCCGCCCTGCAGGGTCGGTTTCTGCAAGACCTGCGGAGTGTGCAAATAGAGAATCAGCCTTCCGCGGATAAACCCTGTCGGAAGTTCGTGGCAGGAAGTCCGCTCTCGCGAAATTGGCAAACTGAAAGAGAGATCAACACATGCAGCGTGTTGAAGGCGAAATCGCCAACAGGGAAAAGAGGGATCTGCCCCGATCCGCAAGCGGCCCCTATTTAACAATCCCAACGCTGGACAACCTGCAGCGAATCGTCCATGTTTTTACGACGAGGAACAACAGTCTCGGCGCGCGGAACAGGGGGATCAAATCGCCTTCTGACTGGGATGTTGTTGCCGATCTCTTCAATATTACTGCCGATCGCGTTGTTACCGCAAACCAGGCTCATGGCGACGTCGTCGTGATCGTGGACGACCACAGCTACCGGCTAATGCATACCACAGAGGCAGATGCCATGATTACGAGCACGCCGGGCATCGCCATCGGCGTCGAAACCGCGGACTGCGTCCCCGCCCTGCTGATTGATCCGACAATCCCCGCTGTTGCGGCTGTCCACGCAGGGTGGCGGAGCACGGTGAAGAACATCGTCCGGAAGACCGTGAAATTGATGCATGACAGACTCGGCTCCGACCCAACGCAGCTGATTGCGGCTTTCGGTCCAGCCATCGGGCCGGAATGCTACGAAGTGGACGAGCCGGTCATGGGGCCGGTGCGGGAAGCTTTTCCCTTCTGGAAGGATGTGGCGTCGCCGCGCGGACAGGAGAAATGGAGCCTGGATCTGGTTAAGGCAAACAGGATGGAGCTACTGCAGGCCGGGGTGGAGGAAAGGAACATCCATTCACTGGGCATATGTACCGCCTGCAGAAGGGACCTGTTCTATTCCTTTCGGGCTGAGGGCCGGACCGGGCGGATGCTATCAGTCGTGATGATTAAACCCTAAAGATGGTTACAACTGAAAAGCCGCAATAATCGCGAAGAAAATTTCTCAATTAATTAAGATCCAATTTTTAGATTTCCTTTGCGCGAGATACGTTTTTTTATGTCGATTTCAGACAATCTTAAGAAGGTCATGGACAGGATTGCTTCGGCGGCGCGGCGCGCTGGCCGCGACCCGGCATCAATCAAGCTGATTGCGGTCACCAAGACCGTTGATATCGAGAGGATCCGTGAGGCTGTAGCAGCGGGTACTGGGGTTCTTGGCGAGAACCGAGTCCAGGAGGCAAAGGAAAAGATCGAGCAGCTTGGCCCCCTCGCGAGCTGGCACCTGATCGGGCATCTTCAGTCGAACAAGGCAAAATACGCGGTGAAGCTCTTTGATCTCATTCACTCCATCGACAGTTTTGAGGTGGCGCAGGAGGTCGACAAACAGGCGGCAAAGGTCGGAAAGATCCAGGATGTTCTCGTCGAGGTGAATATTTCCGGCGAGGCGAGCAAGGCCGGGATCACGGCTGTTGATGCCGCCAACCTCATCGAGAAAGCGGCGGTTCTGAAGAATCTTTCGATTAAAGGGCTTATGACCATACCCCCTTTTTTTGACAATGCAGAAGAGGCAAGGCCGTATTTTAAAAAATTGCGCGATTTGTCGGTGCGAATCGGGAGCGAAAAGATTTCCCGGGTATCCATGGGAGAATTATCTATGGGCATGAGCGGCGATTTCGAGGTTGCCGTGGAAGAAGGCGCTACCATGGTCAGGGTGGGCACGGCAATATTCGGGGGGAGAAGCTAGGATCATTTCACCACAGATGCCGGGGGAAAAGAGAAGATTCGGGCGACTTCGTGAGTTCCCCGTTATCAACAGGTAATCCCGACCAGGAACTGGAGGCAACATGGCAATCAAGGGGAAAATCGCATTCCTCGGCGGCGGGAACATGGCTGAGGCGCTCATTAAGGGGCTGGTCGCAGCGGGAACCGCAAAGGCGGATCAGATCATGGCAACGGATGTTTCGGCCGACCGCCTTGCCCATCTCATGAAAGCGTACGGAATTAGCGCCGCGAAATCGAACGCTGAGGCCGTGCGCGAGGTTGGGGTCATCATCCTGAGCGTCAAACCTCAGGTTATCGAAAGAGTCCTGATGGAAATATCTCCAGTTGTGGATGATAAGAAGCTGGTCATTTCCATAGCAGCGGGGATCGTCCTTGCAAAGATCGAAAAATCCCTGGGAGAAACATGCCATGTCATCCGCGTCATGCCGAATACGCCCGCCCTTGTGCTCGCGGGAGCGGCCGCGCTGTCTGCGGGAAAGAATGTCACGAACGACGATCTCGTTCTTGCGCAGAGTATTTTCAACTCCGTAGGCAGGGCAGTGGTGGTTGATGAAAAGCTCATGGACGCGGTAACTGGCCTCTCTGGAAGCGGCCCAGCTTACGTTTTCATGATCATCGACGCGCTCTCCGACGCTGGCGTGAAGGCCGGGCTGCCCCGGCCGCTTGCTCTTGAGCTTGCTGCGCAGACCGTGTACGGCTCCGCCAAGATGGTCCTGGAAACAAAGGAGCATCCCGGCAGGCTGCGGGACATGGTAACGTCTCCCGGCGGGACCACGATCGAGGGATTGCATGCGCTCGAAAAAGGAAAGCTGCGGGCCACGCTTATGAATGCCGTGGAAGCGGCAACAGCGCGAAGCAAGGAGTTAGGGAAATGAATAAAAACCATCAAAGTGGGGTCGTCGCAAGACCACAATGCAGGGAGGAACCATGTTCGTATTCGGAAATGTTATTCTAGGAATTGCCAAGGTGCTCGGTATAGTGTTGAATATCTACATGTGGGTCATTATCATCCGTGCGCTCATCTCGTGGGTAAACCCGGACCCCTATAACCCGATCGTACAGTTCCTGACGCGCGTGACCGAGCCGGCACTTAGGCCAATCAGAAAACTGGTCCCGCCCTATAAAATCGGCATTGATCTGTCACCGCTCATTGCTATTCTCACCATCATTTTCCTGCAGTACGCCGTCGTCGATACGCTCAAGCGCATTGGTTACTCGATGGGATAAAAAGGGACTTCGCCGCACGCTAAAGGAGGCAATGTCATGGCTGAAGGCATCAAAGTGACCCCGATCGACATACAGCAGAAGCGGTTTCATATCGGGTTTCGCGGTTATGAACGCACCGAAGTGGAAATGTTTCTCGACCTCATACGGGACGAGATGGAATCTCTGATTCGCGAACTAACAGATCTGCGCGAGTTCAAACAGTCTTACGATCAGCGTCTTCACGAATTGAATGAAAAAGAGGAAGTTGTCAAAAAAACCATGTTCATGACTCAGAAACTCATGGAGGACCAGAAGGACAACGCGCGCAGGGAAGCGGCACTCATCATCAAGGATGCCGAGATCCGCACTCACCAGATCGTGGGAAGCGCACATGAGGAAAAGGCACGGTTGGATGCGGAAATACAGGAACTCATCCGACGCAAGCATCACTTTTTTGAGGATCTGAAAAAGGTGATCCAGATGCATCAGGAAATGATCAATTTCGAGGAGTCCGGCGCTGATGCTAAAGAAGAGCTCCCCCAGGAATGAGGCAGCGCCGGCGACCGCCTTGCTTCCGATCCGGATCCAGCCGCGGGCATCGAAAAACGAAATTGTTTTGATGCAGAACGGTGGGCTTAAGATCCGGCTGACAGCCCCGCCTGTAGACGGAGCCGCGAACGAAGCACTGGCCAAGTTTCTCGCCGAACGTCTCTCTATCGCAAAATCAAGGGTGGAGATCGTTTCCGGCCATACGGGAAGAGAGAAAGTCATCAAGATCAGCGGAATGAGCCGTGAGGATGTGGTTATCTTATTGAATGTCAAGAAGGAATCGGGTAAAATATAGTAGTGCAGTATGAGTAGGTGTAACTATATCATTTTACCTTAGAATTCAGAAATTTGAACTCAGAACTATGTCTGAAAGGGGGGCGACAGGTTTCGACGGGGATCGAGAGGTCAGGAGTTGCATGCCGAGGTGCCATGGGGCTCGTAAAACACATGGTAAATAACAACTGCCAATAACGAACTGGCACTCGCTGCCTAATTTAGGCTAGCGCGTCTCGCGGCCGGCGCCTGAACAGCCGATGGGACGTCAAAAACCAGGCTGGTCTTTCCGACTTCGTCCGGGGCGGAAAGATAAGACAAACCGGGCTGGCCGATTCCAAAGCTTTCCCCAAGGCGGTGGATGAGGTGAGAGCTTAAAAGGCGGGGATAAGCATGTATGAGCTTCTGGCTGAAGATTTTCGGACGTGGGTTCGATTCCCACCGCCTCCACCATAACTATCAGAATTTACAGTGATATTTTAAATTTTATTCAAATTCTCCATTGAATTTGGGAGTGATCGAGAGCTAATCCCTTGAAGGAATTAGCTCTTTTTTTATTTTCTAGCATTCACAAAACGGGGTACTTTTCGGGGTATTTATAAATAGTTGAAGTCTCAGATTATGACAGAAATTCAAGTAATTGGACAAACTATTTGGTTCCGGGTTTGGAAATTAAATTAGCGTCCAATGAAGTACAATCTTCCTTTCATATTTATTTAAACTACCTTTTAGCTTACAGTCATTGATTTTATCTAGTGATTCTTGTAAAATCGGTTCAGTCGTTGTGACAGAAATTATAGTTCGGAGCAATCTATGGATACCAGGGACGAAATAGTAAATACCATCAAGTCTCTTCATGGCCATCTGATTAAGTACAAGGTCAGGGAGATCGGCGTCTTCGGGTCTGTAGTGCGAGGCGAGCAGAACAAAGAAAGCGATATTGATGTCCTCGTAGATTTTCAGGAAGACGCTGATTTGCTGGATCTGGTGGGTCTCGGTCTGTTCCTTGAGGAACGTCTTGGCAGGAAGGTCGACATTGTGCCGCGAAAGACGTTGAGGGAAGAGATACGAGATGCGGTGCTTCGTGAGGTTGTGCCTGCATGAGAGACTACAAACTCTATGTTTCTGACATTCTGGCTGCTATGGAAAGCATTGAACGCTTTGTCGGGACGATGAGCTTGAAGGAGTTTCAAGCAGATGACAAGACCGCCAGCGCGGTGATACGGAAGTTCGAAATCATTGGCGAGGCATGCCGAAACGTTCCCGAGGCGGTTCGGCTTCAACATCCTGAAGTTCCCTGGAAGGAAATGGCAGGAATGCGGGACAGGTTGATTCATGCCTATTTTGGTGTGGATTATCAGCTGGTCTGGACTACCATCAAATCCCGCCTGCCGGCAGCAAAGGATGCAATCCGAAAAATCGGCAGATAAAATCAAGCAGCCCATATCCCTTTTCAACCCTCGAATCACGCTTATCGATAGGTAGAATCATTCAAAGAATAAGCGATCAACGGCTTTAAGCCTCTCGCGGAGTATTCAAGGGTTTTGAAGACGTAGCGCATGAATGAGCCCGAGTAGCGATAGCGTCGTATACAGCACTCGAGCCGGCTTTGGATCAATGGATCATATCCACGCCAGCAGGATAGGTTCGGATTTTTTTCGATCCAGTCTTCTATGGTGAAGCTAAACAGCTTGATGATTTCCTGCTTGGCGAATATGTTCCCCTTTTGCGCGATCCTTACGAGTGCGATGCTGATCCTGTCCCGTACATGTTCGTCATCTTTGCCCTGTGAGGAGACGAACGTGTAGAGCTTATCGCTGTATTGCCGAAGAATGGTGTCGACTTCAGACTGATCCCGATAAGATCTAGTTCGTCTGCGTAGGGACCCGGTCCATCGCTTTTGGAACTTCCAGTCCAAGGCCCGAGTAATTCGGTCCCAGTCTATGCCTCCGCTCTCGATCCGGATTTCTTTCTGGACAAAGCGATATACACAAGGGGCGTTTACGCGCACCCATGCACGGTCAAATGACTGAGGCCGTCTTTCTTCCAGAATATTATTCATGGAGCTAATGGCAACCTCGAAATTCATACCGCCAATTCTAGCGTATAGCAGGAATGATAATCAACGTGAAAGGAAGACCGACTTCGTCCGGAGCAATTCTATGACATCCAGCATCTCCGGGGTATTTATTCGGGGTATTTATAAATAGTTGAAGTCTCAGATTATGACAGAAATTCAAGCAATTGGACAAACTATTAAATGGAGCGCTTTTCCACATTTTTTTATTAAGACACAACCGCTGATTCTATTTACTTGACAACTGTCACGTGACGCGTTATGCTTGTTGGCGTGATAAAGACGTTTGCCGATAAACATACATACGAGTTCTACGTTACCGGAAAATCTAAACGATTGCCTGCTGATTTGATGAGGCGTGCCTTACGACGGCTTGAGTTCATCAATCTGGCATCGAATCTTGAGGATTTGAAGGTGCCACCCAGTAATCGACTGCATGCATTGAAAGATGATAGAGAGGGGCAACACTCAATTTCGATCAATGATCAATGGCGTATCTGCTTTCGTTTTAAGGACGGCGATGCTTATGACGTTGAAATAACTGATTATCATTGAGAGGATACTTATGACTATAGCAAATAGGGAAGTTCGAACAGTGAAGCCAATCCATCCAGGGGAAATACTACGCGAAGATTTTATGCCCGATTATGGGCTGAAAGCCGCGAGCCTTGCTGAGGCGCTCGGAGTTTCGCGCCAGACTGTAAATGAGATATTGCGTGAGCGCCGAGCGATTTCCCCGGCTATGGCGTTGATGCTCTCTCGCCTTTTTGGCAACTCACCGGAGTTTTGGCTTAATGCTCAACGCAACGTTGATCTTTGGGAAGCCAACAAGCTCCAGAAAAAAAAAATAAAGCGCATCCAGCCCCTGAGTGCAGCTTGAGTGCTCCGGCGATAATTTAAGCCGATCATCAAAAATTGTCCGACATGGTTTAATATCGACCTGGTATTCGAGGCGTATACTTTGTTGGAGTGCATTTTGGTGAATCATGAGAGTAGATCGGGGGGACCGCAACAAATAATTTGGTCCTAAGAGAGTTTATTGTATTGACAGTTGCCGTTAGCCTGAGTTGAGACCCTTCCCCATGCTATTCATAAATTGCCCTTACGTACGTTCATGGCGCCTTGGCCGCTCGTGAATTTGGAGACATAATGTATAGCAAAAACGCACTTCTCGAGGCTTTATCGAAAGAAGAAACTTTGCTTTCAAGGTTGGATAGCGAGCGCGAAAAGGTGATCGCAAGGCTTAATGTTCTCAAGCAGCAACTTACCAATCTGGAAAAGGCAAATGCTGAGTCGCCGATAGCATGCGCACCAAAAACACCTCAGGAGAAAGTGGCGCTGTTCCGCTCTCTATTTCGGGGGAGAGAGGATATCTTCCCAAAACTTTGGATAAACCGTGCTGGTAAAAAGGGCTACTCTCCGGCCTGCACAAACGATTGGGTCTCAAACAATAGGTCGGACGTCAGCGACAAGATCAGGCTGTTCATGTCGCTGTTCAAGGGGCGGGATGACGTTTTCGCTAGACGATGGGAAAACAAGAAGAAAGGGACTTCTGGTTATTCACCCTGTTGTCTTAATGAATGGCAGCAAGGGCTTTGCTCGAAACCAAAAGGCAAGTGCTCCGATTGCCGGCATACTAAAAGTACAGTGCGTCATGCCTGGCATACCAAAAAAATAGGGTTACAGCGAATGCTGTAACCCCTTGAATTAGTCGGCAGCGGAGGCCGGATTTGAACCGACGACCTTCGGGTTATCAAGCATAGTCCCGTCCCATTACCAAACAATCTGAATGAAGCCACCGCCGGGGCCGCAAACCTGCATTGAATCGGCGCTTTCGCCGGCAGAATTCATAGCCGTCACAATATAGCAATAGGTCAGCCCGCTCGTAACGCCCGTATGAATATAGTCTCCAGGGGTGACATAGCGGATCACGTTGTCCGCCGCGGTATGGTCTGGGTAAATGGGCCTCGTAGACCAGTAAAGATTGTACGACATGCCGCTCACGGTGGGCCAGGTTACCGTATAGGGACTGACGCCGTTGTTAAAGTTAACCGCGAGGCTCGCGGGCGGCAACGGATTCCCAGAGGGGAAGGCGGGGGTCGTGCTTGATTGAGCGGAGGCCAGAGACTCTCCGAAGCTGTTGACGGCGGTGACGATGTAATAATAGGTCGTACCGTTGGTAAGACCCAGGTGTACAGCGGGGGCTCCAACACCAAGGATCTGTGTGCCGTTCGTTGTCGTGACACCGGGTGACGTACTGTAATAAACGTTGTACGATGTGGCGCCGTTCACCGCGAGCCAGTCCAGCGTTACCTGACCGTCGCCCGGCGTGGCCGTCAAAGCCGTCGGCGCGTTAGCTGTCCCGGTGGGCGCGGACTCGGTCGTAAAGGTGTTCGCGTAGCTGCTATTCATAAGCTGGATGCCCGCGATGTCTTCAATGCAGGATCCCGTAACGCAGGACATGACCTGCAGGGCATACTGAGTGTTGTACGAAAGGGGTGAGGAGGGAATAAACGCGGCGGTGTTACTCGCGCTATTATAGCTCACGGTTCCCGGAACGGCACTGCCATTATTGAGTGTAATGTTGGTCGAAGTGATCGTTGAAATTGCCATTGGTTGGCTGAAGGCGATGTTAATACGATCGGTGATCGGAACGTTCGTTGTACTTGTAGGGTTTGAATTCGGGCCGATGAGAGTCACTGTTGGGCTGGCCGTGTTTCCGCCGACATAACTCATGGTGATAGTTCCGGCATTGGTTGTCTGGCCTGTGGTAACGGTGATCGACGAGATCAGACCTCTCCATATGGTCGCCATTCCAGACGATAACCCTTCGACCTGCAGAGTGTAATTCGATCCGGCCGGGACCCCGAGAATGACTCCTTGGTGCGCGGCACATGGAAAGGAGTTGCTGGTGACGGTTGTGGTTCCGCTGGAGACGGTTGCGGCGATGGTGCCGATCCCATAATCAACGCAGGAGTTGAACGCGGGCGTCAGTATATGTGCTCCTGAACCGGACGAGGGCTGCATGACGAGTTTGAATGAGATGCCGCCTGTGCCGGAATTTTGCGCATCACCGCCCGAACCCGAGCAGGCTGAGAAAAAGCTCGTTACTACAATACACATTGCCAAGAGACAGAGTGAAGCAAAGACAGGTGATTTTTGATTATACATGGTGTATCCCCCTTCTTTAAGTAGTACTAAGGTAAAATTTCAGCCACAGATTGCACCGTGACGTTCTTGCATGGTTGGAGCATATACCACCCTAGCGACCCACCTTATTAGAATATTTCACCAGGACAATGATATAGACCCGAAGCCGTTGTATTTCACCAGCGCAATGTTGTCGTTCAGGCACGTCCCGGCGGCGGTTACATTGTTGCCGAAGTTATAGGTGCCGGTTCCAAAGATAGATCCAGCGGCGTACACCGTGTTGTCCGTTGCCACGGATACACCAGAGAGGATCGAGCCGTCATTTCCTCCCACCACGGTCTGACCCCACTGCGCAAGACCGGTGCTGTCATATTTCACCAGGACAAGGGAATATAAAGATGTGCCTTCCGCGATCACGCCGTTGCCAAAGTTATAGGTGCCGGTTTCAGAGATATATCCGGCGGCGTACACCGAACCGTCCGGTGCCGCGGATACTCCGTAGAAGTATGAGTCGCTGCTTCCCCTTGTCACGGTTTGAGCCCACTGCGCGTTGCCAGTGCTGTCATATTTCACCAGCACAAGATTATCGCCAGTGAACGCTCCAGTAACGGCTGTGCTGTTTCCGAAATTGTAGGTACCCGTTCCAGTGATAGATCCCGCGGCGTACACCGATCCGTCCGATGCTGCGGCTACGCTGTAGAAGTACGAGTAACTATTTCCCGCCGTCACGGATTGAGCCCACTGCGCATTGCCGGAGCTGTCATATTTCACCAGAACGACGTTATCGGAGAGGCTGGATGCCCCTTGTGTGGTAATGCTGTTACCGAATCCATAGAGGCCGGACCCAGCGATAGATCCCGCGGCGTACACGGAGCCGTCCGATGCCGCGGCTACGCTGAAGAAGTACGAGTAACTATTTCCCGCCGTCACGGTTGTTGCCCACAGCGCGTTGCCGGAGCTGTCATATTTGACCAGCACAATATTATAGCCATTGTCCATCCCTGTGACGGTTACGTTGTTTCCGAAGCTATAGGTGCCGGATCCGATATATCCCGCGGCGTACACTGAACCATCCAATGCAACGGCTACGCTTTGGAATGCCGAGTAATTAATTCCCGTCCCTGTCACGGTTTGAGCCCACAGCGCGTTACCGGCGCTGTCATATTTCACCAGTACAAGGTTATCGCTATTGTCCGGCCCTATGAACGCACCTGTGACGGTTACGTTGTTGCCGAAATTATAAGTGTCTGTTCCAGTGATATATCCAGCGGCGTACACCGCCGAGCCGTTTGGTGACGCTGCTACGCTATTGAATGATGACTGATTACCTGCCGTCACGGTTTGAGCCCATTGGGCAACGCCGGCGCTGTTGTATTTCACCAGTGCACTGTTATAACCACCGTACGTTCCCGTGGCCGTTTTGCCGTTGCCGAAGTCATAGGTTCCGGTACTGATACTTCCTACGGCATACACGGAGCCGTCTGATGCCGCTGCTACGCTACTGAATGATGACACATTACTTCCCGCCACCACGGTTCGAGCCCACTGCGTGTTGGCGGTGATGGTCGTCGATGCTTCGGCTGAAGGTGCACTTTCGTATCCTGCAAATGGTGATGTCCCGTTGACCGCTGTCACTACGAAATAATAAGTCGCGCTCGCCAGACCCTCTGAAATAACGGACGGACTGGTCACATTCTGGATGCTCATGAACCCCGGCAGTTGGGTCGAAGTTGGCGTGACCCCGGTCGATGTTGCCATGTAAAGATTGTAGGATGTCGCAAGCGTCACGGTATTCCAACTGACTATGGCGGCTCCATATGTCGATGTGGCCTGAACTCCTGTCGGCGCAGGCGGGGGTGTAAATATGTTCACAGTTGTCGATAGAGCGGAAATAACGCCCGGGTCCACCGTCGCTCCGCAAACGTTGGAGGAAGTTGTGGTCATGAAGGTGGTAATTGCGTTTGCCAATCCCGTGAGCCCAGGCGGAGGCCCTTCGATCGTGGATAAGGGTATCTGACCGGTCCCGGATGAGACCACGGAAATGGTTGCACCGCTGGCCAACCCATCGAACACTCCATCAGACGACACATCCTGGATCAGGGCGGCAATGAGGTCAGGCGGGCTCACTCCGTAGTTCTTTGCCAATTGCGAGATCCCGGCGAGAATTGCGCTGACATCCGCGCTTTGTTGACTGGCTCCTTGCATGCAATTAGCCTTGGTCAGGTCCAGTAATGCCGTAGATAGAATCCCGTTCAAAAGTCCGAACGAATTCGAAATCGTCGCGTTTGCACCGGCCGCCGCGGTCGCCACGTCACTCCCCTGGCTGGTCAGGGTCAATGCCACATTAGCTGCCATGGTGGTCAAAGGATTGATCTCGGCAGTCACATTCCCCGAGGCATTCGGCACGATCGCAGATAACATCAGCGAAGAATTGGTTAAATTGATCGTATTTCCCGTCGCCGCGTCAATATAGGTTCCTCCCTGGCTGGTCAAATAGACAGGCCCGGTGTAAGTACCCAGATTAAGGGAATAGTTTCCAAGTTGATCAGTCGTAACGGGTGCTCCGATTTGCGCCCCCGGGGTTCCGTCGGCATTCACTTGATAGGCAGTTACCGTGGCTCCCGCAACGAACCCATCGACAACACGCCCGGATATGACAGTTGCAGGATGTCCACCGCCCCCGGATGTAGAAGAAGTTCCACCACCCCCTCCGCCACCACTGCAAGCGCTTAAGAATATTGCAAGCCCGATTATGATTGGCACCGTCAACAGATAATGCCAAGTTTTCTTCATGCGGCCCTCCGTATATTCACTAGCTAATACTGTGAATCGAACCGAAGTTATAATGCTTAATACGCTGAACATTTCTTCTTTGACGTTCTTTTGACGTTCGCGGGGAAACTCATTCTTAAAACAATCTTTTATCTCCGGATCACGAAAACAAAGGATAGATAATACCGCCCATTGTACCGCAAACGGTACCCTGGACACAAGATCAAAGTTATGCTCCTGTCTCAACCGACTCATTAATCAAGCAGTTGCAGGATGGACTGGCAACAGAACAACATCTGGAAAGGAAGCATAAGGAATACTTTACTGAGATTGATATGAGACGATCGTAAAAAATCAGATAATCTGTACATATGTTGAGGATGGACAATTTGAATTGATGGGTTTGGCAGTTCCATGTGCATCCTCATAATGATAGATCACAAAATTTCATCTGCGATCTAAATCACACTTGATAAAAGAATGCATGAAGGACTTCTGGGAGAGTACAGCTTAATTTATTTCATGCGACCCTATGATCAAGTATCGCTTTTCTCTAGCTACACTAGAGGCAAGACTTATGCCAAAAGTTTACTTTGCGGAAGAAACGTAATATCGCGAGTTGTTCTGCACAGACGAATAATATCCATTTGATGGAAGTTGGTTGAATAACCAAGCCGTCTTGGTTATTCCACCAGGAAACGGAAAGTTACAACTCTGGTTTCATTAAAATACATTCGAGGACAATCTCTTGTTCCTCTTAATACGGATTTTGTATAAATCTGAGTGACAGCATTCGATGTTGCCTGCGGATAATCCTGTTTTAGCCTGCTTCGAAACTCAGCAGGGCGTTAGGGTTTACGGAGTTGCCCGGCAGCTCGCCGGAAAACGTTAGGCGTTTATTAGGTATCAGCCCCCAAACTGAAGAAAAAGGGGCTAGGTTTTGATTCTCTTGATGCAATGCATATTGCCTGTGCTGAATCCGGAGGCGCGGAATACTTTATCACCTGTGACGATACTATCATCAGAAAAGCCAGGAAAGAGCAGAATATGGTTTTATTGTCGTTATGTAGTCCCCTTGAATTTTTAATAGAGGAGGTGTTCAAAAATGCTTAAAATACAGCAGAAAAACCTGAGCGGCCATGCGCTGAGAGACGCAGGCTGGTGGGCGGCATTGATAAACAATCTCGGTCTAATCAATGCAACGCGATTTATTATGCAGTTGAAACCGGGCACGGAGATTACACAAAAATCAGGAAGTGTGCCGTAAAAGGCAAACGAGTCGCCGATCTTTATAAAGAGGCAGCTCTGTTCGAGAAGAAGCATCGGTAAGTCGCGGCTTCCTGCATGAATTTTTTGCTCCTGTACGACAAGGAAGAGCGACTCGCCGTTTATCATATATCCTCTTCTCGACGCTCTCCGCGACGCTTCCCCCTCAACCTGTTCGTGATGCCTTCGCCATTCCTTGATATAGAGAATCAATGTCTGACACGAAGGCACTTCTCCAAGCCATAGCAAAAGAAGAAGCCCTGCTTTCCAGGCTGGATAGTGAACGCGGACAGGCGCTATCAAGGCTCAATGCCTACAAACATCAACTTGCCGTGCTGGACGCAGCATGCGCCGAGCCGTCGATAACCTACGCGACCAGAACACCGCGGGAAAAAGTGTCATTGTTCCGCTCGCTTTTCCGGGGGAGGGAGGATATCTTCCCGAAATTATGGACTAACCGTTCCGGCAAGAGAGGTTATTCTCCCGCCTGTTCGAATGATTGGATATCCGGCACGTGCGGAAAGACACACAAGCCGCCTGTGAAATGCAGCGAATGCTCCAATCGCAAATTCCTTCCAGTAACCGACCAGGTCATCATGGATCATCTCCAGGGGCGTCATGTAATCGGTGTTTACCCAATGCTGCCCGACGATACCTGCTGGTTCCTTGCCGCTGACTTCGATAAAGAAACATGGATGGATGATGT
>DATJAP010000006.1:0-12136 GCA_035516155.1 Nitrospirota bacterium
GGTGACCTTTGAGCTCATGGCGAGATACTGGCCAACCCCCGACGCGATGAAGGATGATCCGATCGTGGCTGAAAAAATGAATGCATTGTCGAAAATCGTATTTTCTAAAACATTGGACGAGGTAGCATGGCACAATACGAAGCTGGTGAAAGATAATATCGAAGAAGAGACGAGGAATATGAAAAAGCAGCCAGGCAAGGACATGGTGCTACTGGGCAGCGGAAGCATTCTGTCCGAGTTTGCGCAGCGAGGCTTAATCGATGAATATCGTATCATGGTAAATCCTGTCGTCCTGGGCAATGGCAAACCGCTATTTAAAGGCATCAAGGACCGGCTTAATCTGAAGCTGACAAAGACAAGGATATTCAAATCCGGGAATGTTTTGCTGTATTACCGGCCTGAGAGAGGAGGAGCCACCTGATTCAAGCAAAATTGACGTGCTTCCTGCAGCCCACTCCTCAGCCAGCCCCAGCATCGATCCATCTTCTTCTGCTTCCGTTGGAACGGCGTTCGTGATTGACGGATCGCAATAAATACAGATCCCGTTTACGTGGAGTGGTCCCCATTACCTTGTTCCCGGCTTTTTTTCGGCTTCTCACCGCGATCCTTGAGGTTGGTGGGGGAATTGCCTGTGAGGTCGCGTTGTTGACCGAACTCGCATCGGGGGATCCATTATACCATGACGGTAGTTGATTCCATGCACTCTATGGTCTCAGTGGGCGCCGACGATACTCCCGAGCAGTCCATAAAAGTCGGGCTTCTGAACCATGTCAGGTCCCCATGGTGCTTGATCTATTGGGTGAGGCCTCCACTTATTCGATCATATCGGCAGCGGGATGATCACATTAAAAAGGACCAGGTGAGCCGAATCCACGGGGGTGGCTCATATCGGATTCCGCGCTGTAAAATACGGAGGCATCTTTACGATGGACAACAACACTAGGGCTCGAAAACAAGCAGCCGTGCAATTCTTGCAACTCATTGCAGAAGGCCGCATCGACGAAGCTTACGACAAGCATGTGGATCTGCACGGGAAGCACCACAATCCTTTCTTTCCCGCAGGTTTTCCGGCGCTCAAAAAGGCAATGGTCGAGAATCACGTCCAGTTCCCGAGTAAGCAGCTCATTGTCAAGAACGTGCTCGGCGATGGCGATATGGTGGCCGTGCATTCTCACATTGTGCCGCGACCGGACGAGACAGGCATAGAGGCCGTCCACTTGTTCCGCTTCTATAGTGGCAGGATCATAGAAATGTGGGACTGCGGCCAGCCCGTCCCGCCCGACTCTCCGAATAAGGATGGGGTATTCTAGGAGGTCAAATCGTGAGAAAAGCGATCGGAACCGAGTGCGGAACACTGGACGGCGTCAGGAAGACCCAGGAGGCGCTGAAAAATTCGAACACGGCGGCTGAAGCTTTGAATTCTGGAACGAGGAAACAGCGAAGTAAAAATTCGATATGTGGAAATAGGGGCGGGACCGAAGGGGACGGTCATAAAGACAGAGACCAATCACCATGCAGAGGAGCGCAAACAGGCTTAATAAAATAATTTGACATTAGTAAAATGGAATGATATTTATTGCTATAATTTGCAAATCGCAATCTGCTCACCGGTCATTTTGATAGAATGTCGTTCTAGTTCATGGGCAGAAGACGCTAAATCATTGCTACTTGGAAAGGAAATTAACACATGATGGAAAACAAGGAATTCGTATTTGTTATCACCCATTCGTACGATGCGATTGAGCGCGCGGCTGCGGCGCTCCAGCTTGCGACAAACATGGCGGCATTCGATGCAAAAATTGATTTTTTCCTGATCAATGAAGGAGTACATCTGGCGAAAAAAGGTTTCGCGGAATCAGTCACATGGCAGAAGGGGTTTTCCCCGGTTGCGGAGCTCATGAAAAGCCTGGTGGAGGATTTTGACTGCAAGTTTTATATCTGCGCGTCCTGCGTCAAACCCTACGGTCTCGAAGGCGCGGAATGGATAAAGAATGCGGAGGTCAAACCGGGCTCCTACCTCGGGGAGCTCCTGATGAAGCGCCAGAACGTTACCTTTTGACGGTGTTCAGCGGATAGACATTTTCCGAAACTGGTATTTTCAGGGACGAGAGATCGTTCCCTCTTTCATGAACAGCAGCACATCCGCCAGACGCTCCGCCTGTTCCCGGTCATGAGTGGTCATGATGACCGTGGTTCGACCGCTATTCTTCATTGTTCTGATAATGGACTCGATGATTTCGGTGTTTTCCTGGTCCACCGACGCGGTGGGTTCATCGAGGAAGAGGATTTCGGGCTCGATTGCAAGGGCCCGGGCAATTCCGAGTCGCTGGGTTTCGCCGCTCGAGAGGGTGAGGGCGCGTTGATTCTTTTTATGTTCCAAGCCGACAAAGGCGAGCGAGGTGCTGACTTTCTTATCTATCTCACGGTGATGTATCCCCCGGATGACCAAGCCGTAAGCGACGTTCTTATAGACGGTTGTGTTGAAAACCCCGATCCGGGCGAGCACGAGGGTTATTCTCTGCCTGAGTGAAAGATCGTGCCGCAAGGGCGATTTACCATCAGAAAACAAGATTTCGCCTCCATCTTGATTTTCAATCAAAGCGCAGATTCGTAGAAATGTGGATTTGCCGCATCCGTTCGGCCCCATGAGGACATAGGTACCGAGACTGTCAAAGGAAGCGGAGCAATCGCTGAGGATGGCTTTCTCGCCATATTCTTTTCTGATATGAGAGACGATGAGGTTCATGGCCGATCAAGATGCAAGGAGCTATGCCGTTCCTTTTTTCTGCACCCCATGAAGCGCCGTGTTGATGATGAACGACATCAGCAGCAGTATGATGCCGAGTGCAAGAGCGAGTTCGAAGTTACCCTTATCTGTTTCGAGCGCTATCGTAGTCGTCATGACACGAGTGTAACCCGCGATGTTGCCGCCGACGATCAGGATGGAACCTACTTCCGCGCTGACCCTGCCGAACGCCGCGATAATGGCGGAAAGGATGCCATAGCGCGCTTCACGGATAAGGGCCGCCGTTTCCTGCAGCGGAGTTGCACCAAGGGTGCGGGCTGCCTGCCTGATGATGGGATCCACGCTCACGACGGCAGAGTAGCAGAGGGCGGACACGATCGGGACCGCAAGAATCGTCTGGGCGATAATCATGGCCGACGGAGTGTAAAGCAGGCCGAGGAACCCCAGAGGACCTCTCCGCGAAAGCACGAGATAGACAAGCAGACCAACCACGACCGGCGGGAGCCCCATGAACGTATTCATTAAGCTGACAGTGAGGCTCTGGCCCGGGAATCTCTTCAGTCCCACAATCGCGCCGAAAGGCAGGCCGAGAACGGTTGCGAACAACAGGGCAAGGCCGGACACCTTAAGGGACAGGAAAATAATGCCGAGCAGGACGGGATTAAGGTGGAGAATGAGGTTGAAGGCCTGCATGAATCCGCTTAGGAGAGAGTCCATATGATTCTTGCGGGTCACAGCTTTTCGCAGAAAAAGAAAAGATCAAGCACAGACTTAAAATTAAAAAACACGTGCTGCCTGCTATTCGAGCTCGGCCCCTGGCAATTCCTCACTTCCCATCCGAATTACTTCGCGTTCGGGATAAAGAGCTGATTTCCATTCTTGTCCTTGTAAGCGGCTATCGTGTCCTGGCCTTCTTTGGAAATGATCCAGTTTATGAACTCCATTGCCTCTTTGTATTTTACGGTCTTGAACTTCTCCGGGTTCACGGCCATAACGCCGTACTGGTTGAACAGGGTCGGGTCGCCTTCCAGCACGACGATCATGTCGAGTTTGTCCTTGTCCCTGGTGGCGAGCCAGGTGCCGCGGTCTGTAAGCGTATAAGCGCGCTTTTCATCGGCTATACGCTGTGTCTTTTCCATGCCCTGGCCGACCTCAAGATACCATTTCTTGCCCGCCGGATCAATGCCTGCTTTTTTCCAGATCGACATTTCCTTGGTATTGGTGCCCGATTTGTCTCCCCGCGAAACGAATACGGTGTCTGATTCGGCGATCCTCTTGAATGCGTCGACCGCGGACTTCATGCCTTTGATCTTGGCCGGGTCAGACGAAGGTCCTATGATCAAAAAGTCGTTGTACATCACATCATGACGATTCACGAAGAAGCCTTCCTCAACGGCCTTCAACTCCTGCTCTTTGGCATGGACGAACACGAAATCCGCATCACCTCGCTTCCCGATCTCGATGGCTGCCCCCGTACCGACCGCCACCACATCGATTTTGATGCCGGTCTTCTTCTCGAAAATCGGCAGGAGATATTCGTAGAGTCCGGAGTTCTGCGTGCTTGTCGTGGATGCGCAGCGAATCCGTGTTTCTGCGAAAGCAATGTTTATTTCGATCACGACGCCCAGGATCGACAAAGCAAGAACACTTACGGCTATACGCATTGCCATTTTCTTGAACATATGCTCCTCCCTGATAAAAGATCGTAACTACCTATTAATCGTCTTCCTTTTCGCGAACGCCGCATTGTTGTATAGTCCTACTCCCGAACTCCAGACAATTCTCAATGATTTTTACATGTTCCCCCGTAAGCGAGGGAGTCACATCGGGGCTTAAAGGCGCGTCCCGTGCTTGGCATATTTAGCTTATCATACTTTGTGCACTCCTCAAGATTTTTTTGCTCCTGGCATGTTCCCTTCGGATTCCTTTCCTTGCTTTCGCGAGCACGCTGATCGTGCGCATGGAGACTGCCACGGAGGGACTCGTTCAGCGCAGTCCTCCTCCTCTGTGTAATAAAAGGTCAGAGGAAGCTCTGCATAGTTGGAAAAGACCCGCCACGACTTTAGAAATTTTATTTAGCATCATGTCCATGAATGCAGTTTCCCTTATCTTTTTGTGAGGGCGGCCGGAAGATCAGCCGGTCAAATCATCACGGTGGACACTTTGCGCAGACTGAGGTGAACAGAGCCGTGCTGAGGTACCGATCGCCGCGATCGGGCAGGATCACAACGATGGTCCCTTCCTTCATTTCCTTCGCCTTCCTGATGGCAGCCCACATGGCTGCGCCGCTGCTCATGCCCACGAACAGGCCTTCCTCGAGGGCTAGCCTGCGCGTAGTATTGAAGGCGTCATCGTCCCCTACGTTCCATTTTTCGTCCAAGACTTTCGGATCGAAGATCTTCGGGACGATCGCTTCAGCCATATTTTTTAGGCCCTGTATCTTGTGGCCTAGATTGGGCTCTACACCCAGGATTGTAATCGAGCTGTTGTATTCCTTGAGCCGCCTACCGGCACCCATGAGCGTGCCCGAGGTGCCAATCCCCGCGATAAAGGTGCTGATTTCGCCTTTGGTCTGCTCAAAGGCCTCTCGGCCGGTAGTCTCATAATGAGCACGTACGTTCGCGGGATTGTCGAACTGGTTCGGCATGAAGTAATCGCTTTGCTGCTCTGCGTAGATCTTGTGGGCGAGACGAATCGCGCCGTCGGTGCCTTCGTTTCCCGGGCTCAGGACAAGCTCTGCGCCGAAGGCTTCGAGGATCTTTCTTCGCTCAAGGCTGACGCATTCCGGCATGACAAGCTTGACCTTGTATCCCGTTGCTGTGCCGACCATAGCAAGACCGATCCCGGTGTTGCCCGAGGTGGCCTCGAGAATAGTCGACCCCTCTTTCAGCTTGCCTTCCGCTTCAGCGGTCTTTACCATATAGAGGGCGATGCGATCCTTAACTGAGCCACCTGGATTGTTCCCTTCGAGCTTGGCAAAAAGCCTCACGTTTGGATTGGGATTGATCCGATCCAGCCGAACGAGCGGCGTGTTACCGATGGAATCGAGAATACTCATGAAAGGAAGCCCCCGGTTGCGAATGAATAACAGAGGATATAATAGTGAATTTTGCGAAGATCTGCAACATTTTTATCTTTTGAAGCCGCGTTTCATAAAATCGGATGTTTATTTGACGTCTTAAAATTCAGTATGAAACGAGGGGAAGAAGTGATGGCTAACACCTCTCAGTTAAAATGACCTGATAATTCGCAACGCAAAAAACTTCGCTAAGTATATATATAGTCATTTCCTGAGAAGGGTTTTTGTCCTATAATGGAGTTGGAGCTTGCGTGTGTGATTGTCGCACCGCATCCGATCGACATTATTTATGATATTCGAATCCTCTCTGGGAAAAGTCGCTGAGCGCACCCGGCTTCTTATGCGAGCGCTGCAGCACCGCAACTACCGCCTGTTCTTCGGCGGACAGACCTTGTCGCTGATCGGCACCTGGATGCAGCAGATCGCCATGAGCTGGCTTGTTTACCGCCTGATCGGATCGGCTCTGCTCCTGGGAGTGGTCGGCTTTGCGGGACAGATCCCGACCTTTGTATTTGCCCCGCTTGCGGGAGTGCTTGCGGACCGGTGGAACAAGCACCGCGTTCTGCTTTGGACGCAGTCGCTTTCCATGCTTCAGGCCGCGGTTCTGACAATCCTCGTACTCGGCCACCTGGTTCAGGTCTGGCACATCATCGCTCTCAGCGTTTTCATCGGCATGGTGAACGCCTTTGATATCCCGGCGCGCCAGTCTTTTCTCATCGAAATGATCGACCGGCGGGAGGACCTGGGGAACGCCATTGCCCTGAATTCTTCTATGATGAATGGGACCCGCCTGATCGGGCCGTCCATCGCCGGCGTCCTCATCGCATCATTGGGGGAAGGCATCTGCTTTCTGCTGAATGCAGCGAGTTACCTCGCAGTCCTCGTCGCCCTGCTCGCAATGCGGGTGAAACAAAAAAAAGCAGAGTCCGCAAAGCGGCCAATTCTACACGAGCTTCGCGAAGGCGTCTCCTATGCCTACCACTTCGCGCCGATCAGAGCCATCCTTTTGCTCATCGGCCTCGTGAGTCTCACAGGAATCCCTTATACTGTGCTCCTGCCCGTGTTTGCCCGGGACATTCTGCACGGCGGCGCCCACACCTTTGGTTTTCTTATGGCCGCGGCTGGCTTCGGCGCTTTTACGAGCGCGATATTGCTTGCCTCTCGTAAGAGCGTGATGGGGCTCGGTAAGATCATCCCCATCGCCGCGGTGATATTCGGCCTCGCAGTGGCCTCCTTCGCCTTCTCGCGCTCGCTCTGGCTTTCCCTCGTGCTGTTGTTTATCGCCGGCCTTGGCATGATGGCGCAGATCGCTTCGAGCAACACGATCCTTCAGACACTCGTAGATGACGATAAACGGGGGCGTGTCATGAGCCTCTTTACCATGTCGTTTATGGGCATGGCTCCCTTCGGCAGCCTGCTGGCCGGCGCACTTGCGGGAAGGGTCGGCGTGACCTATACGCTGTTCATGGGCGGGACGGCCTGCTGCCCTGCTGCATCGGCGCGTTTGTCTTTGCGAGCCGTTTGCGCATGATGGGGGAACATATCCTTCCGATCTACCGGCAGAAGGGGATCATCCCCGAAGTCGTTTCCGGCCTCCAGACGGCAACGGAACTCACGATCCCGCCCGAGGAGCAATAAAAACCAGACTCTTGCCAAAATCCGCCATATCAGTCGCTTCCCCACAGGTGCTATCTCGCCGGCCACTATTAGACACCTTGCCCCCAATCTTGGCGATAAAAGAAGTATTCGGACAACAGGAAACCTTGCTGGCCGCTCTGAAAGCGGGTATAAAGAATTAGCCGCAAAGCAAATCCAATAATCGACTAAGGTGAGATCATGATATGACAATGGTTTGAGCATCTGCAGAGGAGGCCTGCTGAATTGCTATCGCTGTTCTTGGGGCCCCGGTTCTCGTTGCAGGCGGGTTCAAAATCGTATATGATGCACCATTATAGCGGAGTTTTCAGAGAGCTGAGGTAAAATGAGGAATGGCGCTTTCAGATCGCCGCATAAGATAATTCAAAGGAATTAATTTACGGCAAAGAAGTGAAGTGTGTAAAGAAAGCAATTTTTTTAAGGTACTAATTTCATGGTCTTGGCGTCTTTACAGTTCAACTACCGGGACTTTTTTCTCACGATATGACAGTATCACGTTCCTACACAATTCTCATCACCGGCCTCGGCGCGCTCGGAACCGTGTTCGCAACGCTCATGAAAAAAGCAGGCCACACGGTTTTTGCCCTTACGAAAGATAAATATCTACCTGATCTCTCGGAGAGAAAAGTCCGGGTGAAGGGCATCTGGGGAGAGCACGAAGCCATGCTCGACGGGATATTCGGCTCCATTGAGCCGCTTACCTGCAAAAAACTCGATCTTGTCATCTTTACCGTCAAGTCCTACGATACGCAGGCGGCGATCGAGCAGGTGAAGTCGCTCGTGAGCAAGGACACGCTGGTCATCGTGGCTCAGAACGGTTACGGGAACTATGAAACCGTGTCCAGCGTAGTCGGCAAAGAGCACACGCTCCTGGCGAGGATTATCTTCGGCGTAAAACTATCGGCCCCAGGAAATGCGGAGGTCACGGTCATTGCCGATGATATACGGATCGGACAGCCGCATGATGCGGTTAACCCTGCGCGCATACACGAGATCGCGGACGCGCTCAGGTTGGCCGGCATCCCGGCCGCATACGCTCAGAATGTGAACGCGATCCTGTGGGACAAGATCCTCTACAACGCGGCGCTGAACCCCTTGGGCGCGATACTTGAGTGCACCTACGGCGATCTCGCGGAGAATCCTGAATCTCGGAGGATTATGGATACGATCATTGATGAGATATTCCATGTAGCGCAGGCGCACGGAATAGCGTTGAACTGGAAATCGCCGGATGAGTATCGTGAACACTTCTACACACGGCTCGTGCCGCCCACGGCAAAGCATTTCCCTTCTATGTACTATGATGTCAAGGCGGGCAAGCGGCTCGAGATCGATGCTTTAAACGGGGCAATCGTGGGTCTTGCACAGGATAAGGGAATTGCCGTTCCGGTGAATGAAATTATTACGGCAATCATCAAATCAAAAGAAGCGTTGGCACAGCGGCAACAGCAAGGGTGACCTAAAAAAATAGTCGTTTTGACGATGGATAAACCGCGAAAGATTGGTCCTACAAGTTTATTAATGAATATGCGGAACTTTCGTATGAGGTTATCGGGAAGGATATGCCATGAAGCGATGAGTCTGAAGACGTGTAAACCCAATATTTTCAAGCAAATTAAAACAACCTGCCAAACACTGCTCATTCATTTAATGTAAGAGTTTCTCTCTATCTTGCAAATCCCGTATGTTTATGATACTGTACGCTCCTCCATGGAGATCGTTCTCGCCACAAGGAACAAAAAAAAGATCGAGGAAATTAAGCGGATCACTGCTGACTTGCCGATCATTGTTCTCTCACTCGATAATTTCCCAGATTGTCCGGAAACGGTGGAGGACAGGGACTCATTCGAAGGAAATGCCGTAAAAAAGGCGACCGAGGTATGCCGATACACGGGTAAACCCGCACTTGCCGACGACTCTGGACTTGAAGTCGATGCCTTGGGGGGCGCGCCGGGAATCTATTCCGCGCGTTATGCCGGTGTTGCCGGCAGTGGCAGCGATGTGCAGAATTATGAAAAGCTCCTTGATGAACTAAAAAATGTCCCGGACGGCAAAAGAGGAGCTCGCTTCGTGTGCTGTATGGCATTGGCTTATCCGGACGGGAGTGTCAAAACCTTTTTCGGATGCGCCAAAGGTAGTATAACTCGGGAACCAAAGGGAAAAACCGGGTTTGGATATGATCCGGTCTTCATTCCCGAGGGATATAAAAATACTTTTGCCGAGATGTCCGGTGGAGAGAAAGACCGGCTCAGCCATAGGGGTAATGCTATTGAAAAAATTGCTGAATTCCTTCATTCCACGCTTCATTTATAAACAAAACTAATATTGAAATTATAATTTTTAACTTGAAAAATAACTCGTTTTCAACGATTATAGGCCGGTTAAAAAAGTCCAAGGGGTTTAGTACGCCCTTTTTCATTCTCATCTCAAAATAATAATTTCTTCAATGGAGGATTGTCCCCATGGCCAAGAGGGTAGTGCTGCTCGGTGCTCCTGGTGCCGGTAAAGGTACGCAGGCGAAGATGTTAATTGAGAAGTACAAGATCCCCCAGATTTCCACGGGAGATATTCTGCGCAAGGCCGTGGCTGACGGCACGCCCCTCGGGAAAGAAGCAAAGGTGATCATGGACCAGGGCGGCCTCGTGTCCGACAAGATCGTGCTTGGTCTTGTGGAAGAGCGCATCAAGCAACCCGACTGCAAGGCTGGATTCATCCTCGACGGATTCCCGCGCAACACTGCCCAGGCCGAGGCTCTCGATAAAATACTCTCCTCAACGGGCGCACCGCTTACCATCGCGCTCAATATTGATGTGGACATGAATGACCTCCTGAAACGGCTCACCGGCCGCAGGACCTGCAAGAGCTGTCAGCAGATGTACAACATCTATTTCTCGGCTCCGAAAAAGGAAGGCGTCTGCGACAAGTGCGGCGGCGTGCTGTTCCAGCGCGACGACGACAAGGAGGAGACGATCAAGAAGCGGCTCGATGTATATCAGAAGCAGACCGCACCGCTTATTGATTACTATTCCAAGAAAAACATTATGAAGACCGTCATGGGCGTCGGCTCCATTGATGATATCTTCAAAAAAGTAACGGCGGTGCTCGGCTAACATTTTGGTTCACGCTCGTACTTGGTTGTGGCCTCGGGCCACGGTGGAATATATCGATTAAAATTCTTTTAAGGAGGAACATGTTATGGCACTGGTAAAACCGCACGGTAAAAAGAAGAAGCTTATGCCCCTTCTTCTCGCCGGCTCGGCCTTGCAGAAGGAACTCAAAAAGGCCAAGACGCTGAAGCAGCTCAAGATCTCTTCGCGCGAGACCGCCGATCTCGTCATGATGGGGATCGGCGCATTCACCCCCCTCACCGGCTTCATGACCAGGAAGGATTGGAAGGGCGTGTGCGACAAGTATAAAATGGCGGACGGAACGTTCTGGCCTGTCCCGGTGACACTCTCGGCTTCGGCGGATTTCGCGAATTCGCTCAAGAAGAACGAAGAGATCACACTTGTCGATGACGAGTCTGGCACGGTCATGGCAACCATGAAGGTGACAGAGAAGTATGCCATGTCCAAGGCCGACAAGGAACATGAGTGCAAGCAGATCTTCCGCACGAATGATGTGGCCGGACACCCGGGCGTGCAGAAGGTCATGAACCAGCCTGACTTCAACCTGGCTGGTCCGGTAAAGGTTCTCTCCGAGGCCCACTTCCCCGAGACCTTCAAGGGCATCTACATGACCCCGGCCCAGACCCGCAAGATGTTCGAGGAAAAAGGCTGGAGCAAGATCGCAGCGTTCCAGACCCGCAACCCCATGCATCGTTCCCACGAATATCTCGCCAAGATCGCCATCGAAACCATGGACGGTGTTCTGATACACCAGATCCTGGGCAAGCTGAAAGAAGGCGATATCCCGGCTGACGTACGCGCCGATGCGATCAACACCCTCCAGGAAAAGTATTTCGTGAAGGACACCTGCATCCAGAGTGGCTACCCCATGGAAATGCGCTATGCAGGACCTCGTGAGGCACTGCTTCACGCCCTCTTCCGCCAGAACTTCGGCTGCAGCCACCTGATCGTCGGCCGCGACCATGCCGGCGTCGGCGACTATTATGGTCCGTTCGATGCCCAGAAGATTTTCGATGACATCCCGAAGGGCGCGCTCGAGACCCAGCCGCTCAAGATCGACCACACGTTCTACTGCTTCAAGTGCGACGGCATGGCCTCCATGAGAACCTGCCCCCATCAGAAGGAAGACCGGCTCATGCTGTCCGGCACCAAGCTCCGGAAGATGCTTTCCGAGGGTGAGGACGTTCCCGATCACTTCAGCCGCCCTGAAGTGCTCGAGATCCTCAAGAAGTACTATGCGGGCCTCACCGAGAAAGTGGAGATCAAGCTCCACAGCCATGCGGAAGGCACGCATACGGAGAAGAGATAACCAAGGATTAACGACTGCAGATGCAGTTTACTTTATATTCCATAGATAGGAGGTTCAGAAACATGCCGAGTTATGTTATTACAGAGAAGTGTGACGGCTGCAAGGCGCAAGATAAGACTGCTTGCCAGTATATCTGCCCGAACGACCTCATGACCCTGAACAGGGATCTCATGAAGGCGTACAATCAGGAACCGGAGCAGTGCTGGGAGTGCTACAAC
>DATJAP010000007.1:0-14068 GCA_035516155.1 Nitrospirota bacterium
CGATATTTCACCGGAAATACGATGTGATAGTGAATAGACCACGCACAGTGGCTTCCCTTGTTTCCCTCAGATCGCTCTTTCACGTTCCGAGCTTAACACATAAGGTGACCCCGCAGCAAGCTGCGGGGAATTGCAAGTTAATATTATCATGAATGTCATCTTCATTTATCACCATGCTTGTTCTGCGTCAATATTCCTGTTGCAGCTTTGCCAGCCCCCTCTGCATACCATGGGGATTATACAACGGGTTGTTCCCTGTCGGCGAGGAAATTTCCCCTCTACCGGTTCCCGATCAAATTCCCTTGTCATCATTCTCATATTGGACTATAGTTACGGCATGGCAACGATTCCAAATCACAGGAGGATAACTCATGGCAAAGGCAATGACGAAACCGCAATTGGTGACAAAGGTCGCTAAAAAGGCATCTATTACCAAGAAGGCTGCCGGTGAGATACTCGATTTTATCGCTGAAATTGCCTGCAAGGAAACCAAAAATTCTTTCACTCTTCCCGGACTCGGCAAGCTTGTGCTCGTACACCGGAAAGCCCGTATGGGCAGAAACTTCGTCACAGGGAAAGCCATCAGGATAAAAGCAACGAAGGCTATCAAATTCAGGGTAGCCAAAGCTGCAAACGATGCAATTCTTGGCACGAAGTAATCACATTCTTTCCGTGCTATTATCCCAAGCCCATTCGGTAGACGGACGGGCTTTTCTTATTCCCGGCAACAAAAAGGGTAAAATTCACTTGCCATAACTCTTCCCCGATCGTCCCTTAAAATAATCCCTTCATGCTCTAAAGTTCATCCCGATTGTGACGATAGAATATTCAGTGCGGGCGCATGATGACGGCAAAGAGGGGTATGTTCAGTCCTCAACAAATGAACTGGTATTTCGTGCAGGAGGTAGAAAAATGATAAACCAATTCATGTTTTCACGGAAGTTACAGGAATTGGTAGCGTGGGTAGCGGACTCCTATCCAGAAGTGGAACTGGCTCAAAAAGAAGGCAGGGCGGTTCCTGAAGAGGAATACAAAAAGTATGTGAACGAGTCCTTGCTGGTCATTGCTTCTGCTTTTGCCGAGATGGTGGAACGCAAAAAAGTTGAAATCGAAAAAATGTGGGATGACAATGCGCAGAAAAGTAATTGTTAATTTTACTATCCGGGAGGCGATACTGCCGGGAATCCTGACTTAAATCTGTCCAGGAACCATTTGCCGCAGGAAATAATCATGTTTATAGACAGCAGGTCCGCTCTCTGCCATGGAGCGGGCTTGCGTGTTCCTCTTTTTGACGAACAAAGATTTCCTCCCTGGACATCTTGACAGAGCGACTCAAACCTCATTGTATCAGACGCTTTCACGGTGCGAATTTCGCGCCGTTCCGGGACACGTCAAGCGGCCGTGATCATGTGCTCATCACGCTCAATTTCTCCCGCCTTCTACTGTTGAGGGACTCAAAAAAACCGCGCTCGAAGAGAACATAACCTGCGTGCAGGAACATCTCGGCCATGCAAGAAAAGCAGGGCGTTCAGGTGCGATCACCTGTCTTGATACTGTCCTGTAAAAAAAATTGCGGTTCCTGCGCGAGCTGTAATCCCTCGATAAATTTGGTATCGGGGCGTCCTTGTCCCCGCGACCTTCGGGCTGTAGACCCCATGGTCTTTTTCATGCTCCTTTAAGTATCATGCATAATAGTTTATCTGCTATGATAAAGAATAAGGAAAGGTATCAATGCAATTAAGGAAATACTCGGTCCGAGTGCGAGGGACCGGCCGCGTCCGTTGAGATTGACCCGGTGACCCCTGCATATGCGAGAAACAAGATGGACCTTGCCGGCTATCATGACATCATCCTCGCGCAAGGCGACGGCGGCCTTGGGTATCCCGACAGGGCTCCTTGCGTCCGGATCTGCTTCACTGCCGCGTGCGCTGATATCACACCCTCCCCTGATCGAGCAACTCGGAACCGGCGGCAAGATCATCGGACCGGTCATTGAAAAGGGTATTCAGAACCGTATGCTGTTCGCCAATACCGAAAAAACGACGGTTCGGAAACTCATTGCCAAGTGCTATATGTTCCCGTGCAGGGAGTGGTCGGCGTGCCGTACGGGAAGATGCCGTGAGAAAGGCCTTCATCATACCCCAGGCGGAGGGGAAACGATCACGCTTCGTGCAATAGCCGGTGCAATTCGAGAAACCTATCGGTGCGAGACAGCGCTAGATGGACCACTGCCGGTTTTGAAAAAGACCTCTCATGCATGGAGAGGCCAATACCATGCTACCAGAATATTGAGGGACCTGGACCCACCCTACACGATGCCGAGGGATTCATCCTCGCTGTCATCGACGAAGATCTCTATGTTCCGGAACTGAATTACGTTTTTGGAGAAGCCGACGCGGTGGCAGGGATTGCGGCCATCGCTCTGCCGCGCCTGAGGCGGGAGTCCTATGGCCTCGATCTTGACAGTGCCCTCTTTCTTCTGAGGGCAACGAAAGAGGCGATCCACGAATTCGGCCACAGCTGCGGACTCGGCCATTGCCCGGATCCGAAATGCGTCATGCATTTTTTCGAACAGCCTCATGGACACGGACAGGAAGGGGCCGGAACCCTGCAGTTTGTGCCGCCGGCGGTTCGCGGCCCGGTGCAGGTGGTGAAAGACGGGCTGCTTGGACAAAGGGGGCGACAACGATGACCGATTTTAACGATGAGATGTACGATCACCGGTTCATGGTGCTCGAGATCAAGGCGACGCAGATCAGGAAGCTGCTGCTGGGCTCGCTGCTCCTGGCCAAGGACGCATGGAAGGACGCATTGTCCGGTACTCAGGAGGGGATCCGCGTCCTGCAGTCGATCGAGGCAGCAGCTGAGGATTTCATCGATCCCTCGATCACCGATCCCGTTGAGAAGCTTGACAACGTCCTCACCGTGATCAACAGGCGTGCACGCGCCATTGTCGTTGTGCTGGATTATATTGCCCACAACAAGCAATGACGATCGGGAAAGAACGCGCGGAATATCGGGGAGGCAGGGACAGACCGCGACCGGCAACGATGCATGCCGGCTCTCCCCTCCCGCCGGACGGTATAGAAGCGTGCGAAAAAGGATGCCGGCCGGGCCAGGAGGTCCGGCTTAACCAGAATGGGCCGAGCCGCCGCTTGTTCCCGGCGAGGCTGAGGCAGGCACGTTTAATGGATTGAGCCCCTTCGTCCATCCATAGTGGTGAAACTGAGGGACGTCCCCTGGATAGTTCAGAGACGGATCGATCAATTCTTCGCGAGGTATCGGCACCGTGAAAAAAGAAGCTAGCTTATATACCCTCCTTCACGGCAAAAGCATCAGATGCGACACCTGCCAAAGGAAATGCCTGATCGAGGAGGGCAGGCGGGGATGGTGCCGCACCCGGGTAAACGACGGAGGCAAGCTGTTCAGCCTGATATACGGCGAAGTATCATCGATGTCCGTCAATCCGATCGAGAAGAAGCCCGTGTTTCATTACTACCCGGGATCACGGTGGCTTTCCCTCGGAAGCGTGGGTTGCAACTTCCGGTGCCCGGGATGCCAGAACTGGCAGATCGCGCATTGGCTGGAAGGGGCCATGAACACGGAATACCTCTCGCCGGAAGACGCGGTCTCTCAGGCAGTGAATGCGGGGTGCCTCGGAATCTCATGGACCTTCAACGAGCCTGCGCTCTGGTTTGAATACACGCTCGATACCGCAAAAATTGCGAAGGCGCGCGGGGTCCACACAAATTACGTGACGAACGGCTCCCTTTCAGAAGAGGCGCTCGACATGATTGCTCCCTATCTTGACGTCTACCGCGTGGATATCAAGGGCTTTTCCGCGCGAACGTACTCACGGATCGCGCATCTACCAAGCCTCCAGGGGATTCTCGCTGTGACAGAAAAGGCAAAGCGGCGTGGCATGCACGTGGAGGTCGTCACCAACATCATCCAGGGATACAATGACGGTGAGCATGAACTCCGGGGCATAGCGGCGTGGATCCATGCGAGCCTCGGGCCCGAAACGCCCTGGCATGTGACGAGATTCCATCCCCACCATGAACTCGGCCATGTGCAGCCGACGCCGGTTCCCACTCTGGAAAGGGCATGGTCATTCGGAAAAGAAGCAGGGCTGCGGTACGTGTACCTCGGCAACGTTCCCGGCCATCGGTGGGAGAATACCTACTGCCACGCGTGCGGTGACCTGTTAATCGAGCGTTATGTATTCGACATTGTCCGGAATGCGATCAAGAATGGCACCTGCCCGAAATGCGGTGCCGCGATCCCCGGGAAGTTCGGAAAGCCGTGATATGCGCTCCTTCCCCGGTCACGATACATCATGCACAGGAGGCCTCTTCCTGCCGGGCCGCTTCCAGAGACGGAATACGGGTATGCCCAGCAGGATGACGGCAATTGCGCAGAACGACGGGACTGTCCAATTGAAAAGCGCCGCAATCATCATGGCTACGGTGAACAAAACATAGAGCAACGGCACGAAGGGATAGCAGGGGACGCGGAAAGGGCTTTTGAGATCCGGTCTCGTACGGCGGAGATGCAGGAGCCCGATCACGGCAAGAACAGGAAAGATGTTCAGGGCAAACCCCATGTAGATGACGAGCGTCATTGCGCTGCCGGTGAATACATAGAACAGGGCAAGAAGCATCTGAACGAGAATCGAGACAAAGGGAGTTCCAAAACGGGGGTGCACCCTGGAAAGCGCATGGAAGATCATGCCGTCCTTTGCCATGGCGTAATAGATCCGGGGGCCCACCATCATCTCGACCGAGATTGCGGAGAGCAGGACGGCCGCAATGCCGAGCGTGAAGGCGGCGCTGATGCCCGGGCCGAAAAGGTGGGCAGCGGCCAGTGCGCCGACCTCGTTTTTTCCCATGAGATCGCTCCCGTCGGCCGAGATCAGGAACACGATGTTCAGCAGCATATAGAGGACCGCCGTAACGAGCGTGCCCGAAATGAGCGCCCGCGGCAGATTGCGCTCCGGAGCCCGCATTTCCCCGGCCAGGTACGAGGTGGTGTTCCATCCCAAATAGGCGTACATGATGATAAGCAGGGCCAGGCCTGTTTTCGGAATGCTGAAAGAACTCAAACCCGGCAGAGGGGCATAGTGTGCAAAAAGGCGGTCCGTCCTGCTCCAGTCAGCCGAAGAAAGTCCGAAGACGATCAGGAGCACCACCAGCGCGATCTTGCATAGGGTCAGAACATTCTGGAGAGAGCTGCCCTTTTTTACGCCGATCATGTGCATGATCCCGAAAAAGACGATCAGTCCCGCCGCGAGGGACTTCTGGATCCAGAGGCGTTCCATGATGGCAGCGAGAGAATTGCCTCCCGGGCATGCATGGAGGAACTTGTCGACATACTGGATGAGGAGCAGTGAACTCGTCGCCACAGGAGCGGAGAAACCTACGGCCAGCGAAACCCATCCGGTCAGAAACGCCGGAAGCAGGCCGTAGGTATTTCTTAAATACACGTACTCGCCGCCCACGTCCGGCCACAGTGCCGCGAGTTCGGCATAACAGAGTGCACCGGCCAGCGAAACGACGCCGCCGATGCCCCAGAGAACGAGCACAACCAATGCATTCTGCGTCATCCCCAGGATGTTGCCTGTGGTTATGAATATGCCGGTGCCGATCATATCGGCGACGACGACCAGGATGCCCGTCATGAGCCCCAACTGGCGCTTCAGCTCCATGTCGATGGTCTCCCGCGTGTGGACCGCGCTACACTGGAATAAACAGTCCCTGGCTGCCGGGACCGGCCTTCGGTTCAATGATAGCACATGCCGCTGACGAGGATGATCGATGCCCTTTCAGGGCAATGGTCGCACTGACCGGGACAGGCGTGTCGAGAAGTGACAAAACGCGGCCGCGGAATTTTCCCGAGAGGCATTCCCTGTTGCCTATCTCGTCGAAGATAATGAGCCGCGCTGAAGGACCGGGCAGGCGAAGGAACTCAAGAAATTGTTCAAACCCTCCAAGATTGACGATATATTTTCCCACCGGGTACGGCCCCCTGATGTCCACAGGAGCAAGCACTCCGGTCTCTGTTTCATCATGAGTCGTGAGCTTGAAGCCTTTGCGTGAGCCATGCTCCCGAATCTCCTCGGTGAAGAACCCGACGGGACCGAACTCCCGAGGCTCATGAGCGAGCTCCTTGATGAGCGTGGTCTTGCCGCCGCCCGGCAGGCCGGTAATGAATATATTCCTGGCTGCGATGACCGTGGTCATTCGACCCGACCAAACGCTGGAACAGCTTCGCATCATGGAGCATGCTCAGATTGTTGAAAAGGACGTAAGCCTGCTTCCGGCCGATCATGCCGATGAGCTCCTGCAGGTCTTGCTTCCTGTAGCGATAGCGGAGGTTGTATCCCGGTCTTCCGTGGAGCCGGAAGTAGTAGACACTGCCGTGCATCGGCCTTGACTTGAAGGGGTCAACGCAGTGGACGAGGTCTAGATCGCCGCAGATTCGCTTGATATCCTTGTCCTGCCAATCCCCGCGAGGTTCCCAGCAGAGCACGTAGCCCCGGCGGTCGATCGTCTTGAAGAATGTTCTGAGATTTCGTTTGTTCTCCGGCAAGGGCGCGAAGCTCGACGGACTTTGGAAGAGAACCATTCTCGCATCGAGCGCCTGGGCGATCATATCCGTGATATCCCATGCAGCGAAGACCTCGTGGGTCGGGCGGAAAGAGCCGTAACAGTTCTTTTTTGCTCGAGGAATCGCGGGCTTCAGTTTTCGATACGTGGGGCTGGTCGGTTCATGGGTGATCAGCTGCCATGCCTTCACCGCGAACTCAAATTCAAGCGGGGCCGCACGTCTCCACGTCTCATACTTCCCGATCCTTCCCGGCTGGTAGAACGTCTCCTGGACCTCGACGATGTCAAATTCCCGATAATAGTTTTTCTGCCCCTCCGCCCACCCGCAACATCCGATTTTAATTGTGTTGTCGCCGCGCACGAAATATTCCCCCACGCTGGATGTTTACGTTTCATGTTTCCATGTGTACTGTTCGTCCACCGATTGGTGGAGCTTGAACGGCCTCACGCAGTCACCGAGCCGCTCTCCCAGGACCTCTATCCTGTTCAGATCAGCTTCACCCATGCCCTGTTCCGCGCAGTAATGCAGGTATCCAACATCGTGAAAATGAACGCCCATGACCTCACAGGCGACCCGGTCCGCTGAGAGTGCGTCAATGCTTGCGATGCCCAGTCCCGGGTGAACCGGATTGCCGCTTGTTGGCCCGTCCCCTTCCATGCCTTCAAAGCCGTCGATCACCGCCAGATCCATCCGCAGGTGCCCCGCAAGCCCGGCAATAATGAGGTTCGTTTGTCTGACTCCCTGATGCACGGCCTTTTTGTCTTTTCCCAAGATGCACCCGACAGCCATATTTTTGACAGACAAGGTTACCACCACGGAATCGTGCGTCTTCAATTTGGCGGCTGAGATGATGTAGTTCCCCTTGTCCAGCAATGGACGAGAAAGCTTCACGGCAATTTTCTCATTATGCCGGTCGATAATCGAATATATCTCATACGGGCCATTGTTCAAATCGATAAGCTCAACATTGTACTCCTTAAGAAGTTGCATATACCCGAAGTTCTTAAATGCCTCCTTCGTATCGTAGCACGCAGCCTCCGCAATGATGATTTTGCCCCGGTAAATGCTCGAAAGAAAATCAAGAATGCCTCGCATCTGGTCCACATGACTCGATGCGAGTTGGATTGTCGAGGAAACGAAATTGGGTTTGATCACGGGTTGTCTGGATCCTATTCCCCTTTTAATGTCATCGGCGATGAGATCGAGGGACCTCTTCGCAATTGTTCTCCTGTCATCGCCTTTTATTAATGATACTCGAGACATATGCCTGTAGCCCAGTTTGTCCTCCTGAGCGCAACGAAGAATCCCGCTTTTTCAGAGCGTTGGCTGACCCTTCATTTCGCCTTGGGTGACGGAAGTGCGGTTTGTGGCTTTATGTGAGATTAACCTTGGCGATTACAACACGCTCAAGCTCTCCCCGCTTCCAGCTTGTTCCTGCAGGCTTGGCAGAATGCCGTTTCCTTGACGTCCGTATCCGGAAGGCTGTTCGAGAAATGCATGATGCACTTCCGATCAGGGCAATGGCCGAGACCGCAGGTGTGGCCCAGCTCATGGATTGCTTCTTTCGCGGCCCGTAGCAGAAAAAGCCCTTGGTCCGGATCGAGACCGTAGTACTCCTGCCGCAACCGCGCAAGGCCGATAACCGCGACTTGGGCCAGCACATCCGCTTCACCAAATATGAAGTTAAGCTCCGGGACGTAGAGATCTTCGTCGATCACGCCGAGGACTAGTTCGTCCGTCCCGCGTTTGACACGTTCCAGCGTTTTCAATATTCGTGTGGAGTTGTGCTGTCTTCTTCGCGCATTATAGGTCTTTTCCGGGACCGCCGCCCGTTCTCCAACGACACTCTCGAATCGGTAGGCGTCCTGAAGACGGCGAGCCAGAAAACTTAGTGTGTTCGGATCCACCTCTCCAATCGGGATAATTAGGATCCTTTTCATGATAGTTTTTTCCTCAAATAATATTGCGGCATCAAACACGTATATCGTTTTCTCATGTGTGTGGCACGGGTTTCATGAAGAAAGAGATGAGCACTAGTACATGATAAAGTTAAAGGGTCCATAAACCTGGCCGCTGAGACTATCAGAAAGAGTTTGCTGACGGAAACTTTAATCACAAAATGCAATGATGCAATATGAATTCTACACCTTCGGTAATATTATATGAAGCTCGACTTCACCTGCAAACACGGACTATCACTATTATGACAAGATCGAAGAATATAAGATGAAGCTTACACTATTTTTTAGAGACGCTAAAGCTTGCCTGCCGCCTTCTGCGGCGCGAAAAGTGATCGTTGTCTATTATCCCCTCCAAGTCTGAACCCATACGTCAGCCGGCATGGGTTGTGTAATTAATAGAAACGCCCCCAATTCCCCTACTGTCTCTCCCCCGCTTTCAGAACTGATAGAAACTCCTCGCCCGTCAGTATGAGGGTGACCACATCTGAAAAGCTGCGGTTCAGCGCTGATGTAAACGTCTTAACTGGTCCAACACCCCAGCTTGAAGCCGCGCCCTGGCCCTGATACTTCCTCTTCCATGTTGAGCCTACAGCAACATTCACTGTACTATAACATTTCCATACACCGACGATATTTTCGTAGGCTATCTCCTGCATGGCCATAGACACAACGAACGACGATTCTTCCGTGATGCGCGCACCCCTGTCATCCAGGCCCTTATTCAGTCCTTTCACAATCATGTCGATACACTGACGTTTATTCGTTCTTACGCTGGTGTCGTTACGATTTTGCATAAATATCATATTGTACTCGGCAGAGTCTGTCTCGGCGTTCTTAAGGGCAATCGAAACACCTTCCAGCAGCCTGTCTTTTGGACTGTCCACCTGGATCTCTGTAGGGGTGATATGCAAGGGCCCACAACCCCATAGGCTAAGCGACGCAAGCAGAACGATGATCTGAAAACGGACTAATACAAACGAGTTATATTGTTCCATGATTTTTCTCCTTTCTGTTATGATGCTGTGGAGCGACGCGCTTTCACGAGATCGAGTGCAAACATAAACTCGAAATACATCGGCTGTTCAGCCCGGAGTGTACCCTCGTTACCATAAATCATTATGCCCTCGTCAGACTGTTCGAAGTCCGAGCCGTCTACCTTTGTCACCTTGTTCATGACTATAATATTATCGCCACCTTGAAACACATGTAGTCGCCTTTCAGGCATGTTCCACGTGCATTTCCGGAAGCCATTTGATTTCGGCCACGAGGTCTTTCTACCCGACTTTCATCGCACAGGACACCACCGGGCCGATGCCCTCCGTACAGCCTTTGAAATCACCGAGGATCGCCCCAGAGCCGCTGTCGCCGGTGATCTGCTGGTAGTGGAAAGCGTTCGAGACCCGTTGCTTTCCATCCCCGTTTTACAAAGCGTTTAGCTTGATCGGGAGCCATTTAAATAAAATCACCGATATGGAAATTAGTCAACTTTCCCGGTGAAATATTTTGGGGGGATTCGGTAATGATTTCGTGTTAATTGATGAGTTACCAAGAATGAAAACTAACGCTGTTTCAGAGGAACATTTTATATGGTTTCGAAGAATCGCGTTTCAACATTTCTTTTAGAAATTCGCACGTTATGTGGTTGCCACGCTTGCAGGTTTGTAGTTAGAATACGTAGGAGCTTCTAGAGGCAAGCCTTGCAGTACAGGACGTATATTTGTTTTCGCGGCCATCTCGAAGCGAGTAGTCAAATAACCTTTTTATCCAAGGAATATTCTTGTCTGCTGAGAACACAGTGCATGCGTCTCGATAACAACTTAGGGTGGATTGATAAATTTTATTAGTCTGTTCTTAAGTGATTCTGATCGGCCTTTATTAACAATTAACATATTCTGGAATAATTTTGTATAGGATATGACACCGCTCTTCCATACTTTAGGCGCATTGACGGCAAAAGAATGTTTTGATAAATTTAATAATAAGTAGTGTTCGGGAGAAAAAGGAATGTGCCATACGATTCCATCCCACGCTGTTTGAAGTCACAAACAATATTTGAAATAGCGGAATGGAACGGAGGAGAAAGGAGAGGGGTAATCCCTTAAAATGCAATGAAAAACAGAGATCAAATATATAAAGAGATGAAAGAAATGTTCGGGCTAGTCCCAAGTTTCCTCAAAACTATACCGGACTCAACGATTGAACATGAATGGGAACTGTTTAAGAAAATACAGTTCGAAGAAGGCGCCATTCCGAACAAATACCGTGAGCTTATTGGCTTGGGGCTTTCGGCCGTTTCCAAATGCCGTTACTGTACGCTCTACCATACTGAAATGGCAAGGTTGTTTGGCGCCACCGATAAGGAAATCGAGGAAGCCGTACATTATGCCAAGTCAAGCGCTGGCTGGAGTGCATATCTAAACGGCATGCAGGTCGACTATGAGCAGTTCAAAGACGAACTGAGGCGTGCCGGAGAACACGCGAAGGAAATCAAAAAGAAAGCTGCATGACTAAACTATTCATAGTGAAACTAAAAGAGCCCTGAGCAATTTACTTTGTGCTCAGGGCTCTTCGTTATCATTCTCTTTCCACACCCCTATTTCGAATGAAACATTGAATCTCAAGAGGATGCAACTGTTGCGGATTACATGAAGCTATAAAGCATGATACCGTTATTGCCATTATGCGGCTTTCATCTGAAAATGCGCACTCTTTTCAATTGCCGCGCGCTCAGATTTGTAGTTTAAGCACGCAGGAACTGCTAGAGGCAAGTCTTGCTCAGTACAGAAGAAGGGTTCACCAAACATCATGAGCTCCAATCAATGACTTTTAGGCCTTTTATCTGCTTAAACTCTTTCACATTATTGGTGACAAGCGTAACACCGAGAGCAAAAGCATGAGCACCGATCAACATATCCATAGACCCAATAGGTTTTCCTGCTTTTTCCAGGTCCGCCCTGATAGTCCCATATTCGGCAGCTGCCTTTTCATCGAAGTCTTCAATCTCGAGAGGAAGGATAAACTCATCTAAAGCCTGACGATTTTTCTCTACATGCTGGCTTTTCGATACGCCGTAACAAAGCTCCGCGAGGGTTATAGAGGAAATACCGATGTCGCCAACTTTATGGGACTTGAAATGCTTTAGTAGTTTGAGCGGTTTCTGCTTGATGAGATAAATGCAAATATTCGTATCGAGCAAATACTTCATCAAAAGGCCTCCCGCTTTTGGATGGCCGGCTGCTTCCTCTCAGCCATAAAGTCGTTGGAAAACTTATTTAGGCTGTGTACCAGGACGTCCCAGGAATTCTTGGCCGGAAGGAGTACTACGGCATTTCCGGATTTCTTAACGAACACGTGGTCATCCTCGAACCGGAATTCCTTAGGCAAACGAACAGCTTGGCTTTGGCCGTTTTTAAAAAGTTTGGCTGTTTTCATATTGCACCACCTCTTATAGTATATATTTATAATATATACTATAATCTCAAAAAGAGCAAGTTTTTGTGCTTTCTCATATAGGGGGATGCGAAACTTCAGGTCGAAAGATGCAGCTCGAACGAATATGAAGATTAGCGATGTAACGGGAAATTTTAATATGGTTTCGACGAATTGCAATGCCAACATTTCATTTAGTAATTCGCACTCTTTTCGATTGCCGCGCGTTCAGATTTGTAGTTGAAGTTCGGGTCGGATCTTTCCTGTAACTCACGAGCTTCCATTCTTGTAAACGATCAATCTTTCAAGTGGAAATCGTAATTCTTTATCATTCGTATCATCATCTTCTACACCTACAAACCTTCAAAAATATTGACTTTAAAAAATATCGATTATTTCCTGAAAGTCGCGAGTTTAAATTCTTGTTAACAATCAACATTTCTCGAGAATATTATTACTTTTTAGCATTCGTATCGTCATTGGCTACACCTACAACATCACAAACAACGATTATAAAATATTATCAACTTCCGGTAGACGTTGTGAACGCGTGCCTGACGCGCCGCCCTATGGCGCATCGCCGTCGAGCCGCAGGTCGGACTCCCGTTGGGACTGAGTCGCGAGGTTTGGACGTGGTTGGATTGGTGAGAAGCCATCTTGCGGAAAGGCGACCTGAGAAAGCTTCAGTCACGATGACTACCTTTTCGGCTCATACCGCAGCACCACCGCCCCCGAGCCGAACTCCAGCCGGCTCACGAGTTTCAAGTCGACATGCTTCGATAATCCTGCGAACAACGTTGGTCCATGGCCCGCCAGCTTGGGATGCACCACGAACTCGTACTCATCGATCAATCCCAACTCCGTCAGCGCCAGCGGGAGCTTCACGCCTGCCACGAACAGTCCCTTACCCGGCTCCCGCTTGAGCTGCTGAACGGCCTTCCCCAAATCCCCGCGCACGAGTTCAGCGTTCCAATCGACCCGCCCTAGAGTGCTCGACACGACGTACTTCTTCGCCGCGTCGATCGTCCGGGCGAAGGGTTCCATCCAATCAGGCCTCGCTCTTGTCTGCGCCGGCGCCCGCCACGCTGCCTCCATCATTTCGTAAGTCACCCGGCCAAAGAGGAGGGCATCGGCTCGGGCGAGGTTCTCGACCGCGTGACGATGTAACTCTTCGTCCGCGAGAATTGCACGATGATCGCAGCACCCGTCCAATGTGATGTTGATGGAATACCGAAGGGGTCGCATTATCTCTCCTGAAGTGGGCTAACAAGTATTTGATGGGACGAAACCGTACGTAATTTCTGCAAATCCGTTATTGGCTAGCCCTGAGAAACGCCGAATTTTCGTTGTTTACTAGTTTAGCAATAGAAATGCCATTTGCAGAAATCGAATTTTCTGCAATGACTATATGCCTGATCGGGGGCTGTGTCAATCAGCTAGGTTGAGTATTTTGAGGGTAGGCCGGACAACAGTTCCGGTTAAAGTTTGCACATGAACGTTGTGGCTAACCGGCGCGCGAAAGGAGGCGAAGCCGACAGAAGCGTGTCCGGTTGAGCCGCCTGTTAGGCCCGACCGTGTTCGATGACGGATCTGAGCTTACTCTTGCCTGACTATATCGACCGAGATCTCCACCGCCGGAATCGTTCCTCTGTTCTCAAGCCAGTGTGTGGTGTTCCTATCCTCGGGCCAGCCCACTCCCGGCCCATAGTCCGTAGCGACTCCATTCCGATGGTCAGTGATCGTTCCTTGCAATATGTAGACTATGCCTGGTCTGTCTTTATGGTCGTGAATCGGGCCGAAGACGCCTCCAGGCTCGATGGTCACCATACGCATTCGAAACTGGCGCCCTGCCATGCCTTCGATCTCAGGGCCAAGGTCAACCATTGCAAGTAACTTCACCGTAACACCTTTCGTTTCAGGTGCCACCTGTTCGTTGCTCATCGTGTTCTCCTCTTTATACTTCTAGGGCCTAACGGTTTGCGTAAGCGCTGTGTTCTTCAGGGTACCCGCTGGTGGGCGGGACGGGATGAAGCTGATTTGACGGCATTGGTTTGGCGTAGTTTACTCCT